>PMZR01000038.1:0-8087 GCA_003170135.1 Acidobacteriota bacterium
GGATGTGACAAAGTCGTACTAGTGGACTGTATCGCCTGAATCCGTAGCGGGGCGCTCCGCTGTCGCGTCCCGCGGCTGCGGGTTTGCACGGCCGGCGCGGTGCTAGCGAATCAGCTGATACGGGCCACTGGTTCCGGCGTTTACTCGAGCACGCGTAGGACTCAGGGCCAGGGATCAGGGGAGGCGCCCCTCGATCCCGATCTCTGCTGCGCCGACGCAAGTGCGCAGCGTCCAGACGTGGAGCCAGAGCCCATCTCTTCCAGGCTGTCTCGCGGCTGCCGTGCGCTCGGTGACGATTGGCGCCGGTCGCCGCGGACGAGATGGGGTCGTGCCACGTCGCCTCCGCTCAGCCGCCCCCGCAGCGCGCCCCGGGTCGCGTGGTAAACTAAAAAGATCCACGGGACACGAGAACGCTTCCGTCTGAGACTGAGCCGCAGTACCTGTCCGCGGACGGGCAGCGGCTGGCAACTGATGAGCAAGGTCGCCTCCTGGCAACAGCGGATGCAATCGCGCGACGTCCTCTCGCGCGAGGTCGGATACGTGCGCAAGCCGCACGGCGGGCGCTTGCGCGTCGCGCTGGCCTTCCCGAACACGTACTACGTCGGCATGTCGAACCTCGGCTTCCAGACGGTGTATCGCCTCTTCAACGGGCTCGACAACTGTGTCTGCGAACGGGTGTTCCTGCCGCCCAAGCCGGACGTGCAGGCGGCGCTGCAGAACCGAACCCCGCTGCTGACGCTCGAATCGCAGACGCCCGTCCACGAATTCGACGTGTTCGCCTTTTCCGTGTCGTTCGAATGGGACTACACCAACGTCCTGACGATGCTGCGGCTGGCCGGGCTCCCGCTGCGCGCGTCCGACAGGAGCGAGTCACATCCGTTGGTCGTCATCGGCGGCGCCATCACGTTCCTGAACCCGGAGCCGCTCGCGCCGTTTGCCGACCTGGTCGCCGCCGGCGAAGGCGAAGTGCTGGTGCCCGCGCTCGTCGTCGCGATGGAAGCAGGCGAGCGGCGCGAACAGTTGCTGCACGGCCTTGCCAGCCAGCACGGCTTCTACGTGCCCTCGTTCTACGACGTCGAGATCGGCGCGGACGGCACGGTGAAGCCGCACGCGGCGAAGCCCGGGACGGGCGCGTCTGTGCCGGTGCACAAGGCTGCCGTGAAGCTGACGGACGCCGTCGATCCGCCGGCCACGTCGATCTTCACGCCCGACACCGAATTCGGTTCCCGGTTTCTCGTCGAAGTCGTTCGCGGCTGCGCCAACCTGTGCCGCTTCTGCTGGGCCGGCTACAACTACCTGCCCGTCCGGCCGTTCAGCGCATCCCGGATCCTGGAGCTGGCCGCCGCCGCCCGGCCCTACGCGAATCGCGCCGGCCTGGTGTCCATCGCGCTGTGCGATCACCCCCAGATCGAGGACATCCTCGGCCGCCTGGTCGACATGGGATTCGCGCTGAGCCCAGCTTCGTTGCGACTCGACGATTTGACCGAGCCGATCGTGAAGCTGCTGCGCGCGGGCGGCGAGCGGAGCGTCACGATCGCGCCGGAAACCGGGTCGGATCGCCTGCGCCGCGTTATCAACAAGACGATCACCAACGACCAGATTCTCGATCGCACCGACTTACTCTTCGCCAGCGGCTTCGAGAACCTGAAGCTGTACTTCATGATCGCCCTGCCGACCGAAACCGACGAGGACCTGGTCGCGATCCGCGACCTCGTGGTGCAGATGCGCGATCGGATGATGAAGCACGCGCGCGGCCGCGGGACCGTCGGGCGGATTGTCGCGAGCGTGAACCCCCTCATCCCGAAGCCGATGACCGCCTACCAGTGGCTGCCGATGGAACGGGCCGCGGTCGTGGACAAGGCGACCCGGCGGCTGCGCTCGCTGATGGCGGACCTCGACAACGTCTACTGCAACATCAAGTCGGAGCGCCATTCCTTCTACCAGGCGCTCCTGTCGCTCGGCGACCGCCGCGTCGCGCGGGCCATCGAGATCGCGGAAGCCAACGGCGGCGCCTGGCGGCAGGCGGTGACCGATGCGGGCCTCGACGCGGAGTTCTACCTGTTTCGCGAGCGCAGCGGCGACGCGGTGATGCCCTGGGACATCATCGACGGCGGCATGAAGACCGGCTTCCTGCGCAGCGAATACGAGAAGTCGCTCCGGGCCGAGTGGACCCTGCCAGCGAAGCGCCAGGCCGTGCCGCGCTAGCGGCGTCAAGGCGTCTCCTGAGGACCGACGTCCTGCGCCACGATTCACAGCGCTTCCTCGTCCTGCGCCACAATTGACGTCAGCTTGCCGTGGCCAGCGCCTCCTCGTGTTCCGCGTACGCCTGCAGGATCAGGTCGCGCACGCGATCCTGGGACGTTGCATCCACCACGGGCCGCAGCAGCGCGAAACTGCGGCGTTCCCCGTTGACCGAGTACTGCCGGGCGGGAAACGTCACGTTGCGTCCAGAGCCGCTGCGGCGCTCCCAGACGCTGAAGCCAATCAGCTTCAATCCTTCGAGCACCCCGTCAGTGAAGTGCAGCTCGGCGTCCGCCAGCTTGCCCGGCGGGTTTCCCTTCTCGTACGGCACAATCTTGACGACCATCGTTGCCTCCGGAGCGTGTGGGCAGGCGGGGCGGGCAGCGCAGAGACGCCGCGCCGGTGGGGGGCACGCCGGCTGGCGTTTGCTGCTCGCCCCATTTGCCCTGTGGCCCAAGTGCGGGCGCTTGCCCATTCGGCAATGGTCGTGCCGGTCGCAGGCGCACAATGCGGATTGCGAAACGACGGGCATCAAACGAGTTGGGGGCCCTCGCAGCGAAAGACCCTGACAACCCACGGAGTGGCAGACGGAAGTGACAACCGCGGTTGCCGTCGGGTGAGCGCCACTCGGTCGGAGGAGCCGGGGCGGGTGAGTGCGGCGACGTCAGTCCTTGACGAAGAGCACCTGGGCGAGCGCGAGAGACTGGGCGTGCGTGAGGCTGAGCAGCGCGCGTGTGGCCCTCAGGGACGCGAAGCGGGCGGCTGCGGTACCATGAAACTGCAGTTGCGGGGGACCATGGCGGCGAAAGACCTCGATATCGCGCCACGTGACACCCTGCGAGAGACCGGTGCCCAGCGCTTTCATCGCCGCCTCCTTGGCCGCGAAGCGGGCCGCCAGGTGCGGCGCGGGATGGCGTCGCCGCATGCAATACGCGATTTCGCCGGCGGTGAACACGCGCTGCAGGAACCGGTCGCCGAACCGCCGCAACGTGTCCTCTACGCGGGGGATGTCCGTGGCGTCAATGCCGACGGCGATGATGTCCATGATTTACCAGCAACAACCAACAACCAACGACCAACGACTATCCTAGATGATCGCCCCACATCCCGCCCATCCTTTCGCCTGGACACCGCAACCCTGGGGACGTGCGCTGCAGTCAGTGCCGCTGGCCGCCATCGCGCGTCACCTCTTCACGACCAGCGACCTGCGCCTCCGCGGTCCACGCTCGGAAGACGGGTGGCGGCTGCTTGCCATCGCTGTCGCCGTGCAGCCATCCCGCCTGGCGAGGCTGAAGCAGGTTCATGGGACCCGTGTGGTGGTGATACGTCGCGGTGATCCGGTTCCGGCGCCGCTCGGGCCGCCGGCACTCGCGGACGACGATGACGGCCGGCCGCGGGCCGACATCGTCATGACGGACGACCCGGCCGTCGCGGTCGCGGTGCAGGTGGCCGATTGCGTTCCGCTGCTGCTCGCGGACCCGGTGACGGGCGCGGTGGCCGCCGTTCATGCCGGCTGGCGGGGAACAGCGGCCGGAGCGGCGCGCCATGCGGTTGCCGCCATGCAGTTGCACTTCGGCACGCGGCCCGCGGATCTCGTCGCGGCCATCGGGCCGAGCATCGGGCCGTGTTGTTACCAGGTGGGCGCGGACGTGGTCGACGCGTTCCAGGCGGCCGGCCACGCCGACGCGGCGATCCGCGAGTGGTTTCGGCCGGAGGGCAGCCCGCAATCGTGGCGCAGCGCTCCGGTCGTCGCGGACGCTGGCCAGGTGAAGTATCGACTCGACGTCCCGACGGCCAACGTCGACCAACTGCGTGCGGCCGGCCTGGATCCGGCCCGCATCGCCGCGTGCAGCCTGTGCACCGCGTGTCATCCGTCGGTGTTCCCCTCGTACCGACGCGACGGTGCGGGGACCGGTCGGCTGGCGGCGGTCATTACGCCGGGACGCGATGCCGGCTCGCGTTAGAACGGGCTACTCGAGCCGGAACCTGACCACCACGCCCCACTTGTCGTTGCCGCGGCCCCATGATCCGTACGCGTTCGCGCCTTCGACGGGCACGATGCCGGAGACCCACGGGAACGGGTTGTCGAGGCTGTTCCGGTAGTAGCCGACCGTCACCATGCGATTGATGTCCGCGTAAAAGCGCCACACGAGCGACCGCTCCTTCTTGCCGAGCGCGACGCCGTACAGTCCCTGGTCCGCCAGGTACTTGATGAGCGCGTCGTCGCGGGAGAGTTCTTCGCGCGTGCCGTTCACGCCGATGCGGACCCGTCTCGCGACCTGGTACGAGACGTCCGCGCCGCCGTAATACCCGTTCTTCTGGACCGCGCCACGCGAGAGCCCGAGCAGGTCCGCCGAGGTGTCGGTGAGGCCCCAGGTGTAGGCGGCGTATTCGCCGAATGCCCGCGCCGACAGCGCGTGCACGGCGCGCGAATACTGGCCGGACAACACGAGCGCGCGGTCGTTGCGCTTCGAAGCGTAGAAGTTGGGAAGCGTCTCCACCTTCGAGCCGGTGTACCCGAACTTGTAGGCGGCCCGCAGATCCGCGCCGGGCACCGGGAAGATGGTCCCCGACACGAGGCCGGTCAGGGCCGAGTTGGTGTCGAGCGACGCGTCGAGCGAGTAGTAGTAGTCGTAGTCGTGGAACCGGTTGCCCTCGCCGAGGAAGGCCGCGGCATGTCCTTCCACGAACGGCTGCCCGCGCCGCGATCGCCTGGCCGTCAGCATCGCGCCGAAGCTGGCCTCTGCATCGATGCGCTGGATGTGCGTGGCGTCCTTCGCCGTGAAGGAGCCGGCTTCTTCCGCGCCGAACCCGATCGGCAGGATGAAGCGGCCGAACCGGATCCCGATCGCGCCGTTGTAGTCGAGGTAGGCCTGGCGCAGCGGTCCCTGCTGCACGATCGTGTCGAGCGCGATGAAGCGGTAGTCGTCCACGCGCACGCGGCCGTTGTTGTCGCAGGCGACGCTCGGGCCGAACGCCTGCGGCGTGTTCGGGTAGAAGTAGCGCGCCTCGCCGCAGGAGGGCAGCGGCTGCGCTTCGTTGACGGGATTGACCTCGAGCAGGAAGGAGAACCGGCCGGTCAGTTTCCCGGACAGGCGGACGATCGCGTAGCCGATGCGGCCCTGGTTCTCGAGGCCCAGGCTCTCCTCGCTGTAGTCGCCGCCGTAACCGGCCAGGAACCGCACACCGATGCGCAGCTTGTCGGTGTCCGGCAGCTTCAGCCCGGATGAGTCCGGCTGCTGGTCCTGTGGCGCGGTCGCCGCCTGAGTCCCAGGGCCGTTGTCCCGAACCACCGCGGTTGGCTGGCCGGGTGTGACGCGTGGGTCGCCGGCCTGTCCGTTTGCGGCCGCCGGGCAGACGATGGACAACGCGAGCGCCGCGACGAAGCGGGAATATCTCATCGCTCTCCTGAACCGGTCGCCGGAGCTGCGCGGTCGTGCCACGCTCGCGCGTGGAACCTGCGAGATGGTCTGCGCCGCCCTACGACCGTCGAGATCGTCGGATGGTCGGTGGGGACGGTGTGGAGTGCGGGGCATTATCGGGCAAGTCGTCGTCGAACGGCAAACCGCTCTGGCGCGTGGCCCGAACCGGGGACGGTCCACGGGGGCCCGGCGCGGCGTCGGCGTGGTTCTCGCCGTCCGGCCGGCCACGCGCCGGCGCCGGCGGTTGCGAGGCCGCTTCGTCCATCGCGAGGTTCGCCAGATGGTCGGCCTCCTGGTTCTGGCTGCGCGGAACGTGTTCGAAGGTGACGCGATCGACACGCGCGACCAGCTCGTTCGCCCGACGGTGCAGCGCCTGGAGCCCCGGGTTCTTCACGCGGTACTCGCCGCGCATCTGCTTGACGAGCAGCAACGAATCCGACCGCACGTGCAGGCGCCGCCGCCCGTGCTCGAGGGCCCAGGTCAGGGCGCCGATGAGACCGCTGTATTCCGCGACGTTGTTGGTCGCGACGCCGAGCGCTTCACGCAACTCGGCGACCAGCGTGCCGTCCGCCGTTTCGACGTGCACGCCGAACCCGGCGGGTCCTGGGTTGCCGCGCGAACCACCATCGATGTAGGCGACGACCGCGTCAGGCGGAAGGACTGGCATTGGGTGTCGTCGACGTCGCAGCGGCAGAGTAGAGGATGCGCTGGCAGCTGTCGCACTGGATGATCGCGTCGTTGCGCAGGATATCGTTGAAGACTTTCGGCCGCAGCCGTACGTGGCACGCGGTGCAGAGCCCCTCGCGCGCCTCGGCCACCGCCTGGCCTTTTCGCTGCGGGGCGACGGTCTGGTAGATGGACAGCGCGACGGCAGAGATCTCGGTGAGAATCACCTGGCGCTGGGGGGTCGTACGCGCCAGTTCGCTCTGCAGCCTGGCCACGTCGTCTTCCATGGCCCGGCGCTCCCGATCGACGTCCTTCTGCGCGGCGGCCTGGGCCGCCTCGGTCTGCCGAATGCCGGCGGCCAGTTCGTCGGCCTCGACCATCCGCTCCAGGATGCGATCCTCGATGCCGCGCACCTCCTGCTGGGCGACCTCGATTTCCTTCTGCATCGCCTGGTATTCGCGGTTGGTCTTGACCTCCATCAACTGGTCTTTGAACTTGGACAACCGGCCCTGCACGGTTGCCAGTTCCTTCTCGAGCGCGCGGCGCGCCGCCTGACTGTCGGTGGCGTGCTGGCGGGCGGCCGCGACGTGCTCGCGGGCGGCGGTCAGCCGGTCGTCCAGGGCCTGGACGCGGACCGGGTGCTCGGTGATCGTGCGCCGCGCCTGTTCGGCGAAGTCATCGAGTTGCTGCAACCTGATCAGGCGTTCGAGATCCGTCAACATCCGGCGGCACCACCTTCTGCGGGGACCATGTGAACGACGAGTAGACGGTGTCAGCGAGAACTACAGCGGCCGTTCCGTTGTCACGCCCGCAGGATCAGCGTTTGAACGGCGTTGTTCGACTGCGCAATCCGCTGATACGCACCACTGGCCTCGGGCAAAAAAAAGCCCCGCGCAAGGCGGGGCCTGGTGAATCGATCGGGGCGAATTTTCGCTCCTCGCGCGCTGCAGACTCCTGCTCGTCATGCGAAACCCCCGCCTCCCTCGCGTCGCGCGTCGTTGGCTGGTGGGCCCACCAGGATTCGAACCTGGGACGGGCCGGTTATGAGCCGGCGGCTCTACCACTGAGCTATGGGCCCGCCGTAATCGTTGGTCGTTGGTCGTTGGTTGTTGGTTGTTGGTTGTTGGTCTTCGTTGTTGGTCGTCGGTCCCCGTCGTCGACCGACGACTCCGACGAACGACCCTGACGAACGACGAACGACTCGGACCACTGACCAATGACCAACGACGAAGACCAATAATGAACGACTAACAACCAACGACCATTCTACGTCCGTCCCTCGAGGAATGCGCGCAACTTGCGGCTGCGCGACGGATGGCGCAGCTTGCGCAGCGCCTTCGCTTCGATCTGCCGGATGCGTTCGCGCGTGACCGCGAAGCTCTGGCCGACTTCCTCGAGCGTGTGCTCGCTGCCATCGCCCACGCCGAAGCGCATCTTGATCACGCGTTCTTCGCGCGGGGTCAGCGTCTTCAGCACCGATTCGGTCTGTTCCCGCAGGTTCAGATTGATCACGGCATCGGCCGGCGAGACCACCTGGCGATCCTCGATGAAATCGCCAAGATGGCTGTCTTCCTCCTCGCCGATGGGGGTTTCGAGCGAGATCGGTTCCTGGGCGATCTTCAGGACTTTGCGGACCTTCGAGACCGGGATGTCCATCCGCTTGGCGATCTCCTCGGACGTCGGTTCGCGACCGAGTTCCTGCACCAGCGACCGCGACGTGCGGATCAGCTTGTTGATCGTCTCGATCATGTGCACCGG
>PMZR01000038.1:8106-32254 GCA_003170135.1 Acidobacteriota bacterium
CCGATGTTGCCTTCCTGGATCAGGTCGAGGAACTGCAGGCCGCGGTTCGTGTACTTCTTGGCGATGGAGACGACCAGCCGGAGGTTCGCCTCGACCAGTTCCTTCTTCGCCTGTTCGGCCTGCGCCTCGCCGCGACGAATCGTATCGAGCGTCCGCCGCAACTGATCCGGCGTTTCTTCGAGCTCGTCGGCCAGCCGCTTGATCTCGCCCTTGAGTTCGCGGGCGCGCGCGGCGGCGGCCTTGCGCTCGTCCTCCTTGAGGCGGGCCCGGCGGCCCTTCGCGTTCAGCTGGCGGTCGATCCCGTCCATCTCGCGCTGGAGCACCTGCACGCGCTCGACGCCGTCCTTGATCTCGTCGATCATCCGGCGCTTCACCGCCTCGGTGAACTCGATCGCGCGGATGAGCTGCGACAGCCGCACGCGCGCGCGCAGCGTCTTCCAGCGTGCCCTCCGGTACTTGCGCTTGTCCTTTTTCGGGATCTCGCCGAGCTTCTCGCCGCACTTCTTGTACACGGCGTTCGCCTTCTTCACGGCGTCGATCTGCCCGACGACTTCGTTCAGCCGTTCGTCGAGCCGCTCCTCGGTGATCTCCTCGTCGTTGAAGATGACGAACTCGCGGATGGTGCGCTCGCCGGCCCTGAGCGCCTCGCCCATGCCCACGACCTTCAGCGCGATGGTCGGCATGCGCGAGATCGACTTGATGACCGACAGCTTGCCGCGCTCGATCCGCTTGGCAATCTCGACTTCACCCTCGCGCGTGAGCAGGGGCACCGTGCCCATCTCGCGCAGGTACATCCGCACCGGATCGTTGGTCTTGTCGAGGACGCCGGGCGTCAGGTCCAGCTCGAGGTCGTCGCCCGCTTCGAGCTGCTTGTCCTCGCGGTATTTCTGCTCGGAATCGACGACCTCGATTCCGGCGCTGCCGAACGTGTTGAACAGGTCGTCGAGCTCTTCCGAGGACGTGATGTCCGAGCGCAGCAGCTCGTTCACCTCGTCATAGAGCAGGTAACCTTTCTCCTTGCCGATGGAAATCAGCTGCCGTACCTCATCGTATTTATCTTCGATCGACAAGGGCGTCCTCCCTGTATCAGTGCGCCGGGGCACCGGCCCGCGCCGTTGCCCGTCCCGGGCCCAAGCCCTAAGACCCACACTTGGCTTTCGCGGTTACGAGTTCAACAGTTCTATCCGGTAGAGCAGGTCCTTCTTCCGCTGCCACAGCTGCTCGATCGCCTCGTCGGCTCCACCCTGTTCCTGGAGCCGGTCGATCTCCCGCTGCAGCGGCGTCAGTTCGCGCTCGTAGCGCAGCAGTTTCAGGCCGTCCACGCATAGCGACGCCGACAGCCTCGGGGCCTGCGGCTCGGCCGCGAGCGCCGAGACCAGCCTGGCCTCCTCGGTATTTAGACGCGCCAGCAGAGCCGAAGGTACGTCCGCGGGGGCATGATCGTCGAGGCTTCTCACGACCGTCAGCACGTGCCGGATGGCCAGACGGTCGACGTCCGCCTCCTCGAGCCGGCCGATTGCGGCCACCGCGGGTTCCGGATCGTGGAACAGGTGCCAGATCAGGCCTTTTTCGTCGCCCCGCACCTGGCCGTAACCGGGCATCTGCCGCTCGGTCATCGTCGTCCGGCGCTCGACGGCGGCCTTGCGGATTTCAGCCCGCACTACATCTTCCGTGATGCGGGCCTTGTGCGCGAGCCGATCGGCGAATTGATCCCTGGCGGCGGCCTCCGGGATCTTCGCGGCAATGATGAGCATCTCCCGCAGGAAATCGCGTCGGCCCTCGTCGCTGCCCAGGTCATGCGCTCGGGCCGATCGGTCGAGCAGGAACTCCAGGTACGGTTGAGACGCCTTGAGCGCAGCCGCGTACTGATCGACGCCATTGCGTCTGACGAACACGTCCGGATCCTGGCCGGCCGGCAGCGCGGCGACGTTCACCTGGAACCCCTCGGCCACCATCAGCTCCGAGGAGCGCGCGGCCGCGCCTTGTCCCGCCGAATCCGGGTCGTAACTGAGGACCACCTTCGTGGTGAACCGCCTCAGCAAGTGCGCCTGCTGGGTCGTGAGCGCCGTGCCGCACGAGGCCACCATCGGCAGCGTGCCGGCCTGAAACGGCTGGGCGAAATCGAAGTACCCCTCGACGAGCACGGCGTACCCGGATCGCTTGATCACGGATTTCGACAGGTTCAGGCCATAGAGCGTCCGGCTCTTCGAGTAGATCGCGGTCTCAGGCGAATTCAGGTACTTGGGCTGCTGGTCGGCCTCGAGCGCGCGTCCCGCAAACGCGACGACCGACCCGCTCTCGCGGCAGATCGGGAAGATCAGCCTGCCGCGAAACCGATCGATCGACTCGCCACTCTCGCGTTCGAGCACCAGGCCGCTCCTCAGGAGTTGTCGCAGGTCGAAGCCCCGTTCCACCAGGTGCCGCTTGAGCGCCTCGCGCCCGGGCGGCGCGTAGCCGAGCCCCAGCTGTTCGACCGTCTTGTCGGTCAGCGCGCGGTCTTTCAGCAGCCGGCGGACCCTCGCGCCAGCCGGTGCCCGCAGCTGATCCTGGAAATACGCCCCCGCGACCTCGTGGATCTTGAGCAGCGCCTCCCGTTCCTGGACTTCATCCGGCGTCGCGCGGTCCCCCGGCGATTCCGGAATCGGCACGCCGAACCGCTGGGCGAGTTGCCGGACCGCGTCCTGGAAGCCGACCTTCTCGTGCAGCTCCAGGAACTTGAAGACATCGCCGCCTGCGCCGCATCCGAAGCAGTGAAAGAACCCCTTGTCGCGGTGGACGATGAACGACGGTGTCTTCTCGCCATGGAACGGGCAGAGACCCTTGTAACTGGTGCCCGCCCGCTTGAGGGGAACGTAATCCTGGATCACCTGCACGATGTCCGCCTGCAGCCGTAAATCGTCGATGAAGGACTGCGGGAAGAGCATTGCGCTCGCTTCGCTCTCGGTCTTCGGCCTTAGACCTTTGGCCTTGGCGCTTGCCGGCCGGACAGCCGTTCTTGCGGCAAAAGCCCGGGGCCGAAAACCCAAGGCCGCCCCGAAGCGCAGCATGCTGCGCCCCTACTCTTTGAGCTCCACCACCGTCACGCCGCCGCCGCCCTGTTCCGGCGCGGCCGTCGTGACCTGCGCCACGAGCGGATGGCGCTCGAGGAACGCGGCGAGCGCGCGGCGCAGCTGGCCGGTCCCGTAGCCGTGAATGACGCGCACGGTCCGCTCGTCGGTCATGAGCGTGTCGTCCAGGAATTTCTCCATCCGGCTGAGCGCTTCGTCCACCGTGCAGCCGACGACGTTCAGATCCGTCGGCGCGTCATCGCGTGCCTGCGCGTGGACGTTGACGCTCACGTGGCCGCCCGTGACGGCAGCCGCTCCGTGCGCGATGACACGCAGGCCGCTTGCCGGCACGCGAAGCCGCTTGCCGCGCACGTCGACCTCGGCGTCGCTGCCCGACAGCAGGACCAGCCGGCCCTCGAGGCCCAGGCCGCTGACCACGACGCGGTCCCCCGGCCGTGCGGCCGCGTCGGTCGTTTCCTTCGGGTGCGTCGCCGGCGTGGCCGCTGCTTCACCGCCGTGGGCCCGGCTGGCCACCTGGTCGAGCGCTCCGAGGGCGTCACTGCGCACGGCGCCGGTATCGCCCGTGGACACCGCGGCTCGTCCGGGCTCCGACGCCCGGGCCGCGAGTTCCGCCACGCGCCGCTTCAGGTCGTCGACGACGGTATCGATGTCGCGGCGCGCGCTGCGCAGCCGCTCGTCGAACTGCTGGTCGAAACGGCGCCTGGCCGCTTCCTCACGGTCCCGCAGCGTCGCCTCGCGCGCGTGCAGGCGGCTTTCCGCGTCGTGCATCGCCTCGCGTTCGTGCGCGACCAGCCGCCGTTCGTGTTCGAGCGCGCGCAGATCCTCGTCCACCTTCTTCAGGTGCGCGGCCAGTTGCGCTTCGCGATCGCTGATGTTCGCTCTTGCCGAGGCGAGGATCGCCGGGTTGAGGCCGAGCCGTCCGGAGATCTCGAGCGCCAGGCTGCGTCCCGGCGACCCGTACGTGAGGCGATAGGTCGGCGCAAAGGTGTCGGGATCGAAGCCAAAGCCGGCGGCGACGGCGCCCTCGGTCGTCGAGGCGTAGGACTTGAGGGCCTCGTAGTGCGTGGTGGCGATGACCAGCGCCCCGCGGCGCCGGAAGTGATCGATGATCGCCATGCCGAGCGCGCCGCCCTCCACCGGGTCGGTGCCGACGCCGATCTCGTCGAGCAGCACCAGCGCCGGCAGCGACAGCCGGCGATCCATCGAGGCGATGTTGGTGATGTGCCACGAGAACGTGCTCAGGCTGGCGGCGATCGACTGCTCGTCGCCGATGTCGGCGAAGACCGACCGGAACACGGGCAGGCGCGACCCGGGGGCCGCGCTGACGTGCAGGCCCGCCTGCGCCATGAGCGCCAGCAGCCCGGCGGTCTTGAGCGCCACCGTCTTGCCCCCGGTGTTCGGTCCGGTGATCATCAGGACGGTGGTCGGCGCCGCCAGCAGGATGTCCACGGGGACGGGCTCGGTGAGGCCCGCGGCCGGCCTGCTCGCGCGCGCGCCGTCCGCATCGTCGAGGTCGCCGGCTGATTCGGCGGTGCGGCCCTTGACCGGTTCCGGCCGCGCGGCGCGGTCGGCCAGTCGCCCCGCGAGCGCCGGGATGAGCAGCGGGTGGCGTGCCGACCGGAGTTCGAGCCCGCCGTCGGTCGAGAGCGCCGGTTCGCTGCCGCCGATGAGCAGCGAGAATTCGGCCTTCGCCTGGATGACGTCGAGTTCGATCGCCGAATCCACCGTGCGCTGGATGTCGGCCGGGCGGCCGCGAAACCCGTTGGTCAGCGCGAGCAGGATGCGCCGGACTTCCTCCGCCTCCTGCTCTTCGAGCGCGACGATCTCGTTGTTGAGCTCGACCGTGCTCAAGGGCTCGAGGAACAGCGTCGCGCCGCTGGTCGAACTGCCGTGAATGATGCCCGGGATCGCGGTGCGATGCTCCGCCTTGATCATGAGCACGTACCGGCCGTTGCGGTCGGTGACGATCTGCTCCTGCAGGTAGCGCGCGGTATCCTTGCCGCGAACGAACGATTCGAGCAGTCCCTGCAGGCGCCCGCGCAGGCGGCGCAGGCGGTCGCGCACCGAGCGCAACTCGGCGCTCGCGTGGTCCACGACGCCGCCGCTCGCATCGATCTTCTCGCGCACTTCGGCGATTTCGTTCTTGAACGCCGTCGCCGTTTCCACCACGGCGCGCAGCGCGGGGAACGCCGGCGTCGTGCGGCGGATGGCCGCGCGCGCGTTCTCGATCGATTCGAGGAAATCGGCCAGGCCCACCAGGCGCAACGGCTCGAGGGCCCGGCCCTCGATCGCGAGCGCCGCGAGGATGGCCTCCAGGTCCGCGGGGCCCCGTAGCGGGAACCGCCCTTCCGTCTCGAGGAACTGGACGCCCTCGGTGGTGGCGCCCAGCAGCGCGGCAACGCGCCGCGGATCGGTCTGCGGCCGGAGCGCCGCCAGGCGCACCGCGCCCAGGGGAGTCGCGGCGAAACTCGCGAGCGCCTCGACGATCCGATCGAATTCGAGGGCCTGCAATGCGCCTACGTGCATAATGGGCGTGGAAGCCGATGGGGAGAGGCGCGTAGAAGAGCGCTCGCCGCCCGCCACGCGCCGAGGCGGGCAAACGCATACTCTACCGCCAGATTCAGACGGCTGTCAACGCCATTCACTATCGAATGGGATGACCGGTCTGTCAAACTGAGCGTTTTTCGACGCCGCGGCCCTCGGCCGGAGCGTTCAGCCGCCTACAAGTGGTTGATGAGGCTGGCGATAGACGCCGCGCCGAAGCCGTTGTCGATGTTCACGACCGACACCCCCGACGCGCAACTGTTCAGCATGCCCAGCAGCGCCGCGATACCGCCGAAACTGGCACCGTAGCCGGTGCTCGTCGGCACCGCGATGACCGGGACCTGGACCAGGCCCCCCACCACGCTGGGCAGCGCCCCTTCCATCCCGGCGACGACAATGACCACGCGGGCATCGGCGAGCCGCGTGTGGGCGCTGAGAACCCGATGGAGGCCGGCGACCCCCACGTCGTAGAGCCTGTCGACCTGGTTGCCCATCAGCTGAGCCGTAATGGCGGCTTCTTCGGCAACGGGCACATCGGCGGTGCCGCCGGTGGCAATGAGAATCATGCCCTTTCCCGGCTCGATGTCCTGCTGGGCGAAGGTGATCGCGCCCGCCTCGGCGTGGAACAGGGCGTCGGGCACGAGCGCTTTCACCGCCTCATAGGCCGCCTGGTCCGTCCGCGTCACGAGCAGCGACTGTCCCCGCCGTACGATTCGCTCGGCAATGGCGGCGATCTGGGCCGGCGTTTTGCCTATGCCGAGGACGACCTCCGGGAATCCCTGTCGGATGGCACGGTGATGGTCAACACGGGCAAATCCAAGGTCCTCGTACGGCATCTCGCGGAGAAACTCGAATGACTGCCGTTCCGCCTCGTCGACGGTGAGGTCGCCTGAACGGACTTGCTCGAAGAGCGCGCGCAATGGAGGCAGCTTCATAGCCCGTAAAAAAAGGCCTAAAAGGGGTCAGCTGTTTGACTTCGTTCAACTGGGCAGTATAATTCTAAATTCGTCCCCGCGAGAACACTTGCCACCATGACGGCGTCTGACAGCCTGATTCTCGGCGCGTACTTTTTCATCCTGACGATCCTGGCGATTTACGGGACGCACAGGCATTTCCTCGTCTATCTTCACAAGAAATACCGGGATCAAGCCGATCCGCAGCCTCTCGGGACGCTGGCCTGCCTGCCGAAAGTCACCATCCAGCTGCCGATCTACAACGAGATGTACGTGGTCGACCGGCTTGTCCATGCGGTCTGCCGCATAGACTACCCGCGGGAACTGCTCCAGATCCAGCTCCTGGACGATTCGACCGACGAGACGCAGCAGATTGCCCAGCTCGTCGTGCAGCGCTACGCCAACCAGGGCTTCGACATCGACTACGTGCACCGGGACGATCGAACCGGCTACAAGGCCGGCGCCCTCGAAGCGGCCATGCCCCAGGCGTCCGGGGAGTTCATCGCGATTTTCGACGCCGACTTCATCCCGACGAGCGATTTCCTGATGCGGTGCCTGCCGCACTTCTCCGATCCGAAGGTTGCCGTCGTCCAGGCGCGCTGGGGGCACATCAACGAAGCGTACTCGGTGCTGACCAGGGTGCAGGCGATCATGCTCGACGGGCATTTCATCCTCGAGCACGGTCCCCGTTTCCGGTCCGGCCGGTTCTGGAACTTCAACGGCACCGCCGGGATGTGGCGCCGGCAGGCCATTGTCGACGCGGGCGGGTGGGAGCACGACACGATCACCGAGGACATGGACCTGAGCTACCGCGCCCAGATGCGCGGCTGGCGGTTCGTGTTCCTGCGCAACCTGGTCGAGCCGGCCGAAGTGCCCGTGGAGATGAACGCGTTCAAGTCGCAGCAGCACCGCTGGGCGAAGGGCGCCACCCAGGTGTGCCGCAAGGTGCTGCCGCAGGTGTTGCGCTCCGATCTGCCGCTGCCCATCAAGGTGGAGGCCTTCTTCCACCTGACCGGGAACTTCAACTTCCTGCTGATGGTGGCGCTGTCGCTATTGATGTTCCCCGCGATGGTCATCCGCTACAACATGGGCTGGTACGAGATGCTGCTCATCGACGTGCCCATGTTTTTCGCGGCGACCTGGGGCGTCTGCAACTTCTACATCGTGTCGCAGCGAGAGATCCACACCGACTGGGTGTCGCGGCTCAAGTACCTGCCCGTGCTCATGTCCATCGGGATCGGGCTGTCGGTGAACAACGGCCGCGCGGTCGTCGAGGCCCTGTTCGACAAGAAGAGCGAGTTCACGCGCACGCCCAAGTACGGCATCGAGCGCTCGTCGGACGACTGGGTCTCGAAGAAATACCGCCAGTCGGTGCTGATCCAGCCGCTGGTCGAGCTCGGCCTGGGCCTCTACTTCACCGCGACGGTGTTCTACGCGCTCGCCAACGGGATCTACGGCACGGTGCCCTTCCTGGTGATGTTCCAGTTCGGGTTCCTCTACACCGGCCTCATGTCGGTCGTGCAGCAGTACGCGGGCAGCGTCGTGCTGAAGACCGAGGTGGCGGGGGGCAAGTAAGATACTCGCGTCCGGGGTCCGGGGTCCGGAGTCCGGAGTCCGGAGTCTGGAGTCGACACCCGGAATCCCCGGGGTTCGAGGGCCGACATCGAAGGTCGATGCCTCGAACCTGCCATCCGCGGCCACCGATCCTCGAATGCTATAATTGAAGTTTCCTGAAGGCTCCACGGCTGTGAGCTTCAGGCCCCCGGCGCATCTCGAAGCCCAGAGCCGAACGCCCAAAGCCATCGAATGGATCAGGCCCACATCCGCAACTTCGCGATCATCGCGCACATCGACCACGGCAAGTCGACGCTGGCGGACCGGTTTCTGGAAATCACCGGCGCCGTCGAGCTGCGCGACATGGAGGCCCAGCTGCTCGACAGCATGGACCTCGAGCGCGAACGGGGCATCACCATCAAGGCCCATCCCGTCCGGCTCAATTACGCCACGCCGGATGGCGAAAAGTACGTGCTGAACCTCATCGACACGCCGGGCCACGTCGATTTCTCGTACGAAGTGACCCGGTCCCTGGCCGCGTGCGAGGGCGCGCTGCTGCTGGTGGACGCGTCGCAGGGCGTCGAGGCGCAGACGCTGGCCAACGCCTA
This sequence comes from Acidobacteriota bacterium, assembly GCA_003170135.1. Lineage (GTDB taxonomy): Bacteria > Acidobacteriota > Vicinamibacteria > Vicinamibacterales > Fen-181 > Fen-181. Next base: position 16,834 of record PMZR01000038.1, read on the forward strand.
CCTGGCGGTTGACGACAACCTCGAGATCATCCCGGTCATCAACAAGATCGACCTGCCCGGCGCGCAGCCCGACGAGACGCGGCGCCAGATCGAGGAGATCATCGGCCTGGACGCCAGCGGCGCCATCCTCACCAGCGCCAAGGAAGGCACCGGCGCGGCGCAGGTGCTCGAAGCGATCGTCAAGCGGTTGCCGGCGCCGGCGGGCGACTTCGACGCGCCGCTCAAGGCGCTCATCTTCGACTCGTGGTACGACGCCTACCGCGGCGTGGTCATCGTCGTCCGCGTGATCGACGGCGTCGTCCGGCCGCACATGAACGTGCGGTTGATGGCCCTCGGGCAGGAATACGAGGTCGAACAGGTCGGCGTGTTCGCGCCCAAGCCCACGCTGATGGACGAACTGGGCGCCGGCGAGGTCGGGTTCCTGACGGCCGGCATCAAGCGGGTGGCGGACGCGAAGATCGGCGATACGATCACCGAGGTCGCCCGGCCGGCCGTCGAGCCGTTCCCGGGATTCCGGGAGCTGAAGCCGATGGTCTTCGCCGGCCTGTACCCGGTGGAGGGCCACGAGTATCCGGAGTTGCGCGACGCGCTCGAAAAGCTCCGGCTGAACGACGCGTCGTTCTTCTACGAGCCGGAAAGCTCCACGGCGCTGGGGTTCGGATTCCGCTGCGGCTTCCTCGGCCTGCTGCACATGGACATCGTGCAGGAACGCCTCGAGCGCGAGTTCAACCAGGACCTGGTCACGACCGCGCCGGGCGTGCTGTACCGCGTGACCACGACCGACGGGGAAGTGAAGGAAATCGACAGCCCGGCGAAGCTCCCCGATGTCAGCCGCATCTCGAAGATCGAAGAGCCGATCATCACCGCGATGATCCTCACGCCGTCCGACTACGTCGGGCCGATCCTCAAGCTGTGCCAGGAGAAACGGGGCGTGCAGAAGACGCTCGAGTACCTGGCGCGGGAGCGGGTGCTCATTACCTACGAGCTGCCGTTCAACGAGGTCGTGCTCGATTTCTACGATCGGCTCAAGACGATCTCGCGGGGGTACGCCTCGCTCGATTATCACGTCACCGGGTACTGGGCCTCGCCGCTCGTGAAGCTCGACATCCTGGTGAACGGCGACCCGGTCGATGCGCTGTCGATCATCGTCCACAACGACTTCGCGTTCACGCGCGGCAAGGCGCTCGCGTCGAAAATGCGCGAGCTCATCCCGCGCCAGCTCTTCGAGGTGGCCATCCAGGCGGCCATCGGCAGCCGGATCATCGCCCGCGAGAGCGTGAAGGCGCTGCGCAAGAACGTGCTGGCCAAGTGCTACGGCGGCGACATCACCCGCAAGCGGAAGCTGCTCGAGAAGCAGAAGGAAGGCAAGCGGCGGATGAAGCGCGTCGGCCGCGTGGAGATTCCGCAGGAGGCCTTCCTGGCGGTGCTGAAGGTGGGGACGGAGTAGGGCAGGTACGTATGCCTGAATTCAAGAAATCGACGATCCGCGAGTACTTCGAATCGATCGTGATCGCGGTGATCCTGGCGCTGTTCATCCGGACGTTCGTCGTCCAGGCGTTCAAGATCCCGACCGGGTCGATGGAGAACAACCTGCTCATCGGCGACCACCTGCTGGTGAACAAGTTCGTCGTCGGCCCGACGACGAGCAGCATCGAACGGGCGCTGCTCCCGGTGCGGCCCATTCGCCGCGGCGACGTGATCGTGTTCAAGTACCCGGAGGAGCCGGAGCGGGACTTCATCAAGCGCGTCATCGGCCTGCCGGGCGAGACGCTCGAGGTGCGCAACAAGAAGGTCTATATCGACGGGAAGCCGTTGGAGGAGCCCTACGTGCACTTCCTCGAGCCGCCGGCCGGACCTTCGGAACTGCACGAGGTCACCTCGTACGACGTGCGCGAGAACTACGGCCCGGTGAGCGTGCCCGCCAACGAGTACTTCATGATGGGCGACAACCGGGACAATTCACAGGACAGCCGCTACTGGCAATTCCTCCCGCGCGACTACATCAAGGGGCGGGCGATGATGGTGTACTGGTCGTACCGCGCCGACCGCGTGGACTACCAGGACACGGATCTCGTCGGCGGCATCCGGGGCATCGTCTCCACCTTCGCGCATTTCTTCACGCGCACGCGCTGGGACCGTCTGTTCCATCAGATTCACTGACCGGGCGCCCGTCGCGGTCGGGCGACGGGCACCGGCCGGGCTGGAATCGGTCGCCATGTGGAAACTCGTCAAGATTGCGATCGTTCTCCTGGTCCTCAACGCCGCCTGGCACCTGGGGACCTCCTACTGGCGCTTCTATTCGTTCGAGGACCAGGTGCGGGACATGGCGGTGGCCGCAGGCTCGCAAACGGAGGACGCGCTGCGGGCGTCGGTCGTCCGCATCGCGGGCGAAAACGCTATCCCGCTGGCGCCCGAGGACATGACCCTTCGCCGGGACCCGGGCCTGGTGTTGGTGACGGCTGCCTACACCGAGAACGTGGAAATCTTCCCGCGCTATTTCTATGCGTGGCGCCACGAAATGGGCCTGCGCGTGTACGCGATGGGCGCCGCGCCCCCGCCCAGCCGGTGACGGTCGCTGCGGGTTCAGGCGTCAGGCCTCCGCACTGCGGGAGAAGACCCGCCGGCCGTTCTTGACCACCGCGTCGATGACCGGCGCGCCCACCCTCAGCAGGTCGACCGCTTCGCCGCGCACGATCACCGCGTCCATCAGCTTGCCGATTTCCAGGCTGCCCGCGTCCGCATCGCGGTCGATCGCGTACGCGGCGTTCAGCGTGGCCGCCGTCAGCGCCTCCTCGAACGTCAGTCCCATGGAGAAGCACGCCAGCGTCATCGCGAACGGCATCGACGGCGAGAATCCGCCGCCCGGGTTCTGGTCGGTGGCGATCGCCACGGCGACCCCGGTGTCGATGAGCATGCGGGCAGGCGCGAAGCGGGTCATCTTCAGGTAGAACGCCGCGATCGGCAGCAGCGTCGCCACCACGCCGGCCGACGCCATCCGCTCGGCGTCGTCGCGTTCCACGAACAGGAGATGATCCGCCGACCGCGCGCCGACCTCCGCGGCCACGCGCGATCCGCCGCTGCGGGCGAGTTCGTCCGCGTGGATGCGCGGACGCAGGCCCGCGCGCGCACCGGCCTCGAGGATTTCTCGCGCCTCTTCCGGCGTGTACACACCCGTCTCGCAGAACACGTCACACCACGAGGCGAGGTGAAGACTGGCGACCGCCGGGATCATCTCGTGCAGCAGCAGATTCACGTAGTCGCGGCGCCGCTGCCGGTACTCGGTCGGAATCTCATGGGCGCCGAGGAAGGTGGGCACGAGGTCGATCGGTTGCTCGCCGTTCAGCCGGCCGATGACGCGCAGCATCTTCAACTCGGCGTCGGTCGCCAGGCCGTAGCCGCTCTTCGCCTCGGCCGTCGTCGTGCCCGCGCGCAGCATCTCGCCGAGGCGGATGCGCGTCGCGTCGGCCAGCGCGTCCTCGCTCGCGTCGCGCGTCGCCCGCACCGTCTTGACGATGCCCCCGCCGTCGGCGGCGATTTCCGCGTAGCTGGCGCCGGCGAGGCGCCGGCGCAGCTCCTCGCGGCGATCGCCGGCGAACACGACGTGCGTGTGCGGATCGACGAAGCCGGGCACGACGGTGCACTCGCGCGCGTCGCTGACCTCCGCGTCCGGAGTCCCCGACACGCCGCGATCGCAGTCCTCGTCGCGCCCCACGAAGACAATTCGACCGCGTTGTGAGGCGATGGCGGCGTCGCCGATTGAGACGACGCGCCGCTGCTCGGCGCCCCGCAAGGGCGCCGGTCCCACGGGCGTGACGAGCCTACGAATGTGACGGATGAGAAAATCGGCGGAGATCATCGCGCCATTGTATAGGCGGGAGGCGGATGGCGGTAGACCGCAGACGGGAGACGTGGACGGTAGACCGTAGACCGTAGACAGCGGGCAATAAGCCACGCGTCAGCCGGTAGCCGACGGGCTGTCTACGGTCGGCTCCCTCCCGCCTCCCGCCTACTGCCCGCCTACCGTCTAACGTCCTTCGGCCTTCGCGGCGGGCAGGCCGTCGGTGTTCCTGGCCTCGACAATCGGCTCGACCTGGCGGGGACGATGGAGCAGGATCTTCTCGTCGCGGTCGCGGTGATCCTGGTCCTGCACGAAGTCGAGGGCCGTCCGCACGGCGGTGACCGTCGATTCGAGCGAATTCTGCACTTCGCGTCGTTTCATCCGGAGCTGATCGATTTCGCGCTGGATATCCTCGCAGCGGGCCTGCGCGTTCTGCAGGATCAGCTCCGCGCGCCCTTCCGCCTCGCGCACGATGCGCCCGCCATCCTGTTCGGCGCTCGCCCGGATCTCGTCCGCCAGGCGCTGGGCCGTGAGCAGCGTGTTGCGCAAGTTGCGCTCGTGCTCGCGATGTTCATCCACCACGCGTTCCAGCCGCACGAGTTCGCCCTGCAGCCGATCCGTTTCCCGCAGCGCCTGCTCGTATTCGTCGGCGAGCTCTGTCAAAAACGCCACCACCTCCGTCCGGTCGAATCCCCGCATGACCGTCCGGAAACGCTGCTGTCGCAAATCGAGTGGGGTGACCTTCATATGCTCTCCAAGTCCGGCTGAGGTCGGATGCTGCAGAACGCGCACGCCTGCCCGGAAACCTCTCGGTAGTCTATCGGCCGTTGCGGGCGGTCCCATGAGGGGGCGGGGGATTCAGGGCGTCGCGTTCGCCGAAAATCGCGGTCCCGACGCGGACCATCGTCGCACCCTCCTCGATGGCAACCTCGAAGTCGTGGCTCATGCCCATCGACAGGTGGACCAGCATGTCCGATGGCACGCCTTGCGCGGCCAGCCCGTCGCGTAACGCTCTCAGCTGGCGAAAATAGGGCCGCGCCTCCTCGGGATTCTCGAAAAAGGGCGGCAGCACCATCAGGCCGACCACGCGCGCCGCCTGGCACTGGCGTGCCGCGGCGAACGTCTCGGAAAGCTCGTCCGGCCTGGCGCCGTGCTTGGTCGCCTCGCCGGCCAGATCCACCTGAACCAGCAGTTCGGGGCCCGTTCCCGCTTCCATGGCCGCCCGATCGACGCGCCGCAGCAGGTCCGCACCGTCAATCGAGTGAATGCAGGCGAAGCTCGCCGCCGCCTTGCGCGCCTTGTTGCCTTGGAGATGGCCGATGAGGTGCCAGCGCAGCGAACGGCCCGCGGCCCGGTCCATCTTCTCGAGCGCTTCCTGGACGCGGTTCTCGCCGAAATCCACCTGGCCGGCGGCCGCGGCGGCGCTTACGCGATCGAACCCGAAGGTCTTCGACACGGCGATGAGGCAGATGCTGTGTACGTCGCGTCGTACGGCTTCGGCCGCCCGCACAACGCGGGCGCGGACCGACGACAGGCGGGTCGCGATGTCGGCTTCGAGCAGCACGATGACAATCGACGGGCAGGCGCCCGTCCTTCAGGCCGGGCGCGTCGGCCCCGGGCTCCGGCTTGCGCCGGAACCTGGAGCCCGAAACCTGGGGCCGTGACCTACTTCTTCGGAAGCTGCGCGACGAGCGCCTTGGCCTGGGCCGCGAACTCGCCGTCCGGCGCAAGCTTCAGGTAGGCCGCGAATTCGGCGGACGCGTCCGGCAATTTGCCGAGGTTCACCAGGCACATGCCCAGCTGGTAATGCGACGCGGCATGGTTCGGGTCCGCCTTGATGGCTTCCTCGAACTTCGCCTTGGCGTCTTCCGCCTTGCCGGCGTTCCACGCGATGACGCCCTGGTTGTAGAGCGCGTTGACGTTGCCGCCACCGGGTCCCGCGGCTGCGGAACCGACTTCGATGGCCTTCTGGCTGGCGGCCTGTGCGTCGTCGAACCTCTTCTGCGCGTTGTAAATGGTCGCCAGTCCATTATAGGCATCGGCGTAGTCGGCCTTCATCTCGATGGCCTTCTTGAATGCCTCCTCGGCCTTGGCGTAATCCTTCTTCTGCGTGTTCGCCTGCCCGATGTTGTAGTAGCAGTCGTAGCAGTTGGGCAGCAGGGCGATCGCTTCCTCGAATTTCGCGATCGCGCCATCGTACTCGTCCGCCTTGCTGGCGGCGACGCCGGCATCGAATGCCGCCTGCACGGCCGCCGCCTTCTGCGCCTGCTCCTTGCTGGCGACCGTACTGCCCGGCGCCAGGCGGAAGTTCACCTCGGTCGGGTCGCCGAGATGGACGGCCATGTCGAAGGACTGCGAGCCGATCTTCACCTTTTCCGCCGTCACCTTGTACTGGCCGGGCGGCATGCCAATCTGGGCGAATTCGCCCTTCTTGTTGGTCGTCACGGTGAAGCTGCGGTTGACGCCAGGGTCCTTCGATTCGATCGTGATCTTCGCCGCTTCGACGGGCAGGCCCTTGTCGTCCAGGACCTTTCCCTTGACCATGCCGGTCGTCTGTGCAAACGCCGGCGATGCGATGATGGCGGCCACCAGGACGGCCAGGACAAGCATCAGCAGTCGTCGGCCGGAAGAAACGGGAAACATCTAGTCCTCCGTATCAGATAACAAGTATTGAGAATGCCGAAAGCGGGGGACCCTCCTGCGCGGGGGGTAGTTTACACCGAAATGCGGTCGCAGGGGCGTCAGCTCCCGCCAATGCCCCGTAACCTAGCCATTTCCGTGCCAGCAGCCGCCCTTCATCGGCCGGCACGTAGCCGCGATTGCGGTCCCGCCAGCCGCTAACCCAGTGACAGAACTGACACACGTGGGGCGCGCCTGCCTGGGAGCCCGGAGTCCGGAGTCCGGCGTCCGGAGTTCGGATTCCGGTGTCCTCGCGCCGGCTCAGTCGCCGAAAAACCGGCGGATATCGTCCAGGTTGCTCGTCCGCGGTGCGGGTGGCAGCGCCTGCAGAAAGGCCTGGCCGTAGGCCTTGGTGAGCAGCCGCGGGTCGAGTACCGCCAAGACGCCGCGGTCGCGGCGGTGACGGATCAGTCGGCCGAGCCCCTGTTGCAACGCCAGGATCGCAAGCGGCACCTGGTACTCCCAGAACGGCTCGCCGCCGCCGCGCGAAATCGCCTCCATCCGGGCCGAGGTCACCGGATCGGCCGGCGAGGCAAACGGCAACTTGTCGACGATGACGCAGCTGAGCGCCTCGCCCACCACGTCGACGCCCTGCCAGAAACTGGACGTGGCCAGCAACACGGCGTGGGGCGTCGTCCGAAACTGCTGGAGCAGGAGCGTCCGTGGCGCCGAGCCCTGGACGAGGACGGGGAAGCTCAGCGCCCGCTCCACGACCGGCTGCACGGCGCGCAGCACCGCATAGCTTGTGAACAGCACGAACGCCCGGCCGCGGGTGCGCGCGAGGATCTCGACGATCTGCTCGGCCGCCGCGTCAGCAAAGGCGTGCGAACGCGGATCGGGCATGCGCGCCGGCAGGTAGAGCAGGGCCTGCTGCGAATAGTCGAACTCGGAGGGGAGACGCAATTCGGTCGCGGGCTGCGCGCCCAGGCGGCCGCGCACGTAGTCGAACGACCCGCCAACCGACAGCGTCGCCGATGTCAGCACGACGGCCTGGAACCGATCGAGCAGCTGGTCGCGAACGATGCGGGACACATCGATCGGCGAAGCGCGCAGGAACACGCCGCGGCCCCGCGTTTCGAGGTAGTAGACGAAGTCCGGATCGCCGGCCCGCAGCAGGAAGCGCAGCTGGTCGCGTATCTCGCCGGCCCGGCGTGCGATCGCCAGCACGTCTTCGGGCGGATCCTTGACGGCGTAGAACGCCTGTTCGACTCCGTCCAGTGCGCCCGCCAGGTCGTGTCCCGCCTCGACGGTGTCCGCGAGCGCTTCGGAGTCGACGCGCATGCGATCCTCGCCCGCGGACGCCGTCGTCCCCGCGGCGGTCCGGCCGGCACGAGCCGCCTGCCCCTCGTCCGCGGGTCGCGTCGCGCGCCCGAACTGGTTCGAGGAACCCGGTGCTCCCGCCATTCGCGCGAATTGCAGGCCGACGAAGAACGTCCGCGCCGCGTCGCGCAGGTGCTCGATGCTCGGGCCCGGCCCGAGTCCCGCCACGTCCCGGGCGAGACGCGCCGCGACCACCTGTTCGGCGTCATGGCACAGGTCCTCGACGCGGTAGTTGCTGACCGCGATCCCGAAGTACTGCGTCGCCACGTCCTCGAGCTGGTGCGCCTCGTCCACCACCGCGTAGGCGCACGCCGGGATCACCTCGCCGTACTCGTTCTGTCGGACCGCGGCGTCGGCGCACAGCAGGTGGTGGTTGACGATGACGATGTCGGCTTCGGCGGCCCGCTGCCGCATGCGTGTCACGTAACAGTCGCCGTAGTGCGGGCAGTTGGCGCCGATGCAGAACTCGCTCGTCGCCGCCACCTCGTTCCACAGCGGCAGATCCTCCGGCAGGTCGCTCAGTTCGGCCCGATCGCCGGTCTCGGTCTCGCGCGCCCAGTCGACGAGCATCGCAAACATGGGATCGACACGTCGCCCGCAGTCCGAAGTCCGAGATCCGAAGTCCGGAGTCCGGAGTCCGGGGTCCGAAGTTACGTCACGCGCGGGGCCGACAGTGAACGGGGGTTCTGCGCCGTGGCTCTCGCACAGGGTCTCCAGCCGCTGCCGGCAGAGATAGTTCCCGCGGCCTTTCATGTAGGCAGCCGTGAAGTGCACGTCGAGCGCGCCGGCCAGGTCCGGCAGGTCCTTGAAGTAGATCTGTTCCTGCAGGTTCTTCGTGCCCGTGGAAATGAGGACGCGTTGCCGGCTGAGAATCGCGGGCACCAGGTAGGCGAGCGTCTTGCCGGTTCCCGTGCCGGCCTCGACCAGCATGCGGCCGCCCTGTTCGAAGGTGGCGGCGACGGCCAGCGCCATGTCGCGCTGGCCGGGCCGCGGTTCGAACTCCGGGACCGCGCGGGCGAGCGGACCCGGGTCGGCGACTTCAGCCTCCGGCCTCCCGCCTGCGACCGGAGCCTCACGCATGGAGCGCTGGCGCCCCGCGACGTCGGGCGCCTCGCCGAACACCCGGCCGACGAGAGAGGTCAGCCGTTCTGGCATGACGGCGAGCGCAATCCCGCACTCCGGTGTGCACCACGCGCCAGGTCGCGGCGACGCGCCATTACTGCAGGCGTTCGGGATACAGCGGGAACTTCTGGCACAGCCGCTCAACCTCGGCCCGCACGGCGGACAGCGTGTGATCGTCGTCGGGCGATGCGAGGACCCGGCCGATGTACTCGCCGATCATCTCCATCTCGGGCTCGCGCATGCCGCGCGTGGTCACGGCCGGCGTGCCGAGACGAATGCCGCTGGCGACGAGCGGCGGATTCTGATCGAACGGGATCGTGTTCTTGTTGACCGTGATGCCCGCCTTGCCGAGCGCCGCCTCGGCCACCTTGCCGGTGATCCCCTTCGAGAACACGTCCACCAGCATCAGGTGATTGTCCGTGCCGCCGCTCACCAGGCGGAAACCGCCCGCGGTGAGCGCGGAGGCGAGCCGCGCGGCGTTGGCCACGATCTGGCGCTGGTAGGCCGCAAACGCCGGTTCGGCCGCTTCCTTGAGACACACGGCCTTGGCCGCGACGATGTGCACCAGCGGGCCGCCCTGCACACCCGGGAACACCGAGCGGTCGAGGTCCTTGGCGAACTGCTGGCGGCACAGGATCAGACCGGCGCGCGGGCCGCGCAGCGTCTTGTGGGTCGTCGTCGTGACGAAATCGGAATGCGGCACCGGGCTCGGGTGGACGCCGGCGGCCACGAGCCCCGCGATGTGCGCCATGTCGGTGACGACGGCGGCGCCCACGCGGTTGCCGATTTCCCGGATGCGGGCAAAATCGATGACGCGCGGATAGGCGCTCGCGCCCGCCATGATCATCTTCGGCTTGTGCTCGTCGGCGAGCTGCGCCATCTGGTCGTAGTCGATGCGCTCGGTCTCGCGGGTCACGCCGTAGGGCACGATGTTGTACAGCTTGCCCGAGAAGTTCAGCGGGTGGCCGTGCGTCAGGTGGCCGCCGTGCGACAGGTTCATGCCGAGCACGGTGTCGCCCGGCTTGAGCAGCGTGAAGTACACGGCCATGTTGGCCTGGGCGCCCGAGTGCGGCTGCACGTTGGCGTGCTCGGCGCCGAACAGCGCCTTCGCCCGCTCGATGGCGAGCGACTCGACGACATCCACGAACTGGCAGCCGCCGTAGTAGCGCCGGCCGGGATAGCCTTCGGCATACTTGTTGGTGAAGACCGAGCCGGCCGCCTCGAGGACCGCCTCGCTGACGAAATTTTCCGACGCGATGAGCTCGAGGCCTTCGGCCTGTCGCCGCGTTTCGTCCTGGATCGCCTTGGCGACCTCCGGATCGGTTTCGGCCAGCGAGCGGTTCAGATGACTGGTGACGACATTGTTCATGATGGCTACCTGCTTGTCCCGGCCTGAAGGCCGAAACCTACCAACAGCACTTCAGACTTCAGACTTCGGACCTCGTGGTTCGGCAAGCTCACCACGTCCTGAGCCTGTCGAAGGGCGGACTCCGGACCCCGTGGTTCGTCCCACCTCGAGCGCGGCGATCTTGTCGATTCTGCGCTGGTGCCTGCCGCCGTCGAACGGCGTGTCGAGGAACGTGCGAACGAACGCACACGCGGTGTCGGCCGGCGTCGTCCGCGCGCCGAGGGCCAGCACGTTGAGGTTGTTGTGACCCCGCGCGAGGGCCACGGCTTCTGCCGAGCACGGCGCGGCGGCACGGATCCCGGGGACCTTGTTCGCCGCGATGGCCATGCCGATGCCCGTGCCGCAAATCACGATGCCGCGGTCCACTGCGCCAGCGACGACCCGGCCGCTGACAGCGGCCGCGATGTCCGGGTAATCGACCGGCTCGCGTGACGGGCAGCCGAGGTCCTCGTAGGGCACGTGCACCTCGTCGAGGAACCGTTTCAGGCGTTCCTTCAGGTCGAATCCGGCGTGATCGGAGCCCAGGGCCACGCGCATCCGGGGAATTCTATCAGATGGGACAGCCACGGCGGGCGGGGGAACGGCCGAGGCCCCTTCGCTCAGCGCTCACGGCCTACTGCGCCGGCGCGAAGATGTTGTTCAGGACCGCGGCGAGCCTGACACCGGCGCGCAGCAGTTGCTGTTCGACGACCGGCAGCGCGGCGTCGTAGTAGGCCTGGCCGAGCACACGATCGGCCGGCAGCGCGGCGAGTTGCTCACGGGCCACGCGATGACTCTCCTCCGCCCACGACACGATCGTGCCGTCCACGGCCATCGCGTCGGCCTTCGCCTTCAGCCGATCGCTCAACTGGTCGGCTCTCAGCCCGCTATGTTCGATCAACTGCAGGTCCCAGACCTCGTGCAGGTCGGTGCGGTGTCCGAAGAACGTCACCGGCACGTCGTAGCCGCTGCGGATTCCCGACACGCAATCAAGCGGCTGATGCTCGTCGCCGATCAGGTGGACGATGAGTTTGAGCGCCTCCAGCCGGGAGAGCCACGTCGCGTTCGAATCGTGCAGCGTCGCGGCCGATCGCTGGAGGGCCGCGATGACACAATCCCCCTGCGCCGACGGACGGCAGTCGCGCGCGGCGACGTAGTTATCCGCGTCGAGCGGTATCATGACGTGGTGCCACCGGACCGTGTCCGGGTGGTTGGCCCGCATCTGGTCCGCCCACATGCTGACCGAGGCGAGCGTGTCGCCGTGCAGGAGCGACGCCACGCCGGCGCGAGCCGCGGGCGACAGCCGCGCCTCGGCGATCGACGCGATGACCCGGTGCGCTTCCGTTCCCCAGGCCCAGGCGGCCGGCGGCCGCAGGACGACCAGGCACAGCAGGAGCAGCGGGAACGATCCGAGTCGCTTCACGGTGACCTCCGCGTCTGCCGGACTGCACGTCAGCGGGATGGAATGCCTGGAAATGCGCGTGCGGCGGGAGTCTACACGCGCGCTGAAGGAAAGACCAGCCGCCGGCGCCCGCTCGTTCCGCCTGTCCGTAGCTGGGCGATGCCGGCGGGATGCCGGCGAGCGTTTTGTCGCGGCCGCGGTACAATCACACAGGTATGACCGAACCGACTGTCACGATCTCGAGCCGGGGTGAGGAGCGGATCCGCTCGGGCCACCTCTGGGTGTACCGCAGCGACGTTGCCAGCGCGCGCGCCACCGGCGGCGACACGGTGCGCGTCGAGGGCGCCCACGGGCGGCCGGTCGGCCACGCCCTGTTCAGCGACCGGTCGCAGATCGCGCTGCGCATGCTCGCCACCGACGATCGTCCCGCCGATCTCTCGCTGTGGCGCGACCGGCTGCGCGCGGCGGTCCGGTTCCGCGACAGCCTGCGCATCGACGCCAGCGCGTATCGCCTCGTCAATGGCGAGGGGGATCTCCTCCCCTCGTTCATCGTCGATCGGTATGGCGACCACCTGGTCGTCCAGGCGCTGTCGCAGGCGGTCGATCGCCTGCTGCCGGACCTGGCGCGCCTGCTCGTCGAGGAGCTGCAGCCGCGGGGCATCCTCGCGCGCAACGACGCGCGGGTGCGGACGCTCGAAGGGCTGGGCACGAGCGTCGAGGCGTTGCACGGTGACGTGCCTGAATCGATTCTCGTGCGCGAGGCCGACGTCGAGTACGACGTGGACCTGTGGCACGGGCAGAAGACCGGGTTGTTCCTCGATCAGCGCGAGAATCGCGACGCGGCGGCGACCTACGCGCACGGCCGGCTGCTCGACGCCTTCGCCTACAACGGCGCGTTCGCCCTGCGACTGGGCAGGCGCTGCACCGAGATCGTCGCGGTGGACATTTCCGAGGACGCAGTGGCGCGGGTTCGCGGCAACGCCGCCCGGAACCGGATGGCCGTCGACGCGCGGGTCGCGAACGTCTTCGACGAGCTGCGGCGGCTGGAACGGGAAGGGGAGCACTTCGACACGATCGTGCTCGACCCGCCGGCCTTCGCGAAGAACCGCGCGTCGGTCGAGCGCGCGCTGGCCGGCTACAAGGAGATCAACCTGCGCGCGCTGAAGCTGCTGTCGCCGGGTGGGTACCTCGTGACCTGCAGCTGCTCGTATCACGTGGACGAGGCGATGCTCGGGCAGATCGTCTACGAGGCGGCGCAGGACGCGCGCGTGCCGGTCGGCGTTGTCGAGAAACGGATGCAGGGCCGCGATCACCCGGTGCTGTTGGGCGTGCCGGAGACGTACTACCTGAAGTGCTTCATCCTTCGCCGCGTTGCCTAGATCGACGCTCGGCGGCTCCGGCGGGACGAGTGTTCTGGTGGCGTCGCACCAGAGCAGGCGGCGGCCCGCCGGCCGCTATGACAGGGTGAGGCGCTCGACGTCGCTGAATCGATCGAAGCCCCGGTCGAAGGTCGCGATCTGCCGCACGTCATTGTTCAACATGACCGCGACATGGATCGCGTCGCGTGCGCCGACGCCGGGCATGTCGACCAGCAGTTGCTTCGCCCGATCCGTGTCCGCCAGCGTGACCGCCAGCACCGTCGGACAGATCTGCACGAACAGGTCGTACACGTCGCGCGCCAGGTCCAGGCGTTTCAACCCGCTGTAGCGATAGAGGATCTCCTGCAGCACTTCGGTGCTCGTGCAGCCCTCCACCCGGCCGCTTCGCACCGATTCGAGCAGCCGTCGGGCCGGCTCGCGCAGCGGATGGTCGCGGCCGGCCACATACATCGGGATGTTCGAATCGATGAAGACGCTCATCCGCGTCCCGCCTCGATCTCGGCGAGCATCTGGTCGATATCCGCGGTCGGTCCGCCCAGGCTCGCCAGGCGGGCGAGCGGGTCGGTGGCCGGGGTGCACTCGGTCAACGCGCGCTCGATCGCCTGCCGGACCCAGGCGCCTTTCGAGAGGCGCGTGCGCTGCGCGGCTTTGCGGATGCGCGCGTCCAGCCCTTCGGGGACGAGAATCTGCAAGCGCGTACTCATATACTCATACTACCGTGAGTCATCGAGCCGATCAATGGCGTCGCGGCGCCGACTGCAGCGCGTCTGTCCGCCTCGACGCGCCCAGTCGCGCGTTCCTGTTATAGTGAGATTTGCCGCCAGGGGTATCCCCGCCCGCGACGGGCTTGAGTACGAGCCGGTCGAACGGGAAACGGATTGAGAGCAGACCCTTGGAACCTGATCCGGCTGAGACCGGCGGAGGGAGCGCGGCGTCGTGCGCTTCGCGCGCCTGACGACTTCGCGGCCCGCCGGGCATCTGACTGTCCACTGCCCTCTGGAGTCCACCATGCCCCGCCCCCAGATGAAGGTATCGACACCCATGTACGGCTTCGACGAGGCGTTTCCCAATTCGCGCAAGGTCTATCGTGACGCTGGCCGCGTGCGCGTCCCGTTTCGCGAGGTGGAACTGTCGGGCGGCGAGCCGGCCGTGCATCTCTACGACACGAGCGGACCGCAGGGCTGCGCCGTCGCCGACGGCCTGCCCGCGCTCAGGCGGCCGTGGATCCTCGAACGCGGCGGCGTAGGCGAGGTGCCGCGCCGGGCGATTGCAGGACTGAAGCCCCGCTCCGCGTTGCGCGGGGAGGGCTGCGTCACGCAGATGCACTACGCGCGCAGCGGCGTGGTGACGCCGGAGATGGAGTTCATCGCGCTGCGCGAGGGATTCGACCCGGCGTTCGTGCGCGAGGAAGTGGCGCGCGGCCGGGCCATCATCCCGGCCAACATCAACCACCCCGAGAGCGAGCCGATGATCATCGGCCGCAATTTCCTCGTGAAGATCAACGCGAACATCGGCAACTCGGTGATCTCGTCGTCCATCGAGGAAGAAGTCGACAAGCTCCGATGGGCCGTGCTGTGGGGCTCGGACACGGTGATGGACCTGTCGACCGGCAAGGACATCCACGAGACGCGCGAGTGGATCCTGCGCAACGCGCCGGTGCCGATCGGCACGGTGCCCATCTACCAGGCGCTCGAGAAAGTCGGCGGCCGGCCCGAAGACCTCACCTGGGAGGTGTACCGCGACACGCTGGTCGAGCAGGCCGAGCAGGGCGTCGATTACTTCACGGTGCACGCGGCCGTGCTGCTGCGCTACGTCCCGACCACCGTCCGGCGCGTCACCGGCATCGTCTCGCGCGGCGGATCGATCATGGCGAAGTGGTGCCTGGCGCATCACGAGGAGAATTTCACCTACACGCACTTCCGCGAAATCTGCGAGATCATGCGCGCCTACGACGTTGCCTTCTCGCTCGGCGACGGCTTGCGCCCCGGATCGATTGCCGACGCCAACGACGAAGCCCAGTTCGCGGAACTGAAGACGCAGGGCGAGCTGACGCGCATCGCGTGGGAGTACGACGTGCAGGTGATGAACGAGGGGCCCGGCCACATCCCCATGCACCTCATCAAGGAGAACATGGAGAAGCAGCTGGCCTGGTGCGATGAAGCGCCGTTCTACACGCTCGGGCCGCTCACGACCGACGTGGCGCCCGGCTACGATCACATCACGTCCGCGATCGGCGCCGCGATGATCGGCTGGTACGGGACCGCGATGCTCTGCTACGTCACGCCCAAGGAGCA
>PMZR01000125.1 GCA_003170135.1 Acidobacteriota bacterium
TTCGATTTCTCTGGGGCGAGCCCGTCTGCCTTGACAATTGTAGCTTTCTGGCCTAGAATCCCGCGCATCATGCCCAGCCTATCCGTTAACATAGACCACGTTGCGACGTTGCGCCAGGCGCGACTCGAGTCGTTTCCTGACCCGGTTCAGGCGGCGACGGCGGTTGAGTTGGGCGGGGCCGACGGCATCACGGTCCATTTGCGACAGGATCGCAGGCACATCACCAATCGGGATGTCGAATTGCTGCGCTCCACCGTGAAGACTGAACTCACGGTGGAAATGGCAGGGACCGAGGAGTTTGCGCGGCTGATGGCCCGCATCCGGCCGGACCAGGTGACGCTGGTGCCGGAACGGCCCGACGAGTTGACCACCGAAGGCGGCCTCGACGTCGTGGCCCACGCCGGCGCCGTGAACGAAGCCGCCATACGGCTGCGCGCGGCGGGCATCCGCGTGAGCATCTTCATCGATCCCGATCCGCGCCAGGTGACGGCGTCCCAGGACGTGGGGGCCGACGCGATCGAGATCAACACCGGCGCGTACTCCGAGGCGACAGGCGCAGACCGGGCCGCGTGTCTCGAGCAGGTGCGACTCGCGGCGCACGAGGCGAGACGCTCGAAGCTCGAGGTGCTGGCCGGCCACGGCCTGACCTATGTGAACGTGCGGCCGATCGCCGCGATTCCCGAGATCGTCGAGCTCAACATCGGGCACAGCATCATCGCCCGCGCCGTGCTGGTCGGCATGGACCGCGCGGTGCGCGAGATGCGGGCGCTGCTGCGATGAGCCGAAGGTCCCGGCTGGTCGGCGCCGCGCTGCTCCTGCTCGCGTGCGGTGCGTCGACCGCGTCGGCGGCCTCGGGGATTACTGTCACGTTCCGCGCGAAGGACGGCGTGCCAATCGCCGGCACGTTCTACCAGCCGTCGAGGCGCCCGGGCCCGTGCGTCATCCTCGTGCACATGCTCGGGCGATCGCGTGACGACTGGCAGGCGCTCGGCTCGCGCCTGGCCGACGCCGGCATCGCCGCCCTGGCGATTGACCTGCGCGGCCACGGGGCGTCCGGGGCTGATCCGCGGACCGACCCAGGGGCTTCCGCGGATCTCACTCCCGATCTGCTCGACGTGCAGGCGGCGCGCGCCTTTTTGCTGAACCGGCCCGACCTCGGCATCACGACCGTGGGAATGGCCGGCGCGTCGATCGGGGCGAACCTCGCGGTGCTCGCGGCAGCCGCGGATCCGACGATCCGGTCGCTCGCCCTGCTGTCGCCCGGCCTCGAGTACCGGCACCTCTACGCCGAGGCCGCGCTCAAGAAATACGGAGAGCGCCCCGCCCTGATGATCGCGAGCCAGGAGGACGGCTACGCGACGAGATCCGCTCGCAGGCTCGCGAAGAACGGTCCCGGCGTTCGCGAGATCAAGCTGGTGAACGGTGCAGGGCACGGGACGGCCATGCTGTCCCGCCAGCCGGATCTGATCTCGCTCGTCCTCGAGTGGTTCCAGCGCACGCTCTAGATCGCCGAGACTCGTCCACGATCAATCATCCGCAGATTCACGCGGATTCTCGCAGATGTACGGGCCCTTCCAGTCGGAACCGCCGCGTGGTCTTCGCGTGTACGTGGGCAGAGGACTTCGACCGCCGTCGCATCGCGACGGCGGTGGCCGGCCATGGCCGGCCGCGGGTCGAAGTCCCGGTGTCCGAATCTGCGGGAATCGTCGAAAATCTGCGGCTGAACTCCGTCTGCCCGCGGCGCGCGGCAAGTGCTGAGCCCGCGTTTCGTTCTGCTATGATGAAACTCTGCGGGTTCTGGGCAATCACCCGGCAGTTGTGGGCACCATGAAAGCACAGTTGATCGTTGTCGCCGTCGTCTGCGCCTTTTTCGGCCTCATCGTGGGGTGGATTCTCGGCAGCCAGCAGGCTACCTTCACCAGTGCCGCTGCGCCGACAGCGAGCGCGCCGCAGGCGGCTGCGCCTGCGGCCAAGACTGTCGACGAGAACCAGGTGTCGGCCCTGCAGCAGGACATGCAGCGCGAGCCGGGCAACCCCAGGACCCGCGTCGAGCTCGGCAACCTCTACTTCGACGCCGAGCGGTACGATCAGGCGGCGCACTGGTACGAAGAGGCGCTCAAGCTTGGTCCGCGCGACCTCAACGTGAGCACCGATCTCGGCGTCTGCTACTACTACCTGAACCAGTCCGATCGCGCCCTGCAGCAGTTCGACTACTCCCTGGGGATCGATCCAACGCACGCGAAGACGCTGCTGAACCAGGGGGTCGTGAAGGCCTTCGGCAAGCAGGACCTGGAAGGAGCGGCTGCCGCCTGGCAGAAGGTCATCGAGTTGGCGCCCGACAGCCAGGAGGGTCAGAACGCGAAGAAGATGCTCGACGGCCTGAAATCGGCGCATCCCGGGGTCGGCGGCGCCGCGCCGGCGACCCCGCGCGGCGGGCAGTGACCGATGGTATTGACGCGCTTCGTCTTCTACGTGCTGCTGGCCCTGCTGCTGGCACGGGCGCTTCGGGCGTTCCTCGGCGGGGTGGCCCAGGGACTGCACGGCAAGCCGGGCCCGTCGCGCCGCATCGAGACGGGCGTCCGGATGGCCCGCGATCCCGTCTGCGGCACCTTCATCGTCCCGTCCAGTGCCCTGGCTGTCCGCGACGCGGACGGCGTGCATCACTTCTGCTCGGCCGCGTGCCGGAACGCCTTCGTGGCGCGCGCCCGGCGATCGTCCTGACGTGACCTCCCGCCCCGGCGTGCTCGTGACCCGCCGCATTCCCGCGCGCGTGCTCCAGGCGCTCGAGACCCGCTGCGAGGTCGACCTTCACACCGGGCAGGCACCCATCTCGCGCGAGGAGCTGCTCCGGCGCGTGCGCGGCAAGCATGCCCTCGTCTGCCTGCTGACCGACCCCGTGGACCGGGAGGTGCTCGACGCGGGCTCCGATCTGCGCATCGTTGCGAACATCGCGGTGGGGTACGACAACCTGGACGTGGCGTATGCGCGCTCGCGCGGCGTCGAGGTGACCAACACGCCGGACGTGCTGACCGAGGCCACCGCCGAGTTCACCTGGGGCCTCATCCTCGCCGTGACGCGCCGCATTCCCGAAGGGGAACGGCTGCTGCGAGCGGGCGGCTGGAAGGGATGGGCGCTCGACTTCATGCTCGGCTCCGAGCTTCGCGGCAAGCAACTGGGCATCGTCGGATTGGGGCGCATCGGCCTCGCCGTGGCCGTGCGCGCGCCCGCGTTTGGCATGCGCGTGGCCTATGCGACCGCCGATCCCGTTCCCGCCGCGCGCGCAGGATCCCTGCCGGTCCCGCAGATGGAGCCACAATCGTTCGACCAGCTGCTCGCCACCTCGCACGTCGTGTCGCTCCATGTCCCGCTCACCGCCACGACGCGGCATCTCATCGACGGGACGGCGCTTGCGCGGATGAAGCGGACCGCGTACCTGGTGAACACGTCGCGCGGGCCCGTGATAGACGAGGCCGCCCTGGCGTGGGCGCTGGGCGAGCACCTCATCGCCGGTGCCGCGCTCGACGTGTACGAAGGTGAACCCGCGGTCCACCCGGATCTGCTGGCGCTCGAGAACGTCGTGCTGGCGCCGCACCTGGGCAGCGCAACGACCGAGACGCGGACCGCGATGGCCGACCTCGCCGTCCGCAACGTGCTCGCGGTCCTGGACGGACAGCCGGCGTTGACGCCCGTGCCGTGATCCGCACACATCAACGGGCGCAGGCCTGACCGGCGCGGAGCCCGGGGCGCCGGAGCTCGGAGCCTGGAGCCAGGGGCCTGATGAGGAGTTCCATGGGGAAGGCCGGAACACGACAGGCGAAGCTGCCGGCGGGGGCGGCGCCGCGGCCGTCAGATGTTGCCTGGATCATGCAGCGGTTGCGGCGCGCGATGCCGGATCTCGAGGTACCCGCCGTTGAGAAGATCGCCCGAGACAGTCGCGTCGATCCGTTCCTGGTGTTGATTGGCACGCTGCTCTCCGCGCGCACGCAGGATGCGACCACCCACGCCGCGTCACAGCGCCTGTTCGCACGGGCGGACTCGCCCGGCACGATGGCGCGCCTGGGAGTCCGAGTCATCGAACGGCTCATCTACCCGGTGAGCTTCTATCGCACGAAGGCCCGTCACGTGAAAGCGACGTGCACCCTGCTGGTGGAGCGGTTTGGAGGGCACGTCCCGGACACCATGGAGGATTTGCTGACGCTGCCAGGCGTCGGGCGCAAGACGGCGAACCTGGTGCTGATTCTCGCCCACGGGAGCCGGCGCAATATCTGCGTGGACACGCACGTCCACCGCATCTCGAATCGTCTGGGCTGGGTGGCCACCCGTACGCCGGACGAGACCGAACAGGCGCTCTACCGCGCCATTCCCAGGCGCTGGTGGCCGGACGTCAATCTCTATCTCGTCACCTGGGGCCAGAACGTCTGCCGCCCGATCGGTCCGCGCTGCCGCGCCTGCGTGCTCGCGGCCAGGTGCCCGTCGGTGCGCGTGTCCGCGAAGGACTGACACGGCCCGCCGCTCATTTTCCGGCCCGCTCGTCTTCCAGCTTCTTCGTCTCCCGGCCCAGCCACCAGAAGAACAGCAGCACCATGGCCGCCGGAACGAGCACCGACCACCAGCCGCGCAATCCGATCCGTTCGAGGACCGGCGGACCGCCCCACGCGACGACGGTCATGATGACCGCGGCCCACGCAAGGGCGCTGACCAGATCGCCAAGCGAGAAGAGCCAGCCCGGCACCCGCGCATAGGCGCAGGCGGCGGGAATCGCGACGCGCAGGCCCGGCATGAACCGGCAGGCGAGCACCATCATCGTCTGGTGCCGGCGCACCCGGCCGACGATCGCGTCATGGCGCCGCGCGAGCCCGGGGAAACGTCCGAGCCACCGCCGCATGTGCCCGTGGAGGAAGCCCCGGATGAGGTAGTAGGCAATCTGATCGCCCGCCGTCCCGCCGAGCGCAGCGGCCAGGAAGACGCCGGCGCCGCTCAGTCGGCCCTGGGCGACGGCGACTGCGGCCGTGATGAAGATGACCTCGCCCTCGACGATCGCCGCGACGAATACGACGAGGTAGGCGAGTCCGCCCGTCCAGTGGATCGGGTTCACGGCCGCGCGGCCGCGTCGAGAGGCGCTACGCGCTGATCGTCGACGAGCGCGTGGCGGCCGTTGCAGGTGTTCAGCACGTGACTGACCTGGACATCTTCTCGATTTCGATCCGCGAGTAGCGGGCCGACGTCCGCCGATCCATCCGGGTGACCCATTCGCGCACCCGCGTGTTCTGGATCTTCAGCAGATTGGCGAGGTACGACGGCCGCATGTAGAACCGGGTGTAGGCCGCGCCGAGCAGGAACCGCAACTCGTCGGCCGTCAGGTTCGGATGGGTGAAAGTCGGCGTGAAGCCGTCGAACTTCTCCCAGTCGGACTCGTAGATCTGCGCCTCCACCTGTGTGAAGAGCGGCGTGCCGGGATACGGCGTCAGCACCTTGAACTGGGCGAACGTCGAATCCATCGCGATGGCGAAGTCGATCGTCGCGGCGACCGACTGCCAATCGTCGGCCGGAAAGCCGATCACGTAGAACGCCGCGGTGACGATCCCGAGCTTGCGGCAGTGCGCGATGACCTCGCGGTGGTGCGCCTCGGGGATCGGCCGACGGCCCACGCGCTTGAGCGCCTGCGGCGAAACCGATTCGACGCCGTAGCTGATCGCCCGCAAGCCGGCGGCGTGGGCCTTGTCGAGCAGCGCCACGTCCAGCCGGTCCAGCCGCGTTTCCACGTCGAAGCGCACCTCGAGCCCGCGGGCCTGAATCTCGTCGCAGAACGCCAGCACGCGATCCCGTGACTCGGTGAAGAGCGGGTCGCGGAAAATGACGTAGGGCCGCCGGTACGTCCGGGCGAGCAACTCGAGCTCATCGACGATGTTGCCGACCGAACGCACGCGGTGATCGGCCAGGATGCGGTGCGGGCAATAGGTGCAGAACTCGGGACATCCGCGGCTCGAGAGCAGCGGAAAGCCCCCGCCATTCGGCCGTACCGCAACGCGCGACCGGCGTTGCCCGTTCACGCGCAGCAGGTCCCACCGCGGAAACGGCAGCGTATCGAGATCCATGATCGGCGCACTGTCGCACAGGCCCGCCAGTTCCTCGCCCCTCGCCAGGCGCAGGACCGCCTCTTCCGGTTCGCCGCGGATCACGAAATCGGCATGGTCGGCGAACAGGTGTGGCATCTTCGACGCCGCCAGCCCTACGAACCCCACACGGACGCCCCGCGAGCGCATCTGGTCGGCCCACGCCGTTTCGTGGCGGTAATCCACGAGCGACGACAGCACGAGGGCGACGTCCCCCTCGAGGAGGCCGTCGCGCGTGAAGGCGACCTGGTGGCCTTCGCGATCGCAAATGGCCGCCAGGTAGGCCATCTGCACGCTGGGCAGGTTGATGTAGCGGCGCTTGAGATAGTGGACGACCCGCGACACCTTGGAGAACGGGACCAGGCGGGAGCCGTATCCGCCTGCCACCGTGTCCTTGGTGACCAGTCCGCCTATCCCTTTCAAATCCGCAAGTACCACTCGCATCAAGACCCCGATTCGGTCGGTTGTTTCCAGATGACTCGACCGTGTGTGCGCCGCCGTGGGAATTTACTCGACGTCTGCGCAGATCAGGGCGGGGAAGGCTGGCTCCCCCCGAGCGTCCGGCGCAAGGTCGCGCGCAAACCTGCGGCGGCGCCGCGCGTCATGAGCGGGGCCTGCCGTCGGTCCGTTCGAGGGATGCCGCATGAGCACGATCCGTATCCCGATGGCTGGGGAGGCTCACGCGATTCCGATGTTAACGCAGGAAGCCCGGCGGTGACAACGGGTTGACCGTTTTCACGGCGCGGGCGGCAGCAGGGCGGGCTCGGGCCTGCAGCCGGGGATCAGCCTGAGGAACGGATACGCGACCAGCATGTCGCCGCGGTACTCGCCGGTGACGGGCTGGCCGAGCTGGTGCTTCAACTCGACCGCATCCGCGACCGATTTTGCGGCGAAATGGTTGTTCAGGTAGAGATACGCCTTGCGCACCAGCGTCCGGACCGCGGTCACCGTCTCCGAGAACGGCTTCAGCTCTTCGGGCGAATACAGGTAATCGTACCGGTCCTCGGCCTCGTCGTGCTGCCACCACCTGGCGGCGTTCCGCCCGTGCAGCCTCATGTAATAGAAATGGGTCACGTTCGGCAGCCGGTTCTGGCGCACCGAGAAGCGGAACTTCGGTTCGTCGATTTGCACCCACGCCGCGCGGGCATCGTTGAGCAGCGTCAGCGTCGTCTTCAGGTCGTCGCTCCACGAGCGATCCCGCAGCTCGACGGCCGGTGAATAGTCGGCAAACGCACGCAGCAGCCACTCGAGATACGCGACGGACCGGGGCGTCAGCTTGAAGCTGGGCGGGAACTGAACGAGCAGGGCGCCGAGCTTGCCGGCCTGCGCGAGCGGATCGATGCTCTCGCAAAAGCCGTCGACGTCGCGCTCGGTGACCCTGGGCACCGTCATGGGCTCGTCTGACGGTGCAGGTGCGTCGGGCGCCGCACTGACGCGGGGTCCGGCGGTGCCCGGGCCACGGCCGGCCATCGCAGGATGCGTGAACGACTGATGCAGTTTGACGGAGAACTCGAATGCCGCCGGCGTCCGGGCGGCCCAGCTGCGCGTCGTCTCGACGCGTGGCAGCCGGTAGAACGTGGAGTTCACCTCGACAGTGTCGAAATGCTCCGCGTAATACCGGAGCTCGTCGAACCGCCGTCCCGCCCCGGGTGGATAGAAGATGCCGTTCCACGATCCCCGTCCCGCCGGGTAATTCCAGCCGCACGTGCCGATTCGGACTTCACCGTCCATGATCACCCAACGCCTCGAGCGCCTCCTTGTCGAATCCGAAGATGGCCCGTTTGCCCTTCACCACGATTGGCCGTTTGATCAGGTTCGGGTGACGGACCATCAGGTCGATCGCCTCGCGCTTGGACTTGGGCAGCGGCCGCTGTTTGAACACCGGGCTGCGGCGGCTGACGAAGTCGAGGAAGGTGTCCTCGTCCACGTGGCGTTCGAGGAACGCGCGTGACGGAGGCGCCTTGGTGAGATCGATCTCTTCGACCTCGAGACCCTGCTGTTCCAGAAACCTTCTGGCATTGCGGCACGTGGTTCAGGTGGGCTTCCAGTAGAAGGTTGGCTTTGCCATGGGCACCTCCATCAGCATTGTAATCTGCGGGCCGCCAGCGGTCGCGGCAATCGTGTCGCCCGGCGTGGCGATGAGGGCCGGCGCGGCGGCGGTGGACTACAATGAAGTGTTTATGTTGACCGTCAACGAGGTGTTCTTCTCGATCCAGGGCGAATCCACCTACGCGGGACAGCCGTGCGTGTTCGTGCGGCTGACCGCCTGCGATCTCCGCTGTTCCTGGTGTGACACGGCATACGCGTTCTTTGAGGGCCGCAAGCGTTCGATAGACGAGGTGCTCGAGGATGTCCGAGAGTACCGCTGCGATCTGGTCGAGGTGACCGGCGGCGAGCCGCTTCTGCAGGAAGACGTCTACCCGCTGATGGACCGGTTGCTCGCCGGCGGCCACACGGTGCTGCTCGAGACGGGCGGCCACCGGTCGATTGCGCGGGTGCCCGCCGGCGTCATCGCCGTCGTGGACGTGAAGTGCCCGGGCAGCGGCGAAGCGGACAAGGTGGATTGGGAAAACCTCGCGCGCCTCCGCCCGCACGACCAGGTGAAGTTCGTCATCGCGGACCGGGCCGACTACGAGTTCGCCCGGGACGTGCTCGCGCGCCACGACCTGGCGTCGCGGACCTCCGCGGTGCTGTTTTCGCCAGTGCACGGCGCGCTCCAGCCCCGCGACCTGTCGGAGTGGGTGCTCGCGGATCGGCTGCCGGTTCGCGTGCAGCTCCAGGTACACAAGTACATCTGGGGCGCAACCGTACGAGGCGTGTGAGGGATGGACGCGGTCGTGCTCCTGAGCGGCGGGCTCGATTCCTACACGGCGGCCGCCATCATGCGGCAGCACGGGTTCGATTTGTACGCCCTGAGCGTTCGCTACGGGCAACGGCATGGGCTGGAGCTCGAAGCCGCGCGCGCGGTCGCCGCGAACCTCGGCGTTGTCGAGCACCGCGAGATATCGGTTGACCTCTCGACGTTCGGTGGCTCGGCGCTGACGGGTTCGAGTGCCGTCCCCAAGGACCGCGCCGTGGGGCGCGCCGTGGTGCACGCGGACGTCGGGCTTCGGACCCCGGACTCCGGGATTCCGGACTCCGGGATTCCCATCACCTACGTGCCTGCCCGCAACACCGTGTTTCTCTCGCTCGCGCTTGCCTGGGCGGAAGTGCTCGGCGCGACCGACCTGGTCATCGGGGCGAATGCCATCGATTACTCGGGCTATCCGGACTGCCGCCCGGCATTTCTCGAGGCGTTCGAGCATCTCGCGGCAGTGGCGACCAAGGCGGGCGTCGAGGGCGCGAGCTTCAGGATTCACGCCCCGCTGCTTGCCATGACCAAGGGGGAGATCATCCGCCGCGGCCTCGACCTGGGTCTCGATTACGGGTTGACGCACAGCTGTTACGATCCCGCGGCAGGAGGCGGCCCGTGCAGGCGCTGCGACAGCTGCCTGCTGCGCGCGAAAGGCTTCGAGGAGGCGGGTGCGGTCGATCCCCTCGTCGCGCGGCTGCTTCGAAGTCGGGACTGATTTCTTCGGACTCCGGACTCCGGACTCCGGACGTCGGACGTCGTAAGGAGCGCCCGTGACCCAACGGCTGTATTACACCGAGCCGTCGCTCAGGGAATTCGAGGCGACGGTCACCTCCACCGCGCAGCACGAGTCGCGGCCCGTGGCCATCCTCGACCGCACCGCCTTCTACCCGACCTCGGGCGGCCAGCCGTTCGATACCGGCACCTTGAACGGCGTGCGCGTCCTCGACGTGTTCGATCGTGACGACCACGCGATCGCGCACGTGCTCGAGCGTCCGCTCGAGCGCGGCACGCGGGTCCACGGGGCGATCGACTGGCCCCGGCGCCTCGATCACATGCAGCAGCACACGGGCCAGCACGTGCTGTCGGCGGCCTTCGACCATCTGCACCACGCGCGCACCGTGGGCTTTCACCTCGGCGCCGAGGTCTCCACTGTCGATTTGTCAAAGGACATGACGCCTGCGGCCATCGACGCCGCCCAAGACGAGGCCAACCGGATCGTGTGGGAGGACCGGCCCGTGGCCGTGCGGTTTGCGACGGCCGCCGAAGCGGCGTCGCTCCCGCTCCGGAAGGAGCCCGAGCGGGAGGGGGTCCTGCGGCTCATCGACGTGGCCGACTTCGATCTGTCGGCCTGCGGCGGCACGCACGTCGGGCGCACCGGGGAAATCGGTGCCATCCAGGTGCTCTCCGCCGAGCGGCTTCGCGGCGGCCTGCGCGTGGAATTCGTGTGCGGAGGGCGGGCGTCGCGCGCCTTCCGGCGCCTGCGCGATGTCGTGGCCGGCTGCATCCGCGGGGTGTCCGTTGCGCCCGAGGAACTGCCGGCGGCGATCGAGCGCCTGCAGGCGGAGAACAAGGAGCTGCGCAAGACCATCAAGGTCAGCCAGGAGCAGCTCGCAAGGGTCGAGGCCGTGGCGCTGGCGGACCGGGCGGCCCACGTGGGCGAACGGTTCGTGGTGGTCGAATCAGTGGATCAGTCCGACGCGAGTATTCTCAAGGTGCTGGCCTTGTCGGTCGCAGGCCGGGCGGGGTACGACGTCGTGCTGATCTCCGCAGACGCGCCGTTCCTGGCGGTCGTGGCGCGATCGCCCGGCGGCGCGGTGGACGCGGGGACGGTGCTGCGGCGCCTGGTCGAACGGTTCGGCGGCAAAGGCGGCGGGCGCGCCGATTTGGCGCAGGGGGGCGGTCTGAACGGCACGAAAGAGGAGATTCTCGACGAGGCGAGGCGGTTGCTCAGTTCGGCTTCTTCCGGGTGAAATTCGCCAGCCGCTCGATCGCCAGATCGGTTGCGGCATCGATCGTCGCCTGTGGCTGGGTGAAGTTGTTGGCGATGACCGAGAACACCAGCGGTTCGCCGTCCACCGTCTCCACGAAGCCCGAGAGCGCCCGCACGTTGGCAATCGAGCCGGTCTTCGCGTGAACGTTGCCCGCGGCACGGGTGCCGCGGAAGCGCCTCGCCAGCGTGCCGCCCTCGACGCCGCCGGTCGGCAGCGCCTCGATGAACGGGCCGCGATGGCGGGAATCCGCATAGAGGTGGCGCAGGATCCGCACCAGCATCTCGGCCGTGACGTAGTTGTAGCGCGACAGCCCCGACCCGTCGACCAGCACGTAACTGCCCGGCTCGATGCCCCAGGCGTCGAGGACTTCCTGCACGACCTTCTCGCCCGCTTCGACCGTGCCCGCTCCGGCCTCCACGCCGAGCGTCTTGAGCAAGGTCTCCGCGTACAGGTTCTGACTGACCTTCATCAGCACCTTCGCGATGTCCGAGAGCGGTGCCGAGCGTCGCGACACGAGCGTCCTCGACACGGACAGGTCGGGCACGGTCTCGAGGTTCCTGATGCCCACGCCCACATCACGCACCCGGATGCCGCTCTTGACGATGACCGATCGAAGCGCCTGCGCGAAGAAGCGGGCGGGATTGTCGACCGCGACCGTTCTGGTGGTCTCGACCGCGCCCAACGGGATGGCGCCACTCGCCTCGATGCGGTCGCTGCCCGCCATCCGGCGAAGTTCGATCGTCGGCGTGCCGCCCGGCGCGGCGGTTGTGACGTGGTTCTCAACCGCCAGGCCGCTGCCCTCCGGGCGGAGCGAAATGGCCGCTCGCGCTCCGACCGCCGTGCCCGGGCCGATGACGACCTCGGCGACGTTCTCGTTGTACTGAATCGCGGTGACCGGCGCGGCGTAGCCGTACACGAGATAATCCCATGACCAGCCGGCGCCGAGCGTCTCGTCCTCGAAGGTGCGATCGTCGGCAACGACGCGGCCGTCGATGGCCGTGATGCCGGCTTCGTGCAGCCTGGCGGCCCAGTCCTCGAAGACCGCGGTGGGGCCGCCCGATCGCCCATTGATGGTCGGATCGCCGCTGCCGACGACGACGAGGTCGCCCTGCAGCACGCCGTGCTCGATGGGGCCGCTTGCGACCAGGCTCGTTTCGAACGTGTAATCCCAGCCCAGACGTTCGGCCGCGGCCGCCAGCGTCACGATCTTCATGTTCGACGCCGGCATGACCAGCTTCGTCGGATTGAGCTGGTAGAGGATCTCGCCCGTCGTCAGGGACTGCACCTGGATGCCCCAGAGCATCCGGTCGAACGCCGGCGCGGTGAACATCTTGTCGAGTTCCGCCTGGAGTTGCGCGACGGCAAGCGACGGCGCGGGCGCAAAGAGCGTGGTCGGTGGGAAGGCTGCAGCCGGCGCGGGCGCGACGGGGGCTGGCGCGGGCGCCGGAGCTGCGGGCGCTGGCGCGGCCGGCACCGGCGCGGCCGCGCGAGGCGGAGGCGTCGGTACCGCCGGCGGGGTTTTTGGCCCGCAACTGAAGACGACGAAGGCGAGCAGCCAGGCTGACAGCAGACGCAGGGCCGGGCGTCGGGATCTGTGGACCCTCATCGCATCATCCTGTGGACGGCGCAGGGGCGACAGCCGACCGCGAACTGCCAACTGCGAACTTGTCAACCGCCGACCGCGACTGGCCAACTCACTTCAACGCGTCGAGCGCTTTCAGCACGTCATCGAACTCGACCGAGTCGATCTTCGCGGCGCCCGCTTCGCCATCTCGCGAGGCGTACGCGTCGGCACCGACCTTACCGAACACGACGCGTTCCTGCTTCTTGCCGTCATCGAACCGCGCGCTCGCCGTGAGCACCGGTCGGTCGAGCCCCGTGTTCGTGGACGCCGCCGCCCACGACTGCGTCCGCAGGTTCGTCAGCTTCGCCAGGAACTCGTCCATCTTCGCCGAGTCCACGTCCCGCGACGCCGGTGAGACCTGGCGCCACTTCTCGGCCGCATCCTTGCCCTGGCCCTTGGTCTTCTCGAACGCCAGCGTGTCGGCGCCGCGCGTGATCTCGATGCGATTGGCGTCGTAGGGCCTGAATTCGAAGACATCCTTCCGGCGGTAGTCGTCGGACGATTTCTTCAGCTCGTCGAGCAGGCCGGCCTCGATCGTGAAGACCATCGGGCGCGACGCGTCGCGCGCGTAGAGGGTGCCGTCGGGCGCCTTCTTGCCGATCTGCAGCGTGGCGCGCTCGCTGCCCGACCCGAGCGTGGCGGACACCTCCGGCTTGTCGAGGCCGTACGTCTTCAGATCGGCCGCCTCGTTCGTCACCAGCGACTTCATCTGCGCGGTCTGCAGGCGGCCGATCAGCCCCTCCACCGTGCCGAAGTCTGCGCGTGCCTCGATCGGCCGCGTCAGCGACCACTCCTCGCCGCTCTTGGCCAGCTGCACGCTCTTGTCGAGCGACGCGAGCGCGACAGAGTCCACCTTGGCGCGATCGAACTTCAGGATGGTCTTGTCGCGCAGGTCGAACGCCGATCGGTTGAAGGTGGTCTCGAGGAACGCGGACACCAGGAACACCTGCTGCTGGTTCTGCAGCCGGGCGTAGAGGTCACCGCCGGTCGCGGTCTTGTCGCCGATGAGGAGGTGGTGGAAGTCCTTGTCGCCGGCCGCCTTGAAGCCGACGTCGACGCGAGGCTTTGCGAGGCCGTACTGCTTCAGGTCGGTGGCGCGCTCGTCCACCACGCGCTGGATCTCGAGCGTCGCGAGATTGGACGTCAGGCCGGAGACTTCCGCCTGATCCGCCGCCGACTGCACCGGCTGCACGATCTGCCACGAGCCGTCGGTCTTCTTCAGCACCGTCTCCTCGCCCGTGGCCGACTTGACCGACACATCGGCGATCTTGTCCGCCGTCACGGAGAAGACCTTCGGCTTGACCTGTTCGCCCGCTGGCGTCTCGGTCTTCTTCGATTCGACGAAGTAGATGTAGCTGACGAGCCCGGCCAGCACGACGACGAGGACGAGCGTCGATCGAAAGCCTCGCATTAGCGCCTCCGCCACCAGCCGTAGACGCCCGACACCACGATGAACCCCGGGATGATGAGCAACGCCAGCCAGGTCAGGTTTCGCTGCTGGATGGCGGTCATCGTCAGGCGGCGATCCTCCGGCTCGCGCGGCCGGATGGAAATCAGGTTCTCCTGCTGCGCCAGCCAGCTGACGACGTTCATGAACAGGTCCTTGTTGCCCTGGATGCCGAGCGCGTAGTTGGCGGCGAAGTCCGAGTCGCCCATCACGACCAGGCGCGTTTCCGGCTTCGGCTTCGGATCGGTGCGGTCGATCTTCGCGGGCGTCACCGGCGCCTGGTCCCCGGCGGGTGCCGAGACGGCGGCGGCAATCGTGATCGGGCCCTTCCTGTCGCTCTCCTGCTTGATCTCGATCTTGTTGCTCGCCAGCGCCCGCGCCGCGTCGGTTGCCCAGCTGCTGGCGCCGGTCTGGATGACGGGCTGCGCGTTGCGGCCGTTCACGCCGCCGGCGATCGGCGAGACCGACCGCGTCAGCGGGAACGCCGTCATGAGGGTGAACTGTTCGGTGATCGGCGACGGCGGGTAGGGCGGCGCGGCCACGGGCACCGCCTCACTCGCGCCGAACAGCTGGCCGATGCCGCTCAGGTCGATGACGATGTCATTGTTGACCGTGATGTCCCAGTCGTGCGCGAGCGCGAGCAGGTTCGAGGGCGGCGGGCTGTCGGCCTTGTCGGGCGGGTCGATGAGGAGCAGGAGCTTGCCGCCCTTCTGCAGGTACTGCCGCAGGCGGTCGACTTCCGGCGCGAGCAGGTCGATCCGTGGCCCCGCGATCACGACGACCGACGCGTCGGCAGGTACCTCGGCCTGCTGCGCGAGCACCAGCTTGTCCACCGAGTAGTTGTCGCGGCCGAGCGCGCTGACGATGGCGCTGTAGCCGTTGCGATCCGAACCGGCCGTGTCGCGCTCGCCGTGGCCCTGCGTGAAGTACACCTTCTTCTGCTCGCCCGTCACCACCTTGATGATCCCGTTCGCGATGTCTTGTTCCGTGTCGGACACGACGCGTTCGGTCCGTCCCTTGTAGGCCAGCGCGATCGTGCCGTAGGTCTGGATCTGGTACTGCTTCGCGACGGTCGGCTTCCGATCGGGATCCACGTACTCGATGGAGACCTGCTTCGACCCGTACTGGTACTCGGGAAGCATCAGCTTGTAGCGATCGAAGTCCGCTTCCTTCGCGAAGACGATCATCTTGAGCGGGGAGTCGAGCTTCGAGAGCAGCTTCTGCGTCTGGTCGGCGAGCGTGTACTGCCGGGACGCGGTGAAGTCCCATCGCTTGTTCTCGCGCGCGGCGAGGTAGTTGATGGCGATCAGGATGCCGAGCGCCACCAGCACGCTGGTGATCGCCGCCGTTCCCAGGCGCGCCTGGCGACGGGTGAAGAACTGGGCGACGTCCCGCCACTGCCCAAGCCCGTAGACCACGATGCACCCGAGGCCCACCCAGGCCATCCAGTAGGAGTAGCGCTCCCAGGCCGGGTGCACGAACCGTGCGGCGACGGCCGCGAAGACCACGCCGGTTCCAATCCAGCCGATGATTCCGAGCATCCGTTTCAGCATCGTGCTATCCCCGCCAGCGCTCGCTGTCGACCGCCTTCGCGGTCAGAAACAGCCCGAACGTGATGAAACTCAGGTAGTAGACGAGGTGCTTCGTGTCGATGACGCCCTTGGTGAAATCCTCGAGGTGCGACGTGATCGACACGTAGGTGAGGACGGCGCCGATCTCCGGGCCCGCGAAGTTGCTCATCCAGTCCACGATCCAGAACAGCAGGAAGACCGTGAAGGTCAGCATGCCGGCGACGATCTGGTTCTTCGTGAAGCTGGAGATGAGCAGCCCGACCGCGATGAAGCAGCCGCCGAGCAGCAGCAGCCCCAGGTAGCCCGTGACGATCGGCTTCCATTCGGGATTGCCGTAGAGGAAGAGCAGGCCGACGTGGATGAGCGTGACGGCGAGCATGAGCGCGTAGAGCGCCATCGCGCCGAGGAACTTCCCCAGGATGATCTGCAGGTCGGAGAGCGGCGAGGTGAGCAGCAGTTCGATCGTGCCGGAGCGCTTCTCCTCGGAGTAGGTGCGCATGGTGATCATCGGCAGCACGAACAGGACGACCACCGCCGCGTTCTGGAAGACAACGCGGATCAACTGCTGGTTCACGTTGACGGGTCCGCCGCCCATCATCTGGCCCTGCATGCTCTGCGTCATGAACCAGTAGAGCATCGCCACGTAGAAATAGCCGAACAACAGGGCGAAAATCGCCAGCACCACGTAGGCGATCGGCGAGGCGAAGTAGGAGCGCAGCTCCTTCTGGGCGATGGCGACAATGTTACTCATGGCTGCTCTCCGCGTGGCTGGCGTCCGCCGGCGCTTCCTCGGTGGTCAACGAGAGGAAGATGTCCTCGAGGCTCATGCGCACGGGCCGAAGCTCCAGCAGTCCCCAGCCGCGGGTGATGACGGCGCGGGCCAGTTCCCGCCGCACGTCGTGGCCGCGCGCGGAGTCCACCTCATAGCCGGTGATACCGCCCTGGTGGTCGGCCGCCGCAACCCGGGTCACGCCCGGCACGTCGCCGAGGGCCGCCTCGACGCCCGGTCCGCCATCCACCTGGACGTACATCGTCTCGGAGCCGCGCAGCCGCGAGGTCAGGTTGTCCGGCGTGTCGATGGCGACCACGCGTCCCTTGTTGATGATGACCACGCGCTGGCAGGTCTGCGAGACCTCGGGAAGGATGTGGGTGCTCAGAATGATCGTGTGATCCCCGGCCAGCCCCTTGATGAGTTCGCGCGTCTCGATGATCTGTTTCGGATCGAGCCCGGCGGTCGGCTCGTCGAGAATGAGGACGTCGGGATTGTGGATGAGCGCCTGCGCGAGGCCGACACGCTGGCGGAACCCCTTCGACAGCTTGCCGCAGTGGCGATCCGCGACCTCGGTCGTCCGCGTGCGGTCCATGACCGCGCCGACGCGCCGCGTGCGCTCGGGGGCGGGCACGCGCTTGATGCGGGCCACGAAGGTGAGGTACTCGCGCACGGTCATGTCCAGGTAGAGCGGGGGGGTCTCGGGCAGGTACCCGGTGCGCCGCTTGGCTTCGATCGGTTGTTCGAAGACGTCGAAGCCGGCCACCAGCGTCCGGCCCTTCGTGGCCGGCATATATCCGGTGAGCACGCGCATCGTCGTGGTCTTGCCGGCGCCGTTGGGTCCAAGGAATCCGAGGATCTCGCCGCGTTCGACGCGAAAGCTGATGTCGTCCACGGCGGTCACACGGCCGTACCGCTTGGTCAGGTGCTGGACGTCGATCACGTTAATGGCTCCGCTGATTGAGCGTGGCAGGCCGGCCGGCGCGCGTCCGCTGGCGGATCCCGGCGCATCGGCGCCGGGCCGGGCATCGCGCACGAACGGTCACTGCGTATTGTACTGGTCAGGCAGGACGTACTTCCACGGCCTCTTAGATTACCTTGATTTCTCATACTAGTCGAACGCGAGGACCAAGGGCAAGGCTCCGGTGGCCTGGCTCGACACGGCCGGCCGAGGTGCCGTCCCGGGGCGCCTTTGCCGCAACCTGAGACTGAGACTCACCGGGCAACATGACGAAAACGTAATCGTGACGCCTTGATCGGCGCCCGAATCGACTCTAAAATGAACATATGAGCAAGAGCTCAATAGTGAATACGACCGTGCCGCACGACGACATCCCGCCGCGCCGGTCGGACGTCGCCGCCCCTCCCGCTCGCCGCGCGGGCTTCCACGCGCCCCCGTCGCGCATCGCCCGCGTCCGACGCCGGCTGCTCGACGAGCGCACGGGCGGGGCGCTGGCGGACATCTTCAAGGTCCTGGGCGACCTGACGCGGGTGCGCATCCTGGACGCGCTGGCACAGTCCGAGCTGTGCGTCTGCGATCTGGCGGCGCTGGTGGGCCAGAGCGAGTCCGCCGTGTCGCACCAGCTCCGCCTGCTTCGCAGCATGCGGGTCGTGCGGTCGCGGCGGGCCGGCCGCATGGTCTTCTACGCGCTCGACGACGAGCACGTCATGGGCCTGTTCGAGCAGGGGCTGCGGCACGTCGAGGAGACCGCGCCGCGCGTGTCGCCCGCGCCCCCGGCGCGCGGATCGTCCGGCGTGGACGGGACGGATCGCTCGCCGGCCCGGCCCCGGCGGGTGCCCCGGACACGGGCGGTCAAATCATGAGAGCCGGCAGGGCGCGGCAGGCGTGCCCCGTGTGCGAGGTGCACGCCGAATCGGTCTTCAAGATCGAGGGCATGGACTGCCACGACGAGGTCGCCATCCTGGAGCGGCGCCTGAAGCCGCTGCCGGGCCTGGAGGGCGTGTCGGCCGATGTCCTTGGCCAGCGCCTCCGGATCACCTACGACGCCGCCCGCCTCGACGCGTCTGCGATCACGGACGCCGTCGCCCAGACCGGGATGCGCGCGTGGCTCGAACACGAGGAGCCGGTCGGCCTGGCGGCGGCGGCGACGGCGCGCCGGCAGCTGCTTGTCATCATCTCGGGACTCACGCTCGCCGCCGGCCTCACCCTCCGGTGGTTCGGGCTGCCCGCGCCGCTGGTCATCGCGCTGTTCGGGCTGTCGGTCGCGAGCGGCGGCATCTACACCGCCCGTCGCGCCTTCTCGGCGGCGCGCGGCTTCTCGCTCGACATCAACGCCCTGATGCTCATCGCCGTCGTCGGCGCGATGGCGATCGGGGAGTGGGACGAGGCGGCGACGGTCATCTTCCTCTTCGCCCTCGCGCAGTTCCTCGAGTCGCGCAGCATGGAGCGGGCGCGCCATGCCATCCGCGCGCTGATGGAGCTGGCGCCCAGCGAGGCGCTGGTGCGCCGCCATGGCGAGGAGCAGCGCGTCAAGGTGGACGAGGTCGCGGTCGGCGAGACGATGGTGATTCGGCCCGGCGAGAAGATCCCGCTCGACGGCGTCGTCATCGCGGGCGACAGCGCCGTCAACCAGGCGCCGATCACCGGCGAATCGGTGCCCGTCGCCAAGCAGGCTGGCCGCCGGGACGAGGTGTTCGCGGGCACGATCAACGGTCGCGGCGCGCTCGAAGTGTCGGTCACCCGCCTGCGGCGCGACACGACGATGGCGCGCATCATCAACCTGGTCGAAGTGGCGCAGGCGCAGCGCGCGCCGTCGCAGACCTTCGTCGAGCGGTTCGCGCGCTACTACACCCCGGCGGTCATCGTGCTTGCGGCCGCCGTCGCGATCGGCCCGCCGGTCTTCGCGGGACAGCCATTTGCCTCCTGGTTCTACCGGGCGCTCGTGCTGCTGGTGATTTCCTGCCCGTGCGCGCTCGTCATCTCGACGCCGGTGTCGATCGTCTCGGCGCTCGCGGCCGCCGCCCGCCAGGGCGTGCTCATCAAGGGCGGCGTCCACCTCGAGCGTACCGCGCGCGTGCGCTGCGTCGCGTTCGACAAGACGGGGACGCTGACCATCGGACGGCCGGAGGTCGTCGAGATTGTCTCCGTGAATGGCGCCAGTCCGTCCGAGATCCTCCGCATCGCGGCCGCCCTGGAATCGCGGTCCGAGCACCCGATCGGCGAGGCGATCGTGCGCCGCGCCGTGGCCGACGGGCTCGCGGCGGCGGCGGGCGATCGGTTCCAGGCGCTGCCCGGACGCGGCGCCGAAGCCCGCGTGGACGGCGAGATGGCCCTCATCGGCAACCACCGGCTGTTCGAGGAGCGCCATCTGTGCACGCCGGCGATCGACGCGGAACTGGATCGGCTGGCGGCGTCCGGGTGCACGGCGGTGCTGCTCGCGCGGCGGCACGAGACGATCGGCGTGCTCGGCGTCGGCGATGCGATCCGCCAGGCCGGCCGGGACGCGATCGACCGACTGCGGCAGGAGGGGGTCGAACGGGTGGTGATGCTGACCGGCGACAACGTCATTGCGGCGCGGGCGATTTCGCACGCGCTCGGCATCGACGAGTTCCGGGCGGAACTGCTGCCCGAGGACAAGGTCGCGGCGGTGCAGGAGCTGAAGCGGCGTCACGGGACGGTCGCGATGGTCGGCGACGGCGTCAACGACGCGCCGGCGCTGGCCGCGGCGGACGTGGGCATCGCGATGGGCGTGGCCGGCACCGACGCCGCGCTCGAAACGGCGGACGTGGCGCTGATGGCCGACGATCTGCTCAAGCTGCCGTTCGTGTTCCGCCTGAGCCGACAAACGGTGCGCAACATCAAGGTGAACCTCGCCGTGGCGATCGGTTTGAAGGCCACCTTCCTCGTGCTGGGCGTGGCGGGCCTCGCGACGCTCTGGATGGCCGTCGTCGCCGACATGGGCGCGTCGCTGCTCGTGATCGGGAACGGCCTGAGGCTGCTGAGGACGGACTAAGGCAGGGGCAAAGCCAAGCCTCGCCCGGCGCGCCGCGCGCCGAGGTCAACTGAAGCGAACTTCGCGATCAATTCCCGGGGCGATCAGAGGCTCGACGACCGTACGCGCCGGGCGCGGGCGTCTGCGCCGGCGGCGTGATCAGCACACGCGCCACCCGCAGCCCGTCGAGCGCCTCGACGCGCAGCGTCCGGCCCTCCACCTCGATGGCGTCGCCGATGCGGGCGCGCCGCCCCAGGCGGCCGAGCACGTAGCCGCCCACGGTGTTGTAGGCGGCCTCGTCCATGTGAAGGCCGAACCGATCGTTCACGTCCGCCACGAGCACGAGGCCGTCGACCATGGCGCCCCCGTCCGACAACAGCCGGATGCGCGCGCCGCCCGGGTTGAGCTCGCTGACGACCTCGCCCACGATCCGTTCCATCAACGCTTCGAACGTGACCATGCCCGCCGTACTGCCGTACTCGTCGATCACGATCGCCAGGTGCATGCGCTCGCTGCGCATCTCGCCCAGCAAGTCATCGGCCTTCATCGTTTCGGGCACGGTCAGCACGTCGCGGACGAACGCCGTGAGGCTGAACTGCGCGGCCGGGATGGCGCACGCGCGGAACAGCATCGTGACGGGCACGACGCCTGCGATGTCGTCCAGGCTGTCGCGGTACACCGGCAGCCACGGGGAGGGCAGGCGCTGGATCGCTTCCGCGACTTCCGCGAGCGTGGCCGTTGCCGGCACCGCCACCATCTCGGTCCGGGGGATCATCACCTGCGCCGCTGTCAGGTCGGCGAACTCGAAGACGCGGTGGAGCATCTGCTCCTCGCCTTCTTCCAGGACCCCCGCCTCCTGGCTGGCCGTCACCAGCATCTTCAGCTCTTCCTCCGAGTGCACGAGCGAGAGGCGGCTCGGCGCCTTGAGGCCAAGCGCGCGCACGACGCCGCGCCCCATCGCGTTCAGCAGCGTGATGAACGGCCAGAAGATGATCATGAACAGCTGGGTGGGCTTGGCCACGATCAAGGCCGTGCGCTCGGCGTGCTGGAGGGCGATTGTCTTGGGCGCCAGCTCGCCCAGGACGATGTGCAGCGCCGTGATGAGCGCGAAGGCGAGCGCCGTCGCGATTGTGTGAGCGGCGGCGAACCCCAGGTACGGTTCGATGACGCTCGCCACGGTCGGCTCGCCGAGCCACCCCAGCCCGATGCTCGCCATCGTGATGCCGAGTTGGGTGGCCGCAATGTAACTGGCCGGTTCCGCGGCCGCCCGCCGCACGGTGCGAGCGAGCCGGTTCCCCTCGGCCACGAGCTGGTCGAGCCGCGTCTTGCGCACCGTGACGAGGGCGAATTCGGCCGTGACGAAGAAGCCGTTGGCCAAGACCAGCGCCAGGACCACGGAAAGTCGTATCCCGACGTCGAACGCCGACAGATGCACCATATGGTTGTTGGTTGTCGGAGCGACGCGCCAACCCTCCGTCCGCGACTGTACGGAGGTGGGGGGAGGCGTGTCAATTGGACGGCGAAACGGATCGCCGGGGGGCACGCAGGCCGGCGTCAGGTGGAATCCGGGCGGCCGGTCAGCGTTTCTTGTCGGCGAAGAACTGGGAATCGACGAAATCGTCGAGGGCCGCCTGGTCGGCGGGCTCGACCCGTTCGTATTGCACGCCCATCCCGACCCGGCGATCGCTCCACACGATGCGTCCCTCGGCATCCACGTCCCGCTTCGAGCCGGGCAGCCGGAAGCGGACCCGGACCTTGGCCGCCGGCTCCAGCGGGCTCATCGTGCGGATCCCGATGCCGCCCTTGCCGACGTTCAAGGTGAGGGCGGTGGCGATGGTGTCGCCGAATCGATACGCGACCGGGATCCCGACCATGACCCGCTGGCTGGACCGTCGGTTGAAATTGTCCGGGAACAGGTGCGGGGCGAGCGCGGGCAGGATGTGGTGGACGGCGCTGTACTCGTTCACGTACCCGGCGACGCCGAGGCCCGAGAGCTGCCGGACTTCTTCGGCATTGGCGATGGTTCCACTGAAGACCACGATCGGCAGCTTGCCGCTGTCGAGCCGCCGGATCCCGCGAACCAGTTCCACGCCGGCGGCGTGCGGCAGGCGCAGGTTGACCACCAGGAGGTCGATCGCGGGCAGGTCGGCCCGCACCCGGGCGAGCAGCTCCGCCGCGCTCTTGACCGCGACGGCCCGGTGGCCCGCACCCTGCAACGCGTTCCGGAAACGGTCGCGGACAAACGCGGTGTCGTCGGCGATGAGCACGGTTTTGGCGGCAGCGGCCGCAGGAAGAGCGGTCATCATTGGGATGTATCGGAAGACTACAAACGCAACGTTAGGGCCGATTGCACAATCATCGAACCTTCCCCTATAATCCGGGCCTCTTGCCGAGCCATCTTGCAAAATGCCCGCGACTCGTGGAAAGTAGAATCGCGAGTTGAAACCGTGAATGCCCAATCCAGGAGGGGGTATGGCCATCTGCCCCGAGTGTGACGCCGAGATCGAAGTCGACGAATACGACGTCGACAAGGGCGACCTGCTCAGCTGCCCCGACTGCGGCTCGAGCCTCGAGGTGACCAACACGTCGCCGATCGAGCTTGACCTCGCGTCCGACGACGACGAGGACGAAGACGACGAGGACGACCTCGACGACGAGGACGACGAGGACGACGATGAGGACGAGGACGAAGAGGACATTGACGAGTGACAGACGCAGCACCGCTGCCCGTCGCCGCACCGGACGAATCGCTGGCACGTAAGGAGCGCGTGCTGCGTGAGATCGTTGCGCCTCTCGACGCGGTGATCGTCGCCTTCAGCGGCGGCGCCGACAGCGCCTACCTGGCCTGCGTGACGCACGAGCACCTGGGCGCGCGGGCGATCTGCATCACCGCCGACTCTCCCAGCTATCCGCAGCACCACCGCGATCTGGCCATCCGGGTGGCGGGCCAACTCGGGCTGCAGCACGAGTTCATTCGCACGCACGAGATGGACCGCGCCGAGTACCGGGCGAACCCGGCAAACCGCTGCTATTTCTGCAAGCAGGAACTCTACGGCGAGCTGTCCCGGATCGCTCGCGAGCGCGGCATCGCGGTCATCCTCGACGGGAACAACGCCGACGACCGAGGCGACTATCGCCCCGGCCGCCAGGCGGCGCGCGAGTTCGGCGTGCGCAGCCCGCTCGACGAGGCCGGTCTCACGAAGACCGACATCCGGCGCCTGTCGCGCGCCGCCGGCCTGCCCACCTGGGATGAACCGGCCTCGGCCTGCCTGTCGTCGCGCATTCCGTACCTGTCCGAAGTGACCGACGACAAGCTTCGGATGATCGAGGGCGCCGAGATCGTGCTCCACGACCTCGGGTTCCGCGGCTGTCGCGTGCGCCATCACGGGGACACGGCCCGCCTCGAGATCGATCCGGCCGACATGCCGCGTGCGCTCGAAGACCCCGTCCGCCAGACGATTCTCCGCGAGCTGCGCACGATCGGCTTCCGCTACGTCACGCTCGACCTGCAGGGATACCGGACGGGCAGTTTGAACGAAGTGCTGCGCCTGCGCCCGATCTGAGTCGCGTGGTCAACCGCCGACCATTGTCTGCCGCCAATTCCGCTCGACTTTTCCAGCGCGTTCGGCGTTTGACAGAGCAACTTTCACTCCTGTAAGCTCCCCTCAAGCGTTCGCCCTGCGGGCAAATGACTTTCCTGCCTCCTCCCTCGTGTGACTTCCGTCCGTTCCTACTGCCGCCCGCAGATCGACGCTCGAGGAGACCGCCCGATGAATCGCCTGATCCGCTATCTCTCTGCCGTCTGTCTCATCGCGGTGCTGGCGCTCAGCATGGCGTGCCACAAGAAGCCGCCACAGGTGAGCCCTGCACCACTACGCTCAACACCATCGGCAGTCGCGCGCACACCGCCACCGCCACCGCCGCCACCACCGCCACCGCCGCCACCACCTCCGGCGCCGCTGACCGAGGACCAGATCTTCGCGCAGACCACGCTCGACCAGCTCAACGCGCAGAAGCCTCTGGGTGACGTGTCGTTCGACTACGACCAGTACAACATCCGCGACGACGCGCGGGCCGTGCTGACGAGGGATGCGGACTGGATGAAGCGCTGGACGAGTACCAAAGTGACGGTGGAGGGTCACTGCGACTCGCGCGGCACGGCCGAGTACAACCTCGCGCTCGGTGAACGCCGCGCGGGGGCCGTCAAGGATTACCTGGTCAGTCTCGGCATTGCCGCCGATCGGATTACGGCGGTCAGCAAGGGCAAGGAACAGCCGGTCTGCACCGAAGAGAACGAGAGCTGCTGGGCGCAGAACCGGCGCGGCCACTTCATCATCGTCGCGAAGTAACCGCGAGTGAGGGACGCGTGGACGATAGCCAGGAAACCGCTCGGCGCCCGGCCGATGCGGCCTGCTGGTTATCGTCTACGCGCTTGTCGGTGACGCGACGCGCCGCCTGACGCGTCTCCCGCCGGTCGCTCCTACCCGCGCCCCTCATGCATTTCCTCGATCAGCCGGACGGCGGCGGCGCGCGGGTCGACGGCCCTGATGACCGGGCGCCCGACCACCAGGTAACTGGCGCCTGCCCGCAGCGCCTGGGCGGCTCCCGAGGTTCGCGCCTGGTCGTCGCGGTGCTCTCCGGCGCGGATTCCCGGCGTCACCACGAGGAACCGGTCGTCGGCCCACCGCCGGATTCGGTGGATCTCCTGCGGCGAGGCGACGACGCCGTCGAGCCCGGCTTCCGACGCGAGACGCGCCAGTCGATCGACGTGCGCTTCGACGTCTTCGGCGACGCCGAGCCGCGCGAGCGCGTCCTGCTCGAGGCTCGTCAGCACGGTCACCGCGATGACCAGCGGGGCGGCGGCCGCGCCGGTCTTGGCGGCCGTCTCGACCGAGGCGGCCCTGGCGGCGCGCATCATGTCGAGCCCGCCCGAGGCGTGCACGTTCACCATCCACACGCCGAGACGGGTCGCGGCCTCGACTGCGCCGGCCACCGTGCTCGGGATGTCATGGAACTTGAGATCGAGGAACACGCGGTCCCCCATCTCCACCAGGCGCGTGACGACGGACGGACCGGCGGCCGTGAACAGGCGACTGCCGATCTTGAAGCCGCCCGCCACGCCGCGAAGTGTGTCGGCGAGCGCGAGCGCCTCGGGCGCGGTGTCGACGTCAAGTGCAACGAGGAGTGGATTCATGCGATGGTGGCGGAGCGCCGGTGTCGAGCGATCCGACGAGGTCGCGGATGCGTTCGAACCCGTGCCGGACGAGGTACGCTTCGAGGCCGGAGAGCAGCTTCGGCCAGATGAACGGATCGACGAAGGTCGCCGTGCCGACCTGCACCGCGGTGGCGCCGGCGATCAGGAACTCGAGCACGTCGCGCGCGCTGGCGATGCCGCCGATGCCGATGACCGGGATGCGCACGTGCCTGGCGCACTGGTAGACCATGCGCACCGCGATCGGCCGGATCGCCGGCCCACTCAGCCCGCCCATGACGTTCGACAGCACCGGCCGCCGGCGTTCCACGTCGATGGCCATCGCGAGGAAGGTGTTGACGAGCGAGACCGCGTCGGCGCCGGCGTCCTCGGCGGCGCGGGCGAACGAGGCGACGTCGGTGACATTCGGCGTGAGCTTCGGGATGATGGGCAGCGACGTGGCCCGGCGCACGGCGGCGACCACGGCCCGCGTGTTCGCCAGGTCGCAGCCGAACGTGATGCCGCCTTCCCGGATGTTCGGGCACGAGATGTTCAGCTCGAGCGCCGCCACCCCTTCGACGTCCGAGAGGATGCGGGCGAGTTCCGCGTACTCGGCCGTCGTCGTGCCGCAGATGTTGACGACGACGACCGCCTTGCGCCGCCGCAGCTCCGGCATCTTCTCGCGGATGAACCGGTGCACGCCGATGCCCTGCAGGCCGATGGCGTTCAACATGCCCGAGGGCGTCTCGACGATCCGCGGCGGACGGTGGCCGTCGCGCTCGTTGAGGAAGAGGCCCTTGACCACGACCGCGCCGAGCGAGGCCAGATCGACGACGTCCGCGTACTCGACGCCGTAACCGAAGCACCCGCTGGCGGACATCAGCGGGTTGGAGAGCGGCAGCGCGCCGATGGCGACCGATAGATCCA
This sequence comes from Acidobacteriota bacterium, assembly GCA_003170135.1. GTDB lineage: Bacteria > Acidobacteriota > Vicinamibacteria > Vicinamibacterales > Fen-181 > Fen-181. The sequence goes on from PMZR01000125.1 coordinate 26,441, forward strand.
CCGTCATTCCCACACCACGTCTTCGCCGCGAAACACCGGGCCGTCAACGCAGGATCGGACGTACCGCGTCCCGCCCTCGGCGCGCACGCGGACGACACAGCTGAAGCACCCGCCCATGCCACAGCCCATCACTCGCTCCATGGCGAGCTGCGACGGCCGGCCGTAGGCGGCGGCCAGCTGCGACACGGCGACGAGCATCGGCTCGGGGCCGCAGGCATACAGCATCACCGGCGCGTCCGGCGGCCGGCGGCCGAGCGCGTCCGCCAGCGGCTCGCTGATGCGGCCGCCGACGCCGCGGCTGCCGTCTTCGGTGGCGAGGACCAGCCGAACGCCCATCTGTTCGAACAGATCGACCGCAAAGAGATCCTGCGCCCGCCGTGCGCCGTAGAAGAGTGTCACCTCACAACCGTTCGCGCGGAGCCGTTCGGCCAGCGTCGCGAAGGGCGCGAGACCGACGCCGCCGGCGACGAGCCACGCGGCGTGCGGCGGATCGACCGGCGTGAACGGGCGGCCGAGCGGGCCCAGACACGAGAGCACCTGGCCGGGCGCCGCCGCGTACAGGCGGGCCGTTCCGGCCCCGACACGCTTGCTCAGGATGGTGAAGCCGGTCGCCTGCTGTCCGTGCTCGCCGCGGAGGATCTCGAACACCGAGAACGGCCGGCGCAGCAGCGGGTCCTGGCCATCGGCGGCCTTCACCATCACGAACTGTCCAGGCTCGACGTCGGTCGCGATCGCCGGCGCGGCCAACGCCAGCACGTTGTAGTCTGGCGACAGCCGGCGATTCCAGAGGACCTCGGCTTCGACGTCGATGGGCATCGCGGCAGTATAACAGGGCAGGTCTGGCGGGTGGGCAGAGGTATGATCGCCAGGCACGAGGAGAGGACCGTTGCGGTACCTTCGGATGTTGAGTAACTCGCTCGCGGGAGGCGCGATCGGCGCCGCGTATCTCGTGGTGCTCGTGCTGCAGCTCAACCCGGAGATGTCGCTTCGTCCCGCCAACCTCGGCCCGCTGTTCCTGGCGATCGGGGTCATCTACGGCCTGCACCTCACGGTGCTGTTCTACGTCCTCATCGTCGTGCGCCAGCTCGTGGCCACGGAGGTCGATTCGCCGCGCTGGATCAGTTTCGGCCTGCTCACGTGGCTCTCCACGATCGCGGCCTCACTGGCCGCCGCGCTGATGTGGCTCAACCTGCAGACGTTCGGCCCGATGCTGCTCGCCGACACGGAGGGCAGGATGACGACCGGCGCCGTCTGGATGACCGCCTGCGCGGGTCTGTTCCTCGTGCTGGCGCTCGTCCACTACTCGTTCGGACGCCGGGGCAGCCGCGTCGCGAGCGGCCTGTCGGTCCTCACGCTGATTGCGTCGCTCTCGCTGCCGCTGGCCGCCCGCGGCTTCAGGACCCCGCCGTCCGGCGGCGCCCGCGCGCCGGACGTGAAGGTCGGGCTGCCGGCGGGTACGTTGCCGCGCGTCGTCATCATCGCGATCGACGGCGCGTCGCTCAACTTCATCGACATGGCCGCGGCCGAAGGACGCCTGCCGAACTTCGGCAAGATCCTCGACGGCGGCGCATCGATGCACCTCGCCACGATCCGGCCCACCCAGCCCGGTCCCGTCTGGACCGCGGTGGCCACCGGAAAGCTGCCGACCAGGAACGGGGTGCGGTCAGCCGCCCGGTATCGCGCGGGCGGCGGCGAGGCCTTCGACGTGCTGCCCGATGACTGTTTCTCGCACCTGCTGGTTCGTCTCGGCATCGTGGCCGAAGAAGTGCGCACCTCGTCCGCGCTGCGCGCGCTGCCGCTCTGGGACATCCTCAGTCAGGTGGGCATCAGCGTCGGCGTGGTCGGCTGGCCCTTGTCGCAGCCGGTCCATGCCATCAACGGGTACATGGTCAGCGATCAGGTCCGCGGGGCCACGGACTTCGCCGTCGATGCGGAGGCCGCGACGCTGGCCGATCCCCCGGACGCGGCCGCCGTCACGCGTTCGGTGCTCGAGTCGGTCCAGGCGCAGAACAGCAGCGTGGTCCGCGGCAGCGCTCCCAGCCTTGCCGACGCGGACCAGGCGGCGATCAAGCGAGAGCTCTTCGGCCTCGATCTCGTCTCCGAGGAAGTGTCGAACGAGCTCCGGGCGAAGCGCAATCCACAGGTCGTGGTGGTCCGCTATCGCGGGCTGGATACGGCCGGCCACTACTTCCTGCGGTACGCGGACCCGCGCTCGTTCGGCGACGTGACGGCCGAGGAGCAGCGCGCGTTCGGGCAGGTGCTGCCGTCGGCGTACGCGATCGTTGACGCCATGATCGGCCGCGCCCTGGCGTCGCTCGGCCCGGATGACCTGCTGCTGGTCGTCTCGGGTTTCGGCATGGAGCCGCTCGGCGTCGGCAAGCGCCTGCTCGAGCGGGCGCTCGGAAACGGGCAGATGAGCGGAACGCACGAGCACGGCCCCGACGGGTTCCTGCTCGCGTATGGCGGGGCGGTCGAGCCCGGCCGCCGCTCGCGCGCGTCGGTCGTGGACGTGGTGCCCACGCTGCTGTACTTCTTCGGGCTTCCCGTGGCGCACGACATGGACGGCTACGCCCGGACGGACATCTTCAGGTTCCCGGAGCCGCGACCGATCACGTTCATTCCGAGTTATGAACGGTGAGGCCCCGCGGGCATGTTATACTTGCGCGGTTCTTTAAGGACGGTCCGGCGAGACCGTCAAGAGCGCGTCGATGCACCTTCCCTCAACCGCTCTCCTCACCTGTCGTGCGGCTGGCGGCGCGACCGCGCGCCGGCCTTTGTTCCCGGCGTCAGTTCAATCGTCCCGACGCACCGCCCGGCGGATCCCATTCCCCCCGCATGGAGGAAGTCGATGCCTGTTCTGATGGACGCGGAGCGCGTCGCGCGCGCGCTCACCCGCATGGCGCACGAGATCGTCGAGCGCAACCGCGAGATGGGCGACCTCGCGCTCGTCGGCATCCGCACGCGCGGCGTTCCGCTCGCGACGCGGCTGCGCGCCAACCTGCGGGACATCACGGGGCAGGACGTGCCGGTGGGCGCGCTGGACATCACGCTGTACCGGGACGATCTGATGCGGCACCCGGTGGGCCCGCAGCCGGTCGTCCGGCGGACGGAGATCCCGTTCTCGATCGACGACCGCCGGATCCTCCTCGTCGACGACGTGCTCTACACCGGGCGGACGGTGCGCGCCGGGCTCGATGCGCTGATCGACTTCGGCCGCCCGAAGGCGATTCAACTGGTCGTGCTGGTCGACCGCGGCCACCGCGAGCTGCCGATCAAGGCGGACTACGTCGGCAAGAACGTGCCCACGTCGGCGCGCGAGAGCATCCGCGTGCGGCTGCAGGACCCTGACGGACAGGACCTCGTTCTCATCGAAAAGGACGACGAACCGAAATGAGTGGAGATGTCATGCTGCCCGACACCCGGGCGGTGTCCGGCGTAGAGGTCGCGGGCGGGCCGGGCGAGCCGGTGGCCGCGAGACTGCGCGGCAAGGACCTGCTGGGAATCGCCGAACTGACGGTTGGCGAGATCCGCCTCGTGCTCGACACGGCCGAGGCCATGAAGGAAATCGCGGCGCGGCCCATCAAGAAGGTGCCCGCGCTGCGCGGCAAGACGGTCATCAACCTGTTCTTCGAGCCGAGCACGCGGACGCGGACCTCGTTCGAGGTCGCCGAGAAGCGGCTGAGCGCCGACACGCTGAACATCGCGGCGAGCACGTCGAGCGTCGTCAAGGGCGAGACGCTGGCCGACACGGCGCTCAACCTCGAGGCGATGTCGCCGGACCTGATGGTGGTGCGGCACGCCTCGTCGGGCGCGTGTCACTTCCTGTCGCGCATCTGCCGCGCCGGCATCGTGAACGCCGGCGACGGGATGCACGAGCACCCGACGCAGGCGCTGCTCGACGCGTTCACGATCCGCGGGCACAAGAAACGCATCGAGGGCCTCAAGATTGCCATCGTGGGCGATCTGCTGCACAGCCGCGTGCTGCGCTCGAACGTTCTGCTGCTGACCAAGCTCGGCGCCGACGTCTGGGTGAGCGGTCCGCCGACGCTGATCCCGCCGGGCATCGAGCAGCTGGGCGTCCGGGCCACGACGTCGGTCGACGAGGCCGTGGAGGGCGCCGACGTCATCATGATGCTGCGGATCCAGCTGGAGCGGATGCTGGGCGGCTACTTCCCGTCGCTGCGCGAGTACTTCACGGTGTTCGGCATGACCGCCGAGCGCGTGCGGCGGGCCAAGGCCGACGTGATCATCATGCACCCGGGCCCGATGAACCGCGGCGTCGAGATCGCCTCGGAGGTCGCCGACGGCCGCTCGTCGGTGATCCTCGAGCAGGTGTCGAACGGCGTGGCGGTGCGGATGGCGGTGCTCTACCTGCTGGCCGGCGGAGGGGAACATGAAACGGCTGCTTAAGGGCGCGCGTGTGGTCGATCCTGCCAGTGGCGTGGATGGGCGTTTCGACGTGCTCGTCGATGGGGACCGGGTGGTGCGTGTCGCGCCCGAGGTGCCGGCCGCGGATCGGGCGGGCGCGGAGGTCCTCGAGCTGCAGCCCGACTGGATCGTCTGCCCGGGGTTCATCGACATGCACGTGCACCTGCGCGAGCCGGGACAGGAGCACAAGGAAACGATCGCGACCGGGACCGCGGCCGCCGTCGCGGGCGGCTTCACGGCCGTCGCCTGCATGCCGAACACCGACCCGGTCAACGACAACTCGAGCGTCACGAAGTTCATCGTGGAACGGGCCGCCGGCGCCGCCGCGCGGGTCTACCCGATCGGCGCGGTGACGAAGCGCTCGGCGGGCGAACAACTGGCGGAAATCGCGGACCTGCGCGCGGCCGGTTGCGTCGCGCTCTCCGACGACGGCCGGCCGGTGGCCAACGCGCTCATCCTGCGGCGCGCGCTCGAATATGCCCGCATGTTCGACATGGTGGTGATCGATCACTGCGAGGACCCGGCGCTCAAGGGCGAGGGCGTCGCGCACGAGGGCTTCGTGGCCTCGGTGCTGGGGCTGCGGGGCATTCCCGCTGCCGCCGAGGAAGTGATGGTCCACCGCGACATCTGCCTGGCGGACCTGACGGGCGGCCGGGTGCACATCGCGCACCTCAGCACGCGCGGAGCCCTGCGCGCCGTTTGCGACGCCCGGGCGCGCGGCGTGCGCGTCACCTGCGAGGTGACCCCGCATCATTTCACGCTCACCGACGAGCAGTTGGCCGCGCCGCTCAGCTACGACACCAACCTGAAGATGAACCCGCCGCTGCGGGCGGCCGCCGATCGCGACGCGCTCGTCGGCGGCCTGGCCGACGGCACCGTGGATGCGATCGCGACCGATCACGCGCCGCACCATGACGACGAGAAACACGTCGAGTTCGACCGCGCGCCGTTCGGCATCGTGGGGCTCGAGACGGCGGTGCCGCTTGCGCTCGATCGCCTCGTGCATCCCGGCGTCATCTCGTTCGCGCGGCTCGTCGAGCTGCTGTCGCTCAATCCGGCACGGATTCTCCGCGTGCCCGGGGGCAGCCTCGAGGCGGGCGCTCCGGCCGATCTCACCATCCTTGCGCCCAACGCGACGACCGTCGTCGATCCCGGCCGGTTCCGGTCGCTCTCGCGCAACACGCCGTTCGGCGGCTGGACGCTGAAAGGGGCGGTCGCTGCCACCATCGTCGCTGGCCGGCTCGCCTACGTGAACGAGGCCGTCGCCGGGTTCGCGGCCGGGCGATGACGCCATCCGGTTGCGCGCGCGCGGAAGGCCCGGCACCAGTTGACGCTGGCCTGCGACGAACCGGCCGTCCTCGCGTCCGGCCGGCCGAGGTCGCGCGCCTGAAGCCGGCGCTCGACCGGCTCTACCTCCAGTACAACCACGCGGACAGCGTTGCCGATCCGATCGAGCTGGCCCGCCGATATGCCGATCCCGCCGACCGCGAGATCGCGGCGTTCTGTGCCGCTGGGCTGGCCTTCGGCCGGGTCTCGAGCGTCCTGCAGTCGGTCGGCCGGCTGCTCGCGGTCATGGACCCGTCGCCGGCCGCGTTTCTCGCCCGGTGCGATCCCGCGTGCGACCGCCACCTGTTCGACGGGCTCGGGCATCGGTGGACGCGCGGTGCCGATCTCGCGGCGCTCGTGTTGATTCTGAAAGTGATGATCGAGCGCCGGGGCTCGATCGAGGCATTCTTCCTGGACGGCTACGACCCGGACGCGCCCGACATCGGCCCTGCGCTCGAACGCTTCTCGTCGGCCGCGCTGCAAATCGATCTCCGGCCCGTGTACGGCGCGCGCGTGCCACGCGGGCCGGGCGTGCGGTACTTCTTCCCGAAGCCGTCCAGCGGCAGCGCGTGCAAGCGGCTGAACCTGTTCCTGCGCTGGATGGTGCGCAACGACGGCGTGGACTTCGGCCTGTGGACGCGCGTCTCACCGTCGAAGCTCGTCGTTCCGCTCGACACGCACATCGTCCGCCTGGGCCGCTGCCTGCGCCTGACGACGTACTCGACGCCGGGATGGCGCATGGCGTCGGAGATCACGTCCTCGCTCCGGATGATCGATCCCGAGGATCCGGTGAAGTACGACTTCTCGCTCTGCCACGTGGGGATGATGGATGCGTGCGGGTTCAGGCGCCCGAACCGGGATCAACGCTGCCCGCTGCGCGGCGTGTGCCGGCCAGGGTCTCGTAGAGCGCCAGCGTCTCATCGACCATCCGATCGACGCTGAACGCGGCGCGGACGCGGGCCGCGGCGGCGCGCGCGAGCCGATCGCGAAGGTCCCGATCGGTCAGCAGTCGCACGATCGCGCCCGCCAGCTGCTCGTGGTCGCGGATCGGGACGAGCAGGCCGGTCTCGCCGTCGACGACGACCTCGGGGATGCCGCCCGCCCGCGTCGCGACGATCGGCCGGGCGGCCGCCATCGCGTCGAGCACCGACGTGCCCAGCCCCTCGGTCACCGAACTCATCACGAAGACGTCGAAGGCCTTCAGCAGCGACAGCACGTCGGTGCGGAAGCCCGGGAGCAGCACGTGTTTCTCGAGGTGCAGCTCCTTGACCTGCCGTTCGAGCGGCGCCCGCAGCTCGCCCTCGCCGAGGATCAGGAAGTGGGCGTCGGGCACCTGCCTGACGACGCGCGCGGCCGCGTCGACCAGGTGTTTCTGTCCCTTGTGCGGCACCAGCGCCGCGATGTTTCCCACCACCGGAACGCCCGCGGGCAGCCAGAACTCCTGGTGGACGTTCACGGTGGGCGCCTGCTGCACGCGGTCGATGTCGATGCCTTCGTGAATCGTGACGACGCGCTGGCGGGCGATCCCGTCCTCGGCGAGCATCTCGGCGATCGCGTGCGAGGCGGCAACGAAGCAGGTGACCTGGCGGTACTTCCAGTGCGAGAACGCATTGCCGCGGATGTGGAAATCGACGCGGCGCGCCGCGACGAGCACCGGGTCGGAGGCGGGCCTGCCGAGCGACAGCGCCAGGCCGCCGAGCGCCACCGCGTGCGGATCGTGGGCGTGCACGACGTCCGGCTGCCAGCGTTTCAGCAACCGCGACAGCTGCCAGGCCGCCGCCAGATCGATCTCGCCGTGCGGGCCAATCGGCACGGTTTCGACCGCCTGGCTGGCGCGCCGGCGCAGCTCCCCGTCCGGGTGCGCGACCACGATGATGCGGTGGCCGCGCGCCTGCTGGCCGAGCGCGGTGAGCAGCGCCTGGTTCTGTCCGCCGCGCCACGTGACCGCGGTGTCGATGTGGATGACGAACATCTTGTCAGCGAGACCGCCGCTGCAGTTCCCAGAGCTTCGCGAACTTCAGGAACACGTAGTAGCTGTTGAGCAACGACACGACGAGACCCGCCTGGCCGTCCCGGATCCCCAGGCGAAGCAGATAATTGCGCGCGAAGGCGAGCGGCGGCCGGACCAGCAGGTCGGCGACCGACGCGTGCCTGCCGCGCTCGGCCGACTGCCGGGCGGCGAGCGTCGTGTAGCGATCGATCGTCTGCACGTGATGGGCGATGTCGCGGTACGGGTAGTGCTGCAACTCGCCGCGCAGTCGGCCCACCGTCCCGTCGGCCCTCACCGATTCGTGCACGTGGCGTCCTTCCCATCGTGCCCGCCGGCGATCGTAGAGGCGCAGCTGAAGATCGGGGTACCAGTCGGTCGAACGGAGCCATCGGCCCAGGTAGAAGCTGACGCGCGGCACGCGGAACCCGGCCTCGCCGGGCGTGGCCGCGAGCACGCGCCCGATCTCCCCGGCCAGCGCCGGCGTCACGCGTTCATCGGCATCGAGCGAGAGGATCCAGTCGTGGCACGCCTCGTCGGCCGCAAAGTTCTTCTGCGCGACATATCCCGGCCATTCCCGCTCGACCACGCGCCCGGTGAACCGGCGGGCGACGGCGACCGTGTCATCGTCGCTCCCGGCATCGACGACGAGAATCTCGTCCGCGAAGGAGACCGATTCGAGGGCGGCGGCGATGTTCGCCGATTCGTTGCGGGTGATGATGGTGACCGTGAGCGGCGGCACGGGCGAAGTGTAGCACGGGGGGAATCGGGGAAGTCCGGGGTCCGGAGTCCGGAGTCGGGGGCCGGAGGCCGAAGTCCGGGGGCCGGAGTCGCCNNGATGCCGCCGCCGCTGCCGCCGAAGGTGGGCGCCTGCTGCACCGTTTCGAAATCGACGAGCGAACGGGTGTAGTCGAGGATCGCGGACAGTTCGAGATCCCGGGCCTGTGCGAGGTCGCGCTGCGCCTGCAGCACGAAGAACGTCGTCTGCATGCCCGCGGCGAACTTCTTCTGTTCGGCCTCCAGCTTCTTCTCCTGCAGCTCGCGCGAGGCGCGCGTGGATTCCACGCGCTTCTGGTTCGTCATGACCTGGCGGGCTGCGTCACGCACCTGCGTGACGACGGTCAGTTCGGCCGCCCGGAGCTGCGTCTGCGCCTGGCCGTACTGCAACCGCGCGCGCACCAGGTTCGCCTCGGCGGTGCTGTTGCCGATCGGATACCCGAAGGTCAGCGCGAAGCTCCACTGCGGGTAGTCGTTCTTGAGGAGCGATTTGAACATCGACGCGTAGCCCACCGCGCCGAGCTGACCGAGAAAGACCGGGTTGAGGACGTTGCTGTAGTCATAGGCGAGCGCCGTGCCGCCCTGGGCCGACACGCCGTATTTCACGTTCACGTTCACGTCCGGCCTGGTCTGGTTCGCCATGTAGCGCAGCGTGATGTCGTTCTCTTCGATCGTCTTCTTCTGCTGGACCAGGTCGGTGCGGGCGTCGAGCGCCTTCCGGACGGCAGCGTCCACGTCCACGGACTGCGCCTCGAAGGTCGGTGAATCGGTCAGCTCGAACTTCATCTCCCAGAAGTTCGCCGTCTGCGGGTCCATGATGAGCGCCCGGAAACTGTCCTCGGCCTGCGCGACCGCCGCCTGGGCGCGGATGACCGATTCCTCGCGGGAGGCGACTTCCGCCTGCGCCTGGATGATGTCGATGGGCGCCATCGTCCCGATGCGGACGCGCGCCTCGTTGTTCCGCAGCGACTCGTTAGCCAGGTCGAGCGACTGCTCCTGCACCTTCAGCGACGACACGGAATAAGACAGCGTCCAGTAGGCGCTCTTGACGTTGCGGATCGTGCCGAGGACTGTCTCCCGCAACTGCACGTCCGAGATCTCGCGGTTCTTCCTGCTGATCTGCAGCTGCTGCCGCGTGTTGTCGATGCGGAAGTTGCGCAGCAGCGGCTGCGTGAACGACGCGCTCAGGCTGGAGTTGAGCCGCGGGTTGATGTTGTCGAACAGGCTGTTGCTCTTCGCGCGGGAACTGCCCCACGACACCTGGTAGTTCCCGCCCGTCGGCAGCAATTGGTTGGCGCCGAAGTTCCACGCCAGGCTGTCGCTGGTCTGCGTGATCCCGGTGCCGCTGAAGATATTGCCGGACGGACTGTCGGCGCTGCCGTTCGACAACGACGACGTGACGTTCGGCGTCCACGCCGTCCGCACGGACGCGATGTTCAGGTCCTGGATTCTCGGGTTCACGCGTTGGACCTGCAGGTTCAGGTTCTGCTCGAGCGCCATCTGGACCGCGTCGTCCACCGACAGCTTCTTGACGACCGGGGTGCCGGCCGCCTGCGCTGCCTGTTGGCCAGGCAGCCGGCCGCCCGTCCCGGGGGCGGACACGTCCTGGCCGAAAACGGACACCGACAGTGCCAGCAGCGCAACCGCACCCACCGCGATTCTCGCGCCCCGTGTGACCTGTTCAACCATTGCAGTTCTCCGATTTTCTCACCGTAGGGATCGTGCAGGGGGGCGAAAACAACAGCGATGCCAAGGGGGCGAGCGAGCCGGCCTCCTCGTTCGCTTTCAGGAAACGCGGCGCCGGCGTGCGAACGACACGTGTCCTTGTGGAATAGACGAATGGCGAGCCAGAACGGTTCTGGCTGCCGCCCGATTGTCGCGGAATTGTATACTAAGCGGTTCGCGAACGAGCCCGCCCCCTTCTCTTGCCGAGGTCCTCATGACGAGAACGCCGATCCTGCCGATCGCCATCGTGCTCCTCGCGGCCACCGTCCTCGCTGCCCCGGGCCGCGATCATCGACAGGCAACAACGAAGCCAGCTCCACCGGCCACGCACGCGGCGCCGGTGCCGGCCTTCCCGCTGACCGTGGACAGCATCATGCGCGGCCCGAAGCTGGTCGGCTACGAGCCGACCGGGCTGCGATGGTCGGCCGACTCGCGCGAGCTGTACTTCGAGTGGCGCCGCCCGCAGGACGAGGAGGCCGCGACGTGGGCGGTTGCCCGCGACAAGGGGGAGCCGCGGAAGTTGACCGACGAGGAACGGAAGAAGGTGCCCCCGGTTGGCGGCGTCTGGGACAAGGCCCACCAGCGCGTGCTCTTCGCGGAGCAGGGCGACATCATCGTCTTCGACGCGGTCGCGCGCACGCGGCAGCAGATCACGCGAACGACCGCGATCGAGATGAATCCCCGCTGGGCGAGGAACGAGACCGCCGTCGCGTTCGTGCGCGAGAACAACCTCTTCGTCGTCCCGCTCGCCACCGGCGCGATCGAGCAACTGACCGACGTGAAGCCGCGCAGCCAGGACCCGCGCGAGACCGACAGCCAGAAGTTCGTCAAGGCCGAGGAACAGAAGCTGATCGCCTACACGCGCGAGCAGGCCGAGAAGAAGAAGAAGGACGAGGAGAAGCGCAAGAAGGAGGCGCTGCCGTCCTTCGAGATCAACGCGCCGCGGCAGGCGGTCTCGGATCTGCTGTTGTCGCCCGACAACCAGCACGTGTTCATCCTGGTCTCCGAACGCGCGGACGGCGCGAAGCCGGCCATCGTGCCCAACTACGTCACCGAATCGGCCTATACCGAGGACATTCCGGGCCGGACGAAGGTCGGCGACGCGCAGGATCGGCGTCGCCTGGCGATGCTCAACCTGGAGACCGGCAAGTCGGTCTGGGCGGACGGCGCCTTCGCGGGCAAGACGAAGGCGGCCGTCGCAACCTCCGGCGACGTCACGGCCGGCTCCGGTTCCGCGCCGACCGCCGGCGCGAAGGAAGTGGACCGCGACATCCGCTGGACCTCGCCGCTCGTGTCGAGCGACGGTAAGTTCGCCGTCGTCTGGGTCCGGTCCGCGGACAACAAGGACCGGTGGATTGTCGCGATCGATCCCGAATCGGGCAAGTCTCGCGTTGTCGACGCGCTCCACGACGAAGCGTGGATCAACGAGGGTGGGCCGGGCGGCTGGTTGCCCGACGATCACACGTTGTTCTTCCTGTCGGAGGCGGACGGCTGGGCGCACCTCTACACGATCGATGTCGCGCAGGCGGGCGCGAAGCCGAAGCCGTTGACGACCGGGAAATTCGAAGTCACGCGCGCCGGCCTGTCGCCCGACAAGACGCAGTTCTACCTGGTCACGTCGGAGAAACACCCGGGCGAACGCCACATCTATTCCCTGGCGCTCGACGGCGGCCCGCGCACGGCGATCACGTCGATGACGGGTTCGAGCATCGGCGAAGTGTCGCCCGACGCGGCGACGATCGGGCTCGTCTATTCCTACAGCAACAAGCCGCCCGAGGTGTACCTGATGCCGAATACGCCCGGCGCGGCCGCCAGGCAGGTCACGACGACGCCGACCGCCGAATGGCGGGCCGCCCGGTGGGCGGATCCGCCGGTGTTGACCTTCAAGGCGCGCGACGGCGTGGATGTCTACGCGCGGCTGTTCACGCCGGAGTTGATGGGAGCCAGGCGCGATCCGCTCGCTCCGGGAGTCGTGTTCGTGCACGGCGCGGGATACGCTCAGAACGCGCACAAGTACTGGGCCAGTTACTACCGCGAGTACATGTTCCACAACCTCCTCGCCGCTCGCGGGTATGTCGTGCTCGACGTCGACTACCGGGCGAGCTCCGGCTACGGCCGCGACTGGCGCACCGCCATCTACCGCCACATGGGCGGCAAGGACCTGGACGACGTCATCGACGGCGCGAAGTACCTGGTGGAGAAGCAGCGGGTGAACCCGAAACGGATCGGTGTCTATGGCGGCAGCTACGGCGGCTTCATGACGCTGATGGCGATGTTCACCTCGCCCGACACGTTCGCGGCGGGTGCCGCGCTGCGGCCGGTCACCGACTGGGCCCACTACAACCATCCCTACACGGCGAACATCCTGAACGAACCGCAGGGCGATCCGGAGGCGTACCGCCGGAGTTCGCCGATCTATTTCGCCGAGGGGTTGAAAGGGGCGCTCCTCATCTGCCATGGCCTGGTGGACACCAACGTCCACGTCCAGGATTCGATGCGCCTCGTGCAGCGGCTGATCGAATTGCGCAAGGAGCACTGGCAGCTGGCCGTGTTCCCGGTGGAGAACCACGGCTTCGAACAGGACACGAGCTGGGCCGACGAATACCGGCGGATCCTCCAACTGTTCGAGGACAACCTGCGGACCAAGAAGCCGGCGACGTAACGGGAGGCTCCCGGCTTCAGGCTCCGGGCTCCTGCTGTGCCAAAGCCCAAAGACCCAAAGCCCAAAGCCGAAGGCCGAAAGCCGAGGCCGAGGCCGAAAACCTTCGTGATAGGCTGAGCAACCATGGATCGCGAAACTCTCCTCGATCTGTTCCGCCGGTCGGGCGCCCTGTTGGAGGGCCATTTCCGGCTCTCGTCCGGGCTGCACAGCTCCGGTTACCTGCAGTGCGCGCTCATCCTGCAGCATCCCGCGCACGCCATGGCGCTCGGCGGGGCGCTGGCCAATCACGTGCGGGCGCTGCGGCCGGTCACCGTCCTGTCGCCCGCGCTCGGTGGTCTCATCATCGGCCACGAAGTGGCGCGGGCGCTCGGTGCCCGCGCGATCTTCGCCGAACGCCACGACGGCGTCCTCACGCTGCGCCGGGGGTTCACGCTCACCGAGACCGAGCGCGTCCTGGTGGTCGAGGATGTCGTCACCACGGGCGGGTCGACGCGCGAGACGATGCAGGTGGCGCGCGCGGCGGGCGCGCAGGTCGTCGGCGCGGCGTCGATCGTGGACCGCAGCGGCGGGACCAGTGGCCAGGCGCTCGACGTGCCGTTGTTCTCGCTGCTCGAGATCTCGTTGCCCACCTACGATCCGGACAGGTGCCCGCTCTGCGCCGACCGCATTCCGATCGCCAAACCGGGGTCCCGCCCGGTCGTCGTCAGCGAGGAAGAACGCCGGTAGCGTGAGCGCCAGCGCGCAACGCGCGGAGAGGCAATGGCAGAGGAGCGCACGCTCAAGCTGACGCTGGCCTACGACGGCACCCCGTTTGTCGGCTGGCAGCGGCAGGCCGAGGGCGTGTCCATCCAGGGCCTCGTCGAGGAGGCCCTGTCGCGCATCGAGGGCGGACCCGTCACCGTTGTCGGCGCCGGACGGACCGATGCCGGCGTGCACGCGTGCGGCCAGGCGGCAAGCGTGCGGCTGACCCGCACGATCGATGATGCGACGCTTCGGCGCGCGCTCAACGCCATCCTGCCGCGCGAGATCCGCGTGATCGGCGTGCAGCAGGTCGAAGCTGCCTTCCACGCCCGCCACTCGGCCGCATCGAAGACATACCGCTATCAGATCGTCAACGGGCCGACCGCGACGCCCTTCGAATGGCGCTACGCCTGGCATGTGTCCGATCGCCTCGACGTCGAGCAGATGGGCCGCGCCGCCCGGTTGTTCGAGGGCGAGCACGACTTCGCCGCCTTTCGCGGGACGGGCAGCAGCGTGAAGACGACGGTGCGGCGGGTGTACCGGTCGCGCCTGTCGCCTGTCGCCGAGGGTGGATGGGCGCCCTGGGGAAATGCCCTCCAGGATCGGTCGGGCGGGCGACTCATGTACGAGGTGACCGCCACGGGATTCCTGCGTCACATGGTCCGCGCCATCGTGGGGACGCTCGTCGAGATCGGGGCGGGGCGGCGCGAGGCCGCATCCATCGAGCAGGCGCTCGGGTCGGGCCAGCGCGCCGACGCAGGTCCCACGGCGCCGGCGTGCGGCCTGTGCCTGGTGGACGTGCGCTACGGGGAGCCGGGGCGGGGCGAGGTGTCGCCCGCGGGGTGAGTCGCGAAGCCGTGAGACCGTGGCCAGGCAAGGCGGCCGGGCTCCGGCGACCAACGCGCGGCGCCCTGCCTTGCGAGGGCCGGTCACAGCCGGTATCATCATGAATCGCTTCCCGGGTGTTCGCGAGGATTCCGCATGACTGTCGAAGATCTCCTGGCGTGGCTGCCGCCGGGGTCGCCTGAGCAGGCGCTTGCGCGCCAGGTTGACTTCGACCGCCTGCCCGCGCACGTGGCGATCATCATGGACGGGAACGGCCGCTGGGCCGGGCAGCGCCGCCTGCCGCGCGTCGAGGGCCACCGTGCCGGCATCGAATCGGTGCGCGCGGTGGTCGAGACCAGCGCGCGGCTGGGGATCGGGGTCCTGACGCTCTACGCGTTCTCGGTCGAGAACTGGAAGCGGCCGCGCACCGAGATCAACACCCTGATGATGCTGCTCAAGCGGTACCTGCGGCTGGAGCTCGACACGCTGCTGAGCAACGACATCCGGTTCCAGGTGATCGGCCGGCCGGAAGATCTGAGACCGGACGTGCAGGAGGAACTGCGCGCGGCGATGACGCGGACCGAAGCCAACCAGGGCATGCGCTTCAACATCGCGCTCAATTACGGCGGGCGCGCCGAGATCGTGGACGCGGTCCGCCGGCTGATCGACGCGGGCGTCCCCGGTGACGAGATCGACGAACGCCGCTTCGGGGAGTACCTGTACACGGCCGGCCAGCCGGATCCGGACCTGCTCATCCGCACGAGCGGCGAGATGCGCATCAGCAACTTCCTGCTCTGGCAGATCGCGTATGCGGAAATCTGGGTCACCGACACGCTGTGGCCGGATTTTCGGCGTCGCGACCTCCTGGAGGCGATCGTCGCCTATCAGAAACGCGACCGACGGTACGGCGGCATTACGCCGGCGCGGGCGGCAACGCTCTAACGCCCTGCCATCCACTTCATGCTTCGTATCCTGAGCGCGCTCGTTCTCATCCCGGCGGTCATCTGCGCCGTCTGGTTCCTTCGCCCGTTCGAGCTGCTCGTCGTTGCCGAAGTCGTCCTCTGGCTGGCCTTCTTCGAGTACGCGCGCCTGGCCGACTCGCTCGGCGTGCGCATCCCGAAAGCGCTCGCCGGCTGTGCGGCCGCGGCCACCTGCATGGCAGTGGCGTGGCCGGGCAATTCGCTCGATGCGGTGCTCATGGCCGCGCTGCTGGCGATGGCCGCCCTGTCGGTGGCGGCCGGACGGGTGGGTGCCGACGTGCTCGCCCCGGTCGTGGCCGGGCTCTTCGCGTCGCTCTATCTCGGCCTTCCGCTCGGCGCGTTGGTGGCCGTCCGTTGGCTGGTCAGCCGCGAAGCCCTGCTGTTGCTGCTGCTGACGGTGATCGTCAGCGACACCGCGCAGTTCTACTCCGGGTCGCTTTTCGGTCGCCATCGGCTTGCGCCCGTGATCAGTCCGAAGAAGAGCGTCGAAGGCGCGGTCGGCGGGTTCGTCGCCGGTATCGCCGTCGTCGCGGTGGTCGGCGCCTGGTGGTTGCCGCACCTGTCGCTCGGGTGGCGCGTGGGTCTGGGCGCGGTCGTCGTCGCGATGGGCATCCTCGGCGACCTGTTCGAATCGCAGATCAAGCGCAGCGCCAGCGTGAAGGACAGCTCGGCCCTGATCCCCGGACACGGGGGCGTGCTGGATCGGATCGATGCGCTGCTGTTTGCCGCGCCGGCCTACTACCTGTTCCTGCGGTACGGGCTGTGAGGAAGATCGGGTTCCACCAGTGAAACGGATCGCGATCCTCGGATCGACCGGATCGATTGGCCGCAGCGCCCTGTCGGTCGTGGAGGCGCACGCCGATCGACTGCGTGTCGTCGGTCTCGCGGCCGGCACGAACGTCGCGCTGTTCGCCGAGCAGGTCGCCCGCTTTGGCCCGGGCGCGGTCGGCCTGGCGACCGGTGACGCGCTCGACAGGCTGGGCCAGCTGTGCCGGGTGCCTGCGGTGCGCGGGGACGGATCCGAGGGACTCGTGGCGGTGGCCACGCAGCCCGACGTGGACATCGTGCTGTGCGCGACGTCGGGCACGGCGGCGCTCGAAGCGGTGCTGGCCGCGATCGAGGCGGGGAAGACCATTGCGCTGGCCAACAAGGAAGTCCTCGTCATGGCGGGCGCCATCGTCACCGAGGCGGCGCGCCGGAAGAACGTCCTGCTGCTGCCGGTGGACAGCGAGCACAACGCGATACACCAGTGCCTCCACGGCCGCGCGCCGGGCGACGTCCGTCGCCTGATCCTGACGGCATCTGGGGGCCCGTTCCGGGGACAGTCCACCGAAGCGCTGGCCGACGTGGTCCCCGAAGATGCCCTGCGGCATCCCACGTGGCGGATGGGGCCGAAGATCACGATCGACTCGGCCACGCTCATGAACAAGGGGCTCGAGGTGATCGAGGCCCACTGGCTGTTCGGGGTTGCGGCCCGTCAGATCGACGTCGTCATCCACCCGCAGTCGGTGGTCCACTCGATGGTGGAACTCGTTGACGGATCGGTGATCGCACAGCTCGGGGTGACGGACATGCGGCTGCCCATCCAGTACGCGTTCTCGTATCCCGAACGGTGGGCGGCTCCGCTCCCTCCGCTCGATCTGACGCGGCTGGGGCGCCTCGACTTTCAGCTGCCGGACCACGCCGGCTTCCCGTGCCTGCGCCTGGCCTACCGCGCGCTCGAGGACGCAGCCGGCCTGCCGGTGGTCCTGAACGCGGCGAACGAGATTGCCGTCGCGACGTTTCTCGCCGGCCGCCTGGGGTTCACGGCCATTGCACGGGTCATCGAGGAGACCATGAACGCCTACCAGCCCGGCCCGGCGCGAACCCTGCATGAGGTGCGCGTGATCGACGCGTGGGCCCGCGAGTATTCCCAGGACCTCGCCCGGCGGTTAGAATTGAAGATCTGAGGCAGTTCCAGTGTTAACAACGCTTGTGGCTTTCGTTTTCCTGCTCGGCGTGCTAATCTTCGTGCACGAGCTCGGCCATTACATGATGGCCAAGCGGATCGGCATCCGGGTGCTCACTTTTTCCCTGGGCTTCGGTCCGAAGATCGTCGGCTTCCGCCGCGGCGACACGGAGTACTGCATCAGTGCGGTTCCGCTGGGCGGCTACGTGAAGATGGCGGGCGAAACGTCCGAGGAACCTCTCAGCGGGCGGCCGGACGAGTTCATGTCGCGGACCAAGTGGGAGCGCTTCCAGGTGCTCATCATGGGGCCGGTGATGAACATCGCCCTCGCCATCGTGCTGACCGCCGTGGTGCTCACTTTCGGGGCGGAAGTGCCGACGTTCGAGGACCAGTCCGCGGTGGTGGGCGCGGTTCTCGCCGGGTCGCCGGCGGCGCAGTCGGGCATCAGGCCCGGCGATCTCATCACGCAGGTCGGCGGTCGCGGGGTGGCAACCTGGGGCGACGTCTACGTGCGGGTCGGGGCGCAGCCCAACCGGGAACTGCCGATTACCGTGGTGCGCGACGGGCGGCAGCTGACGCTGGGCGTGAAGACCACCACGGAAGGCAAGTACGACGTTGGCGACATCGGCGTGCTGCCGAACGTGCACCCGCACCTGGCCGCCGTGACGCCGGACAGTCCCGCCGCGCAGGCCGGCCTGAAACCCGGGGACCTGGTCGCGGCGGTGAACGGCGAAACGATGGTCTTCCAGCGGCAGCTGGTGGCGGCCATCTCGAAGTACCCCAACAAGCCGATCACGCTCACGATTCTGCGGGGTCGCGAGCGGCTGGATCTCCAGGCGACGCCCGGCCCCAACGGGAAGATCGGCGTCCTGACCGGGGACGCGCTGAAGACGATCAATCCGGGTCCGCTCGGCGCCATCAAGATGAGCCTGCAGAAGAACTACGAGTTCGCGGGGCTCATCTACCAGACGCTCGGTGGCTTGTTGACGCGTGAGACGTCGCCGAGGCAGTTGATGGGGCCGGTCGCCATCGCGCAGCTCTCGGGTCAGTACGCGGAACTCGGGTGGTTGCCGTACTTCCTGCTGATGGCGTCAATCAGTCTGAACCTTGGACTGCTCAACCTGCTGCCGATCCCCGTGCTCGACGGCGGCCACATCTTCATCATGCTGCTCGAGGGCGTCGCGCGACGCGACTTCAGCACGAAGGTGAAGGAGAAGATGCTGCTGGCCGGGTTCGTGGTCCTGATGATGCTGATGGTCACCGTCATCTACAACGATCTGACCCGCATTTCGTGGATCGAGCGGCTCATGTTCTGGCGGTAACTCAGCAGATCAGTAGGCCGTAGTCTACTGCCTCCTGTCTACTGCCTCCTGTCTACTGGTTTTCCGATACCGCGTCTCCACGTAGTCGTCGATGAGCCGGGTGAATGCGGCCGACAGTTCTGCATACGTGCCCTGCAGTGTCGTGAAGTGCTGGCCGTCGACGAAGACGGGGCAGTGCGGCGTTTCGCCGGTGCCGGGCAGGCTGATGCCGATGTTCGCGGCTTTCGATTCGCCCGGCCCGTTCACGATGCATCCCATGACGGCGACCGTCATGTCCTCGACGCCCTGGTAGCGTTCCTTCCAACCGGGCATGTTTTCGCGCACGTAATCCTGGACCCGTTCGGCCAGCTCCTGGAAGGTCGTGCTGGTTGTCCGGCCGCAGCCCGGGCACGCGGTGATGCTCGGCGCAAACGACCGCAGGTCGAGCGCCTGCAGCAGCTCGCACGACGCGTACACTTCCTCGCGCCGATCGCCGCCAGGCCGGGGCGTCAGCGAGATGCGGATCGTGTCACCGATGCCCTCGTTGAGCAGGATGGCCATCGCGGACGCGGACCACACCAGCCCCTTGGTCCCCATGCCCGCTTCCGTGAGGCCGAGGTGCAGCGGCTGATCGGTCTTCGCAGACAGGTCGCGGTACACGGCGACGAGGTTCTGCGGACGCGATACCTTGCAGGAGATGATGATCTGGTCCTTGCGCAGGCCGCTCTCGAGCGCCAGCGCGGTCGATTCGAGCGCCGACAGCACCAGGCAGTCGCCGATGATCTCCTCCGACGTCCTGCCGAGCGCCCGGTCGCTGTTCTCCCGCATCCTTCGCATGACCAGGTCCTGGTTCAGCGAGCCGCCGTTGACGCCGATGCGGACCGGTTTGTCGTGCTCGATGGCGATGCGGCAGATGGTGGCGAACTGCTCGTCGCGGTGCCGCCCCTGGCCGACGTTGCCGGGGTTGATGCGGTACTTGTCGAGAGCCGCCGCGCATGCGGGGAACTTGCGCAGCAGGATGTGGCCGTTGTAGTGGAAGTCGCCGATGAGCGGCGCGGTCACGCCGGCGTCGAGCATGCGGCGCTTGATCTCGGGTACCGCGGCGGCGGCCTCGGGCAGGTTCACGGTCACGCGGACGAGCTCGGACCCGGCCCGCGCCAGTTCGATGCACTGCTTCGCGGTGGCCGCCGGGTCGGCGGTGTCGGTGTTCGCCATCGCCTGGACGACGATGGGCGCATCGCCGCCGACCTGCACGCCACCCACCATCACGCCGACCGTTCGCCTGCGCGCCACCATCTCAGGTTTCCTCCCGGGAAGACGCCTCGATCATATCATCCGTGCATTTTCGTGGACTGTATCCCCGACACCGACACCGGCCGCTCCGGCGTCGCGCTCGCGAAATTCGCGTCGAAGCGCTGGTTGTTCGATTGCGCAATTCGCTGATACGCATGCCTGGAGCCGTTCAGTCGGGCACGCCAAAGCGCTCGTCGGTGGCCCGCCGGTCGGCATCTTGCACGACGGCCCGTTGACGCGAAGATGTTCTGGTTTCCGGACGCCTCATCTGTTCACGTCGCCGCCAACCGGCTATCCTGAAACGAGGAAGAGGAGGTCTCCTCCATGGCACTGTCTCGACTGTTCGCAGCCGTCATCGTCGCCGGCGTGCTCATCGCCGGGGTGCCCGCCCAATCGTTTGCCGCGCCCGTCCAGCGTTTCGCGGGCGACCAGCAGGCATCCATCACGAGCGCGGACATCCAGCGGCTGCAGGATGCCGTCTACGATCTCACCGCCGACATTGCCAGGCTGCGCAACCGCGATCCGCGTCTGGCCGACCAGATGCAGGGTCAGCTGGATGAGGTGCGCGAAGAAGGCATTTACCTGAAGGTCAAGCTGAGGAAAGAGGGCAGCGTTCCGCGCACGGAGTATTGGGACCTGCGCAATCGTCTGGACGAGCTTCGCGGCCAGGTCCGCGACAGTCTCAATCCCCAGGGTCCGCCGCCACGCGGTGCGACGAACGAGCCGCCTCCTCCGCCGACCAGGGAGATCCCCCCGTATGCGCAGCAGCGGCCGTCTGAGATGCTTCCTCCACCGCCACAGCCGACGTCGAGCAATCCGAACGAGGTGCCGGTAGGCATCGAACTGGATGTGCGGCTGCAGAACCCGCTCAGTTCGGCGACCGCGCAAGTGGAGGATCGATTCGAAGCGACGACCATGGTCGATCTGAACAACGGGAGCCGCGTGCTGATTCCGGCAGGGTCGATTGTACGGGGCGTGGTGACGTCGGTGAACAAGGCCAGCCGCGTCGACCGCAAGGGCAGCCTCACACTGAGTTTCGACCAGGTCACGATCGGCCGGCGTTCCTACCCGATCCACGCGACGGTCGACCAGGTGTTCCAGAGCGAGGGCGTTCGCGGCGAGGCGGGCAGGATCGGGGCGGGCGCCGGTGTGGGCGCGATCATCGGCGGCATTCTCGGCGGCGCGAAGGGCGCGCTGGCGGGGATCATCATCGGCGGCGGCGGCACGGTAGCCGCGACACCGGGCAAGGACGTGGAGCTTCAACCGGGCACGGTGGTGCGGATGCGGTTCGATGCGCCGCTGGTGGTGCGGTAGGGCCGCCGTCTCTACTGTCGACTGTCTCCTGAGACCGCCTTCATGGCTTCCTTCGCGGCTGCGATCGTCTTCCGGACGTCCCGCTCGGTGTGCGCGCCCGAGAGGAACCACGCTTCGAACTGCGAGGGCGGCGGGTAGATCCCGCGCGCGAGCATCGCGCGGAAGAAGGCCGCGTACTGGCGGGTGTCGGCCGTCAACGCCGAATGGTAATCACGCACCGCCTGCGCGGTGAAGAACGGCGTGAGCATCGATCCGAACGCGTTCACCTGCACCGCAACGCCTGCATCGCGCGCGGCCGTGGCCAGGCCGTCGGCCAGCATCGAGCCGAGGCGCGCGAGGTGCCGATAGAGGCGTGCGGACAGCTCGCCAAGCGACCACAGGCCGGCCGCCATCGCCAGCGGGTTGCCCGAGAGCGTCCCGGCCTGGTAGACGGGGCCCGCCGGCGACACGAGTTCCATCAGATCCGCGCGACCGCCGTACGCGCCCACGGGCAGGCCGCCACCGATGATCTTGCCGAGGCACGTGAGGTCGGGTTTCACGCCGACGAGCGCCTGCGCCCCGCCGAGACCGGCCCGGAACCCGGAGATGACCTCGTCGAAGACGAGCAGGATGCCCTCGCGATCGCAGATGCTGCGCAGGCCGGCCAGGAAGCCGTCGGCCGGCGGCACCACGCCGATGTTCCCCGCAATCGGTTCGACGATGATCGCCGCGATCTCGTGTCGATTGGATTCCGACAGGCGTTCGCACGAGATCAGATCGTTGTAGGTCGCGATCAACGTGTTGGCGACGGCCGCCAGCGGGACGCCCGGGCTGTTGGGTGTCTCGAGCGTCAGGGCGCCCGAGCCGGCCTGCACGAGGAACGGATCCGCGTGGCCGTGATAACACCCCTCGAACTTGATGATCTTGTCGCGGCGGGTGGCCGCGCGCGCGACGCGGATTACGCTCATGGCGGCTTCGGTGCCGGAGTTCACGAAGCGCACACGTTCGAGCGACGGCATCAGCGCGCGGACGCGCTCGCCCAGGCGCACTTCGAGCTCGGTGGGCGCCCCGAAGCTGGTGCCGTCGCGCGCAACGGCGGCAAGCGTCTTCACCAGGCCGCGCGGCGCGTGGCCGTGGATGAGCGGGCCCCACGACATGACGTAGTCGACGTAGGCGTTGCCGTCGACGTCCTCGATCGTCGCGCCCTTGCCGCGCCGGATGAAGAGGGGCGTGCCGCCGACGGCCTTGAAGGCCCGGACGGGGCTGTCGACGCCGCCCGGCAGAATCTGCTGGGCGCGGGTGAAGAGCTTCGCGGAACGGGACGTCTTGAACTTTCGCATGTCTAGGCCAATGCGCGCGCAGCGTCCCGCGCGAAATACGTGATGATGATGTCCGCGCCCGCCCGACGGATGCACGTCAGCATTTCCATCATCGCGCGCGGTTCGTCGATCCAGCCGTTGCGCGCGGCGGCCTTCAGCATCGCGTACTCGCCGCTCACGTTGTAGGCGGCGGTCGGGTACTGGAAGACGTCCTTGACCCGCCGGATGACGTCGAGGTAGGGCAGCGCGGGCTTCACCATCACGATGTCGGCCCCCTCCTCGATGTCCTCTTCCACCTCGCGCAGGGCTTCGTCCGAATTCGCGGGGTCCATCTGGTGCGTGCGGCGGTCGCCGAACTTCGGCGCCGAGTCGGCCGCCTCGCGGAAGGGCCCGTAGAAAGCCGAGCAGTACTTGGCGGCGTAGGACATGATCGCGACGTTCTCGAAACGCCCGTGGTCGAGCGCCGTGCGGATGGCGCCGATGCGGCCGTCGAACATGTCGGACGGTGCCACGATGTCGGCGCCCGCGGCGGCGTGCGACACGGCGGCATGGACGATCTGTTCGACGGACGCGTCGTTGGCAATCTCGCCGTCGACGATGATCCCGCAGTGGCCGTGCGAGGTGTACTCGCACAAGCAGACGTCGGTGACGACCAGGATGTCCTTGTTCTCGCGCTTGATCGCCCGCACCGCCGCCTGGACCGGCGCGTCCGGGTCGCAGGCCGCCGATCCGACGTCGTCCTTGTAGGCGGGCAGGCCGAACAGCAGGACGCCGCCGACCCCTTCCGCGCGTGCCGCGCGGGCTTCTTCGACCGCCAGGTCAACCGACAGCTGCGAGACGCCGGGCATCGAGCCGACCTCGCGGCGCACGCCTTCGCCTTCGCACACGAACAGCGGATAGATGAACATGTCGGGGGACAGGCGCGTTTCGCGCACCAGCGCCCGGATGGCCGGCGAGCGGCGCAGCCGCCGTCCGCGCCGGACGAGATCAAGAGTGGCTTCGCTCGGCAGGGTGCTCATAAGCGCCTCGCAGTGGTCGTTGGTCGTTGGTCGTTGGCCGGAGTCGTTGGTCGAAGTCGTTGGTCATTGGTCGGCGAACGACCAACGACCATGACCAACAACCAACGACTAACGACCAACAACGACGTTATGTTCGAAGTGTCTCACCAGCGCATCGACGAGGCCGGGCATCGTGTATTCGGCGGGCATGACCGACGTCGTGATGCCGTGCTGGGTGGCCGCTTCCGCCGTCACCGGGCCGATGCAGGCAACCGTCGTTGATCGCAGCAGGTCGGCCGCCTGGTCCGCGCCCAGCATCCGCACGAAGCTCCTCACCGTGGACGCGCTGGTGAACGTAATCGCGTCCACCCGCTTGTCGAGCAGCATGCGGTAAAGGTCCGGCTCGCCCTGCCGCTGATTGTCGACCGGCACGGTCCGGTAGGCGGCCACCTCGACGACGTCGGCTCCCGACCGCCGCAACTCCTCGGCGAGCATCTCCCGCGCGATGTCGGCGCGTGGCAGCAGGATGCGCTGGCCCCGAAGGTCGCCCGTTGTGCGCAGGGCCTCGAGCACGGCCTCCGCCCGGTACTCCGCCGGCATCAGGTCAACCTTGATGCCAAAGCGCGACAGCCGATCCGCCGTGCCAGGCCCGATCGCGCACAACCGCGTGCCCTTCAGATCGCGCACGTCGCCGTCGCCCGCCTGCAGCCGCTGCATGAAGTAATCGACGCCGTTGCCGCTCGTGAAGACGATCCACTGGAAGCTGCCGGCCTGCGCGCAGGCCGCGTCGAGTGGGCCGAAATCCTCGGGCGGGACGATGCGGATCGTGGGCGCCTCGATGACCATCGCGCCCAGGCCCTCGAGCATGTCCACCAGCTCGGCCGACTGCTCGCGCGGGCGCGTGACGACGATGCGTTTGCCGAACAACGGGCGCACGTCGAACCAGCGCAGGTGTTCGCGCAGCGCGGTCACGCGGCCGACCAGCAGGATCGCGGGCACCCGGTGCGCCGGCTCGTGCACGAGGCGGACCAGCTCGCCGAGCGTGCCGCCGATCGTCTGCTGCTCGGACGTGCAGCCGTTGTACACGATGCACGCCGGCTCGTCGTCGTTCCAGCCGTGGGAGAGCAGCGCCTCGAGGATCCCCTTCATCTGCCGGGTGCCGGCGTAGCAGACCGTCGTCCCGTTCAACTTCGCCAGGCTCGCCCAATCGACGTGCGGGCACGTGCGGCTCTCGTCCTCGTATCCGCGCACGAAGGTGACCGTGTCGCCCGCGCCCGGGTAGGTCAGCGGAACGCCGGCGAACGCCGGGACGCCGATGCCGGCGGGGACTCCGGGCACGACTTCGAAGAGCACGCCGTGCTCGTGGAGAAACAACGCCTCCTCGCCGCCGCGGTCGAACACGAACGGGTCGCCCCATTTCAGCCGCGCGACGACCTTGCCCTCGCGCGCCTTTTCGACCAGCAGGTAGCAGATCGCTTCCTGCTCGAGCGGTTTGGGCGACGCGGGACCGACGTCGATGCGCTCGGCATCCGCGCGCGCATGGCGGAGCACGCGCGGGTTGACCAGGTGGTCGTAGAGGACGACATCGGCGACCGCCAGGCAGCGGATGCCTCGGGCTGTCATCAACGACGGATCCCCCGGGCCGGCTCCGATGAGGTAGACAGCAGGCTTGATCATCGCACCGGCATTGTACAGGAATTGCCCGCGGCTACGGCTGGATCCCGTCCACCGGCGCCTGCATCCGGCGCACCTGCTCGAGGATTTCGAGCGCGCCGTCTGTAATCAATTGCCGGGCCAGTCGCGTGCCGATCTGCGCGGCGGTCGCGCGCGGGCCGCGCAGTCGTCCTCGCACGGCGCGCGTGCCGTCGAGCGAGGCGACCACGGCACGCAGATCGAGGTCGTCGCCGTCCAGTTCGGCGATCGCGCCGACCGGTGTCTGGCACCCGCCGCCGAGCGTCGTGACCAGGGCGCGTTCGGCTGCCACCTGGCTGGATGTCGGCCCGTCATCGATTCGCGCCACGCACGCGCGCGTCGCGGCATCGTCGGTGCGGATCTCGATGGCAATGGCGCCCTGCGCGGGCGCGGGGATGCAGATGTCGAACGAGAGCGTGGCCGAGATGCGATCGGCGAACCCCAGGCGGCGCACGCCGGCAGCGGCGAGCACGAGGACATCGTGATCGCCGCGATCGAGCTTGCGCAGGCGGGTGTCGAGGTTGCCGCGGATCGGCTCGAACCGGCCGCGGGGCAGGTAGCGGCGCAACTCGGCGATGCGTCGCACGCTGCTCGTGCCGACGCGCGGCGATTCGCCCAGTTGTTGCCGCAGCGTGTCAGGTCCCACGTCGCCTGCGTGGCGTGAGCGCGGCAGGACCAGCGCATCGTGCGGATCCTCGCGCGCGAGGACCGCGCCGATCGCCAGGCCCTCGGGCAGGACGACCGGCATGTCCTTGCAGCTGTGGACCGCGAGGTCGATCGCGCCGCCCGCCAGCGCGTCCTCGATCTCCTTCACGAACAGGCGCTTGCCGCCGATTTCCGACAACGGCGCCTCGGCGAGCTGGTCGCCGCTCGTCTTGATGATCACGATCTCGCACAAGGTGGCCGACGCCGTCTGCAGCATGGCGGCCACCGTGCGTGCCTGCCACAGGGCGAGCTGGCTCCCGCGCGTTCCCAGTCGAAGTGTCTTCACCAGGTCTCCATGTCGCTAACGACATTCGGACGATCCGGCTTCATCCGGATTTGGCGCCGCCCGCCGGCTCTTCGGGGCCGCTGCCAGGCGCCGCGGGGCCGCCCTCGGCCGCATTCGCCGCGTCGTCGGGTGTCGGTCCGGCGTGACCGGGGCCGACGCCGTTACCCGGAGTCAGGCTGAACAGGCGGGTCAACGCATCCGAGTAGACGGACATCGTTTCCCGGTCGGGCAGGGCTTTGAGCTGCTCGGTCGGCGTCAGCAGCAGTTTCTC
Source organism: Acidobacteriota bacterium (assembly GCA_003170135.1). Taxonomy (GTDB): domain Bacteria; phylum Acidobacteriota; class Vicinamibacteria; order Vicinamibacterales; family Fen-181; genus Fen-181. The sequence goes on from PMZR01000125.1 coordinate 52,998, forward strand.
GACGATCAGCCGCGTCACCTCGTCGACCCGTGCCCGCGCGTCGGGGGGAAGGCTGCCGAGCTTGTGTTGCAGCCGCTCCAGTTCTGCCCGCCGGATGGTCTCGAAGCGCTGGCGCAGCGCGACGAGCGTCGGGATCGCCCCGCGCGACCGCAGCCATGCCGCAAAACGATCGACTTCCTCGCCGACGATCCCGTCCGCGCGCGTCATCTCAGCCGCCCGCCGGCTCAGGTTCTCCTGGACGATCGCCTGGAGGTCGTCGATGTTGTAGAGAAACACCTGGTCCAGTTCGCCAGCCGCCGGATCGACGTCGCGGGGCACGGCAATGTCGATGATGAACAGCGGGCGGTTGCGGCGCGGCTTCATGATGGCCGCGACGTCGGCGCGCACGAGGATCGGCAGGTTCGCGCCCGTCGCCGTGATGACGATGTCCGCTTCGCCCAGCGCGGCCGTCAGACGATCCCACGGCACCGCCGTCGCCTGCATCGTCTCGGCCAGGGCGGTCGCGTGGGCCATCGTCCGGCTGGCGATGACCATGCGGCGGATACCCTGTGCCTTCAGGTGCAGCGCGGTCAGCTTGCCCATCTCGCCCGCGCCCACCACGACGACTGTGCGCTCGCTGAGCGTGCCGAAGATCTTGCGCGCCAGCGACACGGCGGCATAACTGACCGACACCGCGCCCTCGCCAAGCGACGTCTCGGTGCGCACGCGCTTGCCGGCGAGGAACGAGGCGTGGAACAGCTTGTTCAGGAGCGGGCCGACCGACTGCTGCGCCGAGGCCACCGAGTAGGCGTCCTTCACCTGGCCCAGGATCTGTGGCTCCCCGACGACCAGCGAATCGAGGCCGGCCGCGACGCGGAACAGGTGCCGCGCCGCTTCGGCGTCCTGCTTCTCGTAGAGATGCGGCCTGACCTCCGCCGGCTCGACGCCGTGGAATTCGTGCAGGAATTCCAGCACGTCCTCGCGCGCGGTCTCGGGGTCGTGCGCCGCCAGGTAGATCTCCGCGCGATTGCAGGTCGACAGGACCGCCGCCTCGGTGTTGCTCTGCCGTGCGGCGAGCGAGGCGAGGGCCGCATCGACGCCACGCGTCGAAAAATCGATCCGCTCCCGCAGATCCACCGGGGCGGTGCGATGGCTGACCCCGACCAGCAGCAGGTGCATCAGAAGTTGTGGCTCTTGGTCAGGTACCCGACCGCCACGAAATTGACCAGGACGATGGCGAAACCCACCGTCGAGAGCCAGGCCGCCCGCCGGCCGCTCCAGCCGATGGCGCGGCGCGCGTAGAGTTGGAACGAGTAGATCGCCCACGACAGCACCGCCACGGCGATCTTCGGATCGAGAATCGACATCGCCCGCAGGCGGGGATCGAGCACGGCGTCGGCCCGGGCCTGGACCGTCCAGATCGCGCCGACGACGACGCCGATGGTCAGGAAGATCCAGCCGATGGTGACGGCCCGGACGTTCATCGCGTCCAGGCGCTGCAGCGAGGGCAGGCGCTTGTAGAAGAAGCCCAGGTGCTTCGCCTTGATCTCCTTGAAGAGCAGGACGTAGGTGATGCCGACAACGCACGCCAGCGCGAAGCTCGCATAGGCGAACAGGAGTGACGACACGTGCACCGCGAACCACGAGCTCTCGAGGATCGGCGCCGGGCGTTCCAGGCTTGGCCGGATCGCGGGAATCACCTGCAGCGCAACCAGCAGTGGCGCGATGAAGACGCCCATCGCTCGTTCCTCGGTGGTCATTTCCGTGTAGAGGTACGAGAGCGCCAGCAGCCAGACGAACACCGAGATCGCCGACGTTGCGTTGGCGACCGGTACGCCGACGGCCATCGTCTGCATGCCGATGACGAACGTGTGCGACAGCGCGCCGATCGCCAGGATCGTGCTGGCGGCCCGGCCCAGGGCGCCGCGCCCGGTGACGAAGAACGCGGCATAGGCGCCCGCCGCAATCGCGTAGGCGATCAAGGGAATGCTGTTCATGAATTACCTGGTCGTGGGCCGAAATACCCCTGCTTCGTGCGCGCGGACGCACCCGGCCGATTGGCGCGGACGACGACGCGGCGCCAGGCGCCGTCCCGCCTGGGGTTCTTAGAGGTGTACCCGATCAGATACTGGCTGGCCAGCTCATCCGAGATCTGGGAGTACACGCCGGGCAGCTCCTCGATGCGCTTGGGAAAGAAGACACGGCCGCCGGTCTGTTGCGTGAGCTGCTTCAGCACGAAATCCGCCTCGTTGAAGCCCTTCGCATTGACCGTCACATCCTCCGGCGCCCGCGTGCCGATCGCGTAGACCGCCGTCTCCGAGCGCTTGGCCAGGTCGAGCACGTCGTCAAAGGACAGCAGGCTGGAGGTGTCCTCGCCGTCGGACATCACGACGATGGCGTGACGCCGTATCTCGCTCGCGCTCCGGGCGCGGATCTTCTTCATCTCCTGCAGCGACATGTAAACCGCGTTGTAAAACGAGGTCGATCCCTCGGCCGTCGTCTTCCGGATCGCACGTTCGAGCAGCGCGGGGTCGTTGGTGAAGTCCTGCAGCACCTGGACGTGCGTGTCGAAATCGACGAGCTCCGCCAGGTCCTGCGGGCGAAGCCGCTTGGCGAATCCGATCGCCGCCTCCTGCGCCGTCGTCAGCTTCTCTTCCATGCTGGCGCTCGTGTCCAGGAGCAGCGCCAGCGCGACCGGCAAGTTGCTGTGATCGAAGAAGGTGAGATCCTGCTTCACGCCGTCTTCGTAGATGCTGAAATCGTTCGCCGCCAGGTCGGTGACGTAATGATTCTCCGCGTCGGTGACCGTGACCGCGAGCGACACGAGATCGACGGCGGTTCGGAACGACTGGACCGGCGCCGGCTGTGCTTGCTGCTGGGCACTGACGACGGACGTCCGCGGCGCGAGCAGGACAAACGAAGCCGCAACAACCAGCCCTGCGACGGCCAGCCGGGAACGAGCTGCGATCGGGCGGAAGGGCATATCAGTGAATCAGTAGTCAGTCGGTAGACAGTGGTCAGTAGACGGAAGCGGCGGCGACGGCGATGGCTCAACCTCCGGGATTGACGGGTGTGCCCCGGACGGTGAGGCCCGGCTTCTTCACGCTGACGGCGATCTTCTCGGGCGGGATCAGCGATTCGGGGCGCGAGTACACGAGCCGATACTGGTTGCCTAGCTGCGCGACGATGGACTTCATCTCGGGCGTGAGCGCCATGCCCGAGAGCGCCTGGACGTTCTGGCCGCCGGTGGCGCGCGTCCCCTCGTCGAGCACCATGTCGCGTTCGCGCACTCCCCCCTCCGCTTCGACGTAGCGGTTGGCGGTCGCCTGGTCGCTGCCCTGCGGCAAAGCGGCGGGCGGGCCAGACTCGACCACCAGCGCATCGAAGGCCGCCCCGGAATCACGGAGCGCCTTCACGACGTTATCGTGCGGCTGGTTGCTGAACTCGGGCGCCCCGCGCACGAGGATGGCGACGATGACGGCGCGGTCCGGCGCCCGCTTCGTTACGCCGCGGGCGACTGACACGAGCGCTTCGAGCAGATATGCTCCCGTGCCCCGCTCGGCGAACAGGCGCCCGATTGCGCGGGTCAGCAACTCAACGCTGCCCGTGTAGCCCTGGACGACCTGCGGGCGGCCGCCGAAGGTCGTGAGGGCGATCTGGTTGCCTGACGCCATTTCCTTGATGAAGTCGGTAATCGCGCGGCGCATGTCGGCAATATAGGCCGAGGCTGCGTCGCTCGTATCGACGACCAGCGTGATCTCGATCGGCCCGGTCGCCGGTTCGACGCGCAACACCTCGCGCTGCACGCCGTCTTCACGCACCTGGAAGTCGTCCACTGCCAGGCCCGTCACCGGCGCGCCGTCCGGATGCGTGACGGTGACCCACATCGCCCGCTGCTGATCTCGCGCGCCCTGTGCGCCGGGCGTTGCGGCACCGGCCGCGCCGAGCACGACAAGGGCGACCAGCGCGAGCACGCCTCGCCGGACACTCGGCCGCAGTTTGCGAACAGAATGATGGATTGATTGCGGAGACATCGAGTTTGAGTGCCTGCTCGGCCAGTATAGGGCTGGGCCTTGGCGCACGTCAAGCAGACTCGCCTGTAACTGTTTCAGTCCACGAGGTTTGTGGGATGGTGTTGAAATTCTCCACCGTTTCGTTTTCTTGACACCTCCTGGGGTGCGTGTTATATAAACACTCAAGTCCGGCTCACCCCAGCAACGTGAACGCAACGGTCGCGCGTGCCTGATGGCTGCGTTGGCCCGTCACGGTTGCCAGGTGCCTGGTTTTCGCGGGGCGCGTGCCTGGACTCCGGCCCCTCACCGGGGGTAACACCCGGGACACAGAACCATCGTTCGAATGCAGCACGGTTGACCCGACAGGCGCGTCTGCCTGCGTTCCACTGCAACGCCCACACCGATGCTCGACGCTTACATCCCAATCCTGTTGTTTGTCGTGGTCGCGATCGGGTTCGCGATCTCCGCCCTGGTGTTCGCCTGGCTCGTTCGTCCGGAGAAGTACAACCGGGTGAAGCTCGAACCGTACGAATGCGGGATCGAGGCGACCAGCGACGCGCGCGATCGCTACAGCATTCGCTACTACCTGATTGCGATGCTGTTCGTCATCTTCGACGTCGAGACGGTGTTCATGTTTCCCTGGGCGGTCATCATGGGCAAGCTGGCGCTGTTCGGCTTGATCGAGATGGTCGTCTTCCTCTTCATCCTGGTTGTCGGGTACTTCTACGCGTGGAAGCAGGGCGCGCTCGAGTGGGCGTAGCCGGCGCTGCCCGCGCGTCGAGTCCAGATTCCCTGCGGGTCGGCAACAATGGCTGACGAGAACAAGCCCGAATCCGGCGAGGCGGCTCCTGCGCCTGCGAAGTCAGCCGCGCCTGCGCCGGCCAAGCCGGCCCACAAGCCTGCGGCTGCGGCTCCGCCCTTGCCACCCGATCCGCCGCCGCCGGCGGATATGGAACAGCCCGACTTCGTCCGGGCGCTCGTGGCTGCGTTCCCCGATGCCGGCCTGCAGGTCTCGTTCTGGGTCGGCGACTGGACGGTGATTGTCGGGCTCGAGCGACTGCTCGACGTGGCCCGGTTCCTTTGTGACGACCCCGAGTCGTTGTTCGATTTCTGCTCGGACGTCACCGCGACAGACTGGCCCGCGCGGGCGCCGCAGCGATTCGACCTCGTCTACTGTCTCTACTCGACAACCCTGCGCCACCGGATCCGCGTGAAGGCCCGCGCCGGCGAGCACGACGCCGTGCCGTCGGTGACGTCGACGTGGCCCGCCGCCAACTGGCTGGAGCGCGAAGTCTTCGACATGTTCGGCGTGCGTTTCGCGGGTCATCCGGACCTGCGGCGCATCCTGATGCCCGAGGACTGGCAGGGCCACCCTCAGCGCAAGGATTATCCGCTCGAGGGCCCTGGCGAGTTGATCCTCGAGAGCCCGCAGGAGTGGTTGAAGCTGCGGCAGGCGGTCGAGGAATCCGAGATCGAATGACCACCGGACCTATGGACACCCAAGCACCTCGCCCGATGTTCGACACGGACGAGCTCGTTATCAACATGGGGCCGCAGCACCCCGCCACGCACGGCGTGCTGCGCGTGGTCCTCAAGCTCGATGGCGAGCGTGTCGTCGATGCCGACGTCGTCATCGGCTACCTGCATCGCGGGGTGGAGAAGCTCTGCGAGAGCCGCGACTGGACGCAGATCGTCCTCATCACCGACCGGATGGACTACGTCGCCTCGGCGACGAACAACCTCGGGTACTGCGAGACGGTCGAGAAGCTGCTCTCGGTCGAGGTCCCCCGCCGCGCGCGTTACGTGCGCACGATCCTGGCGGAGCTGCAACGGCTGGCCAGCCACCTGGTGTGGCTCGGCAGCCACGCGATGGACATCGGCGCCGTCACCGTCTTCCTCTATGCACTGCGCGAACGGGAGCTCATCCTCGATCTGTTCGAGGAGTTCTGCGGCGCCCGTCTCACCTACAACTCGATGCGCATCGGCGGCCTGCCGCTCGACGTGCCGTCCGGGTGGGACAAGAAGGTGCTGCAGCTGTGCAACGTGATGATGCAGAAGCTGCCGGAATACGAGGTGCTGCTGACGCACAACCGCATCTGGCTGGAACGCACGCGCGGCATCGGCGTCATCTCGGGGCCCGAGGCGATCGCGATCGGCTTCAGCGGGCCGCCCCTGCGCGCCTCCGGCATTCCACGCGACGTGCGGAAGGACGAACCGTACGCCGCCTACGACGAGATGCAGTTCGAGATCCCGCTCGGGACGCGCGGCGACACGTACGACCGCTACCTGGTGCGGCTCGAGGAGATGCGGCAGTCGGTGCGGATTGTCCGCCAGGCGACGGAGGGCCTGCCCGAGGGGCCCATCATGGGGAAGGTGCCGCGGCTCATCAAGCCGCCGGCCGGCGAGACCTACCACGCGAACGAATCGCCCAAGGGCGAAATCGGCTATTTCATCGTGAGCGACGGCAAGGCCACGAGCCCCTACCGGTTCCGCGTGCGGCCGCCCTCGTTCTGCAACCTGCAGGCGCTGCCGCGGCTGGTCCGCGGCCACCTGGTCGCCGACGTGATCGCGCTCATCGGGACGATCGATATCGTGCTGGGGGAAGTGGATAGATAGTGCGCTGTGCGAAGTGCGTGGTGCGGAGTGCGGCACGTGGTGCCAGCGCGCCAGGTTTCGGAGCACACGGCAACGGCGCGTAAGGGACAGCACCGGGCACGTCGCACGCGCACCTCGCACGTCGCACGTCGCACGTCGCACGAATGGATATGCTGGACACCCTCATCTACCCGCTCATCAAGATCGTGTTCGTCCTGACCGGCGTCCTCGTCACGGTCATGTACCTGGTGCTGCTCGAGCGAAAGGTGCAGGCGTGGGTGCAGGTGCGCCTCGGCCCGATGCGCGTCGGCCCGCACGGCGTCCTGCAGCCGCTCGCGGACGTGCTCAAGCTGTTCGTCAAGGAAGACATCACGCCGGTGCGGGCGGACAAGTGGGTCTACACGGCGGCGCCGATCATCGTGCTCGTACCCGCGCTCATCGCCTTTGCGGTCATCCCGTTCGGCACCCACGTGCACCTGTTCGGTCGGACCATCTCGCTCTACATCGCGGACATCAACGTCGGCCTGCTCTACATCGCGTCGGTCGCCTCGATTGGCGTGTACGGCATCATCCTGGCCGGCTGGTCGTCCAACAGCAAGTACCCGCTGCTCGGCGGCCTGCGCTCATCCGCGCAGCTCATCAGCTACGAGCTGGCGGTCACCATGACCTTCGTGGCGGTCATCCTGCTGTCGGGCAGCCTGAGCATGGTCGGCATCGTCGACGCGCAGTACAACAAGCACGTCTGGTTCGGGTTCGCGCAGCCGCTGGCGCTGGCCATCTACTTCATCGGCGCGCTGGCCGAAACCAACCGCGCCCCCTTCGACCTGCCCGAGGCGGAGCAGGAGCTGGTGGCGGGCTTCCACACCGAATACAGCGGGATGCGCTTCGCGCTGTTCTTCCTTGCCGAATACGCCAACATGATCGTCGTCTCGTCGGTGGCGACGACGTTGTTCTTCGGCGGGTGGCTGCGGCCGTTCCCGAACGTGGCGGCGTTGCGCGTGCTGGATCTCGTACCCAGCTGGGCGTGGTTCTCCCTGAAGACGTTCGTGTTCCTGTACCTGTTCCTGTGGATCCGCGCCACGCTGCCGCGCTACCGCTACGATCAGCTGATGCGCCTTGGCTGGAAGCTCCTGATCCCGCTGGCCATCGCGAACATCATCCTGACGGCCGCCGTGAAAGTGATGCTTGGATGAACAGGCAGCGCCGGAGGCTAAAGGCCTGAAGCCTGAGGCCTCAGGCCGGCAAGAAACACTATGGGCGAAGCGATCGCGTTCTACACGCTGGCGGCGCTGATTCTGGGTTTCGCGGTCCTCGTGATCACCGCCCGGAACACGGTCCACAGCGTGCTCTTCCTCGTCGTCAATTTCCTGTTCGTCGCGGCGCTGTACGTGCTGCTCGGCGCCCAGTTCCTGGCCGTCATCCAGGTCATCGTCTATGCGGGCGGCATTGTCGTCCTGTACCTGTTCGTCGTGATGCTCGTGAACCTGAAGCGGCCGCCCGAGGTGCACCAGGACCCGCATCGCAGGAGCCGCCTGGCGCTCGTGGTGTCGTGCGTGCTGCTCGCCGAGATCGGCGCCATCGCGCTCAAGGCCTACGTGCAGACCAGCGTGCCGGTGACGCCCGCGTCGCGCGTGGCCGCCGCGCAGAACGTCGAGCAGATCGGCTGGCTGCTCTATACGAACTACCTGGTGCCCTTCGAGGTCGCGTCGATGCTCCTGCTGGTCGCGATGGTCGGCGCGATCATCCTGGCGAGAAGAGACCTGTAGATGAGGAATCAGGAATCAGGAGGGTCCTGAATCCTGATTCCGGGTTCGGATGGGAAAGATGATCACGCCTGCCCATTACACCGTTCTGTCCGCCGGGCTGTTCGTCATCGGCATGATCGGCGTGTTGGTCCGCCGAAACATCATCGTCGTCTTCATGTCGATCGAGCTGATGCTGAACGCGGTGAACATCAACCTGGTCGCCTACTCGAGCCAGCTGGGGAACGCCGTCGGCCAGGTGTTTGCGATCTTCATCATCTGCGTGGCGGCCGCCGAGGCGGCCGTCGGGTTGGGCATCATCCTGGCGTTCTACCGGAACAAGGAAACGATCAACATCGACGAGATGAACCTGATGCGCTGGTAGCGCCAGGGCAGGAACCGTAATGGATGTTATCTGGCTGATTCCGCTCCTGCCGGGTGTGGGCGCCGCGCTGAACGGCGTGTTCGGTATCCGCTTCTTCGGCAAGCGCGCCTCGGGCCTGCTGGCCTGCACGACGATGGCCGCGGCCTTCGTCGTGTCGCTGGTCGCCTTCATCGATCTGCTCGGCCGGCCCGCCGCCGCGCGCGCGCACGACGTCACCCTGTTCACGTGGATTCCGGCGATCCCGCTGCAGACCATCTCGGGGATCCGCCTGTTCCAGGTGCCCTGGAGCTTCCGCCTCGATCCGCTGTCCGCGATGATGATCCTGGTCGTCACGGGCATCGGCCTGCTGATCCACGTCTATTCGATCGGCTACATGGCCGACGAGCCGCGCGGCAGCTACGCGCGCTACTTCTCGTACCTGAACCTGTTCTGCTTCTTCATGCTGACGCTGGTCCTCGGGAGCAATCTCCTGGTGATGTTCGTCGGCTGGGAGGGCGTGGGCCTCTGCTCGTACCTGCTGATCGGTTACTGGTACGAGAAGAAGAGCGCGGCGGACGCCGGCAAGAAAGCCTTCATCGTCAATCGCATCGGCGACTGGGGCTTCCTGATGGGCGTCTTCTACATCTACTACCTGTTCGGCACGCTCGACTTCCGCGCCGTCGCGAACGCGGCGGCCTCGATGCCGATCGAAACGACGCAGTTCGGCACGCTGTCGCTCATCTGCCTGCTGCTGTTCGTGGGCGCCACCGGCAAGAGCGCCCAGATCCCCCTCTTCATCTGGCTGCCCGACGCCATGGAGGGCCCGACGCCGGTCTCCGCGCTCATCCACGCGGCGACCATGGTCACCGCGGGCGTCTACATGGTGGGGCGGAACGCGGTGCTCTTCTCGCACGCCCCCATGACGATGGAGATCGTCGCCATCGTCGGCGTGCTGACGGCGCTGATGGCCGCGTCGATTGGCCTGGTGCAGAACGACATCAAGCGGGTGCTCGCTTACTCGACGGTCTCGCAGCTCGGCTACATGTTCGTCGCGATGGGCGTGGGCGCGTTCGGCGCCGGCGCGTTCCACCTGATGACGCACGCCTTCTTCAAGGCGCTGCTCTTCCTGTGCAGCGGAGCCGTCATCCACGCGATGGCCGGCGAGCAGGACATGCGGAAGATGGGCGGGCTGAAACAGTACCTGCCGGTCACCTACGTCACGATGCTCGTCGGGACGCTGGCCATCGCCGGCATCCCGCCGCTCTCGGGCTTCTTCAGCAAGGACGAAATCCTGCTGAACGCCTTCCTCAGCAACAAGATCGTCTGGACACTGGCCGCGGTTACCGCGTTGATGACCGCCTTCTACATGTACCGGCTCATGTCGCTCACCTTCTTCGGGACGTACCGCGGACGCCGCTGGGACACGTCGGGACCGAAGGCGGTGTACGAAGCGGCCGTGCATGGCGCTCCGCACCCCGCCGATCCGTTCGCGCACGGCCAGGCGGCCGCCGACGACCATGAGATCTCGCACGGACCAGCCGACCACGTGCAGACGCACGGTATGGTCGCCTCGCCCGCCACGCACGGTGGCCACGGTCACGGAGCCTGGCACGGCCCGCACGAAGCCCCGCGGACGATGACGGTGCCGTTGATGGCGCTGGCTGTCGGCGCGGTGTTCGCGGGCTTGGTTGGCATCCCCGCCGCCCTGGGCGGCAACAACGCGATTGAGAAGTTTCTGGAGCCGAGCTTCACGGCGCAAGTCGCCGATCACGTCGCGGCTGGAGGCGCGGCACATGCTGCGCCCCTGCCTGCGGCCCTGGCCCCGACGACCGGTGAGGCTGGCGCCGACGCGCACGGCGCGCCAGCCGGTCAGGAGCCTGCCACCGCCGAACCCGAGAAGGCCGAGCTGTCCTGGTGGGGCGAGATCGGCCTGATGCTCTTCTCGGTGTTCCTGGGCGTCCTCGGCATCCTGGTCGCCTATCGCTTCTACGTGCGCAGCCCGGAGATCGCCGAACATCTCGCCGCGCGGTTTGCCGGCGCGCACCGCGTCCTGAGCCACAAGTACTACGTCGACGAGATCTACGGGGCGACCGTCATCGCCGGCACGCTGGCCTCGGCCGGTGGTTTGTGGAGTGTCGATCGGCACGTCGTCGACGGCGCCGTGAACGGGTCTGGCTGGGTCGCGATCTTCCTGGCGTGGGCGTCGGGCCTCGTCGACAAGTACATCGTGGACGGCCTGGTGAACTTCGTCGGCTGGATCATGCAACGTTCGAGCTTTGCCTTCCGGCGTGCGCAGACAGGTCTCATTCAGAACTACGCGCTGCTGATGCTGGTCGGCGTGTTCGTGTTCGTGACGTATCTGCTGTGGCGATAACGAGGAATCAGGAATCAGGAGTCGGGAGTCAGGAGCCGCGGGGGAGCGCCTGAATCCTGATTCCCGATTCCTGAATCCTGACTTCTTGCCTGGGCAAGGACGCAAGGACTCAAGTCGTGAATAGTGCCAATTATCCGCTCCTCTCGGTCATCCTCTTCACGCCGCTGGTGGGTGCCGGGGTGCTGCTCTTCGTCAACCGGCGCCACGAGACGGCGATTCGCTGGATCGCCAATCTCTTCGCGCTGGCGGGCTTCCTGGTGTCGCTGCCGCTGTGGTTCTGGTACCAGCGGTCCGGGCCGCAGTTCCAGTTCATCGAGCAGGCGGAGTGGATCCCGGCGGTTGGCGCGCAGTACCACCTGGGCGTGGACGGCTTCGCCACGCTCCTCATCCTGCTCACGACGATGATGGGCACCATCGCCATCCTGTCGTCGTGGACGGCGATCAAGGAGCGCGTGAAGGAGTACTACATCTTCCTGCTCATCCTGCAGGGGGGCATGATCGGGGCGTTCGTCTCGCTCGATTTCCTGCTGTTCTTCCTGTTCTGGGAAGTGATGCTCGTCCCGATGTATTTCCTGATCGGGATCTGGGGCAGCGACCGGCGCCTCTACTCGGCCATCAAGTTCTTCCTCTATACGCTGGTCGGCAGCGTGGTCATGCTGCTCGGCATCCTGGCGCTTTACTTCTACAACTTCCAGATCAACCACGTCTACACCTTCGACATCACGCAGTACTACCAGCTGCGCGTGCCCGGTGGCGCGTGGGGCACGCAGACCTGGGTCTTCCTGGCGTTCTTCCTGGGCTTCGCCATCAAGGTCCCGATGTTCCCGTTCCACACGTGGCTGCCTGACGCGCACACCGACGCGCCGACGGCCGGCTCGGTCATCCTGGCCGCCGTCCTGCTGAAGATGGGCACCTACGGCTTCATCCGGTTCAGCCTGCCGATCCTGCCCGAGGCCTCCAAGGCATTCGTGCCGATGATGATCGGCCTCTCGCTGGTGGGCATCGTCTACGGCGCGCTGGTCGCCATGGCGCAGAAGGACTGGAAGCGGCTGGTGGCCTACTCGAGCGTCAGCCACATGGCGATGGTCATGCTCGGCATGTTTGCCCTGAACCCGGTCGGCCTGAAGGGCAGCATCCTGCAGCAGCTCAACCACGGGATCTCCACGGGCGGGTTGTTTCTCGTCGTCGGCATCGTGTACGAGCGGCGCCACACCCGCATGATTTCCGAATACGGCGGGCTGTCGAAGGTGATGCCGATGTTTGCGGCGATCTTCGCCGTGATGATGCTCTCCTCGATCGGGTTGCCCGCGCTCAACGGCTTCGTGGGGGAACTGCTGATCCTGCAGGGTGCGTTCGTGGCGAACCGGACGTGGGCAATCGTCGCCGGCAGCGGCATCGTGCTGGGCGCGGCCTACATGCTGTGGCTGTTCCAGCGGACGATGCTCGGCAAGATCGAGAACCCGAAGAACGAGGGGCTGAAGGACCTGAACCTGCGCGAGTTCGTGACCTTCGTCCCGCTCATCATCATGGCCGTCTGGATCGGCATCTACCCGACGCCGTTCCTCGACCGGCTCGACAGCGCGGTCAATACGGTGGTCGCGCGGGTCAGCCCGCAATACCTCGACAAGACCGCGGCCGCGCAGCCTGATTGCGGCCAGAAGGTGAAGCCGAAGAACCCGTTCGAGATGGATATCGCGCCGTGCGGACCCGGCGAGGCGAAGCCGGGGACGGCAGTCGTTCCGCCGCTAGGCGGCGAGAAGCCGGCGCTGCCGGGCGTTGAGCCGGCGGCCGCGACCGGTGGAGGACGCAAGTAATGCCTCCCGGCTTCTCCGCGAGCGACTTCTATTACCTGCTGCCGGAGTTCGTGCTGGCCGCCGTCGCCATGGCGGTGCTCGTGGCGGACGTGTTCGTGCCGCGCACGAGGGCCTCGGCGCTCGCCTGGATCTCGGTCGCCGGCCTTGCGGCGACGCTGGTGGCGCTCATCCCGGCCGCCGGGGTGCCGGCGACGACAATCGCGCACGGCATGGTGGCCGTCGACGGCTTCGCGTTCTTCTTCCAGACGCTCTTCCTGCTGGCCGCCGCCATCACGATCCTGATGTCGGTGCGCTACCTGCAGATCGAGGGCGCGCGCCCCGGCACGTTCTACTTCCTGATCTTGTGCGCGACGCTCGGCATGATGTTCATGGCCGCGGGATCGGATCTCGTCACGATCTTCATCGGTCTCGAGACGATGGCCATTGCGTTCTACGTGCTGGCGGGCTTCCTCAAGCCGAGCCACCGTTCGAACGAGGCCGCGGTCAAGTATTTCCTGCTCGGCACCTTCTCGCTCGGCCTGCTGCTCTACGGCATGTCGATCCTCTACGGGCTGTCGGGCACGACGAACCTGCACGACATCGCCGGCATCCTCGCCTCTCAGGGACGCTCCCGGTGGGTCGTGCTGGCCGTCATCCTCGTGGCCGCCGGCGTCGGCTTCAAGATCGCCGCCGTGCCGTTCCACATGTGGGCGCCGGACGTGTACGAGGGCGCCCCGACGCCGATCACCGCGTTCTTGTCGGTCGGCTCGAAGGCCGCGTCGTTCGCGATGCTGCTCCGCATCTTCGTTCAGGGCCTGCCGTCGCTCAATGCCGACTGGCGCCTCCTGTTCTACGTCCTGTCCGTGATGACGATGACCGTCGGCAACATCGCGGCGCTCACGCAGAGCAACATCAAGCGCATGCTGGCGTACTCGTCGGTGGCGCACGCCGGCTACCTGCTGATCGGCGTCGTGGCCGGCACCGAACGCGGCGTCACGGCGATGCTCGTCTACCTGTTCATCTACGCTTTCATGCAGCTCGGCGCCTTCGCCGTCGTGACGATGCTCCGGCGGCAGGACGCGATCGGCGACGAGTTGAAGGACCTGAGCGGGCTGTTCGTCCGCAGCCCGGTGGCGGCCCTCGCGATGCTGGTCTTCATGCTCTCGCTCGGCGGCATCCCGCCGACCGCCGGCTTCATGGGCAAGTTCTACCTGTTCGGCGCCGCCATCGAGGCGGGCTACGTGTGGCTGGCGGTCATCGGCGTGCTGAACAGCGCGATCTCGCTCTACTACTACGTCCGCGTGGTCGTCTTCATGTGGATCAAGACAGAGACGATCGGCTCGCCCGCCGTCGTCAATCCGGCGCTCGCGGTGGCGCTGACGCTCGCGCTCGCCGGCACGCTGTGGTTTGGTGTCTACCCGCGCGCGCTCTTCGACTTCGCCGACGCCTCGGCCCGGACGCTCGGGACACTGGCGGTGACGGCGGCGGTGCGGTAAGCTCCGCAGGTCGGGCACCGGCTTCGGAGCCGGACTCCGGACTTCGGACTCCGGACGACGCAGTTCTTTGTGATGCCAGCCGACCGCCGGAACAGCACGGCCTCGACCATCCGCTCGCTGGGCGCGCTCGGCGCCGTCGGCTTCGCCTTCGTCCTGGCCGTCGTCATCGGGTTCTTCATCGGCGTCGGGCTCGATCGCCTGACCGGCCTTTCCCCGCTCTTCACCATCCTGTGCTTCTTTCTCGGCTTGGCCGCCGGCATCGTGAATGTCGTGCGGGCGGCGTCGAGCTACAGCGAGCAGGGAAAGGATGGGCCCGCGCCCGGGCGGCCCGGTCCTCGATGACGCGGGCGCACGTCGAGACCGACGCGATGCTGCGCCGCTTCGAGCGCAACCAGGTGATCGCCTGCCTGGGGGTGGCGGCGCTCGCCGCACTCGTCACCCGCTTCGATATCGCGCTCGGCGCGCTTGGCGGCGGGCTGCTGATGGCCATCAGTTATCGCGCCATCAAGGGAGGCGTGGACGCGATCATGCCGGCTGGCCCGGGGCCAGGTCCGGCGGGCCAGGAGCCGGCTGAAGCCGGATCCCACGACACCAAGGCCCGCGCCACCCAGGCGCGCAGGCGCGCGTGGCTCGTGGCCAGGTTCGTCGGCCGGTACGCTTTACTGGCTCTCGCGGCGTACGTTATGCTGGCTTGTTTGCACGCTCATCCGGTGGGATTGCTGCTGGGTGCGGCGTCCCCGGTCGCCGCCGTGGCCGCCGAAGCGGTCCATGTCCTGCGCGCCTGGTCGCGTCCCGGACAGTCCCGACAGTCCTGAGATGGAGAAGCTGGAACATCCGCTCCTCATCGTGCAGTGGGTCAACGCGCTGCTCGGCCCGCTGGTCGCGGCCGCGCTGCGGCCGCTCGGGATCGTGTTTCAGCCCGGCGCACCCGTCATCCCCGACTACATTGTCATGTGCGGCCTGGTCGTGGTCGCGCTGTCGGTCCTGAGCTTCATCCTCCGCTCGCGGCTGAGCGTCGAGGACCCCGGGAAGGTGCAGATCGTCGTCGAGGACCTGGTCGGCGCGCTGCGCGGCATGCTCGAGGAGTACATCGGGCCGACGGGGCGGAATTACCTGACCCTGGTCGGCACGGTCGGCATCTTCATCCTGGTTGCGAACCTGATGGGCCTGATTCCCGGGCTGATGGCGCCGACGAGCAACATCAACGTCACGCTCGGCTGCGCCCTGACCGTGTGGGTCTACTACCACGTGCACGGCTTGAAGGAACAAGGCCTGCTTGGGTACCTGAAGCACTTTGCCGCCCCGCCCGGCGCGCCGATATGGATGGCGCCGATCTACTTTCCCATCGAGATCATCAGCCACGCCTCGCGCGTGCTCTCGCTTTCGGTCCGGTTGTTCGGCAACATTTTCGGGGAAGAGCTGGTCATCCTGATTCTGTTCAGCATCGTGCCGTTCCTGGCGCCGCTGCCGATGATGTTCCTCGGGATCATCACGGCCTCGCTCCAGGCCTACATCTTCGTGATGCTGACGATCATCTACCTCACCGGCGCCGTCAGCGTGGAGCATCACGATGGCGGCCACGACCACCAGGAAGTCGCGGCGCTCGGCGCCGCCTGAGGCGGGAACCTGGACGGCAACGATCATCAGACGGAGGAGGCATTCATCGTGCGCAGACGCCTGGCCCTGACACTCACGTTCCTGTTCGTGGCCTTTGCCCTCGTCGCCCCGGCGTACGCCCAGGGGGCGGCACCTCTTGACGCCGCGGGCCACGCCGACATGGTGAAGTGGTCGATCATCACCGCCGGCTTCGCGCTGGCCATCGCCGCGGCGTTCGGAGCGCTGTCGCAGTCGCGCGGTCTGAGCGCTGCCGCCGAAGCGATCGCGCGCAACCCGAGCGCAGCCGGCGACATTCGCGGCGCGATGATTCTCGGCCTCGTGCTGATCGAATCGCTCGTCATCTACGTGCTGCTGATCTCCCTGATCCTGTTCTTCCTCCCGCCGTTCGGGAAGTAGGAAGGTCGCGTCCCTGGTCCTTGGTCCCTGGTCCCTCGTGCGGGCGGCCGGCGTCCGCGCGACTGCTGCGGGACGGATTGTCGTCGGATCCGCCGATCGGCCGGCGCGACGAAAGGCGAGGGGCGAAGGACCAGGGACCATGACCCGCCTGCGCTTTTCCAGCAGTGACGGCCTCCTGCTGTTGATGACCACCATCTGGGGGGTGAACTACAGCATCGTCAAGGTCGCGCTGCGCGAGATCCCGCCGCTTCCGTTCAACAGCCTTCGCCTCGGCATGGCGTCGCTGCTCTTCCTGTTGACGCTCGCCCTCTGCCGCCGCGGGCTGACACCGACCATCGGACTCCGTGGTTCGACTGGCTCACCGCCCCCTGGGCTTGTCGAAGGGCGGACTTCGGACTGTCCCGCGAGCGCGCCCCCCGTCTTCCAGCGCTCGCGCATCAATCCCCGCGACTGGCTCCTTATCGCCGGGTTCGGACTGATTGGCCACTTCGTCTATCAGCTGTGCTTCCTGTTCGGCCTCGATCGGACCACGGTCGCCAACAGTTCGCTCATCCTCGGGTGCTCGCCGGTCGTCGTCGCGCTCCTCTCGGCCGCGGTCGGACACGAGCGGGTGCGTCCGCTGCACTGGGCCGGCGTCGCGCTGTCGGTCGCGGGCATCTATTTCGTCGTCGGCCGGGGCGCGCGGATCGGCGGCGAATCGCTCGCCGGCGATGTCCTGACGATCTGCGGTCTCGTCTGCTGGGGCGTGTACACGGTCGGGGCGAAGGGGTTGCTCGACCGGCATTCGCCGCTCGAGGTGACCGGCTACTCGATGGCCATCGGGACGATCCCGTACGCGCTGCTCAGCGCGGGCGAGATGCGCGCGTTCGACTGGAGCCGCGTGCAGGTCCAGACGTGGATGGCCCTCGTGTTTTCGGCGGTGTTCGCGCTGTTCGTCGCTTACCTGATCTGGTACGCGGCGGTGCAGCGGATTGGCAACGTGCGCACCGCGATGTGTTCGAACGTGACACCCGTCGCGGCACTGGCGGTCGCGGTGCTGTGGCTGGGCGAGCGCCTCACCATTGACGAGGTCGCCGGCGCGATTGCGATCCTCACGGGCATGGCGCTCACGCGCCTGGTCCCGGTACCGCCGGCCCGTGCCATCGCACCGGCAGAAGAATGACGCCGGGTTCGGGCCCGATGTTATAGTTGCCGCTCGTCACGGCGCCCGGATCCTGTCGCGGACTGCTGCTCATGACAGACGAACTCCGAGGCTGGAAGGAAATCGCGTCGCATCTCGGAACGTCCGAGCGCACGGCCCAACGGTGGGAGCACGTGTACCAGTTGCCCGTGCGCCGCGCCGGCCAGACACGCGGTGCCAGCGTGTTTGCGCTGCGCGGGGATCTCGATCGGTGGCGCCTTTCACCCGAAGGCGTCCGAGCGAGTTCCGAGAACGGCGACGCCGCCCCCACGACAGACGCTCGCGAGGAGAGCGCTGCGCCGTCCCGCACGCGCTTCCGCGTGGCTCTTGTCGCAGCCATCATCGGCGTTGCCGTTCTGTGCGTGCTCGTCTTCGCCTGGGCCATCTTGTCGCAAACGCCAGCGTCCGTGCGGTCCTTTGCGCCGCCGGCTCCCGCGAGGGAGGGCTTTGCGGTGCCGGCTTCGTCTGCGGTCTTCGTACTGCAAGTGACGACCCCACAGGACACGCCTTTCGTGTTTCGGGTCATCGATGGTGGCATGGCGACGTTGGAGGTGCGCGGCGTGCGCAAGATCGGACTCGTGCCCGCGAAGAGCGGCGCACGTGCCACCCTGGCCGTGTACGACATGAAGGCGCAGCGGGGCGGTGAAAGCCTCAAGGAACTGAAAACCTCTTCACTGCCGCTCCGAACCCCCGTCCATGTCGAACTCCCCGGGACGACCATGGACATCGAGTGGCTCGAAATGGCGCAGTTCTCCGTCGTGCCGGCACGAGGCGTGGACGCTCCACCTCTCCGGTGTTGCATCATCTGCGGACCGATCGTGGCCTGCGCCGTTCAAGTGACGGCGTCTTGCGGATCGTGCTGCGGATTCGAAGGCTGCCGCAAGCCAAAGTAGCGCCGCGAGCGCTCCTGCCACGCTCGAGAAACCTCGACAAATCGCGACAAATCACGACAAGTGACGGCATGACGCGCCGTGTCGTCATTTGACGCTTGTAGTCTCCGCCCACCTCGCGATGATCGTGCACGCGCACCGCTCGCGTCGCCCTTGCGAGCGAAGGCAGTGGAGAGCGACAGATGCACGGCAAGCTCATCGCCTTGGTTGTAGGAATCCTCACCACCGGTGCCGCCGGCGCGATCGTGGTCGGCCGGCCAACGAGTCCCCAGGGAACGCCGGCGCACGTGGTGAAGCTGCGCCTGACGGCCGGCGGCCAGGACGTGGCGACGCTCGCGACCCCGAGCGGAGTCATGGCGACCGTCTCGATGGACGGCGGCGAAACCCTCGGCCTGACGCCGGTCGTTCGAAACGATACCGTGGCCTTGACGGTGACCCTGAAGGACCCGGTCACCGGCGAGTTCAGGGTCGTCGGCCAGTACTCGCTCGAGCGCAACAAGGCGACTGACGTCCACACCGAGCGGACGCCACTCGAAGTGGAGTGGCTGGAAACGACGCCGGCGCCGCCGCTGGCCACCCGCGAGGTGCCCGCCGCACCTTGCTCGGTCTGCTGCGTCGTCTGTGACGGGAGGGCGATTTGTGCGTGCGAAGTGAGCACCATCTGCGGCTATTGCTGCTGCAAGGAGACGTGCGGGTGCACCGGCGAGCGGCGAGCGTCGAGCGTCGGAGGTTCGGACCTTGGACCAGTCGTATTCCATCCGATCGGGTGACACTATGGTGAGACCAGCGGAACCCAGGTTTGGGTCGGCGGCCTTCGATCGCATGCTCGAGCTCGCGGCGAACGAGGCGGATCCCGCGAAGACGGCCAGCGCGCTCGTGACCCTTCACAAGATCGTCTTCATCGACGTGTTGCCGCCCGAGGAGTTGGCACGCGTCATCGAGGTCGCGAGGACACGCATGTCGAGCACTCAAGCCCCGAATGTGTGGCAGGCGGCCGTCGAACTCGGCGTGGCGACGGGGGACCCTCAACTGAGGGCGATGGTGGCTGGCATCGCTTCGGGCGCGGCCCGGCCCGCTTTCTTCGATCGCGAAGACCTGCGCCTGTGGGTTCGTAACGCCGCGCAGAAGGCGCTGGGCGGGGGCGGACGGCAGGCGACCGAAGCATGACGGTTCGCGAAGACGGCTGGCAGCCGGCCGATCACCGAGGGCTTGTCGGCGATCGATTGGCTGGGAATGGCGCCCGGCGTGCCTCCTGACGTCGGGCGTCATTCGTCGTTCGGTCTCGCAACGTTGTAGGGTTCGGACAGCCGGCGGACCATGGACACGGGATCCACCGGCAGGGAATGGCGCCCGGAGGTTCCTCCCCTTCGGGCGCCGTTCGTTTTACTTCTTCACGACGTTCCCGTCCTCGTCTCGCAGCTCGATCGGCCCGAGCTTCAGCTTCGCAAGCTCCGGCTGCACCTTCTTGCGGTCCCCGACGACGATGACCACCAGCTTCTCGGGCACGAGATACTTGTGCGCCGCCGCCTGCGCGGCATCCGCATTGACCGCGGCGACCAGTGCCGGGTACTTCGTGTAGTAGTCGAGGCCGAGGTCGAACGTGTAGATGTTCTCCAGCGTGTCCACCACCTGGCCACTCGTTTCGAACATCCCCGGCAGGGCGCGCACGATTGCGTCCTTGGACAGCGTCATCTCGCCGGCCGACAACGGGGCGTCGGCCGTGCGGCGGATCTCCTTGAGGATTTCCGATACCGCCGGTGCCGTCACGTCGGTCCGGACGCCGCTGTACGCGTAGAACGGCCCGGCGAACCGCCGGTAGACGAACGTGGATCCGGCACCATACGTATAGCCGTGCTCCTCGCGCAGGTTCAAATTGATGCGGCTCGAAAACAGTCCGCCGAGCGCGGTGTTCATCACCTGCAGCGCCGGGTAATCCGGTGTCGAGCGCGCGGCGCCGATTGAGGCGACGCGAATCTGCGATTGGGCGGCGCCAGGCTTGTCGACAATCACGACACGAGCCGCGGTGGTGACCGGGGCGCCGGGTGAAGAGGATGGCGGCGTGCCGCGCCGCCACGATCCGAACTGCTTTTCTGCAAGACCCTTCAGATCGGCCAGCGTGATGTCGCCGGCCACCACGAGCGCGGCGTTGTTCGGCACGAAACCCTGTCTCCAGAAACCAACCATGTCGTCCCGCGTCGTTGCCTTGATCGCGGCGTCGGTTCCCAGCCCGGTGTGCCCGTACGGATGCTGCGGTCCATAGAGCGCCGAGGCCATCGCGGTGCCGGCCACGCTGTTGGGGTCGTCCCGCTGCTCGGCCAGCCGGCCCAGGCGCTGGCCGCGCTGTCGCTCCACCTCATCGGCCGGGAACGCAGGGTGCAGCGCGACGTCGGCCATCACGGCCAGCGTCGCCGGGAAGTTCTTCGACAGCGACGTGCCGTTCACCTCCATCGTCTCCGTGGACGACCCCGTCGTCAGCGAGGCGCCCAATTGCGCGACGTCGTCGGCCAGCCGGAGCGCGTTCCGCGTGGTCGTGCCTTCGTCCAGCATTGCCGCCGTGAAGTTCGCCAGGCCGGGCTTGTCGGCCGGGTTGGTGTCGCCGCCCGTTCGCACCTCGAGCGCCGCCGACACGACGGGCAGCCCCGGACGCTCGCTGAGAATCACGGTCAGGCCGTTGGGCAGCGCGAACGACTGCGGCGGCGCAGCCTTGAGCGGCCGGAGCGGGCCTGCCTTCGGCTGCTCGTTGCGCCACGGCTCATCGGCATTGATCGACTCGGCGCCCGTTCCCGCCACCGCTTTCACCGCCTTTGGCCGCGGGACCTCGGCGCCGAAGTCGGGCGTGCCCGGCACACCGTAGACGACCACGCGCGCGCTGGTTTTCAACTGATTCTGCGCGAACTGCTTGATCGTGGCCGGTGTCGCCGTGCGGTAGCGTTCGATGTCCTTTGCGAGGTAGTCCGGGTTCCCCAGGTAGTGGTTGTACATGTTGAGCCGATCGGCGACGCCGCCGAAGCCGCCGAGCGTCTCGAGTCCCTCCACGATCCCGGTCTCGGCGACGTTGCGGGCGCGGTCCACCTCCGCCGCGGTCGGCCCGTCGCGCAGGAACCGGTCCAGTTCCTGGTTGATCGCGGCTTCCACTTCTTCCGCCTTGTGCCCTGGCCGTACCGTGACGTCAACCTGGAAGACGGAGCCGAGAATGAGCGAGTTCTGCCCGACGCTCACGTCCTGCGCAACCTGCTTTTCGTAGACCAGCGTCTTGTAGAGCCGGCTCGATTTGCCGCCACCGAGGATTCGCGCCGCGAGATCGGCATCGGCGTCGCCGGGCTTGAAGATCGGCGAGGTCAGCCAGGCCATGTAGATCTTCGGCAGCTCGATTCGATCGGGCACCACGATGCGGCGTTCGGCGGTGATCGGCGGCGTCTGCGCGTCGATCTTCGGCACATCCGCGCCTCGTTTCAGTGGCCCGAAGTACTTCTCGACGAGCCGGCGCCCTTCCGGCTTGTCGAAGTCGCCGACGATCGCGAGGCTGGCGTTGTTCGGCGCGTAGTAGAGCTTGAAGAAGTTCTTCACCTCTTCGAGCTTTGCCGCCTGGATGTCGGCGTGCGAGCCGATCACCATCCCGTAGTACGGATGGTTCGCCGGGAACAGGTTGTGGTACAGCGCCTCCTGGACGATGCCATACGGGGCGTTCTCGACGCTCTGGCGGCGCTCATTGCGGATGACGTCCTGCTGGTTCGACAGGTTCGGTTGATCGAGCTTGTCCAGCAGGTACCCCATGCGATCCGATTCCATCCACAACGCCAGTTCGATCTGGTTCGACGGCAGCGTTTCGAAGTAGTTCGTGCGATCGAAATCGGTGGTGCCGTTGATGTCGGTGGCGCCCGCGCCCTCCAGGATCTTGAAATGCGAGTCGCCGGGCACGTGCTTCGTGCCCTGGAACATCATGTGCTCGAAGATGTGGGCGAAGCCGGTCCGGCCCTGCGCCTCGTTGGCCGGACCGACGTGATACCACAGGTTCACGGCGACCATCGGCACGCGGTGATCTTCGGAGAGAATGATGTCGAGGCCGTTGGCCAACCGGTATTTCTCGAACGCGATCGTCGGGATGTCCGGGGCCGATGCGGGCGCCGCCGGCGGGGCTGCCTGCGTGCACGCCGCCAGGACTGCGAGCGCCAGCAGGCAACCGGCCAGGCGAATCCGATGTCCGGTGTCCGATCCGTCGTTCCACCAAGAGTGCTTCATCATCGATTGCTCCGAGCGTCGTTACCGCGTGAGCCACACCTTGCCGTCGTGCTGGATGTGCGCGACGGCGCTCCCGAACGCCTTCGCGTCGATGCGGTACATGTCGCGCGTGGCCTGCATCGACAGCGCGAGATCCAATCCGTCCACGCGGACGTCGGCGGCCTTCAGCAGCGCGAGATCGTCCGCGTACCGGCCGTTCGCCCCACGGAACTGGCGTTGCCGATAGTACAGCCGCCTCAGCGCCCACTTCATCGCCTCATTCGGATCGTCGGCGAACCGATCCGTCCCCGCACCCGCTTCGACCCGTGAGAACTGCACGTACCCCCAGCGCTCCGGCATGTGCATGTCGATGGCGCCCTGCGGACTCCAGACCCAGTTGTCGGCGGGCAGAAGGGTCCCGCTCGCCGGGTCGGTTCGCCTGCTGTAGCGCCCGTCCTTCGCGAGGGCCTGCCACTCGACGCGCGAGAAGTTGACGCGCCACTGTTCGCCCGGGCGCGGCAGCCGCGCCTGCGGCGCCGCTTCGCGCAGGATCTTCCACGGCATCGCCATCTCCACGGTCCAGCCCTCGTCGCGATCGCCCGGGCGGTTCATCGTGCCTCGCGTATGGACGGCCAGGCGGAGCCCCGCGATGTCCCACGCGATGATTGGCAAACCGCCGTCGCGGTACGTCCGCGGCAACAGCAGGTCGAACACGGTCCCGAGCGGGTTCACCTCGAGCTCGTAGTACATCTGCGTGTCGCCGTCGGGGTCGATGAACACCTCGAAGTCGTTGTCGTGGTAAATGATCGAATCCCGCTCGGTCAGCGTGCCCCAGATGTCGGGCTCCTCCATCTCGGCGGCCACGTAGAAATAGTCCTGGTCCCAGAGCATCTTCGCGCGTGTTTGAAACCGGGGATGGGGCCGGCTGCCGCCCTCGATGTCCACGAACACGTCGGTCCACGGCGCCGCGTGCCACGCGGCGTCGTCTATCCTGCCGTCGATTGAGGGCGGAGACGACGTCCGGTAGCAGACGTACTGGCGCGGTACGAAAGGGAGTGTCTCGAAATCCCCGGGCTCGGCGCGACGGCCGGCGGGCGGCGCCGCGACCGTGACAAGGACCAGCAGCGCCGCGCCGGCACCGGCAAGCGCAGGGGTCAACTACGTTCTGCCTTTCAATATCGGCGTGAGCGCCGCAAAGTGATCGGGCGTCAGCGTATTGCCCTCGAAGACGCAGATGCCGTTTGCGCCGGCGGCCAGCGCGTACCGCGCGGCGCGGGCCAGATCGGGCGGCGACAGGTCGGGCACATAGAGGCCGGTGTAGAGCGGGATGCGGCCGCCAAGCGCTTCCACGCCTTCCCGCGTCGCCCGTTCGATCCACGGCACGTCCTGCTTGTAGAACGCGTGATACACCATGGGCAGCACCGCATCGACCGTCCATTTCGTCCATTCCTGGCGCACGAGAGTTCGCGCGATCGTCGGCGTCGGAAACACCGCCGCGGTCAACAGCGTTCCGTGCGCGTGCACCTCGTGTGCGAGGACGCCGACGACTTCGGTAATCGTGTCATAGCGGTACTGAAGCCATGCCTGGTGGCTCGGTGGATCGTCGAGCCGCAGCGGGTCGATGGCCCAGCGCTGCCTGAACCGATCCCGGCAGACGCCGCAGTAGCAGAAATCGAACTCGGGGTACTCCCTGTCCTGCACGAGATGGTACTTCGGCCACAGGGCGACAGGCAGGATCACGTCCGGGTAGCGAATGTAGTCGAGGTGGATGCTCGCCAGGCCGTCGATCTGCGCCAGTTCGCGCACCAGGCCCGCGAGGTATTGCCGGACCTCGTCACGTGACGGGCACATGAACTTGTAGTAGTCCACGTAAGGTGCCTTGTCGGCCGTCGACACGCCGCTGCGGCTCACGGCGTACCAGTCGGGGTGCGGTTTTACCTGCTCGCCGCGCATCATCGCGAAGGTCCACGCGTGGAGCTCGACGCCTTCGTCCCGGGCCGCCGGCACGTGGGTCCGGTAGAAATCCGCGCTGCCGCTGATGAGCACGGCGTCGATCCCGCCTGCGCGCATTCGCGCGAGGGTGCGGCGCCAGTCGTCGAGGGACGCGAACGTGCCGCGCATCCAGGCCCAGTGCTTCGTCTTCACCGCGGCCGCGTTCCGCGCGAGGGCGGCCGCGTCGCCGCCGGCGAGCGCGCGCGCGCCGAACGCAGAGGTTGCCGCGCAGACGGTCGTGAGGAATTGCCTTCGGTTCATGGCGCGGTAAGGATACTACGGCACGATACGCGCCACGTCGAAGATGTAGCAGCCTGGTGTGACCAGCAGGCGGGACCCGGCTCCAAAGAACAGGCTGGTGGGCGCGAGTGGCCCGGCGCCTCGCAGTTGCAGGGTACGAATCTTGTCGCCGTCGGGGGAGTAGACGTAGACGATCGGGTCGTTCAGCGCCACCCAGAGATTGCCGTGCGGATCGATGGCTGCGGCGCGGATGACCGATGGCACCGCCGGCCATGCCCGATCGTCTGCCTCGCGCGCCGGCCATGTGGACGGCTGGCTCCGCAACGCGTCGTCCAGCTCGCGGCCTTCGATGTGACGCTCGAACACGAGTGCGCCCGCCCCGTCGTAGCGCCGGAAGGTCGGAATCCCCGACTGGAACACGAAGCAGAACCCGCCGGTCGGATCGACGAGCGGCAGGCCGGCGTTGAGCGACAGGTGAAGGGCGCGGTCCGCCTCGTGGCCCGTCGCGCGCAGCCCGCCAAACGCGCGTCGCACCTGCCCGTCCCACGTGTATTCGGTGATGAGCGACCCCGTCTGCGGCTGGCTGAGGAAAATGGAATCGCCGGTGAACTGCAGCGAGGGGCCGTCGCCCAGGGCGAAGCCCTCGACCACCAGCCGCGGTCCGGGCTGCGCGGCGAGCGTGAAGCCGTTCAACAGGTAGCCGCGATCGGCGAAACGCTGGATGCGCTGGCGGCCGCCGGGTTGGTCCGCGACGACGAAGGTCCCGCCAGGTTCCGACGCGAACGACGTCGGCCGGATGATGCGGCCGCGTTCCTCGCCGATCTGCACGAGCCTGGTCGCCTCGGTTCCTGCAGGATCGATCGCGTAGACGGCCTGCGCGCGGCGATCGAAGACGAGGTACTGCCCGGCCGATGTCTGGGTGAACGCAATCGGATCGCTGAAGCTGGTCGCGATGTGGGCCGGCAGCGCGCTGGTCGAGGACAGAATCTCGGCGTGCGTCGACGCCCGCGTCCCGATGACCGCGCGCATCTCCCGCTGCGGCGGGTCGTGGGGGGCGGATCCCGGCGCCAAAAGCACCGCCGAGACGAGGACGATGCGGGAGACGGCGCGCATCACGGCGATTCTAGTCCCGGCGCTCGCCTGTGTCGACGACGGAGCGCCGATGGCAGGGCGAGGCTTCAGCCTTGCCGGGCGGCGTCGAGAGCGTCAGTACTTCGCAACCTCGACGATCGCCTGCAGCACGTCGGACGCCTGCGGCAGGATCGCCTCCTCCAGATCCGGGCAGTAGGCGACCGGGCAGTCCCTCGCGCCCACGCGTCTCACCGGCGCATCGAGGTACTCGAACAGGTCGCTCGCGATCCGCGCGGCGATCTCCGCCCCGAAGCCGCACGTCACCTGGTCTTCGTGCGCGACCACCACGCGGCTCGTCTCCCGCACGGCGGTCGCGATGCCGTCCCAATCGCATGGCACGATCGTTCGCAGATCGACCACGCCGACGCTGAGGCCGTCTTTTTCCGCCTGCTGCGCCGCGAGCAGCGATCGCTGCACCAGCGCGCCCCATGTGATAACGACGAGGTCGGTGCCGGGCCGCCTGACGTCCAGCTTGCCGAACGGGATCATGAAGTCGGCGCCCGGGTACGGCGCCTTGTTGTAGGTCTGCCGATACAAGTGCTTGTGTTCGAGGAACATCACGGGATCGTCGCACCGGATGGCCGTCCGCAGCAGGCCGGCTGCGTCCGTGGCCGTGGACGGGTACGCGATCCGGATGCCCGGGCAGTGCGCAAAGATGCTCTCGCCGGACTGGCTGTGGTACGGTGCGCCGCCGCGCAGGTACCCGCCGATGGGCGCGCGCACCACCATCGGACACGAGAAGTGCCCGCCCGAGCGGTAGCGCAGCATCGACATCTCGTTGCGCAACTGGTTCATGGCCGGCCAGATGTAGTCGAAGAACTGGATCTCGACGACCGGCTTCAGCCCGCGCGTCGCCATGCCCACGGCGCGCCCGATGATGTTGGCCTCGGCGAGCGGCGTGTTGAAGACGCGGACGCCGCCGAAGGTGCGCTGCAGGCCGTGAGTGACCTTGAAGACACCGCCCTTGCCCGCCACCTCGGCGAGCACCGCCGCGCGCGTCGCATCCGCCACGTCCTCGCCGAACACGACCATGCGCGGGTCGCGCGCCATCTCGTCGTGGAGCGTGCGGTTGATGGCAGCCACCATCGTGTCGGGCTTGCCGGTCGGCTGCGCCGGCGTGGCGAACGCGTCCGAACACGGATCGACGCCGGCGGAGTAGACCCACCGGGTCGCGGTGGACTTGGGCGGCTTCGCCGCCTGCAGGGCGCGATCGGCCGCCTCGTTCACCTCGCGATCGACGTCCGCGGCGATCGCCTGCAGGTCCGCGTCGCTCGCAATCGATTCGTGTGTCAGGAACTCGGTGAACCGGCGCAGCGGATCGCGCACGGCCTCGTCGGCGCGCTCCTTCGGCGACTTGTACAGCCGCTCATCGTCCGAGAGCGAGTGCGAGTAGGGCCGCGTGACGCGCGCGTGCACCAGCGCCGGACCCTTGCGGCTGCGCGCGTGGTCGGCCGCCAGGCGCATCGCGCGGTAGCTGTCGAGAAAATCGGTGCCGTCGGCGCTCAGAATCTTCAGGCCCGGGAAGCACGTCACCACGCGTGAGATGTCGCCGCCTGGCGTCTGGATCTCGACCGGGACGGAGATCGCGTAACCGTTGTCCTCCACCAGATAGATGACCGGCAAGGCCTTGCCGCAGGCGGTGTTCAACGACTCCCAGAATTCCCCCTCCGCCGTCGCGCCTTCGCCAAGCGACACGTACACGACCTCGTCCGGGTGGAATCGCTCCTCGCGGTCCGCGATGTCGGTGATCTTCTGGTAGAGCCGGCCCGCCTCCGCGCAGCCAACCGCCTGCAGGCACTGCGTGCCCGTCGGGCTGCCCTGGGAGACGATGTTCAGGCGCTGGTGGCCCCAGTGAGACGGCATCTGGCGGCCGCCGGACGCCGGGTCATCCGCGGCGCCGACCGACTCCAGGAACATCTCGTACGGCGTGACGCCCAGCATCAGGCAGAGCGCGCGGTCGCGGTAGTACGGGTAGAACCAGTCGTAGCCCGCTCGCAGCACCAGGCCGGCCGCCACCAGGATCGCTTCGTGACCGGCACCGCTGATCTGGAAATAAATCTGGCTCTGGTTCTTGAGCTGGATTTCCTTGTCGTCCATCCGGCGGGAGAGCAGCATCATCCGGTAGACGCGGAGCAACTCGTCGCGGGTGAGACACTCGTACTCGGCCGCCTGGTCGCTGCCGGGGTCCCGATCGCTCAGCGCGAAGCCGTCCATGCCCGACACCCCTCGGATGGGCGGCACACGACTCCTCGGTCCGGAGGGGGCGCCGCTTTGACTGGTTCGGTCGAGATGGAGCCATTATACTATGCGAAATTCGCGGGACAGGGCGGCGCAGGGGCCGCCCGCCTGGCCGGACGCCACATGACTGCTGTTCGTTTGCATCGTTGGGACGAGATCGCGCTCGACAAGCTCACCGAGCTCGTGGCGCGGAAGATCATCGCCGGCGAGCGCGAGATGCTCGTGCAGACCTACCTGAAGAAGGGCGCGCTGGTGCCCAGGCATGCGCACGAGAGCGAGCAGATGACCTACGTGCTGCAGGGCGCGTTGAAGTTCGTCATTGCCGGCGAGG
Organism: Acidobacteriota bacterium; assembly: GCA_003170135.1. Classification (GTDB taxonomy): domain Bacteria; phylum Acidobacteriota; class Vicinamibacteria; order Vicinamibacterales; family Fen-181; genus Fen-181. Next base: position 81,587 of record PMZR01000125.1, read on the forward strand.
AGTTCATCGTCCGGGAAGGCGAGGTGTTGCACATCCCGTCTGCCCTGGAACACCAGGCCGAGGCGTTGGAGGATACGTTCGAGCTCGACGCGTTCAGCCCCCCGCGATCCGAATGGCTCGCCGGCGGGAGCGGCGAGCCCGGCGTCTGATTGCGGCGGCGCAATCTGGTACGATCGGGATGGGGACGACCCGAGGACGCCCGGCCTCAACCGACGCGGGGCTTCGATCGAATCCCGGCGGGCGGCGGGGACATCCTGGCTGGTGCCGGGCGGTCAGCTCGGGAACAGCCTTTCAAGAGCGAGGCAGACTATGGGCTTTTTTCTGCTGCCGTTCGTCGTCATCGTGATCATCGTCCTGTGGGTTGTCGGCGTGTACAACCGCCTGATCGGTCTGCGCAACCAGACGGCGAACGGCTGGCGGCAGATCGACGTGCAACTGAAGCGGCGGCACGACCTCATTCCGAACCTGGTGAGCACCGTCAAGGGCGTGATGGAATTCGAGCGGGACACGCTCACGCAAGTGGTCGAGGCCCGCGCGAAGGCGGTGTCGGCCACCGGGCCTGCCGACGCGGCACGCAAGGAAGGGGAGCTGACGCAGGCGCTCGGCCGGCTGTTCGCGCTGGCGGAGAACTACCCCCAGCTGCACGCGAACGAGAACGTGAAGATGCTCCAGGAGGAGCTGTCGTCGACCGAGAACAAGATCGGCTTCGCGCGCCAGTTCTACAACGACATTGCCACCAAGTACAACATCTCGCAGCAGACGTTCCCGGCGAACATGATTGCCGGGTCATTCGGCTTCACGGCCGCCGAGCTCTTCCAGATCGCCGACGACGCCGATCGCGCCGTGCCGACGGTCGATCTGTCGATGAAGAAGTAGTCCGGAGTCCGGGGTCCGGACTCCGAAGTCCTCCCATGAACCTCCTCGAGCAGCAGGCGAAGAACCGGCGGCGGACCTGGATGGTGATGGTCGTGTTCATCGCCGTCCTGTTCGTCCTCGGCTACGGATTCGACCTGTTCTACCTGGGGACGGACGTTCCCGTCGCGGGATTCCTCGCGTTGATCGTCGGTTCGATCTCCGCGCTGAGCGGGTACTACAAGGGGGACCTGGCGGTGCTGGCCTCCTCGGGTGCGATCCCGCTCGAAGGGCGGCTGGCGTCCGAGCCGAACGACCAGGAGCGGCTGAAGCTGACCGAGGTGCGCAACGTCGTCGACGAGATGGCAATCGCGGCCGGCCTTCCACGGCCGACCATCTACGTCATTCCCGATCACGATCCGAACGCCTTTGCGACCGGCCGCGATCCGGCGCATGCCTCGATTGCCGTCACCCAGGGGTTGCTCGATACGCTGAATCGCGAAGAGCTGCAGGGCGTCGTTGCGCACGAGATGAGTCACGTCCGCAACTACGACATCAGGCTGATGACGCTGGTCGCGGCACTGGTCGGCGCCATCGCCCTGTTGTCGGATTGGGCGCTGCGGGGGATGCGGTGGGGCGGCGGCGGCTCGCGGCGCAGCGGCGACCGCAAGGGCGGTGGCGGGGCCTCGCTCATCTTCCTGGTGTTCTGGATTATCGGGATCCTGCTGGCGCCGATCATCGGCCAGGCGCTGGCCATGGTGGTTTCGCGGCGCCGCGAGTACCTGGCGGACGCGTCCGGCGCAGAATTGACGCGGAACCCGCTGGCGCTCGCGAAAGCGCTCGAAAAGATCGAGTCCGCCGCAGACCCGACCGAGTCGATCAAGCGCGGCACCGCGAACCTGTGCATCGCCGATCCACTGGGGCGCAAGGCCGGCCTGCGCGAGGGACTGGTGGCCGACCTGTTCGCCTCACACCCCCCGATGGTGAAACGCATCGCGGCATTGCGGGAGATGGCCTACGTGCCACCGGTCTGAAGGCTTCAGTGGAGGCGGCGGTCCCAGTCTTTCTCTTTCCCGCCGTGGTAGATGTCGAACTTCCGCCGCAGCCGGTTCATCTTCCACTTGAAATAGCGGTACTTCAATTCCGCGAGCGGCCGCGCCCGCCCGAATTTCAGGAACACGTACCCGCCGGCCAGGCCACCGAGGTGCGCCGTCCAGGCCGTGCCGCTCGTAAACAGGCTCAGGGCGGCCACGATCATCACGAAGTACTTGGCCGGGACCGGAAAGAGAAAATACAGGTAGATCGGACGGTCCGGAAAGTACATCGCGTAGGCGAGCAGCAGGCCGAAAATCGCGCCCGATGCGCCGACGATCGTGGAGACCAGCAACCCCGCGCCGAATGGAACCGGCAGGATCGCGACGAGCAGGGTAAGTGCCGCGCCGGCGATGCCGCTGACGAAGTAGAACTTGACGAAGAACGTCGTGCCCCAGAGCCGCTCCAACTCGACCCCGAACCACCAGAGCACCAGCATGTTCATGAGCAGGTGCACCGCGCCCGCGTGGATGAACATGTAGGTGACAGGCTGCCACACCCAGTAGCGGCCGATCACGTTGTAAGGCTGCAGCCCGAGATAGCCGTTGAACGTGGGGACGATCCAGCCGACCAGAAACGCGACGACGTTCGTCCAGATGAGGATCTTGACGGCGAACGACATCGGACCCGGGGTGAAGGAGTAGGCGAGCGTGCCGGGTGAGGAATAACGCCGCATCAGCGTCCATCGGGAAGACGAGTCACATCAATCGACGCGGCCGCGGGCGTTGCCGCCACCTCGCCGCCTGGTCGCGCCAGAGCCTCTGATCGTACCACGACCGATTCATCCTGGGTCGAGCAACATCCGTACCCAGCCTCTGCCGCAGAGACGCGGAGGTGCGTAAGCGGCACATGCGCGACCTCGACCGCTCAGCATGGCTCCGTACAGACTGAATCTCTCTCTCAGTCGGCATGCGCGCTCCGGCCTCGATCGCAGCGCCTGAAACCGACAAAAGGTCAGGTGCCGAGCATCCGCCGCCGCACGATCTTCACCGCGTCGGCAAATTCGGCGATACGAAGCGCTCTTGCGGCCGCAGCCAGGACGCCGAGCGCCAGCGTGATGTCGATTGATACACGGACGAGACGCGCCAGGACGGCCTCTCCCCTGATGACCAGCGCCAGGGTCGCGTCCGCCTGCCAGACCACCGCGCCCATGACGAGGGACGCGGCAGCGATTTTGGCGAACGCGGCCGCGATGCGCCGGCCTTCCAGCCCGTCCAGCCTGGCGCCGAGCAGCCACAGCAGCAGCGTCGCATTGAACAGCGAGGCAATCGCGGTCCCGAGGGCGAGACCCGGGTAACCGATGGCCCGCACGAGCGCGAGGCTCAGCGTGGCATTCAACAGGACGGTTGCGATGCTGACGGCGACCGGCGTCCGGCTGTCGTGCAACGCATAGAAGGCGGGCGCGGCGAAGCGCACGGCCGAGTAGCCTACCAGACCGGGTGCGTAGCATGCCAGGGCGACTGCCGTCGCCGCCGTGTCGGTGCGCGTGAAACTGCCGTGTTGGAAGAGCAGTGCGACGATGGGCCAGGCCAACGCAATCAGGCCAGCGGTGGCCGGCACATTCAGCATCAGCATCATGCGCAGCCCGCTCGACACCGTCTGGCCCATGCCGGTCAAATCACCCGTGGCCGCCTGGCGTGACAGCGTGGGAAGCGCCGCGGTCGCGACCGAGACGCCGAACAGTCCAATCGGCATGTACATCAGGCGGAACGCGTAATTGAGCCACGAGACGGCGCCCGTGCCCTGGCCGGTCGCCAGCACGGTGTTCACGAACAGGTTGATCTGCACGGCCGCCAGGCCCACAAGCCCCGGTCCCATCAGCACGAGCACCTGCCGCAGGCCCTCGTCACGCGTGTCGAGTGCGGGGCGGTAGCGAAAGCCTTCCCGGCGCAGCGGGACCCACTGCAGCGCCACCTGGCCGACGCCGCCGACGAGGGCGCCGATGGCGATCGCCATGATCCGGGGCAGGTGCACGAGCGGCATCACGGGGACCAGCACGATCGCGCACGCGATGGTCGCCACGTTGAACATGACTGGGGACAGCGCGGGCAGGAAGAACCGGTGCAGCGAGTTCAGCATGCCCATGCATGCGGCCGCGACTGCGACGAGCGTCAGGAATGGGAAGAGGACGCGCGTTAACTGCACCGTCAGCTCGAGCTTGCCCGGGACGGCCGCGTAGTCCGATGCGAAGAGCGTCACGAGCGGCCGCGCGAAGACAAGACCCACGGCCACGAGCGCCAGCGTAATCACGAGCAACGCGCTGATGACGTACGTGCCCAGGCGCCATGCCTCGTCACGTCCGCCGCGGGAGAGACGCCGCGTGAAGGCGGGAACGAACGCCGCGCTCATCGCGCCCTCGGCGAAGAGGTCGCGAAAGAGATTCGGGATGCGAAACGCGACGTTGAACGCGTCCATTTCGCTGCCCGCGCCGAACAGAAACGCCAGCACCTGCTCGCGGACGAGCCCGAGCAGCCGGCTCGTCATGGTGCCGATACTGATGAGCCCGGCCGAGCGCGCCAGATGCCTCGTGGAAGCGCCAAATGCGGGGACTCTCGGTTGCTCGGCCGCCCGCGAAGCCGCTTCGACGTCATCGGTTCGGTGCACGTCCGTTAGCGTACCACACCGGATCAGGACGCTTTGACATGGAACCAGACGCGATTTCAGTTCTGTGATCGGCTCGGGAGAAGCAACGCGAAGCGAGCGGCAGGGAGGGATCCAAAAAAATGGGGGTCCTTTGCAGGACCCCCGGGGAGGATGGGTAGAGGTCTTTGTCCCTTCACCTGTATTAGACGCATCTGAGGACGAAAAGTTTGCGGGACGCGGCCGCGGGCATACAAAGAGATGGAGATTCAGCCGCCCAGTTTCCGTCGCACCATCTCATTGACCGTTCGCCCTTCGACGGTCTGTCCGGCCAGTTGCGCCATGACCGTCTTCATGACTCGGCCGATGTCCTTCGCCGAGGTTGCCCCGGTCTCGGCGATGGCGCGATCGACCGCGGCTTCTATGACTGCCGGGTCGGCCTTGGCCGGCAGGTAGGCCTCGAGCACCGGCACCTCCGCCAGTTCCCGTTCGGCCAGGTCGAGGCGGTTGGCCTGCTTGAACTGCTCGGCCGATTCGCGTCGTTGCTTGACGAGCGTCGCCACGACCTGGCGTTCCTCGGCCTCGTCCAGCGGCCGTCCCTTCTCGACTCCCCGGTTCACCAGCGCCGTCTTCAGCAGCCGCAGCGCTCCGAGCGTGACCGGCTCGTGGGCTTTCATGGCCCGTGCAATCGCCCCATTCACTTCGTCGATGATCAGCATCGCTGCTCCACCTGGCGGATCACGCCGATCCGGTTCAACGTGATCGCGCCCACAACGAGCAGAAGACCACAGCGCCGCTGGCGATGCGGCTGCTCATGCCGGGACCACCTGCCCCTTTGACGTACCTGTGCCCCGCAGCGCGTCCCTGTAGACGGCAAGGAACTGCGCGGCGACGGCATCAGGCGAGAAGTTGCGACGGAGGGCGCGCCGCGTGTCGGAGCGGACGCGTCGCTTCATTTCCAGGACGTCGATGATGGCGCCGGCCAGCGCCACATCGTTCTCTCTGGGGACGATGGCGACGTCGACACCGAACAGGTCGTTCAGCTCCACGCCGCCGGGATTGTCCGACGACACGACGGGTGTGCCGCAGGCCAGCGCCTCCAGGGCGACGGTCGGACACGCCTCGAGCAACGATGGCAGCGCGAACACGTCGGCCGCCATGTCGTAGCGGGCGACGGCCGCGTTGTCGACCAGGCCGGCAAACGTCACGTGCCCTTCGACACCCGCGCTGCGCGCGACCATCTGCAGTTCGTCTCGCATCGGGCCGGTGCCGCAGATGACCAGCCGGGTGTCCGGGAACCAGCGCACCACCTCGCCCATCGCCTGGAGCAGGTAGCGCTGGCCGGCCAGCGGGTGGAGTCGCTTGACGTTCACGATGACGTGGCGGTTGTGCAGGCCGAGTGAGTCACGCGCCTCGCGGATGCTCATCGAATCGCCAAGGAACTCCTCGGCGACCGGCGGATAGATGACGGTGGCATCGCGGCGCCCCAGCCCGACGTCGCTGGCATGAGCCATCAGGCCCTGGCTGTAGAAGGTCACCTGCGCCGCGCTTCGGTAGGCGCGCGTGAACAGGTCGAGCAACCGCCGCGGCTTGTAATGCCAGACCTCGGTGCCGTACAGGGTCAACACGGTCGGCTTGCGTCTGCGCGCCGCCAGCCACGCGCAGACTTCGACCAGGAAACCGTTGCTGTGCAGGTGCACGAGATCCGAGGAATCGATGAGCGGGCCGGCGACTTTCGCGATCGTGATGAAGCCGCTCACGGCGTCGATCTTCAGACGGCTCAGAAGCGCCGATTCCCCACGGTGCCTCGGAACCCACGCGACCGGCCCCGGCATGTCCACCCTGGCGACGTGCCTCCCCGCATCCTGCCGGGGAGGATGCGCGAGGTAGGCCACCTCGTCGCCCGCGGACACGGCCCACTGCCCCAGGTGAAACGGCAACAGCGCGTTGGCTGCCTGGTCGGGCGGGAGGTGAGGGGTGACGTGACAGATCCGCATGGTCACTACGCCGCAGGCCCGGCGAGCGGGGAAGGTCGCGCGCCCGACTCGCCGTACTGTGTCCGGAACTCGTGGAACGTGGCCGGCACCGCCTGCAGATCCTCGATCGCGAACCGCAGGAACCGATCGAGCTTGTCGAAGAACGCCGACAGCTCGCTCTCGTTCCGGTTGTACGGGCTGCCGCCCACGATGGCTTCGCTCGAATGAAACAACAGATTCAGTTGCGGCGTGCCGGCGCCCGCCAGCCGGCGGGCCAGCGCCTTCATGTCGGCGAGCGGGGAATACGAAGGCCTCAGCCACATCACCCGGGCGACCCCCGCCTTCCGCAGGACGCGCTTGGTCGTGTACGGCCACGGCGCTCGCCCGTACAGCCGTTCGAGCCACGCTGGCAGGCGACGGTTCAGCCCCGCCGACACGGGCACTTCCAGCACGTCGCTCGCCCCCGGTCGCCGCGCGTCGTCGTAGGCAAGGAAGTAGGGCGACGCAGGCGCGCCGACGAAATCGGGACCGCCCTTGTGCGCCTCGTAGAAGAGAGGCGCGACGCTCGACTCGACGAGATACCCGGCCCGTTCGAGCGCCGAGACGTGCGCGGCGGAGAACCCGAACCGGCCCGAGCGGTAGGAGACCGGCCGCGCGCCGAGCCTGTACTCAATGGCTTCCGTCAGGGTGCCGAGCTGCTCGTCGAACTGCTCGATCGGCAGCGCCATCGCGTAGGGATGGCGGCGGACGTCCTCGGCGCGGCACGGCGGTGTCTCCCACGCGTGATGGTGGGCGCCGATTTCACAGTTGCCGCGCGCCAGCAGGCGGCCGAGCAGCGCCGCCGCGCGCGGATCGGCGACGACCGGATGCGTGACAAGGTAGGTCGGGCGCACGCCGCGGCGTTCGAACCGTTCGTGCAGCGCCTCGAGCGCGTAGATGTTCTCGAACGTCTGGCGCTCCCGGGCGGCGACATCCCACTGGTTGTCGCCCTCGGTGTCGATCCCGACGAGCAGGAAAGGCCGCGCCGCGTTCACTCGTTTATCGATCCTGGTCCGAATCGCCCAGCGTGACGTGCCAGCGGTCCTTGTTGTCGTAGAAGGTCGCCGGCACGGGCGACCCGTTGATCTTCGCGACGAACTCCATGGTGCTCTTCACCTGGAAGTAGCCCGCCTTCTTCAGGGCGTGCCTGAACCCCGCGTGCATCGCGAACGTGCGAATCTTGTCCGAGTCGGCCTCCCGCGCTTCCACATCCACGAAGCGCAGGAGCGCTCTCAACGCGTCGGGGTCGTCCGGGTCCGCCAGGAAGTCGACGAGCAGCGTGACGCGTCCGCGCGGTTCCTGCACGTGCCGGTAGACCGCGTACCCGCGCGGCAGCCCGGCGCCGCCACGGGCTGCGGTCGCACCGTGTGGCCCGATGCCGTGCAGGACAACGATGTTGTAACGCACGTGCGGCGGCTCCGCGTATTTCCAGTTCAGGTAGGCGGCGTCGCGGCGCACCGCGAGGTCGAACGTCGGGGCGACCGATTCCCACAACGCGGTGAACCCGTCGTCGAAGCGGCGGATGGTGGCGAGTTCGCCTTCGACCGGACGCGAACGCGCGACCAGGCGGATGAGCGGCAGCGTCAGGGCGGACACCAACCGGTTGATCGGCATGGGCCACGAGGGCCGGCGGACGGCCCGGCGCGTGAGCGGTTTCACCAGGCATGGCACGGGGCCCACATCCGGCCAGCGCAGCTTCTTGAAGAGCCGGTACGAGCCTTCCGACAGCCCGAGACCGAGCGATGCGCCGACGTGCTCGTCCCAGGTGCGGAAGAGCACTTCGCCCAGTCCCTGGCGCTGGCGTTCGGGCGCGACCATCACGTCCATGCCCCAGGACGCGCAGACGTCGCGGCCGGCGACGTGCAGGCGCACCGGCATCGTGGCGTACTGCCCCACGACCGTCGGTCCTTCGCGAGCGATCCAGATTTCGGGCGATCCGGCCGCGTTGTTCGGGTTCCGCAGGTACTGCCAGTCCCAGCGGAGCTTGTTCGCCTCGGCCGCGTCGGGTCCGAACACACGGCGATACATCTGATCGACGGCGTGGCGGTCGGCGGGCGTGTAGTGATCGATTTCGGCCATGACGCACACGATCAGGGGCGCGCGAGCACGTACTCGATGTTCGACGTGAAGATGTCCTGCATCCACAGATGGCGCCGCAACAGCGTGGCGAGCGGACGGGGCGCGCGCCTCGCCGTTCCCGTCAGGTGCACTTCCTCGCGCACGACCTCCAGGCCCGAGGCGCCGATCTGCCGGCGGAGGCGATCGAGTCGGACGCGTTCGAGCAGGTCGTCGTGCTTCGACTCGCCGCGCCGGGCGGCGCCGATGAAGGAATTCTCGTGCACCGGTTCGCGCAGCGTCCATGGCGCCCGGCGTGCGAGCATCAGGAACGTGCCGAACGCGAGCCGGCGGCCGAGCAAAAGGTGCAGCGGGATCGGGATCCGCAGTCGCGGCAGGTGTGCACCTGCAAACGACAGGTACGGCGCCGTCGACAGGTACATCGATCCGCCGGGCCGCAGCACGCGCGCGCACTCCCGCAGGTAGCGTGGCGCGTCGGCGACGTGCTCGAGAACGGCGTGCGAGAGCAGCAGGTCGAAGCTGGCGTCCCGGAACGGCAGCGCCTGGCCGTCGGCCACGGCGAACCGGAGATTGCAGACGCGCCGCTCGGTGGCCAGCCGCGTGCCGGCGCCGCGGAACCGCTCCGTGATGTCGATGCCCATCACCAGCTGCGCCTCCTCGGCGAGTGACAGGGGCATCCCGCCGCCGCCGCAACCCGCGTCGAGGACCCGGCCGCGGATGACGACGCCGGCCCGCTCGAGGAACGCGATCACCTTCGCGCTCCGGTAGTACTCGAACAGCGCGTAGTCGTACTCCGAGCGGAAGCGGCGGTCGGCGTGCGTCTTGATGGCGGACTCGTCGATGTGGCGCACGGCTGGTTCGTGATTCGGGCGGAGCCCTGCTGAGCTGCGGTCCAGGGGGGCGCCGTTGGTCTGCCGATCGGCTGCGGGTCCCGCGTCGAGGCGGGATCCCGCCGGCGATCGGCCCGGGAGAACTCGGCGGATCGCAGCAGGAAAGGTGCAGTGTAGCATCTCGGGCGGTCGGACCGCATCATCGGCCGACCGGCGGCGGCGACCTCATCAACTCGTCCGTGGTTCCATGGTACACTCGCCCGGGTTCACGCTTGGCGTTCCGCAAGCGCGCCCTTCATTCAATAGAGATTCTCCGGTGGTTCCTCGATCAGTGAAGATCGTGACGCACGCGAAACTGTGGGCTTTCGTCGCGGTCATGGTCTGCCAGTTCGTCCTCTTCGAGGCCGGCCTCCGCCTCGCGGGCGGCTCCGAGGCGGCCCCCGCTTTCCAGCGCCTGTTCATGACCGACAGCCGCATCGGCTATCGACTGAAGCCCGGCGCCCGGACGCGCTACAAGACAGCGTCATTCGACACCGACATCGTCATCAACTCGTCCGGGACGCGCGATGAGGAAATCGGGCCGAAGGCGCCGGACGAGCGGCGAATTGTCGTGCTGGGCGATTCGCTCGTGATGTCGGTGCAGGTGGGACTCCAGCAGACCTTCTGCAAGCGCCTCGAACAATCGCTCAACCGCGATCCATCCCTCGGCCCGGTGCGCTATCGGGTGATCAACGCCGGGGTCCAGGGGTACGGCCCGGTCGAGGACTGGCTGTTCTACGAGCACGTCGCGGCGGCCTTCGACCCCGACGTCGTGCTGGTGGCGCTGTTTGTCGGCAACGATGCGATCGAAGCGGCCGATTCCGCCCCTCATCTGGGTGGTGGGCCGGTGCTGCCTGACGTGCGCCCGCCGACCGTCAACCAGCCGTTCGCGGCATCGGCGTGGCTGCGCCGCGTCGTCCGGCGGAGCATGGTCCTGCAGATCGTGCGGCTCCGCCTCATGCTTCTCACGCAGCGATTCGGTGCGTCGGGGGATGCGGGCGTCGAGCGACCGCTGACCGTCTATCTGCCGACGCCCCCCGCGGACGTCGTGAGGGGGCTCGCGGTGACGCGGGACTGCGTATCGCGCATCGCGGCGCTTGCCTCGGCGCACGGCGCGAGCACGGGCGTGGTGCTGATGCCGGCCCGGTTGCAGGTGAACGACACGGACTTCGCGAATCTGCAGGCGGTGGCCGCCGAGCACCGGCAGACCCTGGTCCGCAACGCCGCGACCGACCGGTTCAAGGCGGCCCTGGCCGGTCTGCCGGTTCCCGTGATGGACGCGCTGCCGCCGCTCTTCAACGCGCCGCGCCGGTCGGAGATGTTCTTCGAAGACACCGTGCACCTGACGCCACGCGGCCACCAGATCCTGGCAGACGCGCTCGCGCAGTTCCTGCGCGACTCGCATCTGGTTTCGACACCCCGGTCGAGCCCGGTGGTGAACACCGGCCGCTGATGGTCTTCAATTCCCTGCACTTCGCCGGGTTCTTCCTGGTCGTCTACGGGCTGTATCGCGTGCTGCCGCATCGCCCGCAGAACTGGCTGCTGCTCATCGCCAGTTATTACTTCTACGCGGCGTGGGACTGGCGGTTCCTGGGGCTGCTCGTCGCGTCCACGGTCGTCGACTTCTGCTGCGGCCTCTACATCGCGAGCCGCGAGTCGCCTCACCAGAGGAAGATCGCGCTCATCGTGAGCATCGCCTTCAACCTGTCGATGCTCGGCTTCTTCAAGTACTTCAACTTCTTCGCTGCCAACCTGCACGGGCTGTTCGGCCTGTTCGGCTGGAAGGTGGACTTCATCACGCTGCGCGTGCTGTTGCCCATCGGCATCTCGTTCTACACGTTCATCACCATGAGCTACGTGATCGACGTGTACCGCCGGCACATCGAGCCGACACGGAACTTCCTGGAATTCGCGGTGTTCGTCGCTTATTTCCCGCACCTGGTGGCCGGGCCGATTCTCCGGGCGTCGCTCCTGCTTCCCCAGATCGCGGCCCGCAGGACGATCAGCAGGTCGCAGATGGTCGAGGGCGCCTGGCTCGTCGGCTGGGGTCTCTTCAAGAAGATGTTCGTCGCCGACAACCTGGCCCGAGTCGCCGATGCCGTCTTCGCCGCGGGCGGCCATCCCTCGGGACTCGAGGTGCTGCTGGGCACCTACGCGTTCGCGTTCCAGATCTACGGCGACTTCTCCGGCTACTCCGACATCGCGCGCGGCGTCTCGAAGCTGATGGGGATCGAGCTGAACATCAATTTCCGGTTCCCCTACTTCGTTCGCTCGCCGCAGGAATTCTGGCAGCACTGGCACATCAGCCTGTCGACGTGGCTGCGCGACTACGTGTTCCTTCCGCTCAGCTATTCGTTGTCGCGCACATTGGACGGGGTGCGGTGGCTCGGGCTGCGCGACGACTTCTGGATCTACGCGACCGGTACGATGATCACGATGATCGCGGCCGGTCTCTGGCACGGTGCCGCGTGGAATTTCGTGCTGTGGGGCGTGTACCAAGGCCTGCTGCTGGTGGCGTTCGTGCTCGTGGGAGGGCGCAAACGGAGAAGGCGGCCGCGCGGCGCGGGCGGATCGCAACTGGCACGCGCCCTTGGCATGGCCGCCATGTTCCACCTGACCTGCTATGGGTGGTTGATCTTCAGGGCGAAGTCGCTGCCGCAGATCGGCGATCTGACAGCCGACCTGTTCGCGCGCTTCCATCCTTCAATCGACGTGCTGGCCGCCCGCGGGCTTCCCCTCTTGTTCTATGCGACGCCGCTGCTCGTCGTCCACGCCTTCGAGGCGGCGCATGACGATCTCGCGGTCGTGCTGCGGTGGCCGCTGCTCGTGCGCTACGGCGTGTGGGCGACGATGATCTACCTGATCGTCCTGTTCGGCGATTTCGCCGGCGCGCAGTTCATCTACTTCCAGTTCTGAAGACTGACGACGGGCGCGCGCGCCGGGTCCGGGAGTGCGAGCTCGCGAACGCCTCCCGAACCGTAGTACAGGACGCGCCAGTCGCGCAGATCGAAGCTCTCCGCGAGCCGTAGCGTCAATCGTTGCCCGCCCGCGACAGGTGCCGTCGTGAGCTCCCCGACCGCCGTCGCGACGCGGCGAGCGATCGGCGGCCACAAGACGATGTCGAAGTGCCGGAGGTCGGGGGAGGTGAGCAACCGCTCGGTCGCTCCCTGCACGCGCACGACGACCGTCCGAGGGCCCTCCCACGTGGCGTCGGTCGCCACGTCGTTGCCGACGACCCGCACAACGGCGCGCACGGACCCAGGCAGACAACCCGTACGGTCGTCCTCGAAGGTGTAGTCGTAGAAGTTGCAATAGACGTCGCGCACGTTCACCGGGGCCGTCAGGAACAGGATCTTGCGGGCGTGGCACGCGTCGGCTTCCTGCAGACGCACGAGGCGGGCCGCGTCGCGGGTCATCACGCCGGCCCACGTCCAGTCGCCGGCCTTCAGTTGAATCTGCCATCCCGACACCGCCAGGACGACGGCGAGCAGCACCAACGCGACGGTCCTGCCGGCGTTTCTCAATAGCGAGACGGCGTAGCCGGCCAGCAGCGACACGCCAATCGACGCGACGTAGAGGTAGCGCTTGCCCTCGGTCATGCTGGACACGGGCAGCAGGGCCGCGGCAATGAAAACGAGAAGGAACGCCACGCGCCTGTTGTGGATCGCCGCCGCCCCGGCCCAGCCGGTGTGGCGCCTCCACACGAACACGAGCAGCGTGGCGGCGGCCGCGACGACAGCCAGGCCCGTCGTCCAGTAGATGGTGGCATTCGGATCGAACGTCGGTGGGGCGGAGCGGCCGAGCGTGATGATCGGCGACAGCAGGTAAACGCCGGCGAAGCTCGCAAATGCAAGCTTGGGTCTCACAAACGCGGCCGTTGCCGGCAGCGTGCTCGCCGCGAACGCCACCGCGAGGGTGAACGCGAATGCGGCAAGCAGGCGCAGGCGCCACGTTGCGAACCGGGCGAGCAATCCATCGGCGTCTGCGAAAGCCAACCCGACCAGCGCGACCAGCAGGCCGCCCAGTATCGCGACCTTCGCCAATCGCGCCAGTCCCTGGCCCAGTTCCGGTCCCCCGGCCGCGAAACGAACCGCGGAGTACAGCACGACGATGGCGACCAGTGGCAGCAGGCGCCAGAACGTCGAGCGACCCGAGCGGCGAGCGACGAAGACGTCGTACGCGGCGGCGATCACCGGGAAGGCGAACGCGGACTCCTTGGACAGCAGTGCGAGCAGGAAACACAGGACCGCAACGGCGTGGACCGCGACCCCGCGTCGGGGCGTGAGCGGATCCGCCGCAGCCCGCGTGGGGTCGGCGGCCTGGATCGCGAGCAGGCCGAGCAGCATCAGGAACGTCGCGAGCAGGTCGAAGCGGGCCGCCATCCAGAAGACGGCTTCGTGATTCGACGGATGCAACCCGAACAGCAGCGCGGCCGCCACGGCAGGCAATTCGCCGAAGCATCGGCGCGCGAAGAGAAAGACGAGCGCGACGTTGGCCGTGTGGAGCAGCAGGCTGGTCAGGTGAAAGCCAACGGGCTGGGCGTGCCAGATCTGCCAGTCGATTGCGTGTGACAGGAACGCGACCGGGCGATAGTAGCCGAAGAAATTGAGGTGGAAGTAGACGCCCGGATGCTGCAGACCGCCGGCCTGCCGCAGCAGGTGAAGGATGATGAAATCATCGCCGACGAAGGCCAGACCGAGTACCGGGCGGTAGGTCAGGACCGTGAGCGCCAGCGCGGCGAGCAGCCAGCGGTTCAGGCGGCGCGGGGGCACCGCACGGTGGAGCGTCGTCGCGGGCGTCATTACCGGAGTTCCCAGACTTCGACAATCGGTCCCGGACGATCGACCTCGAGGCTGGGGCGCACATCGTAGTCGGGCAGCTGGGCCACCGCATCCGCGCCGGCGTGGGCGTTGAACGGCGAGATGCGGAACACGAGGCGGGCCTGCGTCTCGAGCGCTCCGCGCAACGGATCCGCGTCGCGCCGCGAGAACTGTTTGAGCACCACGTAGCGCATGCCGGCCTGCCGCAATCGGGACAGGCCGGGATCGCGCAGGAGCGCGTCCGAATCCTCGAAGATCTTATCCTGATCCAGTCCGCCCCGGCCGAGATACACGAGGTTGTAGGCGGGCGCCGGGTATGGATCGAGCGCGAGCATCGCCTGGAAGCGCCTGCTCGCCCGGCTCACGCTGCCCACATGATCGATCAGCGCGCGCTCGAGCGCCCCGCGATCCGGCACCAGATGCACGGAACCCGTCGGCAGGGCAACGCCGCTTCCCGCCGGCACGTGCTGTTCGATCCATCGTCGGGCGATCGTGCGGGTGTCGTCGGTACTGAAGAGGTGGTCCATCGTCATCGCGTAGAAGAGCGGCTGGACCATGCAGACGGCGGTCAGGGCGAGCGCCCCGGCGCGCCTGAGCCTCCATGTTCGTGCCAGCCAATCGATGCCGAGCGCCGCGAGGACCGCCAGGAACGGGTAGAGGGGATTCTGCAGCCGGCCGAACGGCCAGGCGTTCATCAGGAACAGGAAGAAGGCCACCGGGAACGAGAGCAGCCAGACGGCGAGCGGCCAGGTGCGTGCCAGGATGACCAGGCCAATCGCCGCGGCCACCACCATCGCGAAGCCGGCTCCCTGGCCGGCCAGGAGGCGCAGGTGTTCGCCTCCGGCGCCGAACCAGCCGTAGGTGGCGATTCCCCGGCCGACCACGATCTGGCGATTGGCGGCGATATCGCGCAGCGCCACCGAGTGATCGAGGAGGACGTACGGGGAGAGGCACGCGAACGCCAACAGGCACGCACCGGCGGCAAGCCACGGGCGTCGATCGATGAGCACGCGCCGCAGCGATTTCAAGCGCAGCAGATGCGCGGCAGCGACCGGAACGACCGCGAAGGCGGCGTAGTAATGGAGAGCGAACGCCGTGCCGGCCAGCGCGCCGGCCAGCATCGAGTCCCGCACGCGGCCAAGCTGCCAGACCCGCCACGAGGCCAGCACCACCAGCAGCACGACGAGCGTGACGGGGACGTCGTGCTTGACGAAATGCGCATCGCGCACCGGGATGTAGGCGACCGCCATCAGCGCCGCGGCCGAGCGCGCCATACCGCGGGAGCCGATCTTCCGCGCAAGCGCGTACACGCCGACAACCGCGGCGATGCCGGCGGCGACCGAGACGGCCCGCGCCAGCAGGTAGAGCCCGCCCGGATCCACGAGGAAGGCCGTCTCGAACGCCTTCAGCGAGGCGACGCGCCCGACCGCGCGCAGCACGAGGAAGTCTCCGCCGACCACCGCAACGAGCACGTAGAAGTACAGGCTCGGATAGACAAAGTTGTGGGGGTTGAGCGTGCTGCCGCCCAGCGACAGCGCGCGCAGCAGGATGCTCGATTCGTCAGGGTTGTAAATGTCCGGCAGCCCGTAGCCAAGTCCCCAGCAGCGAAGGACCGCGGCGAGCGCCACGCAGGCAACGAGGACCGCATCGACGCGGCGCCAGATCGGGGGCGCGCCGCCGGCAGTCGTCGAGATGCCGTCAGCGGCTGCGGCTCTGTGTGTCGCCATTGTTGTCTCGAGCAGAATCCCCGCCCGGCATCTTGTCGACGAGCATCGCGGCGTCGTGGCCACCTGGCGATTCTGCCACGTCGAACACGTGCAGGACCCGGCGCTGCGGGTACGCGTCGAGGACGTCGTAGATGATGGAGCGTCCGGACGCCGCATCACGGCCGCCCTCGTATCCGATGAACGGGGACACGTAGGTCACCACGTAGCGCACATCGTCCCGGGTCCGCCGGTCCGCGTAGTTGCCGAATCCCCGCCCGACGAACACGGGGCGGATGCGGTTCTCGAGCGCCAGTCCGTTGGCGAGTTTGCCGTGCACCAGCGTGCCCGGTGGCAGCCATTTGCCGATGAGCACCATCGCCTCGTAATTCTTGCACGTGCGCACCGAGGCCCACTGGCCGAACTGCACGAGATCGCCCGCGACGACGAGCGTGGCAACGAGCAGCGAAAGCGCCACCTTCCACTGCTGCCGCCCGAGCCACGCGCCTGACCGTCGCCATGTCGCGTGGATCGCGAGAGCCAGGAGCATCGCGAGGACGGCGCTCGCCCTGATGACCGGACCGGGGTGTTCCCCCGGGTCAATGCGATACATGAAGGGCAGCCGGGCCATGGCTGCGGCGACGAGATACAGGCCGTAGACCAGCAGCGGCGCAGCCAGCCACGCCCGAGTCGGGCGGACATCCGCGATCTCCGCAGCGACCAGCCGGCATCGACCGAGCGCGACGGCCGCCAGCGCCACCATCGGGGGAATCAGAAACAGCAACCGCCGTTCCTGGATGTCGTGCGCAATGAGCTCTAGGACGCCGAGGCCGAGCCACAAGACGAGCAGGCGCTCGGCCGGCGCGACCCGGCGCCAGGCAACGAGGCTGCCCAGGGCCGCGCCCACCGCAATCACGAGGACCAGCCACATCCGTGTGAAGAAGTCGGCGGCGAGTGGAAGCTGTGACGCGCGATCGACGAACGCGCGCAAGCCATAACTGGGCTTCCGCGTGACCGAGATCTGCCAGTTGTAGAAGGTGTAGGCGTGCCAGTTCGGCAACACGAAGAGAATCATCGCCAGCAGCCCGGCGACGGCGAGGCCGGCAAGCGTGAAGAACGCGGCCCGGCGCGCCATCGCGGCGTCGGGCGATTGGCGGTCGGCGCGCGTGGCAACCACGAGCGACACCACGGCGTCGAAGCCCAGGGCCGCAACGAAGAAGACGGCGGAGGCCTTGGTGAAGTAGGCGAGGACCGCGGCGAGTCCCGCCATCAATCCCCACCTCGGCGAGCCTGCCGCGCGCGCATAGCCGTACCAGGCGATCACGAGAAAGGCGACCATCGTGCCCTCGATGGTCGCGGCGCGGTTGTAGGTGAGGTAGACGAAGTTCGTGGCGAGCAGCATCGCTGCCAGGGCGCCCGCAAACCGGTTAGCGGTTCTCGCGACGCCGAGGCCGAGGAGGAGGACCGACAGGACGCCGAGCAGCTCCGGGACGAGACGCGCCTGCCGCAAGCCGACGCCGAACAACCGGAAGCTGCCGTACTCGAGGCCGGTCAGCACCGGCGTCACGTACATCGGGTTCCACTCGTCGAGCGTCCAGGTGCCGAACAGCGCGCGGTTCCTCGCGTTGTGCACCCATGCGCCTTCGTCGTGCCAGACGACGCCGACGCCCGGACTGGTCGGCGGATCGGCGACCGGATAGGCCAGCCGGAGCGCCGCGGCGGCGAAGACGATGACGAGCAGCGCGACAGCGAACTGCGCACGCGACAGATCGCCCGCCGCCAGGCCCCGCGGCCCGCGCACGCCCACCTGGAGGCCCTTCGCCGTGGCGTGGATCATCGACAGTTCCTGCGTCGCCGTGTCAGACGCCCGCCCGCCGGCGCCATATCTGGTACGTATCGTTGCGCGAGGTCAGTTCGTAGCGGGCCTGCAGCCAGGGCCCGAGCCGCGGATGACGCGTGAAATAGGTCGCCGAATCGATCCCTTCGGCCGGCCAGTCGTGCTGCTGCAGCACGACGACCGCCGGGTGCCGGGCGGACAGATCGTCGAGCAGGCCCGCGGCACCGTACCCGGGCACGCCCTCGTTGAAGCCGACGAGGATCGGCCGGCTCCAGAAGAACCGCGAGGCGCTCTGCCTGCCGGCGCGCACGTAAGCCATGCCGGAGAAGCCGAACACGAACACGCGTTCGTCGGGTCGCGTGGTGCTCTTCAAGAAGGCCGCGAGATCCCGCAGCGCGACGGCGGAATAGCGGTCGCTCGCGAATCGGGCCAGGTAGGCCGGGGCCGACACGCCGCCCCGCAGATACCGCAGGTCGAAGCGCGTGTTGTCGATGGCCTTGTCGAACGGAGACACGCGAACGACGGCGAACACGAGCGCCGCGACGAGCACGACGCGCGGCACGCGGGCGAACGCGTTCCAGGCGAGCGCGCCGGCCAGGCCAGCCGCGAGTGCCAGGAGCGGGCTCGCCTGGATGAAGTACTGCGGCAGACCCCGTCCGCCGTTGATCGCAATCGAGAGACACGCGGCGGCAACCCAGATCGGCATGACCAGCCGGAGGCGGTCGCGCCCGGCCATGACGAGCAGTGCCGCCGTGCCGAGGCCGCCCAGTAGCCACAAGGAGTCGTTCTCCCAGAGCGCGTGCCGCACGGGAAACGTCACCAGGTACCCGAGCAACCCGAGGCGACCTCCGTAGGTTTCGCTCGAGTACTTCAGGTTGTAGGCGATCGTCGCCTGGTACAGGTCTCCCAGGGCGCCGGCGCGCAGGAAGTACAGGAACGCGAGGCCGATCGGGACAACGAACCCGGCCGCGAGAAGCGCCACCGGGGCGGCCCACGCCACGAGACCCCGGCGATCGCCTCGGGCAAAGACCAGCAACACCGCCGTGGCCCCGGCGGCGGCGAAGTACGCGCCCGCGTTGTATTTGAACAGGAATGCGAGGCCGAGCAGCACGCCGGCGGCGAACAGCCATAGCGGTCGCAGCCGACGGTACTCGGACGGTCGAGGGACGCCGTCCGCGATGAGCAGCAGCGCCGCGACGGCGAGCAGCCCGATGAACGTCTCGCACTGGGCGCGCACGTACATGCCGCTCAGCCGCAGGAACGAGGGGTTCGCGAGCAGCAGGAACAGCAAGGCAGCCGCTTCGCCCGGCCCGCGTCCGCCCGAAAGCCGCCGGCCGAGCGCGACGAGCAACAGCGCGACGCCGACAGCCGCGACGATGTCCGCCACCGCGACGATGGAATCGTCCGGCCAGACCGCGTACATCAACGCGTAGGTGAAGTGCACCGCGGGCGGCTTCTGATCCCACGCGTCACGGTACGGAACCTCGCCGCGTGCGATCGCCTGCCCGACATACGCATAGAGACCCTGGTCGCTGCCCGCCGGTTGCACGACCGACGGAACGCGCACGAGGACCAGCGCCAGGAACAGAATCGGGAACAGTCGTTTCATCCTGTCAGGCATCGATCGACGCGGCGTCCGACCCGTCCGAGCGGCGCGGGCCGGCGGCAGAAAACGCTGGAGTCGCCCTGCCAGTTGCGACAGAATGTCCAGCGGCTGCGTTGGCTGGCACGAATCGCGCACGTTGACTGGGCAGGAACAACCCGGAGCCGGATTGCGCGGGCCAGTGTACCACAAGGCGCCGGCCGTCCTGCTGAGCATTGCCGTCGCCGATTCCTATGACACCGACCCCATTCGCCGCGTCGATCGTCGTCCCCACCTACAACGAACGAGACCGGCTCGAGACGCTCGTGGACGGCGCCTGCGCGGTCTTCCGCCGGCACGACCTGGCCGTCGAGCTCGTCATCGTGGACGACAATTCTCCGGACGGAACCGGCGCGCTTGCCGACAGCCTTGCCGCGCGTTACCCGCTTCGTGTCCTCCACCGCGCCGGCAAGCTGGGGCTCGGGACGGCCGTCATCGATGGCTTCCGCGTTGCCGGTTCGGACGTGCTCGGCGTCATGGATGCGGACCTCAGTCACCCGGCCGACATCCTGCCCGGCATGCTGGGCGTGTTGCGCGCGACCGGCAGTGACATGGTCGTCGGCAGCCGGTACATTCCTGGTGGGGGCTCGAGGAACTGGTCCGCGGCGCGCCTGCTGATGTCGAGGGCCGCGTGCGTCCTGGCGTGGCCGGTGACCCCGGTCCGCGACGCGACCTCGGGGTTCTTCCTCGTGCGGCGCGAGGCCATCGAAGGGGTGCACATCACGGCCGGCGGCTTCAAGATCTGCCTCGAGCTGCTGGTGCGGGGACGCATCAGGTCGGTCGCCGAAGTGCCCTACGTGTTCGTCGGGCGCACCGCCGGCGAGAGCAAGATGAACGTCAAGGAAGCAAGCGGGTACATCGTGCAGCTGCGCGATCTGCTGAAGGTCCGCTGGGCGAAGGGCGCGGCCGGCCGCCCCTCCTATCACCGGGTGTCCCTCGACGACGTCCAGCGGATTGTCCAGGCCGCTTTCCCGGCGAAGTAGGATCCCGTTCGAACAGCCCGTTGTCATCGGCAGGTCCGCGCGACAGTCACGGGTTTGGCGTGTACACCCGTACTCCTGCCACGGTCGTCTCGTGATGATAGTTGCGCATGATTGTCGCCACGAGCGGCCAGCCAAGATGTTCGTACTCGTACCAGCCCCGGCCGCGCGGGCTCTCCGGGTCTTCGAGCAGCAGGACGTGGGCGAACGCGTGGGCATCTACCCGGCGCTCGAGCGCGGCGAGCGCGTCGGGGCGTTGCATCAGCAGCAGGCGCAGCGCGAACGGATCGAGCACGTAGGGCGTGCGGCCCGCCATCACCGGGAACTCCGGACATTCCGCCAGCACAGGTTCTGAACCGATGATCGCCAGGAGATCACGGCGCTCGGCCGGAAGCGTGTGCGCGAGCACCCCGAGGCGCTGTCTGGTCACCCTTCCGACATCCTGGTAGGCCGCGACGAGCATGAGCGCGAGCACCACGGCGACCGCTGCCGTGCGTATGCGCGCGCGATCGCGCAGGCACGCTCCGATCACGACGACCGACGCGACGTGGACATCGGCGACCTGGTTCACCGGCACCGTGCCCGGTGATCCGAGCACCAGCATCGTCATGGCACAGGTGACGGCGAACAGGACGGTTGGCATCTGCCGCCAGCCTGCCCGCAGCTGGAGTCCCCAGGCGAGCGTCGCCGTCGCCAGGACCGCGGTCAGGGTCCGCGAGCCACCAACCGGGGCCAGCCTCATCGACGCGGAAAAGGCGTTGCGCACGGTGCCGGCCAGCGTGCTGCCCCCGAGCGCGCAGACGCGAAACGACTCGAACACCCGCCCGCTGCTCAGCCAATCCACTGATACGAGGCAGACCGCGAAGCCCGTCCCCGTCAGCAGCAGCAGCCACGTGGCCTGCCTCCATCGACGTGCAAGGGCGAGCGTGATGAGCGCGGTGGCCACGCCGTAGACACTGGTGACCTTGGTGGCCAGGGCGAGCGTGAAGAACAGGGCGGCAACAGCCAGCCAGGCGGTGACACGCTCCCGATGCGATCTGAACACCGCGGCGAGGCCGCACACGTTCAGCGCCACGGCGAGGATGTCGCAGCGGATGGCAAACACGGTCTGTTGCAGGAAGTACGGGGCGAGCGCGAACGTCGTGAGCAGCGCGACCATCGCCGGTGCCACCCGCACGACGCGGTACAGCAGGAAGATGAGTCCGATCGCCAGGAGAACGGCAGAGCCGACGCTGACCGCTTGACCCGCGGCGAGCGGCGCGACGCCGGCTCGAAGGAGCAGCGCGATCAGGGAGAAGAACAACGGGAAGTACCGGGTGCCCCCGTATCCCGCATCGCTGACCAGGTCACGATAGAACGTCCCGTGACTGAGATCCCTCGCCAGTGCGAGCCAGACGCCGCTGACGTAGTTGACGTAGCACCCGCTGGCAATGGCATACCAGGCATGAAAGAGCGTGGCCGCCACCGTGGCGACCACCACGACGCATGTTGCCGCCTGCAGGGCCCGTGCTTCGACGTTGCTCCATGGGAAGGCGCGGACCCGATCGAAGCCGACGCGTGGCCGTGGTCGGGCCTCGATGTCGCTTCCGGCCGCTGGCCGATCCGAGATCATCGACCTGAACCGTCCGGCGCCACTGCGGTCCGGCCCGCGGGCGGCGGGGCAGTTGTGGCCTTGCCGAACAGCATTCTCCACGCCAGCTCGAACACCAGCCGCTGATCGGTTGCTACGATCCGCAGGATCTCGCCGAGATGGCGGACCAGGTACGACGGCCGCAGGAAGAACCGACGCCTCGCCCGGTTCAACGCCTGCATCACGGCGTGTTCGTCCAGGCCGTTACCGCGCAGGATGTAGTAGCTGTACTCCATCCTCGTCCAGTCGTCGGTTGTGAGCAGGCCGTCACGCTTGCACTTCTCGAACATCGGCGTGCCCGGGTACGGCACCGCCGGGTAGAAGTTCGCGAAATCGGCGTCGAGCTCGATCGCGTAGTCGGTCGTCTTCGCCATCGACTCGGCGGTGTCGCCGGGATACCCGTAGATGAAGAAGCCGAACGACTTGATTCCCGCGTGGCGCAGGTTCCTGAACGCGACGCCGATCTTCTCGTGTTCGAGCCGTTTCATCATGTCGCGGCGTGTGTCGTCCGATCCGGATTCGACGCCCATCGAGAGCATCCAGCAGCCCGCGCGCCGGAGCCGCTCGACGAACGCCGGATCCTGCAGGTTGTCCGCCCTCGCGTTTGCGAACCACTTTACGTCCAGCCGCCGCGCGACGAGCTCGTCGCAGAAGTCCGAGAAGCTCTTCGCGTTGAGCGTGACGGTGTCGCCCCAGAGGTAGAAGTACTCGATGCCGAGCTCGCGATGACCGCGCTCGATGTCATCCACGAGGCGCTGCGCGCTGCGTTCCCGGAACTTGTGGCCGTGGAAAAACGGCACGACGCAGAAGTCGCACGCGTACGGACACCCGCGGCTCGTCTCGACGAGCAGGTACGGTTTCGTCACGAGCGGCAGCCGGTAGCGGGCCAGCGGCAGCAGGTCCCACGCCGGGAACGGCATGTCGAGGAAGCCGGTGAAGCTGCCGCGCTCACGATGCGGCACCAGCGCGCCGCCGCGCCGAACAATGAGCGACGGCACGCGGTCGGCGTGTTCGAACGAGTCGAGATCGACCAGCGCCAGCACCGCATCTTCCGGCTCGCCGACGATCATCGCGTCCACGTCCGGGGCGCGCTCCATCGATTCGACCGGCGCGCAGGCCGCGTGCGGTCCGAAGCACACCAGCGGCGCGTTGAAGCGGCGCTTCAGCTTCGTCATCTCGACGACGTCAGCGTCGAGCGTCGGCACGGTGCTGCAGAAGACGATGAGCGTCGGTTCGAAGCCCTCCCGGTCGAGGCGCTCGATCACGGTTTCGGTCCCGATCCGCTCGCCTGTCTGGTCGATCAGGCGGAACGTGCGGCCCTGTTCGCGGAGCAGCGCGGCGAGCAGCGCCAGGGAGTACGGAGGCTTCGTCGTCCCCAGCGTTTCCTGGCGCTCCTGGCAGCGCCCCTGGCGGGTGAAGGCAATCCCGCCGACAAGCGGCGGGTTGATGAGCAGAATGGCTCGACCTACCATGCGCGTTCCAATTCGACCTTGCAGCAGCGCCGGCAGACCGGGAACAGATGCTGCTCGACCAGGTTGCGGCGGAGCTCGACGTAGCCGGGGCCGTTCCAGATCTGCTCGAGCGGCGTCTTCGTGAGGTCGCCGACTTCGATGCGGATGAACGGACAGAAGTACATCTTGCCGTTGAAGCCCACCCGCGCGTGCAGGAACGGGTAGAGGCACCGGCCGGCGAGCGGCGCGTTTGCCGTGTAATAGCGCTCGAAGAGTTCCGGGCTCACCTTCGGGCGGACGTCGAAACGAATCGAGCGCGCGCGGCAGCGGGCGGCCAGGGCCCCGAGCTGGGCCCGCACCTCCTCCGGCGCCAGGCCAGGATCGGCCGTCACGAACGTCGCGATCGCCGACGCGTCGCAGCCGAGCAGCCGGACCGTCTCGTTCACTTCCTCCGGCGTCGCGAACATCAGGTGATTCACGCCGATTGCGTCCACGCCGAGCTCCGACGCCACGTCCACCATGCGGTCGAGCGCCTCGAGGCTCTGGCGGGAGATCGTCGTGTTGATGCTGACGCGCAGCGGCACGCCCGTCGCGGCGGCGGCGGCCTGCAGGCGGTGCAACCCGGCGGCCGTCCGCGCGAACGTGCCTGGCACGCCGCGCGCCGCGTCGTGCAGCTTGCCGGGCCCGTCGATCGACACGCTGATGTGCTTCAGAAAGCCGGTCCGCGCCAGGTCCGCGAGCGCGAGCGCACGAGGTTCGTCGATGAGCGTGCCGTTGGTCGTCAGGTAGCCGCAGGTGTAGCCCTTGGCGCGGAACAGGTCCAGCATGTCGCCGATGTCCTTCCGGACGAAGATCTCGCCGCCCGTCAGGCTCACTTCCAGGCCGGCCTGCTCCGGAAAGGCGCGGCGCAACGCATCGAGCGACAACTCTTCGGGCTTCTGGCCTTCGACGTTCAGCAGCTCGCCCACGTAGCAGAACTCGCAGCGCAGGTTGCACCGCATCGTCGCCTCGTAGACGACGCCCTGCGGCAGGCGATTCGCTCGACCATCGCGCGCGGCGAGGAAGCCGGCGATCCGCCGCTCATAGCGCCGCCGCCGCCAGCGCGCGTGCAGTCGCTGGGCGACCGGCACGCCGTGGAGGCGCGCCACCACCGATTCGCGGATGCGTTGAACGAGGTTCATTCGAGCGTGTTGAGAGAAGTCGAGGCGCCGATATTGTATCTTGTCGCACTGCCGGGTGCATCCCAACGGACGAGCTGGTCGCACGGGCCTCGGTCGTTCCTGGCCGGATGCTCCGGCATCACCGGACAACTCTATAGATGCGCGCCTCGAAACGCCCGTCATCGGCGCGACTGACCTCTTGCAGGGATGGCCATCGCTTCATGCGCTCGACGACGTCGGCATAGAGAGCGCTGCCGTAGAACTCCTCGTGCACGACCAGGTAATCGATCGAGCGGTACCACAGCAGGCGAACCGACGCGTCATCCGGGAAGTGAGCCATCGCGCGATGCAGCGTTCGGTAGGACTCGGGAATATTGCCGCTGTAGCCGTTGGCGAGCCGCTGCCAGTGAAACGTCGAGAAGTACATGTAGCGCTCGCCGGCCGGGAAATACTCCGGAAATTCGACGACCGCGGCGGGAGGCCGCCCCGTGAACCACTGATAGACGGGGTGTGGCGCGGGGACGGGTTGCAGCGCAAGAGTCGGCCGTGACTCGAACAGGATGATTGCGCACAGGACGGCGGCGAGCGCGACCCTCGCCCTCGGGCTCGTGAGGCGCGCGCCGAGCCTCGACGCACCGTAGCCGGCCAGGATAGCCAGGGACAGACCTCCGAGCATCGAGCAGCGAGCAGGCACCCTGAGGCCGCGAAACGGCGTCACCCAGTGATAGAGAAACGGCTGCAGGTACCCGTGACTGCCGAGTGACATCTCGAACGCGAGGACGAAACCAAGCAGGTACGCGGTGCGCACGGTCCCCAGCGGCGGCCACATGGCCAGGCATGCCAGCAACACGATCAGGAACCCTGGAAACAGCTGTGTTTCGCCATCCAACCTGCTCGTGCCCGCCACCGGCGCATACGCGACGTCTTCTGCGTAGGGCACGAGGTAGTCCCGCGGCACGGCGCTGAACTGTTCCACCTCGCTGGCGGGTCGCTCGCCGAGCGTCTGCCGCACCTGGAAATACGGCACGCTCGCCGGCACGATGAGCGCGGTGGCGAGCGCCGCACCGGCGAGCAAGGGCCTGACGCTCGACCTCACGCGTCCCCAGCCGAGCGCCAGGACACCGCCGACCGGAACGAGGTAGCACGCGAGGAACATGCCGAAGTACACGCCCGAGAGGTACTGCGCGGCGAGCGCTGCCCCCGTGAGCAGGCCGTCACGCAGTCGCCCGTGGGTCACCGTGCGATGCAACGCCCACAGGACGAGCGGCATCCAGAAGGCGGACAGCAGCTCGAGATGAATGTAGTGCTCGAAGCGGAAGGGATAGAACGCGAAGGCCACCGCCGAGACCACGGCGGGCAGGGAGCGGCCGAGCACCGACCGCACGAACAGGTACATGAAGGTGCCGGCGAGCACGAACGAGGCGAGCACGAAGAGGTTGTAGACGAGGACCGGCGAGGCACCCAGCCAGATGAACGGCGCGGCGGCGGCTCCCGTGAGCGGCATGGCGTCGCTGTAGGCGAGCGTCCGTTTCTCGGGAAAGAAGATGTTCGCGTCGTAGAGATGGAGCGGGTCGCGCGGGAGTTGATGCGCAATCCAGGCGATTCGCCACGTGGAGAAGATCGGATCCGGCGAGCCCCGGGCCACCGACCCGAGGTGGCGAACCTGCGGGTACAGCACGGCAACGGTCAGGCAACTCATCAACAGCACGACGAGCGACGATTCGCGCAACCTCACGCGTCGCCCGCTCCCGGTCCGCCCGCCGCCATCGCCGCTTCCTCTTCTTCTTCGACCTTCTTCTTCGCGGCCCGGACGGATCGCATCTGGCGCACCAGCATGCGCAGTCGCACCAGTTCGCGGGGCTCGAAGAAGCCTGTGACGGTCAGGCACGCCGGGAATGCCGCGAGCACGATCGAGCCGCGCACGAGCACGCCGAGTGGCGCATACATGTGCGTGGGCAACGGCAGGCTGGCCAGCAGGTAGGCCGCGACGCCAGCCGTCACCACGCGACCGAGGCGGCCCCATTCGTAGGCGATCGGGTAGAAGCGCCGGGAGAAATACAGCGACACCAGTGCGAGGACCGCGTAGGAGATGACGTTGGAGTACGCGGGGCCCAGGATGCCGAACCTCGGGATGAGCAACGCATTGGAGGCGATATTGACGCCGGCGGCGAGGCCGGTGGCGACCGGGTAGTACTCCGTGTGCTTCGTGATGTTCAAGCCGATCGAGGTCAGCAGGTACACGCCCTGGAATGTGACGCCGATGGCGATCCACGGGACGACGCGGGCGGCGCTGACATACTCGCGTGCCGTCGCG
Organism: Acidobacteriota bacterium; assembly: GCA_003170135.1. Lineage (GTDB taxonomy): Bacteria > Acidobacteriota > Vicinamibacteria > Vicinamibacterales > Fen-181 > Fen-181. The sequence goes on from PMZR01000125.1 coordinate 108,608, forward strand.
CCGCGGATCAGATCCAAGGCGACCGCAGACAGGCCGGCCGTCATCAGCACGAGGACGGCAATGCCGTAGGTCGTCACCCGGCTGAACGTCCGCCTCGCATCCGCCTCTTTCATCGTCGCGAAGTAGAAGGGCGCCCACGCGTACTCGAAGGCGCTCAGGAACAGCTTCAGCGTCACGCCGAACGTCGCGCCGATGTTGTAGATGCCGATCTTCGCGTCGCGCGCGGCGGGATCGGAAATCGGCAGGAAAATGCGCAGCAGGGCGGGGTCGGTGCCCGGGCCGATGATCTGCTGCGCGACGCCGTGCGGAACGCGCGGCACCCCGAAGCGCAGCGCGTCGCGCAGGACCTCGAACGAGAACACGGGCCGGACGAGGTGCAGGAACCGCGGGAGCAGCACCAGCGCGAGTGCGAGCGTGACGATGACGTCGGCCAGGACGAAGCCGAGGACGCCCAGGCGCAGGACGGCGATGAAGAGCACGCGGAGGATGGTCGTCGAGGCCGCGCGCGAGAACGTCAGCGTGGTGAACTGGAGCGACCGGCCCTCGATGCGCAGGACGTGGAACGGGATGAAGAAGAAGCCGCCGACGAACGTGTTGACGAGCACGATTGCCAGCAGGAGGCCGTAGCCGTCGCCGCCGAACAGGTGATAGGCCACAATCCGGCTGCCCGCCAGGAGCAAGGCGAGGATCCCGCCGTTCACCACGAAGAGGAACAGGAAGATGGTACTGGCCAGTTGCTGGCGGCTGCGTTGGTCGCGGCAGTCGTAGTACAGCCGCATGAACGAGGCATCGACACCGAAGCGGAACACGATCTTCGCGACCAGTTCGACCGTGACGAGCAGCGCGAGCACGCCATAATCGGCCGGCTTCAGAATGCGCGTGAAGAGGGGGAGGAGCAGGAAGCCGACGACCTGGACGGCGACGTCGCCCATCCCGTAGACGATGAGATCGAGCGACAACGTCTTGAGCTTGTGAAACACGTCAGCCCCGAACGTCGGTCGTCGCCAGGACGAGATTGAGGAAGCACCAGCCCGGCACCGGCAGCACGCGTGTCAGGACGCGGTGGAGCCACGCCAGGCGCGCGGGATGACGACGGATGAGGCGGGTGACGACGGGGACGGTAGGGAACACTCCGCGGCGCTCGAGGACGACGAACCCCGACGCCTTCAACATCCGCACGTACTCCTCGATCGGGCGATCGCCAGGGTGCTTGTGCTCGCTGGCGGTTCGGATCAGCCGCCCGCGCAGCAGGAAGTGGAACCTGGACTGCAGGTGTGCGAGGTTCGGCAGCGAGAACAGCGCGTGTCCGCCCGGCTTGAGGATACGGCGCATCTCGGTCAGACCGCGCGGCTGGTCGCCGTGCGGAAGGTGCTCGAGGACGTCCAGGCAAAGCACGCAATCGAAGGTGGCCGCCGCGAACGGCAGATCGAGCACGGATGCCTGTCGCACACGTTCGGATGCGTAATTGGCATCGACACCCTCGATTGCGAGGCGCCCCGCGTACTCGTCGACGAGCACGCCCTCGCCACAGCCGACATCGAGCACGCGGCTGCCCGCGGGCAGGCGATCGAGCTGCGCGCGCACCCACCGCAGCTTGGCGGCGTAGGTCGGGGCGTACTCCCAGCTCTCGTCCGGCGTGCGGTGGTAATCGCCGCGCAGGGCGTACTCGCCCCCTCGCAGCCCGGCCGTATCAGGCATCGCGCGTGATTCTACTTCAGGAACGCGGGAGGAGTGCGTTTTGGAGCGGCCGACGCCACCGAAGCGGCATCGAGCGCCGCGCCAGCCCCGTACATGCGAACCCACGGGTCGGCGTCACCGAGCAACCGGCGAATGAGCGGGGGGTCGGCCAGGGCCTTGTCTTCGAGAATACGCGCCGCCTCGAGGCGCACGATTGCGCTGTCCAGCATGGTGACGAGCGCCGCCCGCGCGGTGACTTTGTCGCAGCAGGCCAGCATCTCGGCCGCCCGAAGCCTGGTCGTCTCGCTCTGATCGCTGAGCAGTTCGCGCACGGGCGCCACCCACTGCGTGGTGGCCGAGGTCTGGTAGGCTTCGGCAGCCATGAGGCGCAGCTGCGGAATCGGACTCTGGAGCATCGCGGCGACGCCGGCGTCTCCCGACGGGTCGCCAAGACGCTTGACCGCAATCGCGGCGTACATCCTCACCGCCGGCTGCTCGCTCTGGAGCAGCGTCCGCAGTTGCGGCAGCGCCGGACGATACTCGAGCCGGCCGAGCGCGCCGGCGGCAAGCGCCTGGACGCTCGGATTTCCGCTCGACAACAGCGGGACCAGGACGTTCGCCTGCTTCACGAGCTTGAGATTTGCGAACGTGCGAATTGACTCCGGATCGTCCGGCTGGGCTGCGCGGGCCGCGAACCACGCCGTTGCCTGCGCGTCGCCCAGGCGGGCCAGCGCCACCCGGATCGGAAGCGCGGCGCCTTCGTTTGTCGCCGACGCCATCCTTCGCTGCAGCTCCTGCCGCGACGGTTCGCTGCCGTGGCGTGCCAGCCGGTACAGGGCCTCGGCGCCGAGATCGGGGTTCGGACTGCCAGCCCGCACAATCTGGTCGAGCAATCCGGTCGAAATCTCGGCGAGGAGGCGAACGTCGTGATCGGCCGGCCGGCTGATCAGCGAATCGTACACACGGAAGGCGTCCTGCGGCTTGCCTTGCGCGAACGCCGCCTGGATTCTGACGTCAACTGCGGCACGGTTTCGGGGAGCGATTGCCAGTGCGCGGTCGGCATCGGCCGCGGCTTCGTCTGCGCGACCCGCCGCCAGCGCGGCACGCGCGAGGGCAATCTGGTGCGCGGCCTCGCCACCGGGAGACGGCTGCGCCGCCGCGGCCGCCGCAACGCACAAGACCGCTAATGACACCAAAACCAATTGCTTCATGCGGGCCTTCCTATGCACGACGGCATCGCCTTGGGGCGGAATGATGGATGAGGACGTCCGGGCGGGATAGCGCGGCGGAGGCACACAGTGACCTCGGGGCGTCTACACCGTCCGGACGCGATGACTCAGGCGCGCCGATCGGCGCCAGAATGGTGGCACGCTATCTAAGTCCCGGCCCGATCTTCCAGTTCGTATCGGTTTCGCTGGGAATGATGCCGTAGCCTAAGTAAGACGTCCCGACCATGTACCAGATCAGGTTCTCGCCCGTCGTCTTGTTCCGCCAGAGCAAATCAGGTTTGCCGTCGCCATTGTAGTCGGCGATCGCCACGACCTGCCAGTTCGTGTTCACGATGCCTGGCACCGAGGCGTAGCTCAAGTAGGTGGCGCCGTTCATGAACCAGACGACGTTCTCCCCGGTCGACTGGTTCCGCCAGAACAGATCTGGCTTCCCGTCGCCGTTAAAGTCGGCCGCACCAGCGATCGTCCAGTTGAGGTCTGACACCGTCGGGAGGCGCACGTAGCCCGTGTAGGTGCTCCCGTTCATCAGCCACACGAGATTCTCGCCCGTGACCGCATTGCGCCAGACCAGGTCCGGCTTGCCGTCGCCGTTGACGTCCGCGATCGCGACCAGTTGCCACGCGGGGTCGATCACGCCCGGCACTTCTGCGTAACCGGCGTACGCGTGCCCCTTCATGTACCAGATGATGTTCTCGCCCGTCGCGATGTTGCGCCAGAACACATCCGGCGTGCCGTCGCCGTTGAAATCGGCCGTTCCGATAATCCGCCAGTCCGTACCGGGCACGCTGTCGAGAGCGACGGAGCCCACGATCGATTCGCCGTTCATGTACCAAACACGGTTCGCCCCCGTCGCTGGATTGCGCCAGACGATGTCCGGGCTGCCGTCACAGTTCACATCCGAGGGCCCCGCGCAGGCCTTTTCCGATGGCTTCATGATGTCCCAGTCCGGGCCCGCGATGCCCGGCGCCCGGCCGTAGCCAACGTAGATGCCGTTGTTCATAAACCAGACGATGTTCTCGCCCGTAGCCTGGTTCCGCCACAACAGATCCGGTTTCCCGTCGCCGTTGAAGTCTGTTGCGCACGCAATCGCCCAGTTCATGTCCGACACTGAGTTCAGGCGGATCGAACCGATGAACGCTTTTCCGTTCATGAGCCAGATGAGGTTTTCGCCCGTGGCCGTGTTGCGCCAGACCACGTCTGGGTTACCGTCGCCGTTGAAATCCGCCACCGCCACGATGCGCCAGTTCGAGTCCACCACCGCGGGTAGGTGGTCAGCGCTCAGCTCGGTCGCGCCGTCCATGTACCAGACGATGTTCTCGCCGGTCAGCGAGTTTCGCCAGAGAATGTCCAGCTTGCCGTCCCCGTTGAAATCGCCCGCGCCCACGATCTTCCAGTCCAGATCCGCGACGGTCGACACGGTGGCCGCCGTGAACGTTCCATCGCCGTTGTTGTACCAGATTTGATTCTCGCCGGTCGCGCTGTTCCGCCACAGGAGATCCGGTCGCTCGTCGCGATTGAAATCACCGACCGCCGCGATCCGCCAGTCGGTGCTGAGCGCGCTGGGCACACTCTGGTAGCCAACATAACCGGCACCGCTCATGAACCAAACAACGATCGCGCCCGTCCTGCGGTTGCGCCACACGATATCTGCGCTGCCATCGGCGTTGAAATCTGCCCCTCGGTCGAGGATGAACCTGGCGCCGCAGGTGGTCGATGCAGCCATGCTGAGCGCGCCGTCCAGACAGTCCGCGTCGCCGCTCCATCCCGCGAAAACGTATCCGGAGGCAGGCACCGGCGCGAGGGTGACGGTTGTTCCGATGGGCAGCGTGGCACTGCACGTCCCCGGACAGGTGATGCCGCCGGCCGTGACCGTGCCGTTGCCGACAACCGTCACCGTCAGCGTAACGGGAATGAAGTACGTATATGCGGACGCGAGCGTCAGCACGGTGGCGTTCGGATTCGTAACAGTCACCGCCACCGCTCCCGGGGTTACCGTCGCCGGCACCGTGGCCTGGATCTGAGAACCGCTGACGAAGGTGACGCCGGTGGCTGCCGTGGCGCCGAATATCACGGTTGCTCCTGCCTTGAAGCCCCTGCCGTTGATCGTGACGACCGTCCCGCCCGCAAGGGGCCCGGACGCGGGCGACACGCGGGAGACATTGGGAACCGCAGCCGCGCCGGCAATCACCGCCGCGCGGCCGGCCCTGCTCATGGACGCATAGCCGACGAGCCATTGCGCATCGGCTTCGTTGGCCGCTGGTATCGGATACAGTGTCGCGGAGTAATAGTCGCCGCCGCTGCCGTCCGTATTGGCGAGCGTCGGAATGGTGATACGCATCGAGGAGTAGATGCTCGAGACGTAGCCCTGGTCGTTGAGTTCGACGGCCCAGGCGTCCGTGTTGTCCTTGAACGCCAGCAGCGTCGTCTGGGTCCCGCCGTTGTAACTGAGCTGGATCTGGCCCAGATGGGGCCCCAGGCTCTTCGTGAGGTCGAGCGGGCCCATCGTACCGTCGGTGTTGACCAGCCGGAAGTCGATGTAGTTCATCGCCCGTTCCCAGGACGTCTGGAACTGCCCCGTCTTCTTGTTGAAGACGACGTGCTGGTTCGCCATGTACCCCGACTGGTCATCCAGGTAGAACACATTCGTACCGGTCGTAGCAAGGGTCTGCGCGTTGAACATCCGTGCCCACGAGTCGCCCTTGTAATTCGGGTAGTGCGGCACGTCCCAGCCAAAGCCGGTCGCGAGGCAGACGTTGCTTACCGCGTCACACGCGACTGCAGGCTTCTGAATCCCGTCCGAGATGCCGTCACCGAGTGCCGCTGCCGCCCCTGTGAAGTTCCCGTTGATGTCCATGGCTGCGACGAAAGAGACCGGCAACGCAGTGCCCGCCGGGACGCTCCATCCAACGATGAACTGCTGTCCCGTCCAGACGGACTGCGCATAGTCGCTGTCGATCCAATTTCCCCCCGGCAGGTTCGCGATCGTGATCGGCGGGCCGATGACCGGCACGCCGCCGTGGTAATCGATCAGGCGCGCGCGCCTTGGGTTGTTTGCGCTGGGCCCCGGTGGTTCGAGCACGGTGTAGGTGAGCAGGAATCGCGGTTTGTCCGGCGGTCCGCCGAAGTCCACGCGCGTGAAGCCCGCCAGGCAGCCTGGCGAGCAGAGGGCCGATTCCTGCGTGTCCGTGACGCCGAATGGTCCGAGGATGACGGTGCCCTGTTTGTTCAGGATGACCGCCCTCGCCGGCGTGCCGTCGAACACGGCCATGTAGACCTGGTTCACGCTGTCGTAGGCGGCGTAGTACTTGTTCACCCCCACGCCGCCCAGTCGGAAGATGTCGTGTGATGCCGTCACCATGCTGAGCTGGGCGAGGGCGGGCGTCGCGGAGGCGACGAGCAGCACGGCGAGCAGCGCAGGCATGAACCAGGTGCGGATGGAACGCGACATAATCACAATCCTCGAATCGGCCCGAATCGGGCCGGTGTCTAGGAGCGAACTCGAGTCGGACCCTGGGGTGGGAGGCGTGAATCGATCGGCTGCCATGCGCCGCTGGGATTGCGCACAGGGCTCAGAGCCCCTCGTTGCCTATCGGTTCGGGGCGCCTGAGCCATTAGGGTAGCTGAATTCGGCCGATGGTTCAACGCCTGACCTTGGCGAATCGGCTATCTTTCGGTGCAGTTTCGCGACGCAGAGGCTCATCCTGGCCCATACGATTGACGAGCTTGGGGTCCGGCTGTTCGAGGCCCGGGCCGGACTCGGGCCCGGCAGGCGTCCGCGCGATTCCCGGATATACTGCTTCGCCTGCGTTGGCACGGCTGAGCCGGGCGCGAATGCGGCAAGGGGCGCGCGTGCACCTGGTGGCGTGAAGGAGAGGGCGCGGTGAAGACGATCGAGAGCGTACTGGTTCCGAGTCGACACACCTACGCGGGCGTGTTCATGGTCGCGCTGGCGACGCTGATGTACGAGGTCCTGCTCACGCGGATCTTCAGCGTCACCATGTATTACCATTTCGCGTTCGTCGCCATCTCGGTGGCGATGTTCGGGATGACCGTCGGCGCCCTCGCGGTCTTCCTGAGCCCGCGCACCTTCACAAACGAGCGCACGAAGCGGCTCCTCGCCCGGGCGGCCGTGGCGTTTCCCTGGGCCCTGGTTCTCAGCTTTCTCACGCAACTCTCGATTCCGTTCCGCATCCAGCCCTCGATCGTCGCGCTCTACGCGATCGTCTTCACCTACGCGGTCATCGCCGTGCCGTTCGCGGTCAGCGGCATCTGTGTCTCGCTGGCGCTGACCCGGTTCACGAGCAAGGTGAGCCAGGTGTATGCGGCCGACCTGGCGGGGGCCGCGCTCGGGTGTGTGCTCCTGATCTTCGTGCTGGAGGTGACCGACGCCGCAACGTCGGTCTTCGTCGTCGCCTCGCTGGCCGGGGTTGGCGCGGTGTTCCTGGCGCTCGACTCCGGTTCCCGCGCGCTGAAACGGTTCGCGGTCGCGACGACGCTGCTGCTGGCGCTCTTTTCGGCGGTGCACACGGTCTTCGTGTGGAAGCAGTTCCCGGTGTTGCGCATCCTCTACATCAAGGGGCAGCTCGAAGCGCGGCCGCTCTACGAGAAATGGAACTCGTACTCGCGCGTGCGGGTGAACGGCAATCAGGATCAGCAGGAAGCGCCGTACACGTGGGGCCTCAGCGCCCGGTATCCCGCCGACCGGACGGTGAAGCAACTGCACATGGACATCGACGTGAGCGCGGGCACGGTGATGACCCGGTTCGACGGCACCTTCGACACGCTCGATTTCCTCAAGTTCGACGCGACCAACATCGGCTACCACATCCGGCCCGACGGCCAGGTCCTCGTGGTGGGCACCGGCGGCGGACGCGACATCCTCTCGGCCCTGGCGTTCGGCGCGAAGTCGGTCGTGGGCGTCGAGTTGAACAGGGACATCATCGCGACGCTGAACGGACGGTTCGGGGACTTCACCGGGCACCTCGATCGCAACCCGCGCGTCCGCTTCGTCAACGACGAGGCGCGCAGCTATATCGCGCGCGAGAACCACCGGTTCGACGTCATCCAGATCTCGCTCATCGACACGTGGGCGGCCACCGCCGCCGGCGCCTTCGTGCTCACCGAGAACTCCCTCTACACGACCGACGCCTGGCGCATCTTCCTGACGCACCTGACCGATCGCGGGGTGCTCAGCGTGTCGCGCTGGTACATGGCGGATCAGCCCGCCGAGGTCTATCGGCTGGTGGCGCTGGCGGCGACGTCGCTGAAGCAGCTGGGCGTGGACAATCCGCGCAACAACATCGTCATCATTCGCAACATGGCGGTGCAACGGCGCCGGGGCACGCCCGAGAACGCGACCAATTCCGGCGTCGGCACGATCCTCGTCTCCCGGCAGCCATTCTCGCCGGCCGACCTCGATCGCCTCGAGGAAGTGTCGCGCGCGCAGGGCTTCGACGTGGCGCTCAGCCCGCGCTTCGCGCTGGACGGGACGTTCGCGCGCATCGCGTCCGGTCGGGATCTGCAACCCTTCATCGACGCCTTCCCGCTCAACATCGCCGCGCCCACCGACGACAGCCCGTTCTTCTTCCACATGCTGCGGCTGCGCGACATCCTCCGATGGAGCGTCATGCCGCCGAGCGTGCGCAACCTGAATACGCAGGCGGTCTTCGTGCTCGGCGCGCTCCTCGCGTCGGTGCTGTCGCTGACGGTCCTCTGCATCTTCGTGCCGCTGCGCATCGCGTCGAAGACGATGCCGGTGAAAGGCAACGGCTGGCTGCTGGCGTTCTTCGCCGCCATCGGCCTCGGCTTCATGCTCGTCGAGACGTCGCAGATGCAGCGCCTGATCATCGTCCTCGGCCATCCCACCTACGCGCTGTCGGTCGTGCTGTTCTCGCTGCTGCTCTCGAGCGGCGTCGGCAGCTACCTGACCGAGCGCGTGGACGGGTCGCAGGCCGGACGCTCGGGCGTCATTCGCCTGGGTACGCTGCTGGTCCTGCTCGTCGTGTTCGGCGCGGTGACGCCGTTGCTCGTGCGGTCCTTCGAGGGTTCGCCTACCGCCGTCCGCATCGTCGTGGCGGTGGCGATCCTGATGCCGCTCGGCCTCTTCATGGGGATGGCGTTTCCGCTCGGTATGAAGGTCGCCGCCCGACGCGCGCCCGCCCTGACGCCGTGGCTGTGGGGCGCAAACGGCGCGACGTCCGTGCTGGCCTCGGTCCTGACGGTGGCCATCGCCATGACGTGGACGATCTCGACGGCGTTCTGGGCAGGATTCGCCTGTTACGGCGTGGCGGTTGCGGCGTTCTGGAAGGCGGCACAGCTCGAGCAGGCGCCGGCGAACGTGCAGGGGACGGGCGAGGAACAACCCAGTCTCGCGTGAGCGGGCGTCACCCGCGGCCGATCGAGCGGGGGACTTCGGCGTCGGCGGCGGCCGGCTGTGCGAAGATCCACATCACGCCGGGCAGCAGCAGCGGAAACATCGGCACGAAGATCCTCGCCTCGATCACCTTCGAAATGAGAAAGCAGACGAGGACGCACGCGGCCGCCACGGGAACCAGCCGCTTGATGAACGTCGGGACGCCCGGCGCCCGGCTGGCGCGCACGGCGAGCCAGGTCGGGACCACCAGCAACACCAGCCAGAAGTACCCGAACACACGGCGGTACGGGTCGTAGCCCGGCGGCACCGGCTTGAAGGCGTCCAGGTTCTGCCACAGCATCAGGTACTCGTACGACTGGAAGCCGCGGATCCAGCGCAGCCCGGCGTACACCGCGAGCCAGGTGAACGCGTAGCCGGCCAGTCGCGCCAGATTTGCGCGCGACCAGTTTCCCGGCAGCCGGTCACACGCCCACAGGACGACCAGGAACGCCGCCGTCTCGCGATTCAATGTCGCGACGACGAGGACGAAGAAGAACAGCAGGTCGTTCCTGCGCGCGATGAGCAGGCAGCCGAGCGTGAAGAGGAAGAGCTCCGGGAAGCTGTCCGGGTTCGCCCAGCCGTTCGTGCAGGTCAGTGGGAGCAGGGCCGCGACGCCGAGCGTGCCGCCAACGGCGGCCCCGGGCGAGTACCAGTGCCGCGCGTAGGCGTGCAGCGCGACCAGCGCGGCGTAGATGAAGACCAACCTCGTGACGAGGAAGCCGATGAGTGGATCGACGCCGGTGGTGCGCGTGAAGAGATCGATGAGGAATGGGGCCAGGACCCGGTAGCTGGCGGGGGCGCCGTACGTGCCGTTCAGCACTCCCGGGATGTACTGGGTGACCGGGTAGGTCTGCAGGTTGCCCGGCCTGACCCTGAAATCAACGAAGCCGACGGCTACGGCAACGCCGAAGTACAGGACCATCGCGAGCCGATCCTGTGGCGTCACGCGGGTCATCGATTGGCGCCCGTCAACCAACGGGGAACGGGCCGAAACGGTGTCCAGATGCGCGGCTCCCTGGTGAGAGAAGCGATGCGCCGACACTATAACATGGTGTCGGGCGTGCCCCGGAGCGACGCGCGTGCTGCCGAGTCCTGACGGGATGCGGCGCGCCGGCAACGGCGCCGCTCGCGATGTCGATGGAACGCCGCGGCGAGTCTGAGGTATAACCGACAGTCCCCGATGGCCGGATCTCCATGGTCCTTGCGGTATCGTTCTCGGGAAGCCATGGCCATCGACGGCAACCGAAGAGGTGAGACGTGCCGATAGCCGACAGCGTGAGACTCGGAGAAGGTGTGCAGATCTTCCACCCGGCGCTCGTCAACCTCTACGGCTGCGCGGTCGGCGATGGGACGAAGATCGGGGCGTTCGTGGAGATCCAGAAGAACGCCGAGGTCGGGAAACGCTGCAAGATCTCGTCGCACAGCTTCGTCTGCGAAGGGGTGACGATCGAAGACGACGTGTTCGTCGGCCACGGCGTCATGTTCATCAACGACAAGTACCCGCGCGCCACCGCGGGCGGGAAACTGCAGACCGAGGACGACTGGACGGTCGTTGCGACGGTCGTCAAACAGGGAGCGTCGATCGGCAGCGGCGCCGTGATCCTCTGCGGTGTCGTCATCGGCCGTGACGCGCTCGTCGGAGCGGGAGCGGTGGTCACGCGCGACGTTCCTGACGGTGCTCGCGTCGCCGGCGTGCCCGCGCGTCTCATGGCCCGTGCGGGTGCCTCGAGCGGACCGGAACCGCGGACGCGTTGACGGCACGGGTGGATCGAGTGGCACCCTCCAGGCCGCGATCGCTGGGGTATCATGCGGGGACCATGGCCCATGGTGGGCATCGCGCGATGACGAAGACGAACGAGTCGTGACGAGGATCAAGGAAGCGGCCGTCCATCGGTCGAACACCCGTACGGTCGTCCTCATCGGCCTGGCCCTGGTCGCGGGGCTGGCGCTGGCGATCCGCATTCCGTCGATTGCCGAGCCGCTCGGCGTCGATCAATGCTTCTGGGCCTCGAGCGCCCGCGGACTCGCCCGCGGCCAGATGCTGTACGTCGACCTGTGGGACCACAAGCCCCCGGGGACGACGATCGCGTATCTCGCCGCGTTCAGCCTGCTGGGCTGGACGCCGGCCGCCGTCGCTTGGGCCGACATCCTGGCTTCTTCCGCCACCGCCCTGCTTCTCTTCCTCATCGTCCGCCGCGTAGGCGGCGTCGCGATGGGGATCGTGGCCGCGGCGCTCTACACGACGCTGACGATGCCGGCGTGGCTGTACCGACACGGCGGGATCGGCGAGCGCGCGGTCGCCGAGACGTTCATCGCGCTGCTGGTGGCGATGGCCGCCTGGTCGGCGACGCACCTTATCGGCGATGGTGGGACGGGACATCACCGTGGGACCGCGCTGTTCGCTGCCGGGATGGGTGCGTGCGCCGGGGCGGCGGTGATGTTCAAGCCAAACGCCGGGCTGTATTTCGTGGCGCTGCTGTTGTGGGTCGCGTTCTACCGGCGAAAGCCGGAAATCGGCGTCGTCCGCATTGCCGTCATCGCCGCGCTTGGTTCGGCGATCGTGCCGCTCGCGACGCTGGTGTGGCTGTGGAGCCGGGGCGCGCTGCCGCAGGCCTGGGTGGCGCTCGTCGATTTCAACCGGATGTACGTGTCTCAGGGGCTCACCCTGCGCGGCTACACGCTCGACTTTGCAAAGGCCGTGTGGCTGCGCATGAAGACCGACCCGCTGTGGCTCGCAGGCGGCATCGGGGCGCTGGTGGCGACCTGGGAGCTGCTGCGTTCGCGCAGCCTGGACGCGGTCTGCGCGCTTGCCATCGCCTGGGGCGCTGCGGCCGCGCTGGCAATCGTGGCGAACGGGGCGCGGTTGTTCCCGACCTACTTCATCCAGGCGTTCGCGCCGCTCGCGGTGCTGGCCGCCTGGCTGTTTGCCGGCGCCGGGCGGCGCGGGCTCGTCGGCCGCCTCGCTGCGTTGGTCGCCGCCGTCCTGATGATCGCGCTGCTCGTCCAGCGACACTACCCGGCCAAGGTGTACGGGTCCGCCCGCGACGACCTCGACCAGCTCCGGGGCCGCTCGGATCGCGAGGCGTACCTGCAGACGTTCGGCGGATTCGCGAACGCACGCGGCTACTCGGCGTGGGCAAACGACCAGCTCGCCGCGTTCGTGCGTGCGCATACGAACCCGGACGACCTCATCTACCTGTTCGGCATCAACGGCGCCGGCATCTACTTCGCCGCCGATCGGCTCACGGCGCATCGCTTCCTGCGGGTCAACTTCTACGTGCTGGGGGATTTTCCCGATCCGCGCTTCCATCTGGCATCGGTCACCCGGGAGCTCGCGATGAAACGCCCGGTGTATCTGATCTTCGAACGGCTGTACTCTCCGCCGGCGCTCGGTGACGCGAGCGAGCGCCTCCCGCAGCAGCCGGACGTCGCCAGGTTGCTCGAGTCGTACAGGTTCGAGAAACAGATCGAGGATTTCGGGATCTACCGGCGCATGAATTGACCGGGGCGGGTGAGGGCGGGCACCGGATCCTTGGTGCCGGGATTGAACAGGATGAGGGACAAGGAAACGGCGTGCTGACAGCCCTGTCGATCGTGGTGCCTGCCTATAACGAGGCGTCCACGATCGAGTCCGTCGTGATCGAGGCGCTCTCGGTCGGCCCGCGGGTCGCGCGCGAGATCGAGGTGCTCGTGTGCGACGACGGCTCGAAGGACGAGACGTACCGGGTGCTCGGCAACGTCGCGAGCCGGGACGCGCGCGTGCGCGTGCTCCACCGCGCGACCAACCGAGGCATCGAGGCGAGCCTGCGCGCGCTGTATGCCGCCGCGCGACACGAGTACATCTTCATCATCAGTGCCGACCGGCAATGGCCGATGACCTCGATGGTGCCGCTCGCGCAGGCGGTCGAGGCCGGCGCCGATCTCGCCGTGGGAACCCGCCGCAACAAGCGGGCGGTCTACTCGATCTATCGGCGCCTCGTGTCGTGGATCTACGCGGCCGCCGTCCGGGTGCTCGGATCGCCGGTCGGCGATCCCGGTTCGATCAAGCTCGGGCGCGCCGACTGCTTCCGTCTCCCCGTCGTCTCAAAGGGAGCCTTCTCGGAGGCCGAGCGCCTCGTCCGCGCCGCGCGGGCCCGGTACCGGCTGGTCGCCTGCGATGTCGAGTTCCATTCCCGCCGCAGCGGGAAAGCGACGGGCGCCAAGCCGGCGCTCGTGGCCGAGGCCGCGGCCGACTTGTTACGGACGTGCTCGTCGCTGGCGCTTGGCCGTCCCCGCCCCGCACCCACTCGGCCGGAGGCCGGCCTCGTGATAGGATGAGCGGTCGCCCGGGCCTCCCTTCGCCCGATGCCTTCCCCCGAAATCCAGTGGCTCCATCAGAGCCAGAGGACCACATGAAGATCGGCGTCATCGGCTACGGCTACTGGGGTCCGAACCTCGTCCGCAATTTCATGGAAATCGAGGGCGTCGAGCTGGCGTGCTGCGTGGATCAGCGCCCGGAGCGCCGCGCCCTGGTGGCGCGCCGCTACCCCCTCGCGCGCGTCGCCGCCACGCCAGCCGAGGTGCTCGACGATCCATCCGTGGAAGCGGTGGTGATCGCGACGCCTGTATCGACGCATCACGGCTTTGCGCGCGAAGCGCTGCTGCGCGGCAAGCACGTGCTCGTCGAGAAGCCCATGACGCGCACCGTCCAAGAGGCGGAGGAGCTGATGACGCTCGCCGACAAGGCGGGCGTGGTGCTGATGGTGGACCACACCTTCATCTACACGGGCGCGGTGCGCAAGATCAAAGAGATCGTGGAGAAGGGCGACCTGGGGGACCTGTACTACCTGGATTCGGTGCGCATCAACCTCGGCCTGTTCCAGCACGACGTGGACGTCATCTCCGACCTGGCGCCGCACGATCTGGCCATCCTGACGCACCTGGTCGCCGAGCGGCCCCGCTTCGTGTCGGCCATCGGCGCCGATCACACCGGCAGCGGCCACGCCGACGTCGCCTACATGACGGTGCAGTTCCCGAACAACCTCCTGGCCCACCTGCACGTCAACTGGCTCTCGCCCGTCAAGATCCGCCAGATGGTCATCGGCGGCACCAGGCAGATGCTCGTCTACAACGACATGGAACCGACCGAAAAGGTGCGCGTGTACGACCGCGGCGTGACCGTGACGACGCAGGAGGGCATCTATCAGACGCTGGTGGATTACCGCACGGGCGACGTGTGGGCGCCGAAGATCGACAACCGCGAGGCGCTGGCGGTCGAGTGCCAGCACTTCGTCGATTGCGTCCGGTCGGGCAGGAAGCCGCTCACCAGCGCGGCGGATGGCCTGACGGTCGTGAGGCTGCTCGAAGCCGCGGCGCGATCGCTCGGGTGTGGCGGCACGCGCGTGGAGATGTGATCAGGGCCTATGACCCGAGTCCTTCTGACCGTCCCGCCGGAGCCGGCGCTGAGAGATCTCAAGCAGAGCGGCAGCAAGTGGGCACGCATCGGCCTCGCGTACCTGGCCGCGTACCTGCGGCAGCACGGCATCGAGGTCCGGGTTCTCGACTGCAAGGCGCTCGACCTCGATCACGCCGCGGCCGCGCAGGCGATCGCGGACTATCACCCCGATGTGCTCGGCGTCGGCCCGTTCACCGAAGAAATCCACGAAGCCTACCGGCTGTGCCAGGCCGCCAAGACGATCGATCCGCGCATCACGACGGTCTTCGGAGGGCCGCATGCCTCGGCGCTCCCCGCGCGGACGCTGGGTGAGTGCGCCGCGCTCGACTTCGTCGTCTGCGGCGAGGGCGAGGCGACGCTGCTGGACCTGGTGACGGGCACCGATCCGGCGCGAGTGAACGGCGCCGCCTGGCGCCGGGACGGCGAGATCGTGGTCAACGATCCGCGGGACCAGATCGAGGACGTCGACTCGCTGCCGTACCCGGCCTGGGATCTGTTTCCGCTCGACGCGTATCGCGGCATCCTGACGCTGCACCTGCGCGAGAAGATCAACCGGCCGGTGCTGGAGCTGGCCATCCTGTCGGCGCGCGGGTGCCCGCACCGCTGCAACTTCTGTTACAAGACCTATCGTGGCCTGCGCAACCGCGATCCCGTCAAGGTCGTGGACGAGCTCGAGTACGACATGAAGACGTTCGGCGCGTCGGAGTTCTTCTTCGTCGAGGGGACCTTCGCCGCCGACCGCGCGCAGGGGCTGCAGATCTGTGACGAGATCGTGCGCCGCGGCCTGGCCCCGCACATCCGCTGGATCGTCGAGACACGCGTCAACGTGGTCACCGAAGACCTGCTGGCGAGGATGAAGCAGGCCGGGTGCCGGCAGGTGGACTTCGGCGTGGAGACCGGCGACGCGGAGATCCTGCGGCAGACGCAGAAAGGCACCACGCTCGACCAGGTCCGGCGGGCGGTCGCGCTGGCGAAGAAAGCGGGGCTGAAGGTCGGCTGCTACTTCATCATCGGGCACCCGAACGAAACGCGGGAATCGATCGGCAGGACCTACGCCTTCGCCCGGGAGCTCGACCCGGACCTGATGAACGTCGGCATCATGATCCCCTATCCCGGCACGCGGGTCCGCGCGATGGCGGAACAAGGGGAAGGCGGCTACCGCCTGGTGTGCGACGACTGGAGCGCGTACACGAAGCAGCGGGGCGGGCCGCTCGAGTTGCAGACGCTCTCGTTGAAGGAACTGCAGAAGATACAGAGCCGGGAATACATCGCCTACTACCTGCGCCCGCGCAAACTGTGGTTCGTGTTCAAGAACCTGTCGGCGCGCAAGATCGGCAGGATCGCTCGCAGCCTGCTGCAGGCCGCGCTGGGGCGCGGGTGACAGGCTTCACCGTGAGGGAGGCATATGGCCGTTCCATTCTTCTCGCTGCGTGACCAGACCCGCGCCTTGAAAGAGGAGGTCGTGCAGCGGCTCGGCGACGTGATCGACGCAAACGGATTCGCGAATGGGCCGGCGGTCGCCCGCTTCGAAGCGGAACTCGCGTCCTACCTCGGCATCGGTCACGTGGTGTGCGTGAACAGCGGCACCTCCGCGCTGCACGGCGCGCTCATCGCGGCCGGTGTCCAGGCGGGCGACGAGGTGATCACCGTGGCACACACGTGGATTTCCACCGCCTGGGCGATTAGCTATACCGGCGCCCGGCCGGTGTTCGTCGACGTGGACCGCTGCACCTGCGGACTGGATCCGCGCCTGCTCGATCGGGCGGTGACGCCCAGGACGAAAGCCATCATCCCCGTCCATCTGTACGGGCACCCGGTCGACATGGATCCGATCCTTGCGCTTGCCGCCAGTCGCGGCATTCCGGTCATCGAAGACTGCGCGCAGGCGATCGGCGCGCGTTACAAGGGACGAAAGACAGGGAGCATGGGGCTTGCCAATGCCACGAGCTTCTACCCCTCGAAGAACCTCGGCGCCTATGGTGAGGGCGGCGCGGTGTTGACCAACGACGCAGACGTCGCAGCCCGCGTGCGGCGCCTGCGCGACCACGCCCAGGCGGCCAGGCATCAGCACGTGGAGCTGGGTTTCAACTGGCGCATGGACGGCATGCAGGGCGCGGTGCTCTCGGTGAAGCTGCCTCATCTCGATGCCTGGAATCGTCGCCGTCAGGCGATCGCGTCGCGATATGCTGCCGCGCTGCAGGCGATGCCCGGGCTCGCCCTCGTTCCGACACTCGGCTGGGCGGAACCGATCTGGCACATCTACCCGGTGTTCCACGAGCAGCGCGACCGGTTCCGGGCGCTGCTCGACCAGCGCGACGTGCAGACCGGCGTGCACTATCCGACGCCGATCCACCTGCAGCCCGTCTACGCGTGGCTCAACGTGCCACGAGGATCACTGCCGGTGTCGGAGTGGATGGCGGCAACGGAGGTTTCGCTGCCGATGTACCCGGAGATGTCGGACGAGCAGGTCAACGAGGTCGTTGACGCCGTCGGCGACGCGTGCAAGCAATTGGCGGGTTGAGCAGAGCAGCCGGGGCGCACGGTCACCGCGCCCCGGCCCACATACCTTCGCAAGGCGTCAGACCGTCACAGCGAACCACCATCGCCCCCGGGCCCGCCGGGCCCACCGGGCTTCTTCACGGGCTGCGACACGGTCCCGGGCGCACCCATTCCTGGCTGAACGACCATGCCCGGCTGTCCCGGGACGCCCTGTATCTGCGGCATCGGGCTGAGCGTACCCGGCGCGCCCTGCGGGAGGGTGCCGGGCATCGTCGGCATCGTCTGCGGTCCGGGTTGCCCCTGCTGCACGCCCATGCCCCGAGGAGCGGCCGCGCCTGGATATACGGGCGGGCCACCCGGATAGGTCGGCGGCGGTCCCGCCGGGTCCTCCTGGTCATCGAGCGCGGTCGGATTCGGCATCCCCGGCACGCCGCGGTATTGCGGCTGCTGCTGCGGAGTAGGCGGTGTGTAGCCAGCGTTGACCGTCGCTGGCCTGGGCGCGGCCAGGATGACGATGCGGTCGTACATCGACGCGGTGGCCGTGGCCTGCGCCTTCGGGGCGGCCATGTACCCGGAGACCGACCGAAGCAGGATGTTGAGCGCCTGCGTTTCGGGCACCCCTTGCAGGTCGAGTGTCAGAGGCGCGCTCATCACCCTTTCGGCGTTGACGATCGTCACCTGCCCGACCCGGGCCCACTCGGCCAGGATCTCGCGCAGCGTCGCATCGCGGGCCTGGAGCGTGATGCGGCCGTTGGCGAGCTGCACCTTGACGTCGCCCGCGCGTGCGGGGACCGCGATCGACGCAATCATCAGTACGATCGCCGCGAGGAAGAGCTTCATGTGGCAACCTCAAGAGATGCTTCAAGTATAGCGCTTCTGGCGCTGCGGAGTCGGCGCACGAAGGGGGGCGGACTCAGCAGTGGCAATTGACAGTCGGCCGGTTGCGGTTATCAGCCTTCAAACCAGCCGTCGGATCCAGAGCGGCGAGTCTTTCTTCGGCAAATTGCAGGCGCGGCAGATGTCGGGGCCGCCATGGACGAGGTGGGTGCGGCGGACGGCGCGGAAGGCATCGCCGTTCCATACCTCTGAGATGGTCTGGGAGCGAAGGTCGCCGAGGATGACCGCGCCATCGAAGTCCGCGCAACACAGGGCCACGCGGCCGTCCCAGAGGACGGTGAACGTCAGCCACGGCCGGTAGCAGGGGAACCGGATGTCGGACTGCGTGTGCAACGTGCCGGCCCAGTTGTGCAGGTCCGTGATGTGCACCTTGTCGGCGACCTGCCGCCACCGCTCGATGAAGGCCTGCTCGTCGTCCGAGTTGTGCTGGCGGACGAAGGAGAGGATCAGTTTGGGGCGCGTTGCGCCCAGTTCCCGCCGGACGCGCACGAGGCCTTCGATGTGTTCCATCACGCGGTCGTAGCTGAGCCCGACGCGCGTCCGCTCGAACGTCTCCCGGCCGGCGGCGTCCACGCTGATGTTGATCGCGTCGAGCCCCGCCTCCACGATCGCCCGCGCGACGGGTTCGGTGAGCAGCGATCCGTTGCTGATCAACCCCACCTCGGCGATGCCGCGCGATTTCGCGTACCGGATCTTCTCGACCAGCTGCCGGTCGATGAGCGATTCGCCGTAATTGTGCAACCGCACGTGGCGGATGCCGAGCGAGGCCGCCTCGTCCACGGTCTTGCAGAACAGCCCCATGTCCATCACGCCCTGCTTGCGCTGCATGCGCTCGCGGGGGCAGAAGACGCACCTGGCATTGCAGAGGTTCGTGGCCTCGATCTGGATGATGTCCGGCGGACGCGGCGCGCGGTCGCGGCCGGCACGGACCAGCACGCGGCAAACGAGCGCCGCCCGTTTCAGCAGGAAGGTTTCGATCGCCGTGCGGACCCGTGCGCGCGCGTGCAGCACGACCTACCGCTCGCGGAAGTACTCGATGACCCTGGACAGGATTTCATCGAGTTGGACCTTGGGTTCGTAGCCGATGAGCGCGGCGATCCGCGCGATGTCGGGTACGCGCCGCGGCATGTCCTCGAACCCGGCTTCGTACGCCTCATCGTAGGGGATCGTGACGATCGGCGAGTGGCTTCCGGTCATCTGCTTGACGCGCTCGGCCAGGGCGCGGATGGAGATCTCCTCGGTGTTGCCGACGTTGAAGACCTCTCCGACGGCCGCCGGTTCCCGCACGAGGGCGGCGAGCGCGCAGACGACGTCGCCAACGTAGGTGAAGCTGCGCGTCTGCGTGCCGTCGCCGAAGACGGTGATCGGCTGGCCGGCAAGCGCCTGCCGGACGAAGTTGGGGATGACCATCCCGTACTGGCCGGTCTGCCGCGGGCCCACGGTGTTGAACAACCGGACGATGATGACCGGCAGCTTCTTCTCTTTCCAGTACGCCAGCGCGAGGAATTCGTCGATGGCCTTGCTGCAGGCATAAGCCCATCGATGCTTCTTCGTGGACCCCAGCACGAGGTCGTCGTCTTCGCCGAAGGGCACCGAGGTGCTCTTGCCGTACACCTCGGAGGTGGACGCAATGAGCACCAGCTTCTTCTTCTTGTTTGCGTGCTTGAGCACGACCTCGGTGCCATGCACGTTGGTCTCAATCGTGTGGACCGGTGCTTCGACGATCAGCTTGACGCCGACGGCGGCGGCCAGGTGGAAGATGACATCGCATTGGTCGACCATCTCGGCGAGCACCGGCTCGTTGCTCACCGTGTCGATCGTGTAGTGGAAACGGGGATGGCTCTTCAGGTGCGCGATGTTGGCAATCGACCCGGTCGAGAGGTTGTCGAGGGCGAACACGCGATGGCCCTCGCGCAGCAACTGGTCGGCCAGATGGGAACCGATGAAGCCGGCACCGCCGGTGATGAGGAAGTCCATGTGAGGTGCACTCCGCCAGAAACAAGGGAATCAGATGCTTGCCGCTTATGGCCTGGCCTGGCTGACCGGGCCCTGCGCGAGCTCCAGGATGGCGTCAGCCGCGCGGGTCGCGGCTCCCCCCGTCGAAACGATGTCGTATCGTTCGATAAACGCCCGTCGATGCTCAGCCAGGCTTCGCCGCGCCGCCTGATCATACAAGAGTCGTCGCATCGTGGTCGCGATCTCGGCGGGGTCGTCGACACCGGCCAGGGCCCCGGCGTCCACGAAGGGCGACAAATTGTTGGGCAGCGCCAGAACGAGACCGGGCACCTCGACCGCCATCGCCTCGATGGCTGCCGTCGAGTTGACCGTGACGATGAGGTCCGCACACGCGACCAGCGCACCAAGATCGGAACGCGGCCCCTCGACCCGCACGTTCGCGACCGAGGCCGCGACCGACTCGTATGGCTCAGCTGTTTCGGCGGGGTGACATTTCACGACGAGGTGTGCGTCCGGCATATTCCCGATTGCCTCGACCAGGGGCCGGAACCACTCGGCGATCTGACTGAATTTGGTCGCCAGTACCACCAGCTTCTGTCCCGCCTTCGCGCCGACCGCGGCGCGGACCTGCTCCCGGTCGGCGACCGTCAGGCGTTGTCCAGCGTCCGCGAACGCCTCGAGCCGCGGGCTTCCCGTGACGACGACGGTTGACGGCGGAAAGTGTCCGGCGTCGATGAGGTGAGCGCGCGCGAAGCCGTCGTAGACCAGTGTCAGGTCCGGACGGGGAAACCCGGCGTCGCCGCTGTTCGCCGACGAGGGCGCCATCTCGTCCGGTTCGTGCAGATAGTTCAGCCAGTGCCGATAGATGAACCCGTGTTGCAGGCCCACGACCGGGATGTGCCGGCGCCGCGCCTCGAGCGCGAGGGCGCGCCCCCACCCGCCGGCTTCCGCGTAGGTCAGCACCACGCGTGGTCGAAGCGTGTCGAGCGCGGCAGCGGCCTCGTCCATGGAGCGAGCCGACCACGGAAGTTGGAGATGCGAGATGCCGATGAGATCGACGCGGATCGCCGGCCAGATGTCGTAGCCGTCGATTGTCGCCGCCCGCCGCAACTCGGCGCTTCCGCGCAGTGCGCGCAGGACCCGGCCGCGATCGCGCCACACATCCATCGACGGCCGGATGGCGCGCCAGCCGGCGAACGCCTCGATCGGGACGAGAGGCAACCCGCGCGCCCCGGGATCGTTGAATTCGGCGAGACGATGGCGCCACCCGCGCACGCGGAAGTTCGTACGCGGGCCCAGACCGACGAGCGCGAGGCGCCCGGGTGGCAAACGCGCTTCGAGAGCGCGCAATACCGGGCCGACGTAGCCTTCTTCATCGCGCTCGCGCATCCAGAACGCCGAATGCACGAACGCGGCGACGTCGACCGCATGATCCGGGCGCGCCTCCCCGCGCGGCGGTCGCACGCGATCGGCAATCGCGGCGAACGTGTGGAAGCCGCCGTCGGCCCGAAGGCGAACGCGCGCCCGCCAGAGGGCCGCGGCTGCGCTGCCGCCCGAGGTCTGGATTCGGTGGCGCCGGGCCGCCTGCGACACCAGCAACCGGAGAAGCGGCGACCCGGTCGCGTCGATGTGCTCCGGACGTTCGCGTGCGACGAGCGTTTCGAGGGCCCGGATCGCTCGACACGCGGACACAACGGTCCGTTGCTTGTGCAGGTACAGTTCGACGAACCACCAGAGCGAGTCGCCGCGGTAGGTCAGCCGATCGCGCAGCGCTGCGCCCTCGACAAGCGCGTGGCGGAGGCTCTTGATCCAGGCGTTCGCATCACGCTCGGATGCCTCGATGGCCGGCGCGTCGAGGTAAGCGTCGAGCGACACCGTCCGGCTGCGGCCGCCGCCCGCGACGATGGTGATCGGCTCGTCACCCCCTGCCATCGGGAGTCTCCACGGCTGCGCCGGTGCGGGCTGCCAGTTGTTGCTCTACCGCCTCGAGCACCTGATCGACGTCAATGGCCGCGAGGCAGTCAGCCAGGGCGTCGCTGCAGCGCGCCGGGGGGCGGCGGATTTGATTGCACGGCCCGCAGGCGACGTCGCTGCGCACGATGCGTGCCGTGCTCGAGAGCGGACCCCAGCGGCGTGGATCGGACGGGCCGAAAATCGCGACCAGCGGCGTGGCGACCGCGGCGGCCAGGTGCATCGGGCCAGTGTCGCCCGTGATGAACACCGCGAAGCGCTCGAGCAGCGCCGCGAGCGTCGGCAGATCCACCTGGCCACACACGTCCACGACCGGGACGTGCGTCGGCACGTGCGCGAGGGCGGCCGCGACCAGTCGACGATCGTCGGCCGAGCCGGTGAAGACGATTTGGACAGGATACCGTTCCGCCAGCCGCGCGGCGAGCACGCCGAACCGGGCGGGGTCCCACTGCTTCACCACGCGTCCGCCGCCCACCTGGATGCCGATGCTCAGTGGCCGTTCGGGTTCAGCGCCCGTCCGGCGTGGACCCGGCACGCCCTGCCCTCCGCCTGCCAGCAGGCTCTCGGCACGTGCTCGGGCCTCGGGCGGCACCTTCAATCGTTCCTCGGTCCGCTGCAACGAGCCGCGGGGAACGTCGAGCGCGTGTTCGACCAGGCGCAACAGGTTGTCGGCGACGTGCCTGGTGGGGTCGTACGGCACGCGACACGTGAGCAGCGGGCCGCCGCCCGCCATGTCGAAGCCGGCACGGCTCGATGCGCCGGAACATGCCATCAGCAGGTGACTGCGGATGTCGCCCTCGAAGTTGATCGCCAGATCGTAGCGGGTCGGGCGCCAGGCGCGCGCCCGGGCCAGCAGGCTCGCGAACCCCGGAGCGGGAGCGCCACGCGCCAGCCATCTCGCATCCAGCGTCTCGACGCGGTCGACCTCTTCGAGCAGTCGCGCGATCGGCTCGTTCCAACTGCCGACGACCAGGTCGATCGTGGCGTCCGGAACCAGGCGCCGGACCGCGGCGATTGCCGGCCGCGCCATCAGCAGGTCGCCGATGCGCTCGAGGCGCAGCAGCAGGATCCGTCGCGGCGGGTGCGCCGCAGGCCGCTGACCGCCGAACGGACGAAGCGCGGCCATCGCGACGGCAAGCCCGGCATCGCCGAGCCCCACCGCCCACCGCTCGCGTCGATCGGAGATCTGCAGCTTCTCGAACACGCGCTCGTCCACCAACGGTTACTTCACTTCAATCCGATGAACCATGACGCCCAAGTCCCGATCGTCCGGGGTGCCCAGAACGGCCCGTGGCTTCCAGGTGTTGGTCACGAGCCTGATGAGGCCCGCTTCATCCGGATCCAGGCTGGCCCTCACGATCTCGGCGGGGATCGCGAACGAATACGGGTGGAAACCACGCGACACGTCGACGGTGCCGAGCAGCCGATCGTTCCAGTACACCGACACGTGCGCCCGCTCCACCGTGTCGGGCCGGCCGCCGTCGTTCATCCACAGCGTCAGCACCTGCGCCCGGTCCAGGGGCGGCACCGCGATGTACGACGTGCGTTGCGACCAGCGGAACGCCAGCCCGTCGGTCCGTTCCTTCGCGTGGAACCGGACGACGTTCAGGTCGTCGAGGACGCCCAGATCGAGCGCGAAGTGTCCCGCGTCGCCTGTCGAACTCGTGAACCCGTAGATGCCGAAATCGAATTCCTTGTACCTGACCTCGCGCGGATACCCGTTGCGCCGCGATTCGTACTCCGGCACCTGGAATCGATCGCTCAGCACGGGCACGATCCCGATCGACCGCGAGACGAGGTCGGTTCCACCGCCACCGATGAAATAGACGTGGCGATAGCGGGGTCGCGCCCAGTCGAGGAACTGGCGGAAGAGGCGCTTGTCGGGCTTCGCGCTGCTGAGCACCAGGACCGACCGTCCGTAGACGTAGGCGAGCGGCAGGGCCAGCACGTGGAGGTCGGAGCCGGTGTCGCGGGATTCAACCACGACCAGGTCATCGTTCGCAAATCGACGCGACAAGGTCTCCAGCCGGTCGACGATGCCGGCGTACTCGACGTGGTGTACCACCGGGCGGTCGGCCCGCACGACCTGAACGCCAATGACGACGAGCAGCAACCCGACGAGCGGCACCGCCAGCCACTGCAGGCCCGGCGCGCGGCGCTGGACCACGCCGAGCACGAACGCCACGGCGGCGCCGACCATCAGGCATGCGCCCGGAAGGATGACCGGAATGAAGCGGCGCGCGACCCAGAAGTGTTCCGGGAAAATCTGCATCTTGTAGAAGACGAAGAACGCGTACACGGCGATGGTCGCGACGAGCGCCGGGGCGCGCGAGAAGGACCGCCAGGCCGTCACGCTGTAACCGGCGACCGCGGTCGCCAGCGCGAGCGGCGGAAAGTACCACGAGAACGCCTCGAGCGACCGCGCGTCCTGCCAGGCGAGTCGTCCGGCGGGCATACGCAGGCAGTACGCATAGCAGGCGGCGGCGGGCAACGCGACGGCGAGGACGATCGGCAGGCACCGCCGGAGCAAAGCGGCGACCCTCTCGATTCTCGACAAGACGACGACGCCGGCGAGCGACACCACGGCGAGGGCGAGCAGCCCGAGCAGCAGCGGGTTCAGGTTCGCGACGAAGACGATGGGCCGCATCATGTACACGCCCATCGTGGCGCTCAGGTAGTACGTCGCGGTCGCCGCGATCATGGCGGCGAGCGGGACGAGGAACAGCAGGCGAGGACGCCGGCCTTCGAGCAGCTGGAACACGACGGCGACGGCGAAGCCGCCGAGCGCGAGGAGGACGTCGATGCGCAGGAAGAGCGCGAGACCTACGAGCACGGCGGCCACCGGCGCGAAGAACCGATCGCCGTCCACGTGGGCGCGGGCGAAGGCGAGGAGCGCGCCGAAGAGCAGCACCTGCGTGACCACTTCCGAGTTGGGCTCGCGCGCGAACCAGATCGTGGCGACGTTGAGGGCGAGCAGCGTCGCGCCGAGGAACGCCGGCCAGCGGCCCAGCAGCCGCGCGCCTGCAAAGTAGACGGCCAGCACGCCGAGCAGGGCGGCCAGCGGCGTTGTCGCGAGCGCGCCCCGCACCCCGGCCAGCCCGTACCCGATCGCAATCCACGCGGGGTACAGGTGCGGGAACTGACCCACGACGGTGCCTTGCGCGGGGTCCAGGACGAAGAAGCCCATGAAGCGGACGCCGTAGTATGCCGCCTGGTGATGCGACGGGAAGAACAGGTCCCGCAGCGGCGGCGGCAGCGACGACACAACCGTGTCGTGGATGACGAGCGCGCCGCGTTGCGCAATCACGATCCCTTCGCTGATGTACACGCCGGGGTCCTTGCCGCCGACGACATGGTCGAACGCCGGAAAGAACAGCCAGCAGCCGAGGGCCACCAGCGTGAGCGGCATGAGGATGGTCCAGGTCGGCCGCCGCGCGGCCGCTCTCCAGAGCAACCCCCGCCGGAAGAGGACGACCAGGCACGTGGCCGCGCCCAGGTCGGCGACGAGGAGTCGACCGAGCGTGTAGTGGCCGGCGGCGGCCAGCGCGAGGACGACCGCGGATGACCAGGCCAGGCTCAGCACGATCGCCCAGAACAGGCGCTCCTCGCTGGCGAGATCCGCCCGCCGCTGGCGGTCCAGCGCCGGCACGCGGAAGACGAGCGCGCCGGGCAGGTAGGCGACCACGATCAGGCTGAGAATGGTGAACAGCATTGACGTGAGAGAAGAGGGGGCCGGTCCGATCAGGCGAAGACGCAAACAGCACGCGCCACCGCGTCCGCCTCCTCATCACCCATTGCCGGGTGGAGCGGCAACGACAGGAGCTCGCGGCACACGCGATCCGCTATCGGGCAGTCGGCCGGCCGCGTTGACGCCACCGCGGGCTGCCGCGGAATCGGGATCGGGTAGTGAATCAACGCCTCCACGCCGCAATCCGCCAGGTGCGACTGCAGGCGGTCCCGCTGCTTCGACCGGATGACGAACAAGTGATACACGTGCCCGGCATCGCACTCGGTCGGCAGCGAGACGTCGGCAGATGCCAGCGCGTCCCGGTAGCGAGCAGCCAGCGTGCGCCGTCTCGCGGTCCACGTCGCGAGCCACGGCAGCCGCGCCCGCAGAACCGCCGCCTGCAGCTCGTCGAGCCGGCTGTTGACGCCCGCCTCGGCGTGGCGGTAGCGGTCGGTCTGCCCGCCGTTGCGCAGCCGTTTCAGCCGGTCCGCCAGGCCGCGGTCGCCGGTCACGACGGCGCCGGCATCGCCGAGGGCGCCCAGGTTCTTGGTCGGATAGAAGCTGTACGCGCCGGCGACGCCGAACGTTCCGACGGGCCGACCCCCGCACGTCGCCAGGTGCGCCTGGCAGCAATCTTCGACGAGCGCCAGGTGATGCTGCGCGGCGATGCGTGCAAGCGCCGGCAGGTTCGCCGGCTGGCCGTACAGGTGCACCGGCAGGATCGCGCGCGTCCGGGCCGAGATGGCCGCCTCGACCGCGGCCGGGTCGAGCGTGAAGCGCGACTCATCGAGGTCGGCAAACACCGGCCGCGCCCCGGCCATCATCACCGCGAGCGCCGTGTAGGCCGCCGACAGCGGCGTCGTGATGACCTCGTCGCCCGCTCCGATCCCGAGCGCGCGCAGGATCAACGCAATGGCATCCGTGCCGGTGCCGACCCCAACCGCGCAGGCCGTTCCCACGGCGCGGGCGAACTCGTCCTCGAACGCCTCGACCTCCGGGCCGAGCACGAACCACCCGCGGTCGAGCACGCGGCGGATGGCCGTGTCGACATCTGCCGCGTCCTCGCCAGGCCGCAACCGCGTGAACGGCACCGTCACCGCAATCACCCGCGTCCGGCCGGCATGTCCCCGGCGTTGTCGAGGTAGTGCGCAAGGTGCTCGCGGTAGAAGTCGACCGAGGCGCTGAGGCCATCACGCAGGGTGACGCGTGGCTGCCAGCCGACCGCGGCGTGGAACTTGCGCGAGTCCGCGTAGAAGCTGCCGATGTCGATCCGCTTCTTGTCGAGCGGCCATTCCACGAACCGCACGCGTCCCGTGCCGGCGACGCCAAGCAGCAGGTTCACCAGGTCCCGATGGCTGATCGGCTCGTCGCCGCCCACGTTGAACACGTCGCCATTGCAGACATCACTGGCGCCCGCGCGCAGGAACGCGTCGGCCACATCGTCGACGTAGACGAAGTCACGCAGCTGCGAGCCGTCACCGTAGATTTCAATCTCCCGGTCTTCGACGGCCAGCCGTGTGAACCACCCGATGAAGCCCTGGCGGTCGTGTTTCACGAGCTGGCGCGGACCGTAGACATTTGTCAGGCGCAGCGAGCAGGCGCGTATGCCGAAGACGTTGTTGTAGAGGAGGTGATAGTTCTCGCCCGCCGCCTTGTTGATGCCGTTGACGTCGGTCGGACGCACGAGGTGCTGTTCGCTGACCGGCAAGGAGTCCGGCTTGCCGTAGACCTGCCGCGTCCCGGCGAAGACGACCTTGACGCCCGGGTTGTATTTCCGGCACGCCTCGAGCAGCGACAGCTGGCCGCGGCAGTTGATCTCGAGGTCCGTGTACGGATCGCGCATGCTGTCGACGTGGCTCACCTGACCGGCGAGATTGAAGATCACGTCGCGACCGCGCACCAGGTAGTTCATCGTGCTTTCCTGGCGCACGTCGGCGACGTTGACGCGCACGCAGGGCTCGATCCCGGCGATGTTGAACAGGTTGCCGCCGTAATCGGGGATGAGGGAGTCGACGATCAGGACATCGGCGCCGAGCGCAACCAGCTGACGCGCCAGGTTGCTGCCGATGAACCCGAGGCCGCCGGTGACCATGACGGCACGGCCGAAATAGAAGGCGCGGAAGTCGCTCGTCACGTTCTTTCGATCTCCGGCAGTCCAGGAGCGGTCTCGACCGCGGTGGCCGCCTCGTGGTCGGCCGTCGCGGGCGCGACACACGCATCGGCCCGCGCGTCGCGTGCCGGCGCGCGATGCCACACGAGTTCCTGCCAGAGGCCGAAGACGTCGAACGCGGTGCGCACGAGGCGGCGGAAGTTGAAGAACTGCGACTTGCCGTAGGCCCGATGGTAGTGGTGGACGGGGACCTCGGCGATCGTGAAGCCCGCGTCGTGGATCTTCTTCATCATCTCGAGGCAGATGACGCCGCTCGCCTTCTCCAGCCGCACGCGGTCGAACACGGACCGGCGGATCAGGCGGA
Organism: Acidobacteriota bacterium; assembly: GCA_003170135.1. Taxonomy (GTDB): domain Bacteria; phylum Acidobacteriota; class Vicinamibacteria; order Vicinamibacterales; family Fen-181; genus Fen-181. Next base: position 136,884 of record PMZR01000125.1, read on the forward strand.
AGTCACAGTCGACGTCGCGCACCCTGAGACCGAACAGCAGCTTGACGGTATGATGGTAGATGCGCCCGATGATAATGCGATGCAGCGGATCGGATCGGCTGATCTTGTAGCCGTTGACCAAGTCCACGCCCTCGCCCATGTGCGCCCACAGCCGTTCCATTTCACGCGGATCGTACTGCGCGTCGCCGTCCGTGTAGAAGATGAGTTCCTTGGTGGCCGCCCCGAAGCCGCTTTGCAGGGCGCCCCCGTACCCGCGATTGTGCTCGTGGTGCACCACGCGGACGTGCGAGTACAGCCGGGCAAGCTCGTCGGCGACCGACGCCGTGGCGTCAGTGCTGCCGTCGTTGATGACGAGCACCTCGAAGTCGGGAGTCAGGCGGCTCGCCGTCTGGACGGCGGCGATGACCAGGCTCGCGATCGTGGCACCGTCGTTACACGCCGGAAAAAAGATGCTGAGCCCGGGTGGCTTCATTGACGTGACCGGGGCGAGCACGGATGTGCCGGGTTGGCCCGTCCGAACGCGGCTAAACCATAGCACGGCAGTCATTTGAAGGGCAAGCGCGCCGCGCGCTTGGCCCGCCCGCCAGCTTGCCGCAGCCGGGAATCCGTGATAAATGAAACGCCCGTGCAGATGCGCACACTGCCAAGACGCCCGGGGGGCCAGGAACGCAACACTGTCCCGAACGCCGGGCACGGGTTCGGGACGTGGACACATGCGGCCGTGCTGGTCGTTCTGCCCCTCCTGGCCCTGCTGCTGCTCAACGCCAACGGCCGCGAGGTGGGCGGCTACGACTCGCAGCCGACGAAGTTCGCGGCCAGGGCGCTGGTGCGCGACCACACCCTCGATCTCGATCGCGTGGTGGCCTTCCAACCGGCCTATGCGGAACGACCAGGCTTCGCGCGCGCAAGGGATGGCCACTATCGCTCCGCGTACCCGATCGTGCCCGCGATCATCGCGGCGGGGCCGGCGTGGGTGCTTGCGAGGGTTGGTCGTCTGGATCTCGACGCGCCCGCCGCACCCGCCATCATCGCCAAGCTGACGGCGTCACTGCTGGTCGCCCTCGCGATCGTCTTCGCGTATGCCATGGCGCGCCGGCGAACCTCGATGGGGGCGGCGATCCTGGTTGCCGTCGCGTTCGGCTTCGGCACCAACATCTGGCTGGCCGGCCAGACCCTCGGCGGCCACGAGACCGTTGCCTTTGCGATGACGGGCGCCCTCGTCTGCCTGACCGGTCCGGGCGTGGCGCCGGCGGGGTGGCGCGCGTGGGTTGGAGCCGCCATGCTCGCGCTGGCTGGCGCGGCGCGGGCGCAACTGGCGCCGGCAATTGCCGTCCTGCTGCTGTGGCTCGTGGTGCGGGGCAGCGGGCGCCGGCGATGGATTCCCGTCGCCATCGTGGGGCTCGCCGCCGCCATCGTGACTGCGCTCAACATCGCGTGGTTCGGCCACCCGCTCGGGGATATTCCCCGTCTCGAGGCGCTTCACTCCGTCGTCCACGCCACCAGTGGGACGTTCACGATGCCGTGGGCAGGCGCTGCCGGTCTGCTCGTGAGTCCGAGCCGCGGCCTGCTCGTCTTCAGCCCGATCGTCCTGGTGTGCCTGGCGGGTCTGGGGCCGGCGTTTCGTGAAGGCTGGCGCGGGCCGCTCGCATGGTGTCTGGCTGCGGCGACGGCAGAGTTCTTCTTTTACGCGAGTTACACCGTGTGGTGGGCGGGGCATTCCTACGGTCCCCGGTACTGCCTCGACCTGGTCCCGCTCCTCATCCCCCTGGCTGCAGCGGGAATCCCCGCCATGACGCGCCGCGCATTCACGCGCCGGATGGCGCTCGCCGCCCTCGCATGGTCCATCGGTGTCGCAGCCGCCGGCGCCTTCGCTTACCCGGCGGAGCAGTGGAACGTGGATCCGAACGATGTGGATCGCAACCACGAACGGTTATGGGACTGGCGCGATCCGCAGTTCGTGCGGTGTTGGACACACGGCCTGAGCCCGCAGAACTTCGACCTGTTCCGCCTCGATGCGCGCCCCGTCGCGCCGCCCTCACGCTGAACGCATGCTCACCGATTATCTCGTCCCGGCGGGCCAGAGGCGTCCGCCTTCGGGCGTCGATCCGTAGTAGTAAGCGGCGCGCGCCGGGTAGTGTCGCAGCAACTCGATGTCGAGCGTGCCGCGCGAAAGCGCGTACAGCACGTTCGCCCCGCGCCAGTCGGGGGGATTGCGCGTGAGATCGGTGCGGGACATGTCGCCTGAAGCCGTCGTCAGCAGCACCAACGCGTTCTGCAGGCCGGCTCCGTCGACGGTCCGGTAGACGTCGCGGCGTTGATAGATCTCGGTCCGGAAGCCGGCGCAGAGCACAACGAACGCGATCGACGCAACGACGGCGGCTGCGAGCAGGGGCACGCGGGCGCGGCGCATTGCGAGAAGCCGTTCGAGGCCGACGCCGGCCAGCATGGTGAACGGGAGCAGGGCCTCGAAGTAGAACCTCGGTCCGTATCGATTCCCGCCGTGCGACCACCAGAAGACGTGGCCGATGATCGGGACGGCGAGCAGGGTCCACAACAACCAGCGCCGGTTCGTCAGGCGGCCCAGCGCCGCCACGAGCAGGACCGGGCTGAAGAGCGACGTATACAGGACGCCCTCCCCGCACAACCGCGCCGTGATCCTCATGCCACGCGCGAGCGTGTGCCCGTGAACGCCGAACCCGATCGTCTCTTCGGGGTCGAAGTACGTCCACGCCAGCGTCAGCCACGATCCGGTCACCGCCCGATCGACCATCGCGAGCAACAGCGCGAACGGCACTCCGCCGGCAATGAACCACAGCAGGCTGGTCGCAAACGGCCGGCGGCGGGGGCCCGGTGTGAAGAACACATCCTTGCCGAGTCCGAGCAGAAGCGGGACGCCGACGAGCAGCGCGGTGTACGGCCGGACGAGCACGGCCAGCCCGAAGCCGGCACCGGCAACGATCAGCGGGAGTGGACCGCGGCGTTCGATCGTCCAGCAAAGCGCAAGCGCGAGGACGGTCAGCGAGAACAGGCACGCCGGGTGGCTGAAGTAGGAAGCCGCGTTCAGCAGGAAGAACGGCGTCGACCCGGTGAAGATGGTGCCGAGCAGCGCCGCGCGAGGCCCGACAAAGGAACACGCGAGGCGATAGACGCCCGCCAGCGCGAGCGCCGCGAGCAACGGATTGACGAGCGACGGTGCACCGGCGGCGACGCCGGCTGCCAGCAGGAGCGGCCAGCCCGGCGGGTACTTGCCGAACCTGCGGCCATTCCGATCGCCGACGTGGTTCAGCCGGAAGGCATCCTGCGGTTGCGGCGTTTCGGCGCTCACTTCGCCGTGAGCGAAGGCCGTCGCCTGCCACAAGTACGCGTACTCGTCTCCCGAATTGGGGAACCGCTGCAACACGACGACCTGCACGACGACTGCAAGCAGGAAGGCGCAGGGCACCACGAGCGCGGCCGATCGCCATGCCGACCAGTCGCCGAGCGGGAGGCACGGCACCGGCTGTTCATGGCGGGGCGGAATCGGGTTCATGTCGTGGCCTCTGGGCGCTGGCCCGCGGCGCAGCCACTGGGGCTGTTGGCGTGGCCGGTCATTGTCCGGACTGTGCGCCCTCCGCGTCGAGCAGATGCCGGGCACGGCACCCGGCCTGGCGGTACGCGTGCTCGAAGCGCTCGGCGACGTGCGCCCAGCTGTGCAGATCGAGGACCGCCTGGCGCGCCGCGTTGCCGATCCCGGCGCAAAGCGGGGGGCTGTCGAGCAGCGCGCCTATCGCGCGCGCAAGGGCGGCGGGATCTCGTTCGGCCACGAGCAGCGCGGTTTCGCCGTCCCGCGCGACGGCGCCGATGCCGCCCGCCGTGGTTGCCACCAGCGGCGTGCCTGACGCCAGCGCTTCCATCACGACGTTGGGCAGTCCATCGACGTTGCCGGCATCGTCGCGTACCGAGGGGACGACCGCCACGTCCGCCGCGGCAAGCCACGCGGCGACGTCGTGCTGGTTGAGCACGCCGGTGAAGATGACCCGGTTGGCGACGCTGCGGTCCCGCGCGCGGGCCCGCAGCTCGGTGTCGAGATCGCCGCCGCCCCCGATGACGAGCGTCGCGTCGGGCCACCGGGCGGCCACGTCGGCCATCGCGTCGATCAGGTACTCGAACCCCTTCTTCCTTACCAGGCGCCCAGCCGTGAAGAGCAGCGGCTGGTCCGGCCGGATGCCCAGCTGGCTGCGACGTTGCGCACGCGCGGCGGGGTCCGGGCGGAAGCGCGCGGCATCCACGCCGTAGGGCACCGTTTCGATGCGATCGGCTGGCGCGCCCAGCGCCACGGCACGCTGGCGGAGGTCGTCGCTGCACGCGGTGACCCAGCCAGCCCGGCGAAAGGCCGCGCGGGCCGCCGCGCCAATGACGGCATGTCGCTCGGCGACGAAGACGTCCGAGCCGTGCAGGCTGACGACCAGCGGTCGCGTCCCGGCCATGGCCGCCCCGACAGCGCCGCACGGGATCACCCAGTGCGCGTGTATCACGGTCGCGCGGATGTCGCGTGCGACGCGGCGGGCGGTCCGCCACGCGGCGACCAGCGCCAGTGGCGCGGCGGCTATGGCCGCGACGCGCAAGTGGACATCGGCCTTGAGCGCACCGGCATACCCGAAGACGTTCAGGCGCGCGAGCGGCGCGTACCGAAAGGGGTGGAAGTGGACGTTCCCCTCGCGGGATGGCCGTGCGAGGCGCGGGTGCCACGGCAGCACGACGTGCACTTCGTGCCCTCGGGCCGCCACGCCGTGCGCGATCGGTTCGAGGAACGTCCCGACGGTATCACCGGGAAATCGCGGGTACGAACTCGTGATCATCACCACGCGCTCGGGTTCCGCCGCGCCGCTCGCGCCAGGGAACAGATCCGCGCTCACACCGGTCCGTCCTGGGGCGCGCGGCCGGCGGCCGCCCGTTTGCTGCTCCGGTGACGGCCGGCGCCGACGACGAGACGCCAGGGCATGAGCAGCGATTCGAGCAGCACGCCGCCCGACAGCTTCGAGGTCCCGTGGCGGCGCTCCACGAAGACGATCGGCACCTCCGCCACGCGCGACCCGAGCCGCGCCGCGTCGTAGAGCATTTCGACGAGAAAGGCGTAGCCGTCGGACACGATGTGGTCGAGCGGCAGGCGGGCGAGCGCGTCGCGGCGCCAGCACCGGAAGCCGCTCGTGCAGTCGTTGACCCGCAACCGCGTCACGAGACGGATGTAGCGGTTCGCGAACGCGCTCAGCATGATGCGGTGCAGCGGCCAGTTGACGACGCTGACGCCGTCCAGGTACCGCGAGCCGATGGCCAGGTCGTGATCGTCGAGGGCGGAGAGCATCGCGGGCAGGTACTGCGGGTCGTGCGACAGATCCGCGTCCATCTGGCAGATCGCCGTCCAGTCGCCCGTGATGGCGCGCGAGATGGCCTCGAGGTACGACCGCCCGAGGCCGCGCGGGCCCGTGCGATGCAGCACCTCGATGCGGCCGGGGAACTCGCGCGCGAGCGCATCCGCGATTTCGCCGGTGCCGTCAGGCGAGTGATCGTCGGCCACCATCACGTGGAGCTCGGGGTAGGCCAGGATCTGCCGGACGAGGATCGGCAGATTGTCACGTTCGTTGTAGGTCGGAATGATCACCAGCGAAGGCATCGTCAGTCCCGATCCTCGGCGCGGAAGTCGTCCGCGAACAAGTGCCTGACCCCGGGTCGCGCTTCCATCCACGCAGCCGCGGCGATGACGAGCGTCGGATCGACCACGGGAATACGGAACCGCTCCTGCGGGAAGAAGACCAGGCTCATGATAACCGTCGAGGCCGCCAGCAGCCAGAGCGCCCAACCGCCCGACAGCCGGCGACCGGCGGCCAGCGTGCGCAGGCCCGCGAGCCCCAGCACGAACAGGATTGCGTACGACACGAGCGAGGTGCCGAAGTAGAGCGCCGAGTGCAGGCGGTAAGAGGGCCCGATCGGCGCGAACGTGTAGAAGAACTTGCGCGCGAGCAGGCTCAGCCACTGGACCGGATGCCCGGCAATGAAGCCAAACGCCTCCTGGTAGTACGCGCGGTCCAGTGCCTCGGTGGGTTCGCCGGCATGCCGCGCCTCGAACGCGACCCGCGCGCGTCCCATCTCGGGATTGGCCGCCAGGTCGCCCTCGCCTGGAGAAAGCGCGTTGTTCCCGGTCCAGAACGTCACGCCGCCGTGCGGCGCCGTCAGCACGAAACGGCCGTAGACCGCGTAGTTGTGGGCGACCCACGGAGCGAGAACGATCCCGACACCCAGAGAGAACACGAGGGCGGGCGCCAGGCGCCGCTGCCGGACGAGCCACGCGGCGGCGAGCGGCAGGAAGAAGATCATCGCTTCCTTCGCGAGGACCGCTGTCCCGGCGACGAGGCCGGCCGCGACCAGCAGCGCGTACCGATGACGCGCGGGCCGGGACGCGCGCTGCAGCAGCCACACCACGGCCAGCGCGAGCACCGAGTACAGCGGCTCGGCGAGCACATAACCGCAGATCCAGACCAGCGGGGGATAGATCGCGGCGAGGCCGGCGGCGATTCCGGCCGCCGCGCGTCCGGCCACCTGCCCCGCGATGGCGGCGACAAGCCCGATGCCCAGCACGCCGAGCAGGACTTGCGTGATCTTGATCGCCGCGGGCACCTCTGACGAGGAACGTGGAAGGTCGTCCGCCCGGCCACTCGCCCAACGGGCGGCCGGGCCGGTCCGGCCCGGTGACACCACGAGCACGGCGGCAACCAGCGCGGCGAACGCCGGGGGACGTTCGAAGTGCCTCGCTGCCTGCGCGCCCGGGTACTTGAACCCGTCGCCGCGGGCGATGCTGCTGCCGAGCAGCAGGTACTCCTGTTCGTCGAGCGTCAACGGCTTGCCCACCCAGTAGCCGAAGGCGAATCCCAGGCGGAGCACGAAGCCCACGACCAGTGCGGCGACGATGACGCGCCGCATCGGCCGAACCGCGTGCAAGCTGGCAGGTGCCGCGTCGGACGCGCGCGCGGGCGGGGCCCCGCTACTCACGGCCCTCGAACCGCAGCGCCGCGATCTGCTCGGAGACGAGGCCGACGAGAAAGACGATGACGGCCAGCATGATGAGCAGGACGGAGGAATTCGTCACGTGCGACTGGGTTGCGATGGTCCACGCCGCGTAGCCGGCGCCGAGCGCGAAGGACGCGAGGCTGATCGGCAGGAAGATGCGCAACGGGCTGAAGATGGTGACGACCTTCAGGATGATCAGGAAGAACCGAACGCCGTCGCGCATCAGCCTGATCTTCGACTCTCCGCTTCGCCGGGCCGCTTCGATCGGCTCGAACCCGACACTGTACCCGGCCTTGAGGAACGCCAGCGTCGTCGTGGTCGGGGTCGAGAACTTGTTCGGCAGCAGGTGGATGAACTCGCGCAGGTACGATGCCCGCGCGGCGCGGAAGCCCGACGTCAGGTCGGGGATGTGGTGTTCGGCCAGGTAGCCGGCGAGCCGGTTCAGCAGGTGGTTCCCGGCGCGGCGGGCCAGGTTCGCCTGCGTCGCCGGGGCCCGCGCGCCGATGACCAGATCGTACTCCCCCAGCCGATCGACCAGTCGTACCGCCTCGGCCGGGGGGTGCTGTCCGTCGGCATCGATGATGAGGATGTACTCGCCGCTCGCGACGCGGATGCCGGATTTCACCGCCGCGCCGTTGCCCTTGTTGTACGGGTGGCGCACGACGCGTGCGCCGGCGGCCGCGGCGATTGCGCCGGTCCCGTCGATCGACCCGTCGTCGACGACGATGATCTGGTGCCACGGCGCGGTCGCGGCGAGTTCGGAGACGACGCGCGCGATCGACGCCGCCTCGTTGTACGCGGGAATGACGATCGAAGTCGAATCGGGCGCGGCCACAGTATTCCTGTCAGCGCGGGCGATCGAGCAGCCCCGCCGTCAGCTCGTCGGGCTGCTCGCGCTCGATCTCGAGCCGCCGGACGCGATACAGCACGTCTTCGAGCAGCTTGCGGTTACCGGAGATGACGTCGGCGACCAGGCCGATGAGTGCCACCTGGAAGCCCACGATCATCAGGACGGCCGAGAGGATCAACGACTGCAGGTGCCCGCTGCCGGCGCCCGCGTAGTAGTAGTAGAGAAACCGCGCGGAGATTGCCACGCCGGCGACGAAAATCGCCAGGCCGATCGAACCGAACACCTTGAGCGGCTCGTACATCGCGTAGATGCGCACGATGGTGGCGGCCGACGCCTTCAGGTAGGTCCACACGCTGTCGAACAGGCGCGACTGGCGCGTGCGGTAGTTGGTCTTGATCGGCACGTGCGCGATCGCCATCCGTTTCTTGCCCGCCTGGATGATCGATTCGAGCGTGTAGGAGAAGTCGGAGACGATCGTCATGCGCAGCGCCGCCTCGCGCGTGTAGGCGCGGAACCCGCTCGTCGTGTCCGGTACCTTCGTGCTCGAGACCTGCCGCACGACCCAGCTGCCGATCTGCTGCAGGCGCTTGCGCATCATGCTCATCTGCTGCATCGCCTGGATGTTGCGATCGCCGATGACGATGTCCGCCTTGCCCGAGAGCAGCGGGGCGAGCAGCGTCGCGATGTCGTCCCCCGCGTACTGGTTGTCCCCGTCGGTGTTGACGATGTAATCGGCGCCGAGCTTCACGGCGGCATCGATGCCGGCCATGAACGCCGCGGCCAGCCCCCGGTGACGGCGGAACCGCACGACGTGGTGCACGCCGGCGCGGCGCGCCACGGCGACCGTGTCGTCGGTCGATCCGTCGTCCACGACGAGGTATTCGATGACGTCGATGCCGGGGATCGCACGCGGCAGATCGCTGATGGTGCCGGGCAGCGTGTCGGCCTCGTTGAGGCACGGTATCTGGATGATCAGTTTCGTCAAGGACGGCCCCGCAGGAACTTTCGTGACCACTCGACCGCCGGGGGACGCCGGCCCGTCGAGGACTCAACCCCGAATCGCCGGCCCCGCGCCGACGAGCTGCTCGATGACGCCGTCCCACGTCACGGTGCGCGCACGGGCGAGGCCGGCTTCCCCGAACGCGGCGGCCTTGCGCCGGTTGGCGGCCAGGTCGTTGATCGCCGCGGCCACTTCCTCCGGCTGCGCGGCGCAGACGCGCCCGTTCACGCCGTCTTCGACGAACTCGAGCGTGCCGCCCGAGTCGTCTGCCGTCACGACCGGCTTCGCGCAGAGAAACGCTTCGAGCGTGACGTAGCCATAGTCCTCGTCGTAGGGGACGAACACGACGGCGAGCGCCTGCGCGTACAGCTGGACGAGCGTCTCATCGTCGACGGCCCCGAGGAACTGCACGCGCGCCCCGAGGCCGAGCTCCTGCGCCTCGCGTTCGACCTTCGCGCGATCCGTGCCGTCGCCGGCGACCAGGAGGCGCACGCCCGGGTCCACACAGCGCATCGCGCGCACGACGAGATCCACCCGCTTGATCGATTCGATGCGGCCGACCGACAGGACGTAGTCGCCGCTGGGCCCGGGCAGAAGCCGCGGGGCCAGCCGGGGCGGATGATAGAGCGGTTCGGCATGGATGCCGAGGTATTTCTCGACCCGCCGCGCGGTGTTCCTCGCGTTCGCGTACAACCGGCGCGACTCGAGCAGCATCCGGCGATCGAGCGCGAAAAGCCGATCGCGCAGGCCGAGGTCCGCCTCGGTCTCCTGGAAATCGCTGAACTCGGTGCCGCACAGCTCGTAGGCCGCCCGGTACTGGTGGATCAGCCACGTGACCTTGTTCGGGTGGCGCGCGAAATAGGACGGAAACTTCGTCCCGATCACCAGGTCGATCGGCCGGCCGTTGCTCTCGCTCAGATCGAGCAGGCGCCACGCCGCGGCATGCGCGAGCAACTCCTCCTTGGGGTACCACTTGAAGGGCAGCGATACGAGGCCCGCAAGGTAGCCGCGCGCGGTGAGCTGCTGCACGAGCTGACGCACGTGGCTCTCGGCGCCGCCTTCGACGAGCGGAACCTGTGCCTCACACACGAGGATCGTCTGCACGCTCATGCTGCGTAGGGTGCGGGAGAGCCGCCGCGGGAAGACCGGGCGTTACGATGGCTATACGCTATCACGTCGCGAAGCGGAACGTAATCACGTCGCCGTCCTGGACGACGTATTCCTTGCCCTCGAGCCGCACCTCGCCGTGCTCCTTGCACGCCTGCATCGAGCCACGGCCGACCAGCGCGTCGTAACTGACGACCTCGGCCCGGATGAAGCCCCGCGCGATGTCCGTGTGGATTTCGCCGGCTGCCACCTGCGCGATCGTATTATGCGGGATCGACCACGCGCGGCACTCGTCCTCACCGACCGTGAAGAACGAGATATAGCCGAGCAGATCGTAGGCCGCGCGGATGACCCGATCGATGCCCGCTTCGCGCAGGCCCAGATCCGCCAGGAACGGGGCGGCATCGGCAGGATCGAGCTGGGCAATTTCGAGCTCGATCTTCGCGCAGACGGCCGCCTCGCGGGTCGCGCCGCGCGCGAGGAACGCGCCGAGTCCTGCCTCGTCCGCCGCCCGCCCGGGCACCGACAGCGCCGCCAGGTCAGCCTCGTCGATGTTGACGACCAGCAGCAGCGGCTTCGCCGACAGGAACTGGAAGCCCCGCAGCCGCTTCCGGTCCTCTTCGTGCATCGGGAGCGCACGGATCGGGGTCGCGTGCTCGAGGGCTTCGCGGCAGCGCGTGATGACGTCGCGCTCCTTCTCGAGCTCTGCCGTTTTGGCCTTCTTGAGGTCACGTTCGATCCGTTCGACGCGGCGCTCGGCCACGGCCAGGTCGGCGAGGATCAGTTCGTCCTCCATCGCCTGCGCGTCCCGGGCCGGCGTCGTGGAGCCCGTGCCCCGCGCAACGGCCGGATCGACGAACGCGCGCACGACGTGCACGAGCGCGTCGGCGTCGCGGAAGGGCGCCACGTCGAGCAGCGCCTGCGCGGCGGTGCGCGTCGCCGCGGCGATGTCGGCGAACTCGACGGTCGCGGGCACGCGCTTGCGCGGCTGGTACATCTCGGTCAGATGGTCGAGCCGCGCGTCCGGCACGCGCGCCACGCCCACCGACACGTCCAGCTTGCCGTGCCCACCGCGGGGCGCCTCGCGGTGGCTGGTCATCAATTGAAACAGCGTGGTCTTTCCGCTGAGCGGAAAGCCGATGAGCGCGGTTCGAAGCATTGGTGGGCGGTCCCTCGCCAGTGTTCACGCCGGGGCCGAGCATGGTACCACGACGGCGGTCAAGAGGTCGATTGACCCAGATCCAATATGGCGAATCACCAATGCGCGAGAGGGGGCGAAACAACAGCGTAACTGATTGCGCAGGTTCATTTTACGGTTGACATGGACGACCAGCTCTTCTAGTATCCAGGTGGACTTATTTAGAGCGAAGTGGAGTAATAGCCGTGCTTCGGGGCAACTCGCCTGCCAAGATCGACGACAAGGGCCGGCTGAAGGTTCCGAGTGGCTTTCGGGCCTTGGTCGAGGAGCAGTACGGGGTCGAGCTTTTCGTCACCAGCCTGTCGGGCGAGTCTGTACGCGTCTACCCGATGTCGGTCTGGAACGAGATCGAACGCAAGCTGGCGGCCGTGCCCAGTTCGCTTCCGGCCCGCAGCCGTTTCTTCGACCGCGTCAATTACTTCGGCCAGGCGGCCGAGCTCGACAAGCAGGGCCGCGTGCTCATTCATCCGCGGCTGCGCGAGGCGGCCGACATGAACGGCGAAGTGGACGTGTTCGGCCTCTACGACTACCTGGAAGTGTGGAACCACGACCGGTTCGTCGCCAAGCTGCAGCGCGAACCGTTCACCGACGAGGATGCGCGCGTCCTCGCCCAGTACGGGATCTGACCCGCGTCTCGAGCCGGGAACTCCGCAAGGCCGCGCCAGGCGCGCCATGCATGCAGGACGGCGAGCCAGATGCCCACGCACGAACCGGTCATGACCGGCGAGGTCGTCGGATTCCTCCAGCCGCAGGGCGGCGGCGTCTTCGTGGACTGCACGGTTGGAGCGGGCGGTCACGCGCGGGCACTGCTCGAAGCGGGCGCCGGCCGCCTCGTGGCCATCGATCGCGATCCGCACGCCTTGGCCGTGGCCCGCGAACGCCTGGATGCCTGGGCCGGCCGGGTTGAGTTCGTGCACGCCGATTATCGGACCATCGCCGGCGTGCTCGATGCGCGCGGCCTCGCCGCGGTCGACGGCCTGGTGGCGGATCTCGGCGTGTCATCGATGCAGCTGGAAGGCGAGGGCCGTGGGTTCAGCTTTCAGCGCGACGAACCACTCGACATGCGGATGGATCCGAGCACAGGACCGAGCGCGGCCGACCTGGTCGCGGGCGCAGGCGAACAGGAGCTCGCGGACGTGATCTTCCGCCACGGCGAGGAACGCTTCTCCCGGCGGATCGCGCGCGCCATCGTGCAATCGCGCGCGGCGGCCCCGATCGCCACGACCGGGCAGCTGGCCTCGATTGTCCGGCGGGCGGTGCCGACCCGCGGCTGGCAGCGCATCGACCCGGCGACGCGGACGTTCCAGGCCATTCGCATCTGGGTGAACTCCGAGCTCGAGGGGCTCGATGGTTTTCTCGAGACCGCGTGCCTCCGCCTGCGGGCCGGCGCGCGCATCGTCGTCATCACGTTCCACTCGCTCGAGGACCGGGTCGTGAAACACACGCTGCGGTCCATCGACGCGCGGGGCGAGATCGGGATGCAGGTGCTGACGAAGAAGCCCGTCAGGCCGAACGAAGACGAGCTCGCGCGCAACCCTCGCGCGCGCAGCGCGAAACTGCGGGCCGCCGAACGCCGGATGGACCGGGGGATGTGATGGACGCAACCGAATACGCGCTGCGGAAGATCGTCCACAACAATCCGATCGTCCGCGAGGTCGACGAGGTGCGGCAGCGCGAGATGTGGCAGTGGGTGTGGATCGGGCTCGTGCTGGTCCTTGTGCTGCTGGTCTCGGCGTGGCTCCAGTTCGCGGTGCTGGTTCAGCACGGCTACGACATGGAGACGCTCCAGCGCGCCCGTGCCGCCGAAGCGGAGACCGCGCGGCTGCTGCACCTGGACATCGAGCGGCTCAGCTCGCCGAAACGCATCGAGGAGTTTGCGACGACCCGGCTTCAGATGGTCGCTCCCGGCGTGAACGCCATCGTGCTGCCGCGCATCGTGGCACCGGAGCGCCCCCCGTCGTCGGTCGTCGCGGCCCGGTGAGATCACCAGTCGCCGAAGAGGTCCCCGTCGCCGGCCGAGCCGCCAGGCGGGGACACGCAGTCGCAGCACGCGGGAGGGCGCCGTGGCCGAGCAGACAGTGAACGCGTGGCAGCGCACCATCCGGGGCCGCGTGGTGATTGCGGCGATCCTCTTCGCGACGTGGGCCGTCGTCATCGAGGCGCAGCTCGTCCGCCTGCAGGTCTTCGACCACGCCGAGCTGCAGATGAAGGCCGACAGCCAGAGCAAGGGGCTCACGCGCGTGCCGGCCCGGCGCGGCGACATCGTCGATCGGCACGGGCAGGTGCTGGCCACGAGCGTCGATGCCGACGTCATCTTCGCGGTCCCGACCGAGGTCGACGATCCGGCGGGAACCGCCCAGGCGCTGTGCAACGCGATGAGCGGGTGTGCGCCCGGGGAACGCGACGACATCGCCGAGAAATTGTCGCAGCCGCGGTCCTTCACCTACGTGCGGCGCGCCAACCGCGTGCTGCCCGAGGACGCCCGGCGCGTCGCCGCGCTCAAGCTGCCGGGGATCGGGTTCATCAAGGACACGCGCCGCGCCTACCCGAACAGCGAACTTGCCGCTCACTTGCTCGGGTACGTCGGCACCGATAACATCGGGTTGAACGGCCTCGAGCAGGTGTTCGACAAGTACATCAGCGGCCGGGACGGCCGCGTCCTCATCGAGACCGACAACCACCACCACCCATTCGGACGTGCCGGCCGTGCCGCGATCCAGGGCGCCACGCTTCAGCTCGCCATCGACCAGTACCTGCAGCATCTCACCGAGCGGGAGCTCCACGCGGCGGTCGAGGAGAACCACGCGGCGGGCGGCAGCGCCCTCATCATGGACCCGCACACGGGCGACATCCTGGCGATGGCGAACGAGCCGACCTTCGATCCGAACAAGTACGGCGACGCCGGTCCCGACAGCCGGCGCAACCGCGCGATCCAGGACGTCTACGAGCCCGGATCCACGTTCAAGATCGTCACGGCCTCGGCTGCGCTCGAGGAGCACGTGATGACGCCGGACTCGCTCATCGACGTCAGCGGCGGCCTGATTCGACTCGGATCGCGCGTCGTCCACGACACGCACAACTACGGCGTGCTCTCGTTCACCGACGTCATCGTGAAATCGAGCAACGTGGGCGCTATCAGGATCGGCCTGCAGCTCGGCGCCGAGCGGCTCGGCCGCTACGTGCATCGCTTCGGGTTCGGCACGCGGTTGTCGCCCGACTTTCCCGGCGAGAACGCCGGGCTCCTCTGGGATCCCGCCAGCTGGTCGCAAAGCGCGCTGGCGTCGGTCTCGATGGGATACCAGATCAGCGTGACGCCGCTGCAGATGGCGACGGCCGCCTGCGTGGTGGCCAACGGCGGCGAGCTCGTCCAGCCGCGCGTGGTCAAGTCGATCACGTCGTCTGATGGCGTGCGCACGGACGTGACGCCGCGCGTCGTACGGCGCGCGATTCTCAAGAGCACCGCGGATGCACTGACCTCGATCATGGAAGGCGTGACCGAGCGCGGCACGGCGAAGGCGGCGAGCATTCCCGGCTACAGCGTGGCAGGCAAGACGGGTACGGCGCACAAGGTCGAGCACGGCGTCTACTCGCAGTCGGACTACAACGCGTCGTTCGTCGGCTTCCTCCCGTCGCGCCAGCCGGTCCTGACGATCCTCGTCATGATCGACTCCCCGCACGGACATGGCTATTTCGGCGGCTCGGTGGCCGCGCCGGTCTTCAAGCGGATCGCCGAGCCGGCGATGCGGTATCTCGGGATCGCGCCCACCGGGGACAGTCAGCCCGTGCTCGTCGCCCGCCAGGTGGCGACGCGGCCCGCCGTGCCGTCGTCGGCGGCGCCGCCGGACGCGGCGCGGATCGTCCGCACCGCGACGGCGCGTCCCGACGCGCCGGGCGTCGTGCCCGACGTGGTGGGCCTGAGCGCGCGCGAGGCCATCCGCGTGCTCGCCCGCTTCGGCATGACGGCGCGCGTCAGCGGCGACGGCGTGGTGCTCCAGCAGGAACCTCGCCCGGGAAGCACGCTCGATCCCGGGGCGGCATGCACCCTGGCGCTCGGCCGACCCGCCGCGGTCGGGACCGGTCCGGACCAACGGCAATGACACTGGCCCGCCTCATCGAACGCCTCGGCTCGCTGGTCGTCGCCTCGCAGACGGGCGACGCGGCGGCCATGGCGCGCTCGGTGAAGGCGGTGACCTACGATTCCCGGCGCGTGGGGCCGGGCTGCGTGTTCGTCGCGCTGCGCGGGCTGGTCGCCGACGGGAACGCATTCATCCCGCAGGCGGCGAGCCGTGGCGCGATTGCGGTCGTCTCGGACGCCGAGCCGCGGGCCGACGGGCCGCTGAACTGGGTCCGCGTGACCGACGCGCGGGCCGCGCTGGCGGTCGTCGCCGACGCGCTGTTCGGGCAGCCGAGCCACGACCTGACGGTGGTCGGTATCACGGGCACCAACGGCAAGACGACAACCGCCTACCTCCTCAGCGAGATCTTCCAGCAGGCGGGCATCAAGCCCGGCCTCGTCGGGACCATCGTGTATCGGGTGGGCGACGAGAATCGTCCCGCCGCCCGGACCACGCCCGAGGCATCGGATATGCAGCAGTTGCTGAGGGAGATGGTGGATCGGGGATGCGGCGCCTGCGTGATGGAGGTGTCCTCGCACGCGCTCGCGCTGAAGCGCGTCGACGGCATCCGCTTCCGGGCGGCGGTCTTCACCAACCTCACGCGCGATCACCTGGATTTTCACGGCGACATGGATGCGTACTTCGGCAGCAAGCGGCGCCTGTTCGAGTTGCTGCCCGCGGACGGTGTCGCCATCGTCAACGTGGACGATCCGCGCGGCCGGTCGCTCGTCGACTGCGACCGCCGCGTCGTCACCTACGCGATCGACCGGCCCGCCGACGTGACGCCCGGCCCGCTGTCCTTCTCGCTCAGCGGCCTCGCGTTCGAGGCGAGCACGCCCGTGGGTCCGATCCAGGTCCGCTCGCGACTGGTCGGCCGGCCCAACGTGTACAACATCCTGGCGGCCACCGCGACAGCCGTGGCGCTCGACGTGCCCGTGCCGGCGATCGAGCGCGCGTTCGTCGCGCTGCCGGGCGTTCCCGGCCGCTTCGAGATCGTCTCCGCCGAGGCCGACGACGTCACCGTGGTCGTGGACTATGCGCACACCGACGACGCGCTGAAGAACCTGCTGGAGACCGCGCGCCCGCTCGCGTCGCGTCGTCTCATCACGGTGTTCGGCTGCGGCGGCGATCGCGATCGGTCGAAGCGGCCGCTGATGGGCGCCGTCGTCGCCCGGCTGAGCGACCTCATCATCGTGACCTCCGACAACCCGCGCAGCGAGGAGCCGGAGCGGATCATCGAAGACATCATGCGGGGTATCCAGCCGGGGGGCGAGCGGGGCCGGGCCAATAGCGGCGGGCGCGCGCACCGCAAGATTGTGGATCGGCGCCAGGCGATCGAGCGCGCAATCGAGCTCGCGGAACCGGGCGACACGGTCCTCATCGCGGGCAAAGGGCACGAACGAACCCAGGTCATCGGCGAGCGGGTTCTGCCGTTCGACGACGCGGCGATCGCGCGCGAAGCGCTCGAGCGGCGCCGGGCGGCCGACCGTGGCCGCGGACCGCAGTGAGGGTACCGAGTGGCACACCGGCCATCACCGGGCGGACGGGCCGAGCCGCGTGACCTGCGGCTCACAGCCGGGGACGTGGCCGAGGCGACCGGCGGATCGCTGGTCACCGGCGATCCGCTGTCGGCGATTGGCGGGTTCTCGATCGATTCGCGCCGGATCGCGGCGGGCGACCTGTTCTTCGCAATCCGGGGACCGCGGTTCGACGGGCACGACTTCGTGGCGTCCGTGCTCGGGGCCGGCGCGGCGGGCATCGTCGTCTGCAGACAGACGTCGCCGCTGCCGTCCGGCGGGTTCGTCGTTCTGGTCGACGACACCGTGCGGGCGCTCCAGGCAATGGCGGCCTGGATTCGCCGGCGATCGGGCGCCGCGGTGGTGTCGGTGACGGGCAGCGCGGGCAAGACGACGACCAAGGAAGCGATCGCGTTGATGCTGGCGGCCCGGTACGACGTCGTCCGCAACGCGGGAAACCTGAACAACCACATCGGCGTGCCGCTCTCGCTGCTGGAGCTGCGGCACCGGCCGGACATCGCGGTGGTCGAACTCGGCATGAATCATCCAGGGGAGCTTCGCACGCTGGTCGCCATCGCGGAGCCCGACGTGCGCGTCTGGACGAATGTCGCCGAGGTGCACACCGAGTTCTTCGCGTCGCTCGACGAGGTCGCCGACGCAAAAGCCGAGGTCCTCGAGCACGCGACCGCCAGAACGGTGCTGGTCGCGAATGCCGACGATCCGCTGGTCATGGCCCGCGCGGCCGGGTTTCGAGGACACGTGCTGACCTTTGGTCTCGAGCAACGCGCCGACGTGACGGCGTGCGACCTGGACGAGCGCGGCCTCGACGGGTTCGAGGCGCTCCTGCGGACGCCGGCCGGGGACGCGCAAGTCCACATCCCGTTGCTGGGGCGCGCGAACGTGATGAACGTGCTGGCCGCCACGTGCGTGGCCGTGCACTACGAGGTTCCGCTCGACGACATCGCCGGCCGGATCGCGATGCTCGAGCCGGCGGCTCACCGCGGCGAGGTCCTGCGCCTGGCGGGCGGCGTCACGGTCGTCGATGACTGTTATAACTCGAACCCGCGAGCGCTCGGCGGCGTCCTGGACGTTGTCGGTCGCGAAGGCCGCAGCGCGCGTCGGATCGCCGTGCTCGGCGAGATGCTCGAACTTGGGCCGCTCTCCCGCGCGCTGCACGAGATGTGCGGGCGTGCGGCGGCTGCGGCGAACCTCCGCTACCTCATCACCGTCGGCGGCGATCCCGCGCGCGCGCTGGGAGAAAGCGCCGTGGCGGCGGGCATGGAACGGGACGCCGTCTTCCACGTCGCGGCCAGTCCGGAGGCGGCCGACACGCTGGTGGCGCTGGTCCGACCGGGTGACCTCGTCCTCGTGAAGGGATCGCGGGGGATCCGCACGGACATCGTCGTAGACCGGCTGAAGGCGGAGTTCGCCTGATGCTCTATTACCTGCTGTACCACCTGCACACGCAGATCTCGCCACTCAACGTGGCGCGGTACATCACGTTCCGCACCGCGGCCGCGAGCCTCAGCGCGCTGTTTATCAGCCTCGTGTTCGGCCCCTGGATGATCCGCAAGCTGCACGAGTTCCAGATCGGCCAGGTGATCCGGCAGGACGGCCCGGCGAGCCACAAGCTCAAGGCCGGGACGCCGACGATGGGCGGACTGCTCATTCTCACGGCGGCGATCGTGCCGACGTTGCTCTGGGCGGATCTCGCGAACGTCGACATCTGGATCGCGATCGGCGCGACGCTGGCGTTCGGGGCCATCGGCTTCGCGGACGATTACCTGAAGATCGTGCGATGCAGCCACTACGGGCTCCGGCCCCGCTACAAGATGGGGTTGCAGATCGCCGCGGCGCTGGCGGTGGGCGTAGTGCTGCTGGTGCTGGCCAACTCGAGCCTGTACAGCACGCGGCTGATCTTCCCGTTCTTCAAGCGGTTGATCCCGGATCTCGGCTGGGGCTACGTGGTGTTCGCGGTGCTCGTGCTCGTGGCCGTGTCGAACACGGTGAACCTGACCGACGGGTTGGACGGTCTCGCGATCAGCACCTTCGCGATCGCGGCGGCCACCTACACCGCGCTCGCCTACGTGACCGGGCACAAGTTCTTCGCGGATTACCTGTTGCTGGTCCGCTTTCCGCCCGCCGCGGAGCTGACGGTGTTCTGCGGGTCGCTGGTCGGCGCCAGTCTTGGCTTCCTTTGGTACAACTCGTACCCGGCCGACATCTTCATGGGCGACGTCGGCTCGCTGGCACTGGGCGGGGCGCTCGGGACGGTCGCGATCCTGATCAAGCAGGAACTGCTGCTCATCGTCGTCGGCGGCATTTATGTGCTCGAGGGGCTGTCGGTGATCGTCCAGGTGTCCTCGTTCAAGATGACCGGCAAGCGCGTGCTCAAGATGGCGCCCTTGCACCATCACTTCGAGCTGTCGGGCTGGAGCGAGCCGAAGGTGATCACGCGGTTCGTCATCGTGGCGATCATCTTCGCGCTGTTCAGCCTGACGACGCTCAAGCTTCGATAGTCGTGGTCGTTGGTCGTTGGTTGTTAGTTGTTGGTCGTTAGTCGGACGTTGGTCATGGGCATGCGGGATCGGGCTTCCTGGTTTGTTTGATGAGGTCGAGGGCGCTGTGAGTGAATTTTCCGTGCGCGGCCGGCGGGTGGTCGTGATGGGCGGCGGGCGCAGCGGGACCGCGGCGGCCTTGCTGCTGCGCGACCGCGGCGCGGATGTCACGCTGACCGACGTGCGCGCCGAGATCGCTGAGGGCCCGCGCCTGCGCGAGGCCGGCGTCACGCTCGAGCTCGGGTACCACGATTCCCGCACGCTGCGGGCCGCCGACCTGATCGTCACGAGCCCCGGAATCCCCTGGCGTTTCCCCCTCCTCGAGGATGCGCGCGAGGCGGGCGTGCCGGTCGTCGGCGAGATCGAACTGGCCTCGCGATGGCTCCTCGGACCCGTCATCGCGATCACCGGGACGAAGGGGAAGTCCACGACGACCACGCTCGTCGGGCGGATGCTGCAGTCGGCCGGGATGCGCGTCGAGGTCGGCGGCAACCTCGGCACGGCGCTTTCGCTGCAGGTGCCCACCTCGACGACCGACTCGGTGCACGTCGTCGAAGTGAGCAGCTTCCAGCTGGAAGCGACCGACACGTTCCACCCGTGGATCGCCGCCATCCTGAACTTCTCGCCCGACCATCTCGACCGCCACGCGTCGGTGGACGAGTACGCGGCGGCCAAGCAACGGATCTTCGCGAACCAGGACGACCGCGACTGGACGGTGGCCAATTTCGGCGATCCGGCCGCCGTGTCGCTCGCAACGACCAGCCGCGCCAGGCGGGCGTGGTTCGGGCTCGACACGTGCCCGGATGAAGGCGTCACGGTCGCAAACGGCGCCATCTGTTACGTGACCCCCTCGTCGCGATCGCCGCTCATTCCGCTGACGGCGGTGCGGTTGATCGGACGGCACCTGCTCGCGGACGTTGTCGCGGCCGCCGCGATCGCCCGGCTGGCCGGCGTCACCGCTGACGCGATGGTCCGGGCCGTCGAGGGGTTCGGCGGCCTGGAACACGCGATGGAACTGGTCGCCGACCATCGCGGTGTCCGCTTCATCAACGACTCGAAGGCGACCAACGTCGAGTCGGCCCGGTGTGCGATCGAGAGCTTCGACCACGGGCTGGTGCCGATCATCGGCGGGCGCTTCAAGGGCGGCGATTTGCGCGAGCTGCGCGAACCGCTGCGCGCACGGGCGCGGGCGGTGGTGGCCATCGGCGAGGCGCGCGAACGCGTGCGCGAGGCGCTGGCCGGCGTCGTCGAGGTGCGGCCGGCCGAGTCGATGCGCGAGGCCGTCGACCAGGCCTTTGCGCTGGCCTCGCCCGACGGGATCGTGCTGCTCGCGCCGGCATGCGCGAGCTTCGACATGTTCGTGGACTACGCGGAGCGTGGCCGCGTGTTCAAGCAGGAGGTCGGGCGGATCGCCGGCCGCCCGTGAACGGTGAGCAGTCGTCAGTCGGCCCGCGCGGTCGAGAGCGGGCAGCTGGGAACCACAGCCCTGCCGCGGTCTGTGAGCCCGTGTCTCGTCCCCCGGCTGACTGATGACTGCTGACCGTTTACGAAGCCGGCTGCGTGATTGTTTCGTGCGCGGGCGCCTCGCCCGCGACCGTTGTTTCGGATCCGGCTGGGCCAGGGATTAGGGTGACATGGCGCGGAAACTGAAATTCGACAAGGTCCTGTTCCTCGCGACGCTGCTGCTCGCGTTCGGGAGCCTTGTCATGATCTACAGCGCGTCGGCCCCGCGGGCCATCGACAACCCGCAGGGGCAGTACCTGTTCTTCATGAAGCAGGTGATGTGGGCCGCGCTCGGCCTGGGGATCCTCGGTCTCGCGATCCGTTTCGACTACGGGCACTTCAAGCAGCCGGGCGTCGTCTGGGCGATGCTCGCCGTCGCGGCGATCGGCCTGGTGGCGGTGCTGTTCGGGTCGCCAGTCAAGGGCAGCCGCCGCTGGCTCGGCTTCGGCGGCTTTGGCATCCAGCCGTCCGAGTTCGCGAAGCTCGCCGTCGTCGTCTTCACGGCGGCCGTGCTCGAGCGGCGGATGTCGCGCATCAACGACGTGGCCTATTCGCTCACGCCGGTCGGCATCGTGGTGGTGGGCATGGTCGGCCTCATCCTGCCGGAGCCCGACTACGGCAGCGCGATGGCGCTGGTCGCCATCGCCGCGCTCGTCGTCTTTGCCGCCGGCCTCGCCTATCGGTACCTGTTCGGGGCGGCGCTCGCGGTCCTGCCGATCGCGGCATGGCTGCTCGTCAGCGCGCCTTACCGGCGCGAGCGGCTCCTGGCCTTCCTGCATCCGTGGAAGGACGCGCAGAACGCCGGCTTCCAACTCGTGCAGTCCCTCATCGCCGTCGGGACCGGCGGAGTGTTCGGCCGCGGGCTCGGCCTCGGGATCCAGAAGCTCTGGTACCTGCCCGAGCCGCACAACGACTTCATCTACGCGGTGATCGCGGAAGAACTCGGCCTCATCGGCACCACCGCGGTGCTGGTGTGCTTCGCGGTCATCACCTGGCGCGGCCTGCGCGTTGCCTCGCGCGCGCCGGACGCCTTCGGGGCCCTGCTGGCGATCGGCATCACCGCGCTCGTCGCGGTGCAGGCGTTCGTGAACATCAGCATGGTGCTCGGCCTGTTGCCGACCAAGGGGATCTCCCTGCCGCTCGTCAGTGCCGGCGGCTCGTCGCTCTTGATCAACATGCTCGCGATCGGAATCCTGTTGAACATTTCACAGCACGCCTCGGCGGACGCATGAGGGCGGCGTGATCATCGACACGGGCAGGAAAGCGGAACCGGATGCCAGGCGATCCATTGCGGGTCCTGATTGCAGGGGGCGGGACGGGCGGCCATCTCTTCCCCGGGATTGCCGTCGCCCGTGCGCTTTTGGCGCGCGTGCCGGATGCGCTGGTGTCGTTCGCGGGTACCGCGCAGGGACTCGAAACGCGCGTGGTGCCGCGGGAAGGCTTTCCGCTCGACGTGATTCGCAGCGCCGGGTTGAAGGGCAAATCGGCGACGGCGCTCGTGCGCGGGATGGCGCTGTTGCCGATGAGCGCGTGGGACGCGTGGCGGGTGGTCGCCACGCGCAGGCCGCACATCGTGATCGGCCTGGGCGGCTACAGCGCCGGTCCGATCGTGCTGGTCGCCGCGGCGCGAGGCATCCCGACACTGCTCATGGAACAGAACGCCGTGCCCGGGCTGACCAATCGCCTGCTGGCGCGCATCGTCCGGGCGGCGGCGGTGACCTACGACTCGACGTTGTCGTACTTCGGAGCGAAGGGGTTCGTCAGCGGCAACCCCGTACGGCCGGAGTTCTTCGAAGGGGGAGACGCTGACGGGAGGATCACACTCGGAACGCCGCGGGCTGCGGCAAGGATTCTCATCTTTGGCGGTTCTCAGGGCGCACACGCGATCAACATGGCCATGGTGGAGGCAGCACCGGACCTGGCTGCCGCAGCGATTTCGCTTGGCATCACGCACCAGACGGGCACCCGCGATCTGGACGTGGTACGGCACGCGTATCGACAAGCGGGACTCGCCGCACGCGTTGAACCGTTTCTCTATGAGATGCATCGTGAGGTGAAGGCGGCGGATCTGCTGGTGTGCCGGGCCGGCGCGACGACGCTGGCGGAAATCGCCGCGGCGGGACGACCGGCGATTCTCGTCCCGCTGCCCACGGCGACCGACGATCACCAGCGGCGGAACGCCGAGGTGCTGGCACGGGCGGGCGCGGCCGATCTCATCGAGCAGTGCGACCTGACCGGGGCGGTGCTCGCCGATCGCATTCTCGCGATCGTGGGCGACCCGGCGCGGCGCGCCCGGATGGGGGCCGCCGTCGCGGCGCTGGCCCGCCCGGACGCCGCGGCGGTGATTGTGGATCGGACCTTGGAGTTGGTGCAGCGGGGCCGGTGAGCGTCTTCACGGGTCGGACTTCGGACGACAAGGATCATTCAGTGCTGGGCAGGACGAGGCGCATTCATTTCGTGGGGATCGGCGGCAGCGGCATGAGCGGCATCGCCGAGCTGCTGGTCAATCTCGGATACCAGGTGAGCGGCTCCGATCTGAAGCGATCGGACGTCACGGCCCGCCTGGAGCGCCTCGGCGTGCGCGTGTTCGAGGGACATGACGCGTCGCAGGTGGGCGATGCGGACGTGGTCGTGTTCTCGTCGGCGGTGCGCGAGACCAACCCGGAGATCGTCGAGGCCGAACGCCGTCGCGTCCCCGTGATTCCGCGCGCCGAGATGCTCGCCGAACTCATGCGCCTGCGCTACGGGATTGCCGTGGCCGGTGCCCACGGCAAGACGACCACGACGTCGATGATTGCGCTGGTGCTCGAGCGGGGCGACCTCGATCCGACTGCGGTCATCGGCGGACGGTTGAGCGTCTACGGCGGCAACGCCCGCCTCGGTCGCGGCGAGTACATGGTGGTGGAGGCCGACGAGAGCGACCGGTCGTTCCTGAAGCTGTCGCCCTCCATCGCGGTCATCACCAACGTGGACTACGAGCACCTGGACAGCTACGGCGACTTCGATCACCTCTGCGAGGCGTTCGTGGACTTCGCCGGCAAGGTGCCGTTCTACGGAGCCATCATCGCGTGCGCAAACGACGCGCACCTGCGCGCCCTGCTGCCGCGCATGCGCCGCCGTGTGATCACCTACGGCATCGAGGTCGCCGACGCGGACATCTACGCGACCGACGCGGTCGTGTCGGGGTTCGCCTCGTCGTGCCGGGTATGGCGGCATCTCCGACCGCAGGACGGCGCAACCACAAACGCCGACGAACTGCTCGGCGAGATCTGCCTGCACGTGCCCGGTCGCCACAACCTGCAGAATGCGCTGGCTGCCGTCGCGGTCGGCCGCGAGGTCGGCGTGCCGTTCGACCGCATCGCCGCCGCGCTTTCCGAGTTCCACGGCGCCGAGCGCCGGTTCCAGGTGCACGGCGAGGCCGGCGGCGTGCTGGTGGTCGAGGACTACGGCCATCACCCGACCGAGATCGAAGCCGTCGTGCAGACGGCGCGGGCGGCCGTGTCTCGCCGATTGCTCGTGGCGTTCCAGCCGCATCGCTACAGCCGCACCAGCCAGCTGCTCGATCGGTTCGGGCCGGCACTCGCGGGGGCGGATGAACTCGTGCTGACGGACATCTACGCGGCGGGCGAGGACGTCATGCCGGGCGTCACCGTCGATGTGCTCGCCGACGCGATCCGGCGCGCGGCCCCTTCGTTGCCCGTGCACATCGTGCACCCCGTCGAGGATCTGCCTGCCGCCCTGGCGCGGCTGACCAGGGCCGGCGATGTCGTGGTGCTGCTCGGGGCCGGATCGATTGGCAGCATGGCGCCGAAAGTGCTCGCCGCGCTCGAAAGGCGGCAGATGTGACGCCGATTACCGCGCCGGCTGACAAGCGCTTCCTGCGCGCCCACGTGCGTCCCGTCCGGCGCCGTGTCGGCTGGCGCGGCGCGATCC
This sequence comes from Acidobacteriota bacterium, assembly GCA_003170135.1. Classification (GTDB taxonomy): domain Bacteria; phylum Acidobacteriota; class Vicinamibacteria; order Vicinamibacterales; family Fen-181; genus Fen-181. Next base: position 161,706 of record PMZR01000125.1, read on the forward strand.
GCATCGCGCGCGCGGGGGCGGTCGCCCTCGTCCTGGCGCTGGCGGCCTACCGCGTCGGCGCGCTGATGGTGACCTCGAACGTGCTGCGTATCGACCGGCTCACGGTCAGGGGAACCGGGCGGTTGTCGAAGGGCGAGGTGCTCGCGGTGATCGACGGGCTGCGCGGCCAGAACATCCTGCGGGCCGACCTCGCACAGGCCCGCCGCCAGCTGCTCGCATCGCCGTGGGTGGCCGATGCCGTGCTGCGCAAGCGCCTGCCGGCGTCGGTGGACGTGTCGATCACCGAGCGGCGGCCGATCGGGATCGGCCGGCTGCCGGGCGGCCACCTGTTCCTCATCGACGCGCTCGGCACGATCATCGACGAATTCGGTCCGAAGTACGCGGAGTTCGACCTGCCGATGATCGATGGGCTGACGCCCGTGGGCCGGTCGCGCGTCGATTCCCAGCGCGTCGACCTGGCGGCGCGCGTCCTCGCGTCGCTCGCCGCGCGGCCGGACCTGGCGCGCCGGGTCTCGCAGATCGATGTCAGCGATGCCAGCGACGCAGTCGTCCTGCTGGAGACCGACGGGGCGATGCTGCGCCTGGGCGACCGCGATTTCCTGGAGCGCCTCCAGGGATACGTCGATCTCGCGGCGACGCTGCATGAGCGGGTGGCGGCGATCGACTACGTCGATCTCCGCTACGGGAATCACGTCTTTGTCGGCCCGAGCGCGAAGCCCGCGCCGGCCGCCCGCGCGAAGGGCGGGCGATGAGTGGCGATGCACAGGACTGACGTCCTGTGCATCGCACGGTGAAGGGGTCAAGCCCTGGGTGGCGCGAAGGCTGGAGGGGCCGTGGCGCGTAAGGAGCGATACCTGGTCGGGTTGGACGTGGGGACGTCGAAGGTCGCCGCCCTGGTCGGCGAACTGGTCGACGCGCAGAACCTCGACGTGGTCGGTCTCGGCGTGGCGGAATCGAAGGGCATCCGCCGGGGCGTGGTCGTCAACCTCGAAGCGGCCGTCGAGTCCATCAAGAAGGCGATCGAGGAAGCCGAGCTGATGGCCGGCGTCGAGATCGATTCCGTGTACCTCGGGCTGTCGGGCCCGCACGTCAAGGGGTTCAACAGCCGCGGCGTGGTCGCCGTGGCCGGCAAGAACCGCGAGATCAACCGCGAGGACGTGCGACGGGCGATCGACGCCGCCAAGGCGGTCGCGCTGCCCAGCGGACGGGACATCCTGCACGTGCTGCCGCAGGACTTCGTCGTCGACGAGCAGGACGGCATCGGCGATCCGGTCGGCATGACGGGCGCGCGCCTCGAGGTGAACGTCCACATCGTGACGGCCAGTACCAGTTCCGTCCAGAACATCGTTGCGTGCGTGAACCGGGCGGGCGTCAGCGTGGCGGACACGGTCCTCGAGCACCTCGGCGCGAGCGAGGCGGTGCTGACCTCTGACGAGAAGGAGCTCGGCGTGACGCTGGTCGACATCGGGGGCGGCACGACCGACGTGGCGATCTTCGAGCGCGGCAGCCTGTGGCACACGGGGGTCATCGCCATCGGGGGCGATCATTTCACCAACGACATCGCGGTCGGCCTGCGCACGCCGGTCCCGGAGGCGGAGAAGGTCAAGCGCAAGTGCGGCTGCGCGATGTCCGCCATGGTCGACGACGAGGAGACAATCGAGGTGGCGAGCGTCGGCGGCCGGCGGCCGCGCGTGATGGCGCGGCGCATCCTGGCGGAGATCCTGCAGCCGCGCGCCGAAGAGGTGTTCAACCTGGTCTGGGACGAAATCCGGCGCGCGGGGTACGAGAAGTCGCTCAATTCGGGGGTCGTGCTGACCGGCGGCGGCGCGCTGCTGGACGGCATGGCGGAGGTCGCCGAGCAGATTTTCGATCTGCCGATCCGTCGCGGCTGTCCGATGGATCTCGGCGGCCTGGTCGATCACATCAACAGCCCGGTGTTCGCCACCGCTGCCGGCCTCCTGCGATACGGGCAGCGCACGTTGGCGAACGATGCGGTCCGCGCGGGCGCCATCGGCTGGTTTGCCGGGCGGGTGCGGGGATTGTTCAAGGAATTCTTCTAACGGACGGAGGCCACAATGGCGAGCGGATGCGATAACAAGCCTGGCACCGACGACAGCAACCTCGAGGAACGATTGCGGCTGGCCCTCGAGGAGTCGGCCTATGCGGGCGCGCGCATCAAGGTGATTGGCGTGGGCGGCGCCGGCGGCAACGCCGTGAACCGCATGGTGCGGGCCGGGTTCGACGGGGTCCAGTTCATCGCGGCGAACACGGATCTCCAGGCGCTGCGGCTGAACGCCGCGCCGCTCAAGCTGCAGATCGGCGCCAAGCTGACCAAGGGCCTCGGCGCCGGGGCCGATCCCGCCGTCGGCCGGCAGGCGGCCCTCGAGGACACCGATCAGATCATCGAGGTGATCGACGGCGCCGACATGGTGTTCGTCACGACGGGCCTCGGCGGCGGCACGGGCACGGGTGCGGCGCCCGTCATCGCGAGTCTCGCGAGCGAGCTGGGGGCGTTGACCATCGCCGTGGTCACCAAGCCGTTCACCTTCGAAGGCCGCAAGCGCGCCATGCAGGCGGAACACGGCCTCGTCGAGCTGCGGGACGCGGTGGACAGCGTCATTACGATCCCGAACGAGCGGCTGCTGGCGACCATCGATCGCACGGTGTCGCTCGCCGACGCCTTTGCCCTCGCTGACGACGTGCTGCGGCAGGCGATCCAGGGGATATCGGACCTGATCCTCGTGCCGGGCCTGATCAACCTCGACTTCCCCGACGTGAAAGCCATCATGGCGGGCATGGGCGTCGCGGTGATGGGCACCGGCGTCGGCGAAGGCGAGAACCGCGCCGTCGACGCGGCCCGGCGCGCCATCTCGAGTCCGCTGCTCGAGGACGCGTCGATCAACGGCGCGCGCGGCGTCATCATCAACATCACCGGCGGCCCCGACCTGTCGCTCCACGAGGTCAGCGAGGCGTCGTCCATTATTCAGAAGGCGGCGCACGAGGACGCCAACATCATCTTCGGCGCGGCCGTGGATCCGAACCTCGGCGGGCGCGTGAAGATCACGGTGATTGCCACCGGCTTCGACCGCGCCGACGCCAAGGACGCGCCGGCCTCGGCCGTCGAGACCCCGGTCGATCTCCAGAACTACGCGGCCTGGATCCGCGGCCGCAGCGAGGCCCCGTGGCATCCCGGTGCAGCCGCGGCGCCGGGAGCGCCGCACCACGCCAGCGTGAGTCCGGCGCCGGCGACGACGGCATCCCCGGTCGCCGACCGACCCGCGTCGCGTACCGCCGGCACGAGACGGCCGATCCTTGATCTGTCCGTCACCGAACAAGTCCCGCACGACACGGCGGAGGCGGCCTCTGGCGAAGACAGCGAGTCGAACTTCGACGTGCCGGCCTTCCTGCGCCGCCAGCGCGAAGCGTGAGGTTCCGGCGACGACGTGCGGCGCCCGCTCGCCGCACGTCGTCGCGAACGTGAACGCCGCACCTCCGCCCGACCTCCGTCGATAGCCGACTAGTACGACTTTGTCAGATCGT
>PMZR01000109.1 GCA_003170135.1 Acidobacteriota bacterium
CATGCCGACCAGGTGCTGGATCGCGCCCGAGATGCCGAGCGCCAGGTACAGCTTGGGCGCCACGGTCTGGCCGGAACTGCCGACCTGGCGTTCCATCGGCAGCCAGCCGGCGTCGCAGATCGGTCGCGATGCCGCGATCTCGGCGTTGAGCGCCCGGGCCAGCTTTTCGGCGATCGCGATATTGTCCTGGCCCTTGATGCCGCGGCCGACCGAGACGATGCGCTCGGCCTGCGACAGATCGACCGCCTGCTTCGCTCCGCGAAACGGCGCCTCCGGGTGCTGACGAATGGCCGCGGCGTCGATGGGCACCTCGACGCGGCTGACAGGCGCGGGCGCGGCCCCTTTGGCCGCCTGATCGGCGCGCAGCGCGCCAATCTGGAACGTGACCAGGTAGGGAGTCTCACCCTGCGGCACCACGTCGGCCGCGAGCTTGCCCTGGAAGAGCAACCGAACGAAGGCAGCCTTGCCGCCCTCGGCCGGTTTGATCCCGACGCAGTCCGCCAGAAGCGGCCGGCTGAGCGACGCGGCCAGCTGCGGCGCGAAATCCCGCGTCTGATAGGTGTGCGGCAGCATCACGTATTGCGGAGTGGTCCGCTCGATGAGGCCGCGCGCCGCCTGCACGAAGCCGTCCGCCGTGTACGTGCCCAGGGCCTGGTCCTGCACGGTCAACACTTCGGAAACCGCCGCAGCCGCCAGTTGCGAGGCGACCGCGTCCACCGAGGCGCCCAGGACGGCGACCTTGATTGGCAGCCCACCCGGCAACTGCTGCGCCGCGGCGATGGTCTCCCAGCTGGCCCGGTTCAGTGTGCCGTCGTGCTGTTCCGCAATGACGAGGATCATGGGAGTCTCTTACAAAGTCCGGAGTCCGGAGTCCGGGGGCCGCGCGCACGCTCAGATGACGCGCGCGTCTTCCCGCAGTTTCTTGACGAGCTGCTTCGCCACGTCGTCCGGAGTGCCCGCCAGCATTTCGGTGTGCTTCTGCTTCTGCGGCGCGTAGAGTTTCACGATCTGCTGGCGCGAGGTGAACGTCGCGGGCGCCGCCGCCTTGCGGATCTCTTTCTTCTTGGCGGCCATGATGCCCTTGAGCGTGGCGTAGCGCAGCGTGTTGATGCCGCTCTGAATCGTCAGGACCGCCGGCAGCGGCAGGCCAATCCACTGGAACCAGCCGCCCTCGAGTTCCCGCTTGACCTTCAGGGCGCCGTCGGCGACCTGCACTTCCATGATGATCGTCGCGTGCGGCATGCCGAGCCGCTCGGCCAGGATGACGCCGGTCTGGGCGAAGCCCTGATCGTCGGACTGCAGGCCGGTGAGGATGAGGTCGAACGTCTCCTCGCGCATCGCGCCCGCCAGCGCCTCGGCCACGACCGACGCGTCGGCGGCCCCCAGCCGATCGTCCTCGACGTGGATGGCCCGGTCCGCGCCGCGGGCCAGCGCCTCGCGCAGCACCTGCCCGACGCGCGCCGGGCCCGCCGAACAGACGACGACCTCGCCCCCCACGCGCTCCTTGAGGCGCAGGCTCTCTTCGAGCGCGTAGGCGTCCGGCTCGTTCATCTCGTAGGCGGCGTCCTGGTCGCGGATCCAGGTGCCGGCCTCGTTGATGCGGGGCTGCCATTCCCGCGAGGGAACTTGCTTGATGCAGACGGCGATTTTCATAGGAGGCTCGCGAAGGACTGCCGGGCCGCGTTTACGCCTCGACGCGCTTGAACAGCAGCACTGCGTTGGTGCCGCCGAACCCGAACGAGTTCGACAGCGCGTAGTCGATGGGCACGGCGCGGCATCGCCATGGCACGTAGTCCAGGTCGCACTCCGGGTCCGGGGTGTCCTGGTTGATGGTCGGCGGCACCTGCTGATGATGGACGGCGAGCGCGGTGATGCCCGCCTCCACGCCGCCGGCAGCGCCCAGCAGATGGCCGGTCATCGACTTGGTGGACGAAATAGCCAGCTTATAGGCATGCTCGCCGAAACACGCCTTGATTGCAAGCGTTTCCAGCTTGTCATTGTAGGGCGTGGAGGTGCCGTGCGCGTTGATGTAGCCCACCTGCGACGGCTGGACGCCGGCCTTGGCGAGCGCCATGCGGATCGCGCGAATCGCCCCGTCGCCGGTCTCGGACGGCGCGGTAATGTGAAACGCGTCGGCCGACATGCCGTAGCCGACGACCTCGGCGTACATCCGCGCCCCGCGCGCCCGCGCCCGTTCGAATTCCTCGAGCACGATCACGCCCGACCCTTCGCCGATGACGAAGCCGTCGCGCTCGCCGTCGAAGGGGCGGCTTGCCCGCTCCGGTTCGGCGTTGCGCGTGGACAGCGCCCGCATCGCCGCGAAGCCGCCGACGCCCATCGGCGTGATCGCCGCTTCGGAACCGCCGGCGATCATCACGTCCGCGTCGCCGCGCTTGATGATCTCGGTCGCGTCGCCGACCGCGTGGGCCGACGCCGAGCAGGCGGTGCAGGTCGCCGAGTTCGGTCCCTTGGCGCCGTACCGGATGGAGACCTGGCCGGCCGCCAGGTTGATGATGGCCGACGGGATGAAGAACGGGGAAATGCGCCTCGGGCCGTCCTTGAGCAACGCCTCGTGCTCGCGCTCGATGGTGGTGAAGCCGCCGATCCCCGATGCGATGAACACGCCGGTGCGGTCCGCGATCTCCGGCGTCACCGTCAGATGGGCGTCATCGACCGCGAACTGGGACGCGGCGATGGCGTACTGGATGAAGACGTCCATCTTCTTGACGTCTTTCCTGTCGAGGAACTGCAGCGGATCGAATCCCTTGACCTCGCCCGCAATCTGCGCGGCGAAGGCCGTCGGATCGAAGTGCGTGATCCGCGCGATGCCGCTCCGGCCCGCCAGCAGGGCCTGCCAGTTGGCTTCGGTACCGATGCCGAGCGATGACACCAAGCCGATACCCGTGACGACGACTCGCCTGCTCAAAATCCCTCCACGGACCCTCGCGCGGACCGCCTCGCATGCACGCCCGACCGCGTTGGCAACCCTGCCTACTTCTTGGCCTTCGAATGGGACTCGATGTAGTCGACCGCTTCCTTCACGCGCGAGATCTTCTCGGCGTCCTCGTCGGGGATCTCGATGCCGAACTCCTCCTCGAAGGCCATGATGAGCTCGACCTGGTCGAGGGAGTCCGCGCCGAGATCGTCCACGAACGATGCATCCGGTGTGACCTCTTCTTCGTCCACACCGAGCTGCTCCACGATGATGCTCTTCACCTTGTCTGCAACGCCTGCCATTCCGCCTCCTACATGTACATGCCGCCGTTGACGGCGAGCACCTGGCCCGTAATATACGCCGCCTCGTCCGACGCGAGGAAGCAGACGGCCGCTGCCACGTCCTGCGGGGTGCCGAAGCGGGCGAGCGGCACCTTGGACACCCATTCCGACCGCACGGCCTCGGGCAGGGCGCGCGTCATGTCGGTATCGATGAGACCGGGGGCGACCACGTTGACCGTGACGTTGCGGCTGGCGACTTCGCGCGCCACCGCCTTCGAGAAGCCGATCAGCCCGGCCTTCGACGCGGCGTAGTTGCTCTGGCCGGCGTTGCCCATCTGCCCGACCACCGAACTGATGCTCACGATCCGGCCGCTCCGCTGCTTCAGCATCGGCCGCACTACCGCCTGCGTGCAGGCGAACGCCCCGGTCAGGTTGAGCCGAAGGACGAGATCCCAATCCTCGCGCTTCATCCGCATGAGCAGCTGGTCGCGCGCGATGCCGGCATTGTTGACCAGCACGTCGATGCGGCCGAACCGCTCCAGCACGCCGGCCACGGTGGCGTCGATGCTCGCGCTGTCGGTCACGTCGAGCGTGCGCGATTCGGCCGTCACGCCCTGGCTCCTGAGCTCGTCCGCAAACGCGCCGACCGCGTCGGTCAGGACGTCGGTCACGACCAGCGTCGCACCGCGTGCGGCCAGCGCGAGCGAAATCGCCCTGCCAATCCCGCGGGAAGCGCCGGTAACAATGGCCACGCGGCCGTTCAGATCGGACATAAACTCCAAGGGTTTCGGGCGGTGTGCCGGGCCGGACCCAACGGCAGAGCCGCAACATCATACACGAGAGCGAATCGAGCGCAAGTACCGCGTCGCCGCGGGCGCGCTCGTCCGGGTCGGCGCATCAGGCCTGCCCCTCGGACTTGAACAGGGCGTCCACGGCGTCGAGTCCCTCCGGACTGTCGACGTTGAGCACGGTCGCCTCGCGATCGATCTTGCGCACCAGGCCGCTCAGGACCGATCCGGGACCGAGTTCAACATAGGCGCGCACGCCTTCCGACGCAAGGCGCCGGATGCTGGCCTCCCAACGCACCGGCATCGACACCTGGCGAATCAGGGCCTCGATCGCGGCGCCGCCGTCGCGCTTCGGCTCGGCATCCACGTTGGCGACCACCGGCACGCGGGGATCGGTCACCCTCAGCGCGCGCAACTCGGGCGCGAGCCGCCGCTCGGCCGGGATCATCAGCGCGCAGTGGAAGGGCGCGCTCACCGGCAGCGGGATGACCCGCCTGGCGCCCAGTTCCCGCGCACGCTCCCCGGCCCGTGCCACCGCCTCTCGGCCGCCCGCGATGACCACCTGTCCGGGCGCATTCAGGTTCGCCGGGCTGACCACCTCGCCCTGCGCCGCCTCCGCGCACGCCTGGGCCACCAGCGCGGCGTCGAGGCCGAGAATCGCGGCCATGGCGCCGGTGCCGACCGGCACGGCCTCCTGCATGTAGCGGCCGCGCCGCCGCACGATGCGCACGGCGTCCTCGAACCCGAGCGTCCCCGCCGCGACGTGCGCCGAGTACTCGCCGAGGCTATGGCCGGCGACGAACGACGGCGTGTATCCGCGCGCGGCGAGCAGCCGCCAGGCGGCGATGCTCACGGTGAGAATCGCCGGCTGCGTGTTCTCGGTCAGCGTCAACTGCTCCGCCGGACCTTCGAAACATACCCGGCTGATCGGGTCGCAAAGCGCCGCGTCGGCCTCGTCGAAGGTCTGCTGGCACAGCGGAAAGGCGTCGGCGAGCGCCTTGCCCATGCCGACCGCCTGCGATCCCTGGCCGGGAAACATGAACGCGATCAATGGTCGGACACTCCCGTTGTTGCGATTTCCTGCTCGATCCGCTCGAGGAAGCCGCACGCCGCGAAGCGCGCGGCCATCGCCACCGCGTTGTGGACGGCCTTGGCGGACGACCGGCCGTGGCCGACGACGCAGAGGCCGGCGACGCCGAGCAGGGGCGCGCCGCCGTACTCGGAATAGTCCACGCGCTGGCGGAACGCGCGGAACGCCTTGCGCGCGAAGAAGGACCCGAGGCCGCCCAGACTCGCCCGGATCTCCTCACGCAACAGGTCCTCCACCATCTCCACCAGGCCTTCGCTCACCTTCAGCGCGATGTTGCCCGAGAACCCGTCGCAGACGATGACGTCCGCTTGGCCGCTGTACACGTCGCGCGCTTCCAGGTTGCCGATGAACGCGAGCGGGCCGGCCTTGAGCAGGCGATGCGCCTCGCGGGTCAGATCGGTGCCCTTGGTCTCTTCTTCGCCG
>PMZR01000072.1:0-8430 GCA_003170135.1 Acidobacteriota bacterium
TTGGCGCTGTTGAAAATCGCGCGCTGCAAGGCGCCCGCCTTCAGCAGGGCCTCTTCCGCCCGCTGGGATGCTCGACGAGTTGACTTCGTCATCGCGTAGGCCTCTGAGAGGACTATCTATCCAGGACCGGGCGAACCAGCGCGGAGCGATAGCGCAGCGACAGCATACCGCGACTTATGTTCCGGTGAACAAACTTGTGATCCAGTGAACACATCCGCGCCGGTTGACGTTGAAAATGCGATCCCGCTTGGCACTCGATCACCCGGTGTCGTCTCTTCTTGACTGCGACCAACAATGGAGGGCGGGTGGGATCGCGATGCGCGTGTACGTGGATCTTGGGCTTGGCCGGGTTCCGGGTCGTGCATACGGAGAGCGACGGGGAGCACTCGGATAGTCGCCTGACGATTCGGATCGAGCGGCGCGGGCTGCGTCGCTACCCGTGCAGTGGCTGTGGCCGCCGGGTGAGCCGCGTGCGGTCGATGGGTGATCGGACCTGGGATGATCTGCCGTGGGCCGCGCATCCGGTGACGTTGGTGTATGCGCAGCGGCGCGTGCGCTGCCGACACTGTGGCATCCGGACCGAGCGGATCGACTTCGCCGACCCGAAGGCGCGCGTGACGCGGCGCTTGCGGCAACAGATCGGCGTGGACTGTCAGTCGATGCCAACGAGTCACGCGGCCGTCCGCCATGGCGTCAGTTGGAGCAAGGCGCGCCGAGCCGAAGCGGCCTTCCTCGCCGACTGGGATCGCACGCGGCCCCGACATCGGCCGCGCCATTTGGGCGCCGATGAGATCCAGCGCGGCAAGGGCCAGTAATTTTGGACCGTGCTCTCGGATCTGGTGCGGGGCGAGGTGATCGGCTTGGCGAAGGATCGGCGCGAAGACAGCCTGCGGACGCTCGTGACCACGTGCCTCGACGCGCACCAACGTGCCGCGGTGGATGCGGTCTGCACCGACATGCACCGCCCGTATCTCAACGCGGTGCGCGAGACGCTGCCACGCGCCGAGGTGGTCTTCGACAAGTTCCACGTGCTCCAACACGCCTCGGCCGCGCTCGATGAAATGCGGCGCCAGGAATTCTTCCGCTCGGGCCCCGCCATGCGCGAGCATGGCCGCGGGAAACGCTGGCTGTTGTTGCGGCGCTGGAAGACCCTGCGCGGCTCGAAGCGCGCCGAACTCCAAGCGCTGTTCACTGCCAATCGCCGGCTCTTCAAAGCGTACGTCTTGCGCGAGCAACTCGACCGGCTCTGGACCTACAAGACCCGGCCGGGCGTGCTCAACTTCCTGCTCGGTTGGATCGCGGCGCTGCGATGGCAACGATTGCCCGAAATGGAGCGGCTCGGAGACTTCTTGTTTCGCCACGTCGAGGGCATCGCCGCCTACGCCGATCACCACGTCCGCTTCGGCGTCGTCGAAGCGATCAACACCACCATCAAAGCGGTCCTGCGGCGCGCGCGAGGCATGCGGAATGAACAGATGCTGTTGCTGAAACTGAAGTGGGCCACGGCTCACCCGATTCGCTCGGCTCGCGATCTGGCGCGGTTTCTCATGCCCCAGACGCTGTACTCAAATCGGTGAAGACCGCCTCTTCGGCAGTGAGTTCACCGAGACGGGCTTGGGCACCGAGACGCGCAAGACTCTTCATGTCAACGTTCATTCTGATTCTCCTGTCGGTTCACCTGCGACGGTCGTCAGTCAGCGCCACGACTCAGACCCCAACCGACGCGTGCATGCGCTGCCAGCAACTCCATATGATGACAGCGAGCAGCACGAGTCGTTCAGCGACTCGCCGGACGGTCAAGGCGGGATTTCCGAAGGCAATTGCGGTGCCGGGGGCGGGGATCGGACCCGCACGGCCTTCCGGCCACAGGATTTTAAGACCGAAAACGCCGATCCGCCCAACGTCTGCCAGGATCGCCACTTGCCGGTTTTCCGCCAGAATCTAGCCCCTTTCGCCGTGGCGTAGTGTTGCGAGAATTACGAGCCGTGGGCTGCCGATAGCGACAGTTTCACGACAGCGACAGGCGGGGGACCGATGCCCGACCTCGACGTGACCGGATACCAGCTCCTAGGCGGTGCTTCGCCAAGCGGTCGAAGACGTGGCCGATCCCCCGCTGCCCGTGGCGTATCGCGAGCAGGCCCGCGCCTTCCTTCGGGGCGCCGGCTCCCTCGACCTGTGGACCGGCCTCGCCGGGCTTTCGCCCGACAGCATCCGTAGCCGTTACCTTGGCGCTCCGTCTTCTCGCCCTAGACTCGTGAGCGTCTGACAACCCCGGTGGCAAGTATCCCATCTCTGGAAAAGCCGGAGGTGGGCGGTGACTAACTCCTCAGCGAAAAGGCCGAAGCTGAGACACGGCCTAGATCGTGTCTCCAAGCGTCCACCGGGCATCGAGCGCGGCGAGCCCGTCGTTGTTGAGACTGTCCGGCGGCGGCCATCGGGCCAGTCGGGCAGTGGGCAGTACCATTACCGTGACCCGATTCCAAGGGCCGGGTCGTGGGTGGAGCTGGACGGAACGATCATCCTGTCGTCCGTAGCGAAGCGACAAGACCTGGATCGCCAGATAGCCGGCGGCCATTGTGAAAGCGTAGCCCTCTACACCCCGTCGAAGGCCGGCCGGAAGTCTCTCCCGGCTAAACGCCGCCAGGCTGCGGGGCGGCGCCGCCCCGGTGCTGGACGCGATGCCAACAAGTCGGCGCGCTTGGCTAGTCAGGCGATCGCTGCCGGTATAGCGACCAAGCCAGACAAATGTGTCGGCAGGAAGCGTCGTTCTCAGGGCTAGCCGCCTGGGTGTAGTAAACGTTCTGTGGATGGACATGTTCCCAGACCATCGCAGACTTGACGGCCCATACTGCCACGGCCCACTGTTGAGTGGGGTCGAGCGCCAGAGCCAGATCCGACATCATGCCATCAAGGAAAGGTTTGGCCGCGCCCTCGATGTCCCCCAAGCCCTCGTTGTTGCACTTCTTGCACAAGCATCGGATCTGAACGCTGGGGCGCCCCCCCGAATACCGGATGATCTTCTCCTCTCCGATTTCGGCGTATACGTGCCCTGCGGTTTTCGGCAACCGCTGGATGAGCCAATCTGGCCACGCGTGTTCTTTCGACTGAACACGCCCCCCGCAGAAAATGCACTTTCTCATGGAGCCGCTGTCGAAGTGCGGAACGTGCTGATTCCTGGCTCCCTAAACAACACGGATGCCCGCATCCGCTACCTGTTTCGTCAGAAGCTCCGTCGTGTCAGTCGCATCATCGGCAGGTTGCGACGGCGAATCGAGACGATGGAAGGCTGATCCGCGTGTTAGGTCCCTCTCGACGGAGGTTGCGAACGCGCACGGACATCTGCCCTGATCTCCTCGCGCTGCTTGTCATTGGCCGCAAGCTCCGCAAGGTACTTGTCTCGCAGCCGTGCCGCCCGACCGGCGAGGGCATGAACCGCAACGAGGCTCGACTCCAACTCGTGGTGTGTCGCGCCGCTGTAGTCCTTGTTTGCGTCAGGAAGGTCGCCGGCCATGGAACGCGCCGCACCCATGTCGCCCTCCCAGTCGCGCATCCACTGTGCGGACCTGCCAACCCCGGCAACGCCTCGGGCTGCGAGCACCGCCTCGCGCGACCTGTGCCTCGCCACAACGGGAGCGGCGGCCCCTTGGTTGATTCTGTTGCTGAATCCGCGACAGGATACCGCATGCTGACCGCGCTTCTCGTACTCCTCCGATCGATCGGCCTGCTGTGCCGGGGACATCGAGCGGTGGCCCTTGAGAACCTGGCCCTTCGTCAACAGTTGGCTGTCTTCACGCGCACCCGTACACGCCGGCAACTTCGTCCGACGGATCGGCTTTTTTGGATCCTGCTCACCCGCACGTGGCGGGAATGGCGCACCGCGTTGATGATCGTGCAGCCCGAGACGGTGCTGCGGTGGCATCGCCACTGGCTCCGTCGTCGCTGGGCGCAGCGCTCGAAACGGATCCGCCCAGGCCGTCCCGGTACTGACGCGGCCATTCGCTCACTGGTGGAGAAGATGGCTGCCGCGAATCCGCTCTGGGGCGCGCCTCGGGTCCATGGCGAATTGGGCAAGCTGGGAGTCGCGGTCTCCGAGCGGACCGTGTCGCGATTCCTCCAGCGACGGCGTCGTCCGCCCTCCCAGACATGGCGAACGTTCCTGGCCAATCACGCAGCGGCCCTGGTCTCCATGGACTTCTTCACCGTCCCGACCGTCACCGGACGCGTGCTGTTCGTCTTGGTGCTGCTCGCGCATCACCACCGACGCGTCGTCCACGTGGCGATCACGGAGCATCCGACGGCCGCGTGGACGGCGCAGCAGATTATCGAAGCCTTTCCCGACGACACGGCACCACGATGGCTCTTGAGAGACCGCGACGCCATCTACGGCGACGTGTTCCGCCGTCGCCTTGTCGGCATGGGGATCTCCGAGGTCGTGTCCGCGGCGTCGAGTCCCTGGCAGAATCCGTACGTGGAGCGACTGATCGGATCCCTGCGCCGCGAATGCCTGGACCACGTCGTCATTCTGAGCCACGCGCACCTGCGCGGCGTGCTTGCGGCCTATCTCTCGTACTATCATGGAGCGCGCACCCATCTCTCCCTGCAGAAAGACGCGCCCACGCCACGACGCATTCACAGGCCGACCGAAGGGCACGTCGTGGCGTTCTCGGAAGTGGGTGGACTGCACCATCGGTACGAGCGGCGTGCCGCTTGACGCCATGCGGCGCAGCGCTGTGACGGTCACGGACGCCCGACATCTGCGCCTCTCCGACCCCCGGCACACCCACCAGCGTCGTGTCGCCCACTGAGTTCCTGACGTCGCCAGCCGTGGAGGGCCAGTCCATGGTCCCCAAGCCGACGTCGATCATTTTGGCGAAGGACAGCGCGTCAGCGATAGGCACCGCACTGTGTCGTTTTGAACATCGGCGGCTGGCTGACGTGCCGCATACTAGGAGTGCGTTGCAATCCTCTTGCCACCCATTCCTCCAGGAGACCGCCATGAAAGGGAACTCACAGATTCTCACGTTACTGAACGACCGCCTCGCCGAAGAGTTGACGGCGATCAGCATGTACATGGTGCACTCGGAGATGTGCGCCAACTGGGGCTTCGAGAAGTTGCACCAGGCCTTCGAGAAGCAGGCCATCGACGAAATGAAGCATGCGGAGATGTTGATCGGGCGCATCCTCTTTCTGGAGGGCATGCCCACTGTGTCGAAGCTCAATCACATGAAGATTGGCGCAAACGTCACTGAAATGACCACCGCTGACGAGGACGCCGAAATGAGCGCCATCAAGGGCTACAACGACACGATTGCCGCGGCCGTCAAGGCTGGCGACGACGGCACGCGCGAACTCACCGCCAAGATTCTGATCGACGAAGAACGGCACGTCGACTGGGCCGAAGCGCAGCGCGAACTGATGGCACAGATGGGGCTGCAGAATTACATGGCGAATCAGGCGTAACAGCTGGCATCCGCCCCGACGCGCGGACATTCAGGGTTCTCCTGCCCATGTTCCGAAGTGGACAGATATTCATTTGCGTCTTCCTTATGATGCTGACTGCGGGGAAGGAAGGCGAGTCAATCAGCTTCCTCTGACGATGTGGAGAGTAGACACATGGCACAGCCGAGAGCAAGGAGCTACACAGACATCGTGTGCGCGAAGAAGACTGTGATAGGCAGTAAAGTCGTCAACGCACAAAAGGAGAACCTTGGAAGAATCGAAGAACTCGTACTCGACGCCGGAACCGGCCGGATCCCTTACGCGATTCTATCCTTTGGAGGCGTTCTGGGGATGGGCGATAAGTATTTTGCCATTCCGTGGAACGCGTTCCAGTTCAATGTGTCGGACAATCACGCCGTCCTGAACGTTGACAAGAAAGAGCTGGAGAATGCTCCGGGTTTCGACAAGGACAACTGGCCGAACATGGCTGATTCGACCTGGGGAGCCAGCATCTATAAACACTATGGGTACTCCCCGTACTGGGAATGGGAAGAAGAAGCGTTGTCATTGTCAACCTGAACGACCGGTCATCGCGACGACGTACATCTGCATGATCGCGAGCGCTGGCAGCATAAAGGCATAGGGCGGTCATGGAAACGACCGATGCGGGACGCCGCCCCGCAGGTGTCGATCGGTGTTACGGCCCGTGGGACGGCACCGGAGCGAAGAACAGGAGAGACTGATGCAGAAAAAGAGGGCTGTGTTCCTTGCACTCGTGAGCGCCGCAACCCTGGTAGGGGGAGGCGCCTTCGCCGTCCATGCGCAGTCCACGAAGGTCATCTCCAGCTACGGACCCAACAACCAGGACATGACATTCGATCAGATCAAGGCGGCCCGCCTGGCCGTCAAGGCCGAGCGCGCCAGGACCCACGCCGCGCTCCTGGCGTCGAGATACGATCTCAAGGAAGCGACGGGAGACGCCCGCATGTCCGGGGGGAAGGCGGTTCCGATTGGTCCGACGGCCCGCCTGGGCGGCGTCACCTGGGAGCAACTCGACAAGATGACTCCCGAGCAGATCAAGGAGGGTGCTCTCTTTCCCTATCCGCCCCTCCCCTTCCCGGATCATGCTGAAGGGGGCATGCTCTTCCCCAAGATGACGATCGACGTGCTGCCGCGTCTCACGCGTTTCGACCTGGATTTCGACCTCCCGGAGCATGTCCTGCCCGACAAGGCTCCCCCGATCTTTCTGACGACGCGCCCGGATCTTGGCGACGTGTCGAAGGGAAAGGTGATCACGCTCGAGAACTACTACGCGACCTTCAACGGCCTCCTGAACCCGAAGCAGCTCGAAGGGTTGCGCCTCCTGGTCACGCAGTTCCCCCAGCAGCAGTTCAACGCGACGGAGGACAGGCGGACGGATCGTGCCGACGGGATGATCGGGGTGGCCTGCTTCGACTGCCACGTGAACGGGCACACCAACAGGGCCACGCACCTGGTCGGTGACATTCGGCCCCAGGAGTTCCGGCACCGGATCAATACCCCGACGCTGCGCGGCGTGAATGTCCAGCGCCTCTTCGGGTCGCAGCGCGCCATGAAGACAGTGGAGGACTTCACCGAGTTCGAGCAGCGCGCGGCCTACTTCGATGGCGACCACACCATGGCGGCCAAGAAGGGAGTCAATGTCCTGGAGCGCGGCTCGCAGGTCCACTTCATGTCCGAGTTCATGGCCATCCTCGACTTCCCTCCCGCGCCGAAGCTGAACATTTACGGAGAGCTGGACGCGACCAAGGTCACTCCC
Source organism: Acidobacteriota bacterium (assembly GCA_003170135.1). Classification (GTDB taxonomy): domain Bacteria; phylum Acidobacteriota; class Vicinamibacteria; order Vicinamibacterales; family Fen-181; genus Fen-181. Next base: position 7,238 of record PMZR01000072.1, read on the forward strand.
TCCGAGATGAGGGGGCAGTCGCTCTTCAACGGGAAGGCCCGCTGCTCCGCGTGCCATCCCGCCCCCTATTACACCGACAACACCATGCACAACCTCAAGGCCGAGCGGTTCTACAAGCAGATCCTGGTGGACGGCATGATGATGGCGCACGACGGCCCCATCAAGACTTTTCCGCTTCGCGGTATCAAGGACTCGCCGCCCTATCTACACGACGGGCGATGCCTGACCCTCGAGGACACCGTGGAGTACTTCAACCTGATCCAGCAGCTCCATCTGGCGGCACAGGAGAAGAAAGACCTGGCGGCCTTTCTCCTCAGCCTGTAAGGAGACTGAATTACGGAGCGCGGAGCGCCCCCTGCGTTCCTTTCGGAGGGAACATGAAAGCCTTGATTATCAGTGCGGACAATTTTGAGGACTCTGAGCTGCTGGTCCCCTACTATCGGCTCAAGGAGGCGGGCGTCGAAGTGGCCGTGGCCTCCCTGCGCCGGGGGTCCATTATGGGCAAGTATGGCTACGAAGTGGCCGTGGATAAGATCCTAGACGAGGCCAACCCTGACGACTATGGAATCCTGATCCTGCCTGGGGGCGCAGCACCGGCCATGGTGAGAAAAGAGCCGAAGGCGCTGGAGATCGCCCGGAGCTTCTTTGCTCGCAGTAGACCGGTTGCCGCAATCTGCCACGGGCCGCAGATCTTGATCAGCGCCAGTCTCTTGCAGGGGCGACGCGCCACGTGCTACCCGTCGGTGGCTGATGAATTGAAAGAGGCCGGCGCACGCTATGAGGACCGGGAGGTTGTTGTGGACGCCAATCTGGTTACGTCTCGGCAACCGGCCGATCTCCCCGCGTTCATGCGCGAGACCATGAAACAGCTCGGGCTTTAGCTTTCAGGACCTCCCCATGAACTGGGGATTAGTTTCAGGGAAGAAGCTTGTGGCATTGGAAACCATGTCAAACACTCCAGCTATGCAAGGGATGCTCTACCGAACGCTCGGCAGCACGGGAGAGAACGTCTCGGCGATCGGGATCGGGGGCTGGCATATTGGTTTGAACGGGGTGGATGAGCAGTTGAGCATCCGCATCATTCGCACCGCCGTCGACCGCGGCATCAACTTCATGGATAACTGCTGGGATTACAACGAGGGGGCCAGCGAGATCCGCATGGGCAAAGCGCTGCGCGATGGTTACAGAGACAG
>PMZR01000072.1:8444-21902 GCA_003170135.1 Acidobacteriota bacterium
TCCGGTACGAAGACCCGCACCGGATCTTTGATGACGAAGGGGCCAATGTCGCGCTCGTGGAGGCCCGGGAAGCGGGAAAGCTCCGATATATCGGTTTCACGGGGCACAAGGACCCACGGATCCATCTGTATATGCTGCAGGTGGCGGCGGATTACGGTTTCGCGTTCGATGCGGTCCAGATGCCGCTCAACGTCATGGACGCGCATTATCGGAGTTTTGAAAAAGAGGTGTTGCCGGAACTGGTAAGACAGAACACCGGAGTCCTCGGGATGAAGAGCATGGCGAACGGGATTCTGCTGAAGTCGAAAACAGTGACACCGATCGAGTGCCTGCATTACGCGCTGAATCTACCCACTTCCGTGGTCATAACGGGTATCGACAGCATGGAGATTCTGGATCAGGCATGCGAAGCCCTGCGGACGTTTCGCCCGATGAGCGATGAGGAGGTGCGGGTCTTGCTGTCGAAAACCGCCGAGGCGGCGGCGCGCGGCGATTTCGAGCCATTCAAGACCACATCCATATTCGACAGTACCGCCCAGAACCTGGAGTGGCTGGGAGAGGAACCGCAACGCTTGCAGCAGCTGATGCCGAAGTAAGCCGAGGAATGAAAGGGTCGGAAAACAACGGAGGAAATCCTACTATGAGCACGATTACCACCAGAGACGGCACAGAGATTTACTACAAGGACTGGGGCTCGGGACAACCCGTCGTCTTCAGCCACGGCTGGCCGCTCAACGCCGATGCGTGGGAAAGCCAGATGGTCTACCTGGCGTTCAACGGCTATCGCTGCATCGCCCATGATCGTCGCGGCCACGGCCGGTCGAGCCAGCCATGGAACGGCAACGAGATGGACACCTACGCCGACGACCTTGCGGCGCTCGTGGAAAAGCTCGACCTGAAGAACGCGATCCATGTCGGGCACTCCATGGGCGGCGGCGAAGTCGCCCGCTATATCGGCCGCCACGGCACCACCCGTGTGGCCAAAGCCGTGCTGATCGGCGCCGTGACGCCGCTGATGCTGAAGACGGCCGCCAATCCCGCCGGGTTGCCGATCGACGCGTTCGACAAGATCCGCGTCGGCGTGCTCGCCGACCGCTCGCAGTTCTTTAAGGATCTCAGTGCGCCCTTCTACGGCGCCAACAGGCCGGGCGCAAAGGTCAGCCAGGGCGTCCGCGACGCGTTCTGGTTTCAGGGTATGCGGGGCGGTCTCAAGAACGAGATCGACAGCATCAAGGCGTTTTCCGAAACGGACTTCACCGAGGACCTCAAGAAGTTCGACGTGCCAACCCTCATCATTCATGGAGACGACGACCAGATCGTGCCGATCGGCGCCTCGGCTCACGCCTCGTCCACACTCGTCAAGAACGCGATCCTGAAGGTCTACCCGGGTGGGCCGCACGGTCTCGCCGACACGCACAAAGACCAGCTCAATACCGACCTGCTCGCCTTTCTCAGGGCCTGAGGGTGACTCTTGCGCTTCGGATAACGCCACATTCGTCTAATCCCGGATTTCCGATTTGGCCGTGGTACTCTCCTCCGCAGAACAGGCGTCGCGCCTTGATTTTCCTGGGGTCTGACGCGAGGAACCCTGCCAGAACGGGTGACACCCTGTGGGTGAGAAGGAATCCGAGCCCTTTTAGTTCACCTTCAACGGGTTTCTGAAGGTCGCGTTTCAGGGATCGCGTGTCACGTCTGACGCCGGCCTGATTCTGGTCCGCGAGTTGGACGAACGCCTCGGGCTGGAGGCGATCATCGCCGCGCAGTTGCGCGACTCCCGCCACGGACTGAACACGCAGTTCCGGTTGCCCGATCTCCTGCGGCAGTCGGTGTACAGCCGCTTGGCGGGCTACGAAGACCTCAACGACGCGCACTAATCGAGGAGTCGTTACGAAAGCCTTTGTGCAAGACATCGAGGGTCTGGCCGTCAAGAACGACGAGTTTCGCCGAGTACTTTACACAGCAAAGGACTGCCAGCTCGTCCTGATGGCATTGAAGCCCAAGGAAGAGATCGGGGCGGAAGTCCACAAGCTCGACCAGTTCTTTCGCGTGGAGGAGGGAGCCGGTGAGGCGGTTCTCGATGGCGTTCGGACGGCGATTCGAGCGGGCTTCGCGGTCGTCGTGCCGGCCCGGACGAATCACAACATCATCAATACCGGCCGTGTTCCCCTGAAGCTCTATACGCTCTATGCNNATCATCGGGACGGCGTCGTCCACTATACCCGCGACGACGCGGAGGCCGACACCGAACACTTCGACGGCAACACGACGGAATAGTGAGTCGACTGGGCGTAGGGCTTGTCTCCAGAGGAGCGCCTAATTTAACGCTTGTGCTTTTCTTCACAAGCTCATTCTGCCCCGAGTCGGCCAGCCGCTCGACGGCCGCGCGGAGGTCCGCTTCGTTCACGATGTCATACCGATCGAACACGCTGCGCGTCTTGTGCCCGGTCAACAGCATGGCCGTCTTCTCGGACACGCCCGCGCGTACCAGATTCCGCACCGCCGTCCGCCGGAAGTCGTGCGGGATCTTCCCCGGGCACCCGGCCGCCTTGCACGCCGCTTTCCAGTCCTGCCGAAAATTCTTCGACGGGCGCCCGCTGGCGTCGAGCAGGAAGGCCCCGTCCCTTTTGGAAGACCCAGGGACAGATCGCCGCGTGTGCGTGCTCCCAGGCGTCCGTAGCCGTGCGTCTGGACGCGATCGCGGATTTCAGGTCCGGCATCGCGCCGAATGGGAACAGGCGGCCTTCGTCGTTCTTCGTCGAGCCCGGATCGAGCCGGACGGTCTTCGCCTCGAGGTCCACCTGACGCCACCTGAGCGTCAACGCCTCGCTCGGCACGCGCCAGCCGGTGATGTACGCGAAGGTCGCCACGTCCCGCAAGTCCTCGGGGAGATGCTTCCGAACCGCCTCGTACTGCTCGCGCTCGAAGAACCCGATCCGGACGTTGTGCTCTTCGAGCATGGGAATGTGGGGCCGGTGAAGCAGTCGGCCCGCCTGCACCGCGAGCGTGTACATCCGCTTCAGCGCCGCGAGCTCCCGGTTGATCTCGGCGTTCGACGCGCCCGCCTCCTGTCGCTTGTCGGTGTACTCGCGCACGTCCGCCGTCGTCACGCTCGACAGTCGCCGCCCCGCGAAGAACGGTTCGAGATGCAGCTTGATCCGTCGCTCCAGTTCCGGCAGCGAGCGCCGGCCGTTCACCCGGTAGTCCCGCACGACGTCCTTCGCCGCGTCCTCGAACCGCACGCGGCCCACTTGCGGCCCGACCGGAAGGCCGCGATCGATGGCCGCCTCTTTTTGCTTCAGGAGCTTTCCGGCCTTGCGCTCATCATCGGTGTGCGAGCTCTCCACAACGGGGCGGCCGTCCCGGTAGTACTTCAGCATCCAGATCGTACGGCCGGCCTGTCGATAGATGGAGCCCCATTGCCGCGCGTTCTTCTGCGTCATGGCGTGTCCCCTTGCCAGATCGCGTAGATCATCGGGGTCCCTTTTCGTGGCCTACTTGCACGTTTGCTCTGGCTGATCAATGCTTGCGTTGCGCTCACCAAGGAGACCGCCCGTGCCTGACGAATCAATCGATGGTCGCATTCTCGGTCTGATATTCGCCGCAGCAACGCGACTCGCCCCGAGAACATGGACCAGGGCAGTGAGCGAGGATGCTGTCTTTAAGGCGTCGGGCCTTGCCGATGATGCTTTCCTGTTATCTACCATACGTCTCGGACAACAGGGACTGATCAAGCATGACATTGGCGCCGGAACGATCGCTCTTACCGCCAAAGAGAAGGCCAAACACCATCAGGGCGCCTGACTCGCTCCAACCGTCCTTCATCGTTTCGTCCTCCGCTTCCACCATGCCCGCAGCGCTTTTTCAGTCCGCCGTTGTCGTGTCTGCCGCTCATCGCTCAAGCTCCCGGTTTTTCGAGCTGCGCCAGTAGTTTTCGACCGCTGTCCGTCAGTATCGACGGCGCCCAGTACGCCGGGTTGGAGCCGAACGCTTGGTCGACGTAAGCGGCCTCCAAGTACCGCCCGCGGCGCAGTTCGTCTACGGCTGCGTCTATCGCGTCCCGCGAGTAGCCTTCAACATCGGGACGGGAGTAGCCGCTAGCTTTCGTCCCCCGCGCGGCCAGTGCTCGAAGCAACGCCAGTCGAAGTGTTTTGTCCAAGTGATCCTCCATTGCGGAATCGTCGTTGTTCGTGGCCCACCACAGTTCCCGCAACCACGCGAACCCCGGCCAGCCGAGCGCCGGCCCGATCACGACGAAGGCCGGGATCATCGGGCGCCTTCCGCCGTCAGATGATAGCCGTCCCGGGCGAGCGCGAGGCGTTCGTCGTAGGAACTGGCCGCGCGGTTCTGTGCGGCGCGCGTCATGGCGTGCGCTTGATCTGACGCGTCGTCCAGAAGGTGCGGCCGTTCGCATCGAACAGGTTCAACGCCGGACTACCATCGTTGAGCAGGCTCAGCAGGGCGCGTGGGTTCTTGTTCGCGTCGGCCAGGGCCAGCCCCGGACTACCATCGTTGAGCACGCTCAGCCCGGCGCGTAACTTCCCGTTCGCGTCGTATAGGTTCAGCGCCGGGCCCCAATCGCGCATGGTCAGCCCGGCGCGTGTGTTCCCGTTCGCGTCTTCAAGGATGAACGCGCGGGCGCGCAGTTCCATTGGCACGCGCTTCTCCTGCCCGGTGACGGTCAAGGCTGTGAATCCGGCCACGACGATCACGCCGATCACCGCCAGCAGCCAGCGGTTCACGCGCTTCGTTCGGCCGAGTTCCCGTTCGAGTGCGTCCAAGCGTTCGTCGGTGGTCATGGCGTGCGGTTCCTTCCTGCTGCCGGAGTTCTCTTCGTGGGAGCGGCCGTCAGCGCCGGCGGGTGCCTGCCCGCTTGCGCTCCGCCTTGACCACGGTTGCGATCCCTTTCTTCGCCAAGAACTCGGCAACCCCCCGCCGGATCGCTTCGGCTTCTGGCATCCCGTCGCGCGCCTTCAGCTGCAACAGCGCCGGCCAGTCGGGACGGTGCGACGTGTCGCCGTTCGCCATGTTAGGCCGCGGCCGCCAGGTTGGCGACGTACTGATGCTTCCACGCGGCGCCGCTGCGCGTGCGGACCCCTTGCCGGTTCAGTTCGTCGGCGACCGCGCGCAACGTGTGGCCCGCGGCGCGAAGTTCACGAAGCATCCCGAGCGCCCGCTGTTCGTCGGCGTGCGGTTCGAGCGTGCGCCCGTCGGCGCCAAGCTGGTAGCCGAAGGGAATCCCGCCGACCCGTTCGCCGCGGGCTTTCTTCGCCTCCGGCCCGCCTGCGGCAAATCGCCGAAGACCGCTCCTTTCACGTTGCCCTCTCGCCACAGGAGTGTTGGAGTCTGTCGGCGCCTCGCGAGACCTCCCTCGAACGGGTCAAGCCGTCGCCGCCGAACCGCTTGACAGGCGAGGACGGGGTGTCGGCCGCGTTGGGTGCCGGATGACGCGCGCCGACGAACCCGAGGACGCCAAACACGATGGGACGCCGCGGCCAAGCGTGAAGCGCTACATGGCCTGGGGTCGCGCCGTCGGCTTCTCTTCACGACGGTGCATCGTCCCGACTTTGAGCAGAAACGACACCCCGAAGACGGCCGCCAGCGAGCCCAAGAGTGCCGGGACGATGTAGACGTTCTCCACCTTCACGTTGGTCCACCAATATCCCAGGACCGGCGAGCCCACCCAGCCGCCGAGCCATCCGACGATCAGCTTGCTGAACAAGCCCTCCACTCCGGGGACGACCCGATACTTGACCAGGTAGTGCAGCACGACGGAGACGACGAGGCTGATCACCAGGAGCGTGAGGAACGACGCGAAGTTCATCCCGATCATGATTGCCCTCCTTCCGCGCGCTCCGCCTTGCATCGACAGAGCGTGTCGAGGCCCTGTTTGACGAGGATCGCCGCCACCAGCTCGGACGGGACACCGGCACCCAACCTCAAGTGAGAAACGAAGGACGCCAGAATCGAGACCAACTGCACGGGGTCCTGCACCTGAGGACAGTGACGCCGCTTGCAGTAGTCCCAGCCGATGCAGATTCGCAGCCGGAAGAGCGTGCGGTTCTTCCGGAGAAACTGCCGCGCCACGCGCACGTAGGACCTCGGCCCGAGGTGCCGACAGACCACGCGGATCGCCAGACGCAGGACCAACGGCAGGAACCGATCGTTGCTGGAGACGAACCACAGCGTAGGCGCGATGCCCTCTAGCGGGGCGATCTCGCGCCCGAGCCGATACAGCAGGTCCTCTTCGCTGATGTCCAGCAGCTTCCGGATCTGCTCCCGATGCTCGGGATCGAGGGCTTCCGCGTTGGAAGCGTGGACGGGGAGATCCGGACAGGGGATCCAGCTCGGATCCTGGGCCCGGTCCTCCGGCGGGAGTTGCGAAGCCATCGTGCCTGCTCCGTTGCGTTGGCTCGGGCGCGGCTATGGGAAGGACTCCCACTATACCCCTGGAGGACAGCGGGATCCAGCCTCAACGGGAAAATTGCGGGTGTCTGCCCAATCCCCGTAACTGCTTGATTCTATGGGCCGAGGATGGGCGCAAGCGCACCCACCTCCCCATCGCACATTCCGGTGCTCTTGCACACTGGCCACAGCCTTGGCCGATTCGTTGACCGTCCCGCATTTGATTAAAGAATCAAATCGCCCGTTTGTTCTGAGCGCCGCCGCGATGTAAGGTGTTGTCAGGTTCCGGGCCGCCGGCGAGCTGGCCGACATTCGGCCGCGAGCTGCCCGGCCCTTCATGGGTCGGCCCTTCAATGGGTCGGCCGCTCATGGTAGGCTCGCTTTTCAGGAGAGGTGCTGTACGCCAATGCCAGACAAACCGCCCACGCCGACGCCCCCGACGCCGCCTCCACCCACGTCGAAGCCCACGACGCCGGCTCCACCCACGTCGAAGCCCACGACGCCGCCTTCGACGCCGCCTCCATCCACGTCGAAGCCCTGGAGTGCGCCTACAAAGAAGTAGGCCCACCCCCATTGGACGTTGCGGTTCGTCCGCAACGTCCACCTTGCGGACGTTCATAGCGTTGACCCACCATGCAACCAGGCGGGGAGCCGCCAACCCGTTGTTTTCCCGTTGTTCTGAGCGCCCCGCGCCGAAGGTAACGCCCTCGCATCAGCGCCCGCGAACCTTAACAAAAGTTAACATCGCCGCGGCTGCCGTGCGGCCCCAATCGCGGCGGGAGAAGCGCGAAGGGGAGCAACGATGGTGATGCTGAAGGACGGACCTGGAGACGATCGAAGGCCCGCCGCAAGGGTAGACGACGCGGGCATCGGTGGCCCGCAGTAAACGCGCGCTGAGCGCGAACCTGGGGTTCTGCCGCGCGCGCGAGGGCGGCAGGGGTAACGATGCTGACGCGCGCTGAGCGCGAAAAGGAGATGGCGATGGGAAGGCAATTCGGAACGTGCAGGCTGGATAACCTGCGGGCGGTGCGCGAGGCGGCCGGCGTGAGCATCCAGTGGCTCGCACGGGAGTCGCTGACCAGCGACCACACGATCAACGAACTGGAACAGCGACCGACCGGCGGCACCTGCACGGAAGACCAGGCCGATCGGATCGGCGCGGCGCTCGGCGTTTCGCTCGTCACGCTCAGCCAGGCGTTGCTGTAACTGAACGCGGTTCGTGGCGGGCCGCAGGAGTACACATCGGCGGGCGACACCGTGTCGTTCCTTCGGCACGTCGCCGGTGCCCGCGGCCCTTTTTCAACGGATCGAAACTCGACAAAACGGAGAACGACACCATGCCAGGAGTACCCGACCAGGCCGTGACCGAACTCGAAACCGCCGTCGCCACGTTTCGGCAGCGGTTGGTGCCGACGACGATCGACGATGCCGTGGACGCAGCGGTGACGAAGTTTCGCCAAAAGTTTCAGGCCGACGGGATCGACGTCACACCCGCCGACGTGCTGAAGAACTTCGAGCACGAAACGCGAGCGCAGTATGACGTGACGCTGCGCGCCGACGCTGCGGCGCTCAAGGCGGCGCTCGACGACAACGCCCGCGCGATGGCTGCGACGATCGAAACCGTCGCGCAGCTTCCCGATCCGCTGGCGGTGGAGGACGGCACGCCGGCGAGTGAAACACTGCACGAGATCAAGCGGACGCGCATCCTGCTCGAACTCGACCGTTGTGAGCGCAAGTTGTGCCCGGCGCGGTGTCGCCCCGCTGTTTCCTGGCTGTTCTTTTCAGCGCCGAGCGCGCGGCCCCTGTTGTTTTCCGGCTCTTCGCCGATTTCAGTACAGTGAACTCGCACAGACGATGGGGCTGTAAACGCAATGAAATCGCGCGATTTCTGGATTCAGCACCCTCCCGCGTTGGAGGCGAATCGACGGCCGCCCGAGCGGAGTACCGCCCCGGGAGGCAGCCCCAGCCGCCTCAGCGGTGAGTTCAGCGGCCTGATCTGGGGCCGTCCTGCCGCAACTTCAAGGGCGCGAAGCAGTTAAATCGCTGTAGACAAATCGGCGAAGAACCTATAAAATAGGGGATTCGGGGGCTGTTCTTGGTTGAGTAACAAACAAGAGGTATTTACACAATGGCTGTTAAAATTGGTGAAGTCACAGCCGAAGTGACTAGTGATGTCAAGAAGACAGAGGACGTCAAGGTTCAGCTGAGAGTCTCCTTTGCAGACAAGGTAAAGGAAATGTCATTCAAGCCTCTCGAAGACTTGAAAAAGGGCGACAAGGTAAAGATCACTGTTGAGAAGGTGTAAGCCAGGGAGAGATTTCCCCTCAATCGTTTGGGTCCGTAGCTTCTAATTCTAAGGCATAACCTCCAACCTTAACAGCCCCCCCTCTTGGGATGGGGGGGCCTGCTCGACGGCGGGCACGCCCGAGCGCTGTACCACGCTGTACTTAAATCGGCGAAGAACCTGTTTTCCTGTTCTTTGCAGGCCGGGTCCGGAGGTTCCTGGATGCCCCCCTTGCGAAATTCGCGGGCGCGAGCGTAGAGCGGCTGGGCGGTCTACGCTGAGCGAGCGCGGCGAGAATTGCACGCCGTAACACCAATGTTTCCCGCAGAACCAACAGCCGCAACGTCCACCTTGCGGACCTTGCCGCCCGCCCGCGGTGCCTTTCATGGGTCCGGGCTTCCATGGGGTATCGGAGCTTCCATGGGGTCACCCGACCTGCATCGGGTCACCCGCCGGGAATCAAACCATTTGAACCTGTCCTCACGCGAAGGAAGCTCCTGCACGGTTTCCGGTCGAGCGCCGGCCAGAGAATCCGGCCCGCCTATCCCCCCCGGCTTGGCGTACAACCGGACAGCAGTGTGCCAGCGCCGACTCCGCAGCTCGGTCGTCCGCCGATTCGAGACGGCTTGCGCTCAGGTGCGTTCGCCGGCACCGGCCCATGCTCCGGGTGAACGGCTGTCCTGGACGACGAAGGAGTGCCACGGGGGCAATGGCCTTGACCGAGGAACCTGTTGCCATTGCGTTGGCCTCCAGGCTGACAAGGAGCCTCGTCAGCAGCGGAAGAGCCCGGTGTGCTGTCTCCCTCGAGCGGTCGCTCGAATCTGTGGAAGCGCCGCGAAGCAGGACCAGGCGATGCCACGCCACCTCACCTCCGAGACACGTCTCAGGTGCAGGTGGCTGGTGTGCCACCTCCTCGGGCGTCATTAGCCCCAGGTCTGCCGCGACTCAGAAAGCGTCTTCCTGAAGTGTTGGACCGGCATCTTCGCGTTCCTGATGATCCGCCGCTTCATCATCGACCCGCCGTACATCCGGCGCGGGTCGGCGCGGATCGACTACTGGGGCATCGGCCTGCTGACCGTCGGGATCGGGGCGTTGCAGATCGCGGTCGACAAGGGGCAGGAAGAGGATTGGTTCGCGTCGCACTGGATCACGGCGCTGGCGGTCATCGCGGCCGTCGCGCTGGTCGTGCTCGTCGTCCACGAGCTGCTCGCGCGCAACCCGGTCGTCGACCTTCGCGTGTTCAGGGACACCACGTACACGACGGGCATCGTGCTCATCACGCTCATGGGGTTCGTGATGTACGGCAGCCTAGTGATCCTGCCGATCCTGCTGCAGACGCTGATGGGCTACCCGCCCATGCAGGCCGGGATCGCGATGGTGCCGCGCGGGCGGGGCACGCTGGTGATGATGCCGATCGTCGGGTTCATGACTGCGCGAAGCGACCCGCGTAAGATCCTGTCGCTCGGGTTCGGGGTCGGCGTCGTCACGCTGTGGTGGTTCGCGCGGCTCGACCTGACGGCCGGCTACTGGGACTACTTCTGGCCGCAGTTCATCCAGGGTCTGGGCTTCGCGATGCTTTTCGTGCCGCTGACGACGACGATCATGGACCGCATCACGAACCAGGCGATGGGGAACGCGACGAGCGTGTTCAACCTGATGCGGAACATCGGCGGCAGCACGGGGATCGCGATCACCCAGACCCTGCTGGCCCGCAACCGCCAGCTCCACACGAACGTGCTCGGGACGCACGTGTCGATCTACAGCCAACAGACGCAGCAGATGCTGCACAGCCTGCAGTCGGCGTTCATGGCGCGCGGCGCCGACGCGTCGACGGCGACCGGGCAGGCGTACGGAGCGGTGTGGGGCACGGTGCAGAAGCAGGCGGCCATCCTGGCGTTCAACGACGCGTTCCGGCTGCTCTCGGTGATCTTCCTCGTCATCATGCCGCTCGCGCTGCTGATGCGCCGGCCGCGTACCAGGCGCAGCGGGCCGGGAGGGGAGTAATTGCGCTGCTGGGGCTCTCTCGTTGCTCTCGGGGCCGATCGCCAGCTCGCGGAGCGGAAGGGGAAGCGAGAGGCCGCTAATCTCGCCTATTGTCGCGCCGGGCGACGCGCGCGAATCCCTAGTGTCGTGTCTCTGAAGTGCGTTCACAAAATCGGCGCAGCTTCTCGAGGATCTCGTCGGCCGTAGCCGTCCACATGAACGGTCCAGAGTCCGCGTTGTGGTGCGCCAGGTACTCCCTGATGGCGCGCTCGAGGGCCGTCACGGAGTCGAACGTGCCGCGCCGAATGCGTCGGCTCGTGATCAGCCCGAAGAAGCGTTCGACCTGGTTCAACCAACTGGCGCTGGTCGGCGTGAAGTGCACGTAGTACCGCGGATGGCGCGCCAGCCACCGGATCACCTGCGCCGTCTTGTGTGTGCCGTAGTTGTCCATCACCAAATGGACGTCCAAGTGCGCCGGCACCTCGCGGTCGATCCGGTCGAGGAACCGCAGGAACTCCTGATGGCGATGACGCCGATGACATTCGCCGATGACCTGCCCCGTCGCCACATCGAGCGCCGCAAACAAGGACGTCGTGCCGTGCCGAATGTAGTCGTGGGTCTGGCGCTCGGGAATCCCGGGGCGCAGCGCCAGCACCGGCCGCGTGCGGTCGAGCGCCTGCACTTGGCTCTTCTCGTCGACCGAGAGCACGACGGCGCGATCCGGCGGATTCAGATACAGGCCGACGATATCGCGCACCTTCTCCACGAAGAACGGATCGGCCGACAACTTGAAGGTCTCGGACCGATGCGGCTGCAGACCGAACGCCTGCCAGATGCGATGCACGGTGGCCCGCGACACGTGCGTCGCCTTGGCCATCGAGCGGGTGCTCCAGTGCGTGGCGTCAGCGGGCACCGTCTCCAACGTGCGCGTAATCACGTCCTCCACCTGCGCGTCCGTGACGGAGCGCGGCGTGCCAGGTCGTTGCTCGTCGGCCAACCCGTCGAGGCGGTCCACGCGGAACCGTTCACGCCACTTGCCGACCGTCGCGGCGCTGGCGCGGACCTTCCGGGCCACCGCCTGGTTGGGCAGCCCCTCAAGGCAGGCCAACACGATGCGCGCCCGGAGCGCCAGGCGTTGCGTCGACTTGGGGCGCCGCGCCCACTGCTGCAGTTTCTGCCGTTCGTCGTCGGTGGCGATCAGGGGCGGTTTCGGTCGTCCGGTGCGCATGCCCAAGCATACACGGGCCTGTTATATTATTCAACGTATTTCTGAGACACTACACTAGCAGCCCGTGGTGAAAGTCGCCCGCGGGCTGCTAGCAGTCCGTGGGAGAGGTCGCTCGCGGATCTCACCGCGAGCCGGTTTTAGATCGATCGCCAGAACGGCTCCTGCTGAGTATAGTGGCGCGCATGGCCATGGGCACGCGTGAGACCGAGCAACCGCCGCTGTGGATCGCGACGTCGGACCTGCCGATGGCGCCAGGCCACCCGTTCTACGCACGGCTGAACGCGATCTTGGATGCGGCCGACTTCGACCGCTTTGTTGAGACGCAGTGCGCCCAGTTCTACGCGCCGGTGATGGGCCGACCCAGTCTCACGCCGGGGCGCTATTTTCGGCTCTTGCTGGTCGGCTACTTCGAGGGCATCGACTCGGAACGCGGTATCGCCTGGCGCGCCGCTGATTCGCTGGCGGTGCGCAGTTTCCTGGGGCTGGGGCTCGACGCGGCGGCGCCCGACCACTCGACGATTTCGCGGACGCGTCGGTTGATCGACGTGGACACCCATCGCGCCGTGTTCACCTGGGTGCAGGAGCGGTTGGTGGAGGCCAAGCTGTTGCGCGGCAAGACGGTCGCGATCGATGCCACCACCCTGGAAGCCAACGCGGCGATGCGGAGCATCGTGCGGCGCGACTCGGGCGAAGGCTACGTCGCGTTCCTCACGCGGCTCGCCGAGGCGTCGGGTATCAAGACCCCGACCCGCGAAGCCCTGGCCCGCTTTGATCGGCGCCGCAAGAAGAAGGGCACGAACAAAGACTGGGTGAGCCCGTCGGACGCCGACGCCAAGATCACCAAGATGAAGGACGGCCGGACGCACCTCGCGCACAAAGCCGAGCACGCGATCGATTTGGAGACCGGCGCGCTCCTCGCCGTGACGTTGCAGGGCGCTGATCAAGGGGACACGAGCACGCTGCGCGAGACGCTGATCGCCGCGGCCGAGCAGATCGTCGCCGCCCGCGTGCCCTCGACCATCCAAGAGGTGGTCGCCGACAAGGGATACCACAGCAACGAGACGTTGACGGACTTGGCGGCGTTGGAGGTGCGCGCGTACATCTCGGAACCCGACCGGGGACGGCGAGACTGGTCGGACGCGCCGCAGGCCAAGCGCCCGGTGCACGGCAACCGTCGACGGATCCGCGGCGCCCGCGGCAAGCGACTCTTGCGTCGGCGCAGCGAACTGGTCGAGCGTCCGTTCGCCCACGTCTACGATACCGGCGGGATGCGACGCACGCATCTGTGTGGCCATCTCAACATCTACAAGCGACTGATCGTGCACGCCAGCGGGTTCAATCTGGGGCTGCTCATGCGCGCGCTGATCGGTGTCGGCAAGCCCCGGCGCCTCCAGGGCTACGTGGCGGCGCTCGTGGCGGCCTTGATCGCCGTCTGCGACCTGATCACGAACGTGCGGAACCCGCAGAGGAGGCCGTCGACGCGCATTCCCGGAACCGCCCGGGTGGATCTGCCGACCGCGCTCCTGTGGTGTCCGAAGTCACTTTAGCCACGGGCTGCTAG
>PMZR01000083.1 GCA_003170135.1 Acidobacteriota bacterium
CACAACTTTCGGTTATACCTCCTACAAGGACTGGGGCTCGGGACCACCCGTTGTCTTCAGCCACGGCTGGCCGCTCAGTGCGGATGCCTGGGAATGTCAGATGGTCTACCTGGCATCCAGAGGCTATCGCTGCATCGCCCATGATCGCCGCGGCCACGGCCGTTCGAGCCAGCCCTGGCACGGTAACGAGATGGACACCTACGCCGACGACCTGTCGACCCTCATCGACACGCTCGACCTGAAAGGCGCCGCCCTGGTCGGCCACTCGGCCGGCGGCGGGGAAGTCGCCCGCTACGTCGGTCGCCATGGGACCGGGCGCGTCGCCCGGGCCGTGCTGGTGGGCGCCGTGACGCCGCTGATGCTCAAGACGGCCGCGAATCCCGGCGGCCTGGCGATGGAGGCGTTCGACAAGATTCGCGCCGGCGTCGCCGCCGACCGTTCGCAGTTCTTCAAGGACCTCACGACGCCGTTCTACGGCGCCAACCGGCCGGGCGCGAAGGTCAGCCAGGGCGTCCGCGATGCGTTCTGGTTCCGGGGCATGCAGGGCGGTCTGAAGAACGAGTTCGACTGCATCAAGGCGTTTTCCGAGACCGACTTCACCGAGGACCTCAAGACGTTCGACGTCCCCACCCTCATCATCCACGGCGACGACGACCAGATCGTGCCCATCGGCCCCTCGGCTCACGCGTCGTCGACACTCATCACACACGCGACCCTGAAGATCTACCCGGGAGGCTCGCACGGCCTCGCCGACACCAACTCCGATCAACTCAATGCCGACCTGCTGGCCTTCCTCGAGACCTGAGGTCGCCAGTGCGGCGCACGTGCCGTTGACCACCGGCATGAAACCGCCAGAACGACTGAACCGGCAGGAACGAAGGCGGGGCCTTCGCTGTGCGGAAGTGGACAGCCGGACGACCGAGCCCCGGTTTAGCCTCAATGCCTTTAGGAAATTCGCAGACTCACTAACGTGACGCGCACCGTGTACTTTTTACACTTGTACTTGTTGCGCGATTCGGGTATTTACGCTGGGAATGAAGCGTCATTCTCAGCCCACGGTCGCCGGCGACGCGCCGGCCGGATTTCTCGGTGCCTGGACGCGGCTGATGGGCGCGGCGCCCGCGCCCACGCTGCCCGCCCGACGAGGCCGCAAGCCGCGTGTGCCATTGACGGACGTCTTGTCCGCCCTTACCTTTCACGTCATGAAAGGACCGGGATCGCTCGGGGAGCACTTCACCGAGTTGTTCGACGAGCCGCTGGCGGACAGTTCGCTGGCCGATCGACGCGCGCGCCTGCCGTGGGAGATCTTCGCGGAGTTGATGCGCCGCGTCTTGCGCCGCCGCGCGACGCGCAGCCGACACCCGGAGGCGTTCTGGCACGGCTGGCGCTTGGTGGCGATCGACGGGACGCAATGGAGCCTCACCAATACGCCGCAGATCAGCGCCCAGCGGCGCAAACCCCGCACGCGGCGGGGCCGGGCGGCGTTCGCGAAACTTACGACGGTCGTGCTGTTGGAGCTCGGGCTTCGCAATCCGCTGGCGGCGGCGATCGCGCGCGACGGCGAGTCCGAGTGGGCCCTGGCGCTGACATTGGTACCGCAGCTGCCCGCCAGGGTCCTGCTGCTCGCCGACCGCTTGTACGGCTGTGGCGCGTTTGCCGCGCCGCTGTGGGCGGCATGTCAGCGCGTCGGCAGCCACTTTCTGGTGCGCGCGCAAACGGCGGTCAAGGGACGCGTGCTCGATCGCTTGCCCGATGGCAGTCGAGTCCTCGAGGTGCCCATCGCCCGGCGCCACCGGCCGACGCCCGCCATGACCCGGCTGACGGTTCGCGAAATCCGCGTGCGGGTAGGCCGGCCTGGGCATCGTCCGACGGAGCTCCGATTGTGGACCAGCGTGTTGGACTCGCGCCAGGCGCCAGCGCTCGAGCTCGCGCGGCTCTACGCGCAGCGGTGGGAGCAGGAGCTGTACTTCCGCGAAGTGAAGCACCACGTGCGTCGGACGGACCTGCTGCAAAGTCATACCGTCGAGACCGCAGCGCAGGAAATCGCCGCGATCATCCTCGCGAGCGCCCTGCTCGCCGTCGAACGCACCCGCGTGGCCAACGGCACAGTGCCGGTGCTGCGCGTGAGTGTCGCGAAGATCATTCCCATCGTCGAAGGCATGTGGTTCACGCTCGATGTGGCCGCCCCGGTCCTGACGGAGCAACAGACGCAGTACATCCTCAAGAAGATGTATCAACGGATGCGGCGGTACATCACGCCGGCTCGTCGCGGCGCGTTCATGTCCCCGGGCCGTGCGGCAGCCGGTCACCGGCTGGCCGCGGCTGATGAAGAACACGTCGGTCGAAGAGCCATTCCAATTCACGGTTGTATGAGCGACTCAGCAATTTCCTAAAGGCATTGAGGTTAGCGCCCGCAAGCGCTTCGTCTCGGCGGAGGATGTTCGGTCCCAGGTCGAAGCGGACGAACACTGCGTCCCGCAGATGATGGAATGATCGCATCGAACTGGCCGTCGAGTGAACGTAGGCGGAGTGGAGGAAGTAGATGACGTCGTGCATGAAGGTGTTCGAAGATGCGCCGCCGTGTTCTGCGACCTCCTTCATCATTGCCTCGAAGTTCACGTGTTGAAGTTTGCCATTTGGGTGTAGGACCTGTGCCCATTTATGGATTGTGTTGCCAAAATACCCCGCAACCGCGATGACCTCGGCATCGAGACTCGCTTCGGCGCGTTTTACGAGCTCCGGCTTCGCCTGAAAGTGTTCCTGGATCAGCTCGCACCAGCGGCGACGGAAGAGCGCATCACTGACACAGTAAAGATCGAGCCGGTAAATCTGGTCGATGAGTAACCATTTCAGGATGATGGTGTTTTCGAGCAGGACGCGACCCAGCGCCATCGCGTCGTCACCGTGACCTGCATCCGTCAGGATGCGGACTGCCGCGTGGGTGTTGCAGGCCTTGTTGACGAGCGCGCAGACCGCCCGATCGCGATTCGATGCGACGACGCCGGCTGTCGCGTCCATCTCGTTGCGAATCGCAGCCGTGATCCGTGACGTCGCGCGGATGTAGGCCCTCTTCGCGGTTATGTGCGGAATGACGGCGCGTAGAGCGTCGTGGATGGCGACCGCCTTGGCGTACTTTGCTGGGTCGTCCATGTGGTAGAGATGAGGACAAGGCAGCTTCGTCGACGGATCAGAAGACGCGATATTATAGCTGTCGGCTATCGAGCGGCGGCCCACCGGGAGATGATGTTGCGGGTCTGGGGCGAGAACCGGGCGCCTGCCCATTCCACCGCGACTTCGACGTTGCTCGCGTCGTTTCGCTTGCCCTGACGACGGTACCGGGCGCGGGAGCAAATCTGGCGGGCAGCGGTTGCAACGGTCCCGCAAACCTCACCACAAACCTCACCACAACGAGCGCCGAAAGGGCTCCAAATCGTCCTCTGTGGTCCGTGTAAGTCGTTGAAAACAAAGGGACGCGCACCCCAAAAGCCGGGCTGTTAACCGGAGGGTTGCAGGTTCGAGTCCTGCCTGAGGAGCCAATCCTTTCAACAACTTACACGGACGAGCTGGTCGGATTTGACGACATTTGACCACAAACTTGACCACAAGTTGATCGCGAACCTTGCGTGACTCGCATCGAAACGTCGCTGATCTCCCGCCCAATTCCGCATCCCAGGAACCGACCCACCGGCAGCTCCGGCATCCTCGATCGAACGCCTCGCACGGCCGATTGTCACCGAACGTTGAAAAGCGGCCACTGAGGAACGTTTGAAAACCGGCCACCCAGGTCGGGACGCTGAGTATCGCCGAGGCGCGTCATCCGCGCAAGTCGTTGACGTCGTCGTCGGTCTTCTTCCTCTTCCCTTGGACACGATGATGGCGGTGGGCGCTGTGGAAAACCGTCTGCGGTTTTCCAAGGACGTGTGGGCGCGTTCTCCTGCGTCCACAGGTCCGGCCGCGTCCACGGCCCTCAGGCGCTGCCGTCGGCCGGCGTACTCGCTCGCTGGCGGAGCCGGTAGCTTTTCCCCTGCAGCGGGATCACCTCGGCGTGTGCGAGGAAGCGATCGAGGATCGCGGTCGCGGCGGGCGCGTCGCCGAGGAAGACGCCCCAGTCCTGGGTCGGCCGGTTCGTCGTGATCAGCGTGGACGCCGCCTCGTGCCGTCGGACGAAGACCTCGAGCAGGTCTTCAGCGGCGCTCGGAGGCAGCTTCTTCATGCCGAAGTCTTCAAGGACGAGCAGATCGATCTTGGTGAGCATCTGCACGAGCGCCCGGCGCTCCCCCGTGGCTTCCGCTTCAGCGAAATCCTGCACGAGGTCAAAGGTGCTGCGGATCACCACGCGGCGCCCCGCGCGAATGGCGCCGACGGCAATGGCGGTGGCCAGGTGCGATTTGCCGACGCCGGGAGGCCCGATGAGCAGCACCCCCGTATGGGTGTGGAGAAACCGGCCGGTGGCGAGATCGACCAGGCGCGCTTTCGGGATCTTCGGATTGAAGGCCCAGTCGAAGTCGGCGAGCGTTTTGACGGTGGTGATGCCGGCCTGCTTGAGGCGACGCACGAAGAGCCGATCGGCGCGTCGGGTGAGCTCGTCCTCGACGAGCAATTCGAGAAACTCGAGATGGGAGAGCGGCGCTGCGTCGGCTTGCGCGACGCGCGCCGGCAGCGCCTCCACGATGCCCGACAGGCGCAGATGGCGCAGTCGGGTGTCGAGCTGGGCAGTCATAGAAACTCCTCCAATCGATATTGCGTGAGGGGACGAATGCTCGGATCGTCTCGCCGCAGCGCCGGCGGCGCGGCCGTGACCGCGGGCGTGGCGAGGCGGACGAGATCCTTGTAGCGGAAGCGCTGATGCTCGAGGGCGATCGCCGCCGCATGCAGCACGCGCTCGCGCGGGAGCCGGCGCGTCAGGCCGACGACGCCTTGAATGAGTCGGATGGCGCGCACGCCGCGGGCGTGGAGCGCCGCGTCGGCCCAGGCGCGAAGCGCCGGCCCGACGCGCTCGCAGCGGCCGAGCAACCGCTCCACGAACGCCTGCTGGCGGGTCGTCGCGTCGGTGCCGCGCTGTCCCGGCGCCGGTGCGTACTGGCCGGGCGGCACGACCGCCTGCACACTGACGAGCGTGTCCACCTGGAAGACGCGTACGAGGTGCGCGTCCCAGTCGGCGCGCACCGACTGCCCCAGCAGGTTCAGGGGAACCGGATAGAACGCCCCATCCACCTCGATATGGCCGTCGGGATGGACCGTGCGCTCGCCGCTCTTGAAGTACGGAAACGGGTCGGCGGCGAGCGGCCGCAACGCCGGCTGCTCGACCTCGAGGAAATGCGTCCACACCTGGCGTCGCGTGGTGCCGTGAATGCGTAGCCGCGCGATGGTACGATTCCACCGTCGGAGGAACGCATTCTGCTCGTCGAGGCTGTCGAAGCGGCGGCCCTTCAGCGCGTTGCTCTTCACGTAGCCACCACTGCGCTCCTCCTTTCCGTTTTCCTGGGGGCGACGCGGCTGGATCGGCAATGAGGTGAAGCCCCAGTGCTGGCTGAACGCTTCGTAAATGCGCTGCGTATCGGGATCGAAGAAACAGGCACGACTCACGCCCGATTTGAGATTGTCGTGGCGGACGACGCGCGGCACGCCGCCGAAGTCGCGGAACGCGCGCTCATGGAGGCGCAGGAAGGTCTCCAGGCGCTGGTCCCACACCGCCTCTTCGTAGCCGTGGCGCGAATGGCACAACGTCATGCGAAAGACCCACGGCCGCTTCCACTGGCCGGTGGCCGCATCGAGCGTCGGCGCACCGCGAAAGAAATCCGCCTGCCCTTCGTCGCCCGGGGCGCTCAGGAAGATCCCGACCGCCCGTGCTCGGTGCTCCAGGGTGCGCACGTAGCGCTTGACGGACTCGTAGCTCGCGCCGTAGCCGACCTCCTCGACGAGGTCCTGCCAGATCCGTTGCACCGTCAGACCGGCGTCGAGCTTTTCGCTGATCAGCGTCTGGTACTGTCGCGCGGTGAAACGGCGCGAGCCGGCGAACGTGTTGGCCGGTTTTGGTGCGGAGCCGGGGAACGTTTTGGCCGGATTTGGCGGGCCGTCGTGCGGAATCTCGGGGGTGTCGTTGCCGGCGGTCGGGTCCGAGCCGGCGAACGTTTTGGCCGGTTTTGCCTGCCGCTCGACGTCGTACTTGGAGACCGTCTCCCGGCGAACTCCGACCTCGCGCTGAATGCGCCGGTACGACCACCCGAGGTCCAGAAGAGCGAGAACCTGCTGTTTCTTGGGCATTGTCAGGTAATTGGCCATCGGCTCCTTCGGGTCAAAAGCCCGAAGCATGCCTCAGAACCGCCTACCTGAGTGGCCGGTTTTCAACGTTCGCTAACAGCCGATTACCCGGCACCATTTCGGCCTCGCACGACGCTCTCGATTTCCCTCGATCGCCCTGGGCATTGGAGCCATAGTGGACCCGGTCGCGGGAGGGAGGATGGTCGAACCAGGTACGTTCCGGAAGCCGGATCGTTACAAGGCCAGCAGCTACCGCGCTTACAACGGCAAGATGCCGGGGTGCTACGACACGGCGATCTGGAGCAGAGGTGCGGCTTCGATCGATCGGGCGATCATCGAGAAGCTCGGTCCCTCCATCCGTTCGCTTCGGATCCTCGACGTCGGGTGCGCGACGGGTCGTCTCCTCGACCATCTCGCGGAGGCCGGCGCCACGCGGCTTGCGGGCACGGACCTCGCGCCGAACATTCTCGAGGTGGCGGCAAAGAAGTTCGCGCAGCGGGGAGCAGAGGTCGATCTGCGCGTCGCGGATGCCGAAGACCGGCTGCCCTGGGACGACGAGTCGTTCGACGCGGTCACGCTGACGGGCGTGCTGCATCACTTCTTCAGGCCGGAGGACGCGCTCGCCGAAATCAGGCGCGTCCTGCGTCCCGCAGGCCGGCTGCTCGTCCTCGACGCGTGCTTTTTCCCCCTGGTGCGCCAGATTGTCAACCTGGCCTTGCGCGTGGCGCCGCACGATGGCGACTATCACTTCTACACCGCCGCCCAGGCCGCCGGCCTGCTGGCCGACGTCGGCTTCGAGATCGCACAGCGAGAGATCGGATTCGGCGCATTCTTCGTGATCGCCGTCAAGCGCTGATTTCACACGCCGCGACGTACTGCGGAAGGGCTGCCACATCTCCAGCCTCGCGCCAGTCGAGCGTCGAGCCACGATGCATGCGGCGGCAGCCTCGGGACCTCGCAAATCGCTTTCGACCTGCGGTCATCGGAACCGGCGTCGCCACCCGTCTGCGTCACGCTCCGTGACGTCACGCCCGAGCCCTGGACGAGCGTGCCCCGCTCAGGCTTTGTCGACAGGATCCGCGAGCAGTGACTGCAGTTCGCGAATTCGGTCACCGGCCATCGAGAGTTGCTCGAAGATCAACGGGCTGGCTTTGACGGCGGCCATGACGTGCTCGCGAAGCGCTGCCAGGGTCCTCTGAACCGTACCGGGAATCTCGG
>PMZR01000036.1 GCA_003170135.1 Acidobacteriota bacterium
TCCACAACATTTGACAATAGCTCCGGCGAGCGGGACGTTTGACCTGGGCGGCGACCTGCCCGTGCACAGGCTCGGCTTCGGGACGATGCGGCTGACCGGCCCCGGCATCATCGGTCCGCCGTCGGACCAGGCGGAAGCGGTCGCGGCCTTGCGCCGCGCGGTCGAACTCGAGGTCAACTTCATCGACACGGCCGAGTCGTACGGTCCGCACGTCGCCGAAGAGTTGATTGCGGAGGCGTTGTACCCGTATCCCTCAGGCCTCGTCATCGCGACCAAGGGCGGTTTCGATCGCCCGGGGCCCGGACAGTGGCGGATGAACGGCCGGCCCGAGCGGCTGCGCGAAGAGCTCGACGGCAGCCTCAGGCGTCTCGGTCGTGACCGGATCGATCTCTACCAGCTGCACCGGATCGATCCGGACGTGCCCGAGGAGGAACAGTTCGGCTTTCTTCAACGCGCGCGTGAAGAAGGCAAGGTGCGGCACGTCGGCCTGTCCGAGGTGACCGTCGAGCAGATCGAGCGCGCTCGCCGGTTCTTTCCCGTCGTGTCCGTTCAGAACCGCTACAACCTGGTCGATCGTGACGCGGAGGCCGTGCTCGACTACTGCGAGGGCGAGAACATCGCGTTCATTCCGTGGTATCCGCTGCAGGCCGGCAAGATCGCCGATTCGGGAGGCGCCGTCGCGACCGACCGAAGCGCCGCACCACGCACCCGCGAGCTCGAAGCGGTCGCGAAGCGGCATGGCGCGACGCCGTCCCAGATCGCGCTCGCCTGGTTGCTGCAGCGCTCGCCGGTGATGCTCCCGATTCCAGGGACGTCGCGCGTCAAGCATCTCGAGGAGAACGTTGCGGCGGCCGGCATCGGGATCTCGCCCGATGAGTTCGAACGCCTGACCACCTAGCGGACTGTAGCAGCGAGAACTACGGCGGCCGCTCCGCTGTCGCCGTTCGACGTGGCTCACGGCGCCCTGAGCAACGCCGAAGGGCGCGCCCGCGAGACGATCGTCGGAGCGCCGCTGTTCCCGGGCCTCGCGCAATCGCGATCGCCATCGGCAGGGAAACGCGTGTAGCATCACTCGATGCGAACGATGGCGTGGCTGATCGTCGCGACGGCAATCGTCATTAGCCCCGCGCTTCACGGGGGCGGCCGGCAGGATCGCGTGCTCCTGTTGACTCCCGACGCGCCGCAGATGAACCAGCGCGCGCCGGACACGTTCACCGTGCGCCTCGACACCAGTAAGGGCGTCATCACGTTGGACGTGCGCCGCGACTGGGCGCCGCTCGGCGCGGATCGCTTCTTCAACCTCGTTCGGGCCGGCTATTACGACGGCAACCGGTTCTCCCGCGTGATCAAGGATCGCTGGGCGCAGTTCGGCATCAACGGCGATCCCGCGATCGCGAAGCTGTGGCGCGATCGCCCGATTCCCGACGACCCGGCCGGCCAGTCGAACGTGCGAGGCACGGTCGCCTTCGCCTTCGCCGTGCCGAACGGCCGGACGACGCAGGTGTTCATCAACCTGCGGGACAATTCGGCGACGCACGACAAGGAGCCGTTCGTGCCCTTTGCGCGCGTGACCGCCGGCATGGACGTGGCCGACGCTCTCTATGCGGAGTACGGCGAGTCGGCCGGCTCCGGCATCCGTTCGGGCCGGCAGGGGCCGCTGTTCGAAGGTGGGAATCCCTACCTGGCCCGCCAGTTCCCGCGCCTCGATTTCATCAGCCGCGCAACCATCGCGAGGTGACGCGGCGCGGCCTGCCGGCGTGACGGGCGGTCCGCTGTGCGCTCGCCCTCGAGACGCCCTTCACGCCAGTCAAACTGCCACGTGTCGCATACTGCCGTGCTAGGATGACGCGTCAACCCGCCTGTCGGTCGGGTGACGCCTCGGTAACGCTTTCCCCTGCTCCCACGCCGATCTGTCCGCCGAGCGGACGCCAGAAGCGCCACGCTCGTGCTGTTTGCGCCTCCCCGTGGAGTTGCGCCATCGGAGGATCGAGGATGGACCTGGGCATCGTCGCGGGCCGCACGGCCACGAGGCGAGCTCTCCATCGCGTGCGCACTCACGGCGACACGCCCGCGCGCCAGGCGGCGGCCTTCGGGCTGGGCACCTTCATCGGCTGTTCCCCGGCCTTTGGATTCCACTTGCCGCTGTGTCTCTTCTCCGGCTGGTTGTTCGGGCTCAACTCCCTGAAGATGTACCTGGGCGCGAACGTCTCCAATCCGTTCGTGGCCCCGTTTCTCCTGTTCGCCGAGGTCCAGATCGGGCGCTGCCTGCGCGCCGGGGCGCCCTACCCGCTGTCGGTCGAGGCCTTCCGCGCGGTCACGCTGTGGCATTTCGGCGCGGATCTCGTGATCGGCAGCCTCCTGGTGGGCGCGATCCTGGGGACGGCGGTCGCATCGACGACCTACGCGCTCGTTCGTCGATGGGGAACGACGGAGGCGGTCTCGCGGGTGTTCGGCGGCGCCGTGGATCGCTACGTCGAATCCGGCATGTTCGCGTGGGAGTCCGCCAATGGCAAGCTGCGCCTCGACCCGGTCTACCGCGAGGTGCTGCGCCATGGGCTGCTCCCCGACAACGGCACGCTTATCGATCTCGGGTGCGGCCGCGGCCTGATGCTCGCCCTTCTGGCCTCCGCACGCGCGCGGTGGCAAGAAGGGACGTGGCCGGACGAGTGGCCGGCGCCGCCCACGCGCCTGTTGCTGCGCGGTATCGATCTGCGGCCTCGCATCGCCGCCGATGCGGGACGCGCCCTGGCCGGGGCCGCGGTCGTCGCACACGGCGATGTTCGACGCTTCGATCTGCCGGCCGCCCGGGTCGTGCTGCTGTTCGACGTCCTGCACATGCTGCCCTACGACGACCAGGACGCGCTGCTCGTGCGAATCGCCGGGGCCCTGGAACCCGGCGGTTCGCTGATCCTGCGCGAAGCGGACGCGGCCAGCGGCTGGCGCTTCCGCGCCATCCACGTCGGCAACTGGCTGAAGGGGTTGTTCGAGGGCGACCCCGGCCGCCGGTTCTGTTTTCGCAGCTGCGACGAGTGGGTCGAGCGGCTCGAGCACCTCGGCCTTATCGTTCGCGTGGTCCCGCCCGCCAGGCGTCCCTTCGTGCCCAACGTGCTCATCGAGGCACGCCGGGGGTCCTGAGCCCCGCCGGCGCCCAGCGGCTGAGGTGGCGTCGCCCGCCCGCATCGCGCGCCGGCCCTGCGTGATACACTCCTGGTCGCACGCAGGTCTTTGTGGCTGTCGCGTGCGACTCCCATCCAAGAGATCGGCGACTCCATGTGGATAGTCCGCATCGCGCTCCGGCGACCATACACCTTCGTCGTCCTGGCTCTGATCATCCTGCTGCTCGGCCCGCTCACGATCCTCCGAACGCCGGTCGACATCTTTCCGAACATCAACATCCCGGTCATCTCCATCAACTGGAACTACGCGGGCCTGTCGTCCGAGGAGATGTCGTCGCGCATCGTCTTCATCTACGAGCGGATGGTGACGACCACGGTGAACGACATCGAGCACATCGAATCGCAGTCGCTGCGCGGCACGTCGAACGTCAAGATCTTCTTCCAGCCCGGCGTCAAGATCGAGATGGCGCTCGCCCAGGTGACGGCCATCTCGCAATCGGTGCTGCGGCAGTTGCCGCCCGGCACCACGCCGCCGTTGATCATCAGCTACAACGCGTCGACGGTGCCCGTCCTGCAGCTGGCACTGTCGGGCACGAAGCTGTCCGAGCAGGAGCTCTACGACCTGGGATCCAACTTCCTGCGCACGCAACTGGCAACGGTGCAGGGGGCGTCGATTCCGCAGCCGTACGGCGGCAAGCAGGCGCAGATCGTCGTGGACCTGGATCCGTCGGCCCTCCGGTCGCGGGGCCTGGCGCCAACTGACGTCGTCAACGCGCTCGCCGCCCAGAACCTGATCCTGCCGGCCGGCACGACGAAGATCGGGCCGCTCGAATACGACGTCGACATCAATGCCAGCCCGAAGACGGTCGACGAGTTGAACGACCTGCCGATCAAGGTTGCGGCGGCGGGCGCGCCCATCTACATCCGCGACGTGGCGCACGTGCGCAACGGGTTCCCGCCGCAGACGAACATCGTGCGGGTGAACGGGCAGCGATCGTCCCTGATGAGCGTGCTCAAGAGCGGCAGCGCGTCGACGCTCGACATCATCTCGCGCGTGAAGGAGACGCTGCCGCGGATCCAGGCCGGGTTGACGTCGGATCTGCACATCGACCAGCTGGGCGACCAGTCGCTGTTCGTGCGCGCGTCGATCGACGGCGTCATCCGCGAGGCGATCATCGCGGCGTGCCTGACGGCTTTGATGATCCTGGTGCTCATCGGGAGCTGGCGCAGCACGGTGATCATCGCCGTGTCGATCCCGCTGTCGATCCTGACGTCGATTATCGTCCTCAGCGCCCTGGGCGAGACGATCAACATCATGACGCTCGGCGGCCTGGCGCTCGCCGTCGGGATCCTCGTCGACGATGCCACGGTGGCCATCGAGAACATCAATTCGCACCTCGAGCACGGGAAGGACCTGGAGCCGGCGATCCTCGACGGCGCCCAGCAGATCGCCGTGCCCGCCTTCGTCTCGACGCTCTGCATCTGCATCGTCTTCGTGCCGATGTTCTTCCTCACGGGCGTCGCGCGGTACCTGTTCGTGCCCATGGCCGAGGCGGTCGTCTTCGCGATGCTGGCCTCCTACGTGTTGTCGCGGACGCTCGTGCCGACCATGGCGAAGTACATGCTGCGGGCGCACGACGAGGGGCACGAGGCCGCGCGGCGGGGACACCGGAACCCGCTGGTGCGGCTGCAGGCGCAGATCGACGGGGCGTTCAAGGCCCTGCGCCTCGGGTATCGCCGCACGCTCGAGGGATGCATCGAGCATCGCCGCAGCTTCATCGCGGCGTTCCTGCTGGCGTGCGTGGCGTCGCTCGCGCTGCTGCCGTGGGTCGGGGAGGATTTCTTCCCGTCGGTGGACACCGGCCAGTTCAAGCTGCACCTGCGCGCGCGGACCGGCACCCGGATCGAAGAGACCGCGCAGCTCTGCGACCACGTCGAGCAGGCGATCCGCGACGTGATTCCGAGCCACGAGGTCGCGAGCGTCATCGACAACATCGGCCTGCCCTACAGCGGCCTGAACCTCGCCTACACGAACTCGGCCCCGATCGGGCCCGCTGACGCGGATATCCTCGTGGCACTGTCCGAGAATCACCGTCCGACGTCCCAGTACGTCCACGATCTGCGGCTGCGGCTGGCGGGCGAGTTCCCCGGGGTGCTGTTCTCGTTCATCCCGGCCGACATCGTGAGTCAGATCCTGAGCTTCGGCCTGCCGGCGCCGATCGACGTCCAGGTGATCGGGCGCGACCTCGATGCGAACAGGAAGTTCGCCGGCGTGCTGCTCGCGAAGCTGGCGCAGGTGCCGGGGATGACCGACCTGCGGGTGCACCAGGTGTTCAACCAGCCGCAGCTGCACCTGACCGCCGATCGCACGCGCGCGGCGGAGGTGGGCTTCACCCAGCGCGACATCGCCAACAACCTCCTGATTTCCCTGAGCGGCAGCGCGCAGACCTCGCCCACGTTCTGGCTGAACCCGAGCACGGGCGTCACCTACAGCCTCGCGACGCTCACGCCGCAGTACCGCCTCGACTCGCTCGACGACCTGGGCACGATCCCGGTGAGCAGCGCCTCGGGCGCGAGACCGCAGCAGATGGAAGGGCTGGTGGCGGTCAGGCGCGGCGCGGGCATGGCCGTGGTCTCGCACTACAACGCGCAGTCGGTCGTGGACATCTTCGGCGCGGTGCAAGGTCGCGATCTCGGCGGCGTGTCCCGCGATATCGCCCCGATCCTCGCGGCGAGCCGCAAGACGCTGCCGCGCGGTTCCGATCTGATCGTGCGCGGCCAGATCGAGACCATGAACTCGTCGTTCGCCGGCCTGCTGGGCGGCCTGGCGCTGGCGATCGGGCTCGTGTACCTGCTGATCGTGGTGAACTTCCAGTCGTGGCTCGACCCGTTCATCATCGTCACGGCGCTGCCCGCGGCGCTGGCCGGCATCGTCTGGATGCTGTTCGTGTCGGGGACTTCAATCAGCGTGCCCGCGCTGACCGGCGCGATCATGTGCGTCGGCGTGGCGACCGCCAACAGCATTCTCGTGGTGAGCTTTGCGAAGGACGAGGTCGCGAGCGGGCGGGATGCCGTGAGCGCGGCGGTGGACGCCGGGTTCACGCGGTTCCGTCCGGTGCTGATGACCGCGCTGGCGATGATCATCGGGATGATCCCGATGGCGCTCGGCATGGGAGAGGGCGGCGAGCAGAACGCCCCGCTCGGGCGCGCGGTGGTTGGCGGGCTGACGCTGGCGACGGTGGCCACGCTGTTCTTCGTCCCCGCCGTCTTCGCGCTGTTGCACGGCAGCCGGGCGCCGCGCGTACCGGATCAGTGGTGACGGTCGCGCCGCCGCGACCTGCCGCCGGCCGGGATTGTTCGACATGAAATGGTCGGGAGGATGGTCGGATCCCTCCCGTGGAGATGCCGATGCAAGTCGTGGAGCAGGAGATCGTGCGCCCGGGCAGGACCGTCGTTCGCGGCGTCGTGCTGGCGGCGGTCGTGGTCGTCGGGGCCGGCGCCGTGGCCTGGTGGGGAATCGCCAGCCGGGCGACGGCCATGTCCGTGCTCGCGCGCGAGACGCGTGAGCTCGCCATACCGACCGTGTCCGTGATCCGCCCCGAACGCGGCGCCCCGCAAGAGGAACTCGTCCTGGCCGGCAACCTCGTGGCGTTCACCGACGCGCCGATCTATGCACGCACCGGTGGATACCTGAAACGCCGGTTGGCGGACTTGGGCGCTCACGTGAAGGCCGGGCAACTGCTGGCTGAAATCGACGCGCCCGAACTGGAGCAGCAGCTGCAGCAGGCCCGCGCGGATCTCGCGACCGCCGAAGCCAATGCACGGCTGGCGCAGGTGACCGCCGACCGGTACAAGCACCTGCGCACGACCGAATCGGTGACCGAGCAGGATGTGGACAACGCCACCGGCACGCTGGAAATCCGGAACGCCGCGGTCGAATCGGCGCGGCACAACGTGCAGCGTCTCGAGCAGATGCAGGCGTTCACGAGCATCTACGCGCCCTTCGACGGCGTGGTCACCGCCCGCAATACCGACATCGGCGCCCTCATCGACTCGGGCGCGAGCGGCGGCGCCGCGCGCGAGCTGTTCCACGTCGCGTCGACCGATCGGCTGCGCGTCTTCGTCAACCTCCCCGAAGCGTATTCCCGCGCGGCCAGGCCCGGCTTGGTGGCGGACCTGACGCTGGCCGAGTTCGCGGGACGGCGCTTCGCCGCGACGTTGACGCGCACCGCGTCGGCCCTCGACGTCGCGTCGCGAACGTTGCTGACCGAGTTCGAGGTGGTCAACCGGACGGGCGAACTGCTGCCCGGCGCCTATGCTGACGTGCACCTGAAGCTCGCCACGCCGGTGACGACGGTCACGGTGCCGGTGAACACGCTGATCTTCCGCAGCGAGGGGTTGCGCGTGGCGGTCGTGCGGGGGACGACGGTCGCCATGCGCCCGGTCACGCCCGGGCGCGACTTCGGCACGCGCATCGAGATCGTGTCGGGCTTGAACGGTGACGAGTCGGTTGTCGTCAACCCGGCCGACTCGCTGTCGGACGGCCAGGCGGTGCGCGTCGCGACGGCCGCGCCCGGGGGCAGGCAATGAGCCCGCACGGCTTGCGGCACCACGCGCCGGCGATCGGCGCGGCCCTCCTGCTGGTCGTGTCCGTCGCGTGCGCGCCGCGCCCGCGACTGGCGAAACCCGTGGCGGTCGTGCCCGCGGAGTACAAGGAAATCGGCAACTGGCAGCCGGCTCAGCCCGACGACGCGGCGATTCGCGGCAAGTGGTGGGAGGTGTTCCAGGACCTTCCGCTGAACGCGCTCGAAGACCAGCTGGCGGTCTCCAGCGAGACGCTCAAGGCGGCGCAGGCGCAGTTCGCCCAGGCGCGGGCGTTCGTGCGCTCCGCGCGGGCGGGTCTGTTTCCGCAGGTGAACGGCTCGACCTCGACGCTGCAGGCGGATCAATCGGCGAACAAGCCGTACTGGAACGGCGGAGACACCCGGTATTCCGATTACCTTCTACACGCCGACGTGTCGTACGAAATAGACGTATGGGGACGCGTGGCCCACACCGTGGAAGCCGGCCGCGCCAACGCGCAGGCCACCGCGGCCGATCTCGAGAGCGTCGGCCTGAGCCTCCGCGCCGAGCTCGCGCTCGATTACTTCCAGTTGCGCTCGACGGACGTCGAGAAGCAGATTCTCGACACGACCGTCGCGAACTACGCGAAGGCGCTCGATCTCACGCGGAACCGTGAGCAGGGGGGCGTGGCCACGGTTGCCGACGTGGCGCAAGCGGAGACGCAGCTGCAATCCACGCTGGCCCAGGCCATCGACGTCAACGTGCGGCGCGCGCAGTTCGAGCACGCCATCGCCGTTCTCGTGGGTCAACCGGCGTCCACCTTCACGATCCCTGCCGCTGCCGCGACGCCGATTGTGCCGCCGCCCGCGATTCCGGCGGGCGTGCCCGCGCACGTGCTGGAGCGCCGCCCGGACGTTGCGGGAGCCGAGCGCCGGATGGCCGCTGCCAGCGCGCAGGTGGGCGTCGCCTCGTCGGCGTTCTTCCCGCTGCTGAACCTGACCGGCGCGTTCGGCTTCGAGAGCGGCGGCTTGACCAACTGGGTGAAGACCGTGAGCACGTTCTGGACGGCTGCGCCCACCGCTGCCATCGCCTTGCTCGACGGGGGTCGGCGCCGGGCGGCAACCGACCAGGCGATTGCCGGCTACGAGCGCACGGAGGCCGTGTATCACGACACGCTGCTGACGGCGTTTCGCGAGGTGGAAGACAACCTGGCGGCCCTTCGCATCCTCGCCGAAGAGGCCACCGTGCAGGACGCCGCGGTGGCCGCAGCCGAGCGGTCGCTCGCGCAGGCCACCAACCGGTACACCGGCGGCGTCGCGACGTACCTCGAGGTGATCTCCGCGCAGAACGCCCTGCTGACCAACCAGCGCACCTCCATCAACATCCAGCTGCGCCGGCTGACCGCGTCCGTGTTGCTCATCAAGGCGCTTGGCGGGGGATGGGACGCAAAGGCGCTCGCCTCCACGCCGTAGCCCGCTCGCGTGCCCCGTCCTACGGTTCGGCGCGCTTCGCGTGGCGGTCGCGGTTGAAGAACTTGTTGCCGCCGACGATCTTCTGGTAGGTCAACCGCCGCTGGAACAGATTGATTGGCAGGAACGCCCCCAGGGTAATCCAGGACGTCCTCAACGCCCGGGGAAGCCGGCGCATGATGGACGAGCCGCTGTAGAACAACTTCCACGCCTGCTGCCAGCCTTCGAACAACTGCTCGGGCGACATCTGCTTCGGGCGGAACACCGGGAAGCCATCGCGCTGCTCGCGCAGCCACCACCGTTCGTCGAGCAGACGCCCCTCCTCTTTCAGCCTCGCATAGAGCGGCGTGCCGGGATACGGGGTGAGCACCGAGAACGACGCCATGAACACCCCCGACTTCGTGGCAAAGTCCGCGGTCGTCTCGAACACCTCGAGCGTGTCTTCGTCGAAGCCGAAGACGAACGCGGCCCACACCGCGATGCCGTGGTCGTGCAGCCGCTTCACAATCTCGAAATACTGTTGCGGGTGGTTCTGGCGCTTGCCGCAGGCCTCGAGCGACGCGCGGTTCACCGTCTCGAAGCCGACGAACACGGCGCGGCATCCGGAGGCGGCCATCAGCCGCAGCGTGTCCGAATCCTGCATCCCCTGCAGCGACGCCTGCCCGAACCAGGTGAGCTTGAGCGGCATCAGCTCGCGAAACAGCGCGCGCGAATGCTCGCCGTGCCCGATGATGTTGTCGTCGGCGAACATGATCCAGCGCCGGCCCAGCGATCGGATCTCCCCGGCCACGTCCTTCGGATCGCGCAGCCGCGTCTTGCGACCGAAGAACGGCGCCACCGAGCAGAATTCGCACGTGAACGGACACCCGCGCGACGCCTGGATGCTGTGCACCGGCACGTACCCGCGCGTCGGAAAGATCGATCGTTTCGGCCACGGCGGGGTCCGGTACTCGGGCAGGGTGGCGTGCCGGTAGATGCGCTGGAGGGTGCCGGCGCGCGCGTCGGCGACGACCTGCTCCCACAGCCCTTCCGCCTCGCCCACGACGACGCAGTCGGCATGCTCGAGCGCCTCGTCCGGCATCGCGGTCGGATGGATGCCGCCCATCACGACTTTCACGCCGCGTTGGCGATAGGCGGCGGCCAGCTCATAGGCCCGCACCGCGGTCTTGGTCGACACCGTCAGGGCCGCGAGATCCGCGCGGCCGTCGATGTCCGTGACAGGATCGATCTTTCTGACGATGTCGTCGAGAAGCGACAGCTCGACGTCATCGGGCGTCAGCGCGGCGAGCGTCGCCATCGCCAGGCTGCGCACGTTCGCCGAATCCTCGGCCGCCGGACACACAAGGTCTATCCGCATGGATCGTCCACCGACTGTCGCCGCGCGCCCGGTGCACGCGTCTCAGGTTGACGGCAAGGCGGTGATTCTAACACTCGGCGCGGCGGCGCGCGAAGCAGCCGGGGTCAGGTCTTGAATTGCCNNTGGCAATTCAAGACCTGACCCCGATCCGGGCTAGAATCGGATTTCCTGTGAGGACACGATGCCCGCACTGATCAATCGTTCCTGGAGACTTGTCGCGCGGCCCGAGGGCGCGTTCAAGCCGGAAGACTTCGCGTGGGCCGAGGACGCGGTGCCCGATGATCTGGCCGACGGGCAGGTCCTGGTGCGTCAGATCTACCTGTCGCTCGATCCGACCAGTCGCGGGTGGGCGAATCCGACCGCCACGTATCTGCCGACCATCCCGCTCGGGTCGGTCATGCGCGGGTTCGGCTTGGGCGTCGTGGAGGCGTCGCGTGACCCGGCCCTGAGGCCCGGCGACCTGGTCCAGGGGATGCTGGGCTGGCAGACCTATGCGGTCATCGACGGCGAGGCCGTCTCCCGGTTCGAGCGCGATCCGCACGTTCCGCTCGACGCGTACCTCGCCGTGCTCGGACACATCGGCGCCACGGCCTACTTCGGGCTTCTCGAGATCGGCCGGCCCAAGGCCGGCGAGACGCTGGTGGTGTCCGGCGCGGCAGGGGCCGTCGGATCGCTGGTCGGCCAGATCGGCAAGATCGTCGGTTGCCGGGTCGTCGGCGTTGCCGGCAGCGACGAGAAATGCCGGTGGTTGACCGAGGACCTGGGATTCGACGCGGCGCTCAACTACAAGCGGGAGCCGGTGCTGTCGCGCCTGCGCCGCCTGTGTCCGTCGGGCATCGACGTGCATTTCGAGAACGTGGGCGGCGAAATCCTGGACGCGGCGCTCGCCTTCATCAACCAGCGCGCGCGCATCGTGCTGTGCGGCCTCATCTCGCAGTACAACGAGTTCGTGCCGCCGCCCGGCCCGCGATTCCTCGGCAACGTGCTCATCCGCCGCGCCCGCATCGAGGGATTCATCGTCCTCGACTACCGCGATCGCTTCGCCGAGGCCTTTGCGCCGCTCGCGCGATGGATGGCCGAGGGACGGCTGCGCTATCGCGCGGACATCGTCGAAGGACTGGAGCAGGCGCCAATCGCGGTGAACCGGCTGTTCACCGGCGGCAACATCGGGAAACTGCTGGTGCGCGTCTCGGACGACCCCGGAGCCTCGCGATGAGCGGACCCGACTCGCCTGTCGATCCGCCGTTGTCTCCAGAGCGCCGCGCGTTCCTGGCCCTTCCGCACCGGCCGCCGATGCGCCTCGTCGAGGAGGTGATCGCGCTCGTGCCCGGAGAGAGCGCCCGCACGACGCGGGTCGCACACCACGCGGATTTCTATTTCCAGGGTCACTTCCCGGGCCAGCCAATCGTGCCCGCCGTCATCCTCGTCGAGATGCTCGCCCAGACCGGCGGCATCGCGGCCTGTTCCGGGGACATCCCCATGGTCGCCGGCGGCTTGCGTCTGGCGGCATTGGGCGGCTTCAAGTTTCCGGCGGCGGCGGGGCCCGGCGATGTGCTCGAAGCGACCGCGCGCGTGGCGGGCAGGGCAGCGGGTTTGATCAAGATCGAGGGAGAAGTGACGGCGAGCGGCCGGCGCGTCGCGGTGGGCAGCCTCACGCTGGCGCCCGGACCTTCACAGGGCTGAAGCCCTGTGCCACGGTTCTTGCGGCTGAAGCCCTTGCCACGGTTCCCGCGGCTGAGGCTGTGAGCGCGAGTCAGTCCGCTTGCCTGGGCTCCAGCACCACGGGCGATGGGCAGGGCAGTTCTTCCGGGCCGCCGGCGGTGCGCGGGCACATCCAGCCGTCTTCCGGGATGCTGAGCGCCGCCGGGCGGTGGATTTCGGGCAGCGGCACCTTCTGCGCGGGGTTCGCGTGCACCGGATGTTTCCCGTGCTCGCGGTGCCACTCGGCCACCGTCGGGTTGCGACCGCTCGCTTCGACAATCTGCCGCCACCCGATGCCCGTGTTGTAGGCGCAGAACGAGATCTCGCCGACGGGCGTGGCGTACGGGATCAGGCACATCTCCGTGCGCCGGAAATCGTAGTTCCACAGGTCCTGGAACCACATCCCCGCGACGAACAGGATGAGCCAGTCGTCGCCCTTGCGATTGGCGTTGTCCTTCGCGCCGAGCCGGCCGCCGAGCGCGCCGCCGCTCTGTTTGTCGAACTTCTTGACGAGGTCGCGAAGCGCGAAGCCGTCGGGCGCGTGCGCCGGGCGGTAATTGCGCAGCAGCGCCAGCGCGGTCTGCAGCTTGGTCAGGAACGGTCCGCGCCCCGACCGCCCGATCACGGCGGCGTCGGCGAAGAAACGCTCGGCGTCGAGCAGGCGGGACAGCGGCGCCCACGATTTCGTCCGCTTGTTCACCATCAGCCCGGTCGCGATCCCGCAGTCCGGATGGCACGCGCATTTGAGCGTGCCCCAGTCCGCCCCCGGCCCCTTGATCAGATCGGTGACATCCGCGGCCGCGCCGACCGCGGACAACGGGAACCAGTCGCGCAGCGGTTCGAGCACGCCGGTCTGGGTGTGGACGTCCTCGGCCAGTTGCGACAGGGTGTAGCGCTCGCGCAGCCGGCGTTCCTCGTCGATGTCTTCGTCGCGTCCCGTGAACGACACCGGCTGGAACGACACGAAGCTCACCTTGTCGGCGTTTTCGACCGCGAACTTGATGACGCGTCCCACCTGGTGATCGTTGATCGTGCGCACGACGGTGACCACCAGCACCACGTCGATCCCCGCCTGGTGGAGATTCTCGATCGCCCGCAGCTTCACTTCGAACAGGTTCGGCACCTTCCGGTGCGCGTTGGCGGCCTCGCCCACGCCGTCGAACTGCAGGTAGGCGATTCGCAGGCCCGCCTCGGCGGCCTGCCGGGCGAACTCGGCGTCCTGCGCGAAGCGGATGCCGTTGGTGGCCGCCTGCACGCTGAAGTAGCCGACCTGGCGCGCGTAGGCCACCGACTCGAGAAAGATCGGCGACAGCGTCGGCTCTCCGCCGGAGAACTGGATCGAGACCTGGCGTTTCGGCCGGAGCGTCAGCGCGCTGTCGATCAACCGTTTCACGTCCTCGAGCGACAGTTCGTGCACGTACCCCACCTGGTTCGCGTTCATGAAGCACGGGTTGCACATCATGTCGCAGCGGTTGGTGAGGTCGATCGTGAGCACGCCTCCGCGGCCATAGCGGATCGAGGACGGGCCGTGATCGTGCAGCCGGTCGGCCGACGAGTCGAGGTCGCGACCGGGAAACAGGCGTTCGATGCGGCGGGTGAACGCGGCGTTGGTCGAGAGCGTTTCCTCGAAGTGCCCGTGGTGCGGACACTCCTTCTCCATGACGATCGACCCGTTCCGTTCGAGGATGCGGGCGGGAATCTGGCCCGGCTGCGAACGGCGAAGGCTGTCCGGCCCGAGATCGCCCGCCAAGACGCGGCTGCGCAGGTCGCGGATGCAGACCGGGCAGAGCGACGTCGTGGAGCGGGGGATGTCGAGTTCGGGGAGCGATCTGGGGCTGGCGCCAAGCAGGGCGGGCGCCCAGTTGACCGCGCGCGCGGTCGCCGGGATCAGGCGATTGCCGGCCTGAAACACGGTCCACGCGCCACTCGCCGCCGCCGAGACCACCCGTTCCCAGACTCGCGAACGATCCATCCTTGACACCTCGGGCCACGTCGCTCAGGAAGCGCGTATTATATCGTCCGCTGCAGCCAGGTGCGAGAGATTCCGGCCGCGCCCGCGGGCGACTGGCTCCGACTCGGGTTTCGGCCCGCAGCGAATTGATCTAGAATCACCGTTCCAACACGATGGCTCACCTGCGTGCCACGGATCGCTTGGCGCCGTCCGCGTCCGGACCTGGCTGGAGAACATGAGGGTCCTGCTGTTGTCGATGCCCGACCGGCACCCGTACTTCGGCAAGCGCGAGTACGAGGCGCCGTCGCTCGGCATCTCGTCGATCGGCGGCAATCTGGACCGGCGCCATCAGGTCTGGATCGCCGCCACCACGATGTACCGCGAGCTCGCCGACAGTCCCGAGGCGGAGGTCCTGGACTTCATCTATCGCGGCGAGGCCGACCACGGCTTCGACGAGCTGCTCGACGCCCTCGAGGGGCGGCGCGCCATGGAATCGGTGGCAGGGCTGTCCTGGAAGCATGACGGAACGTTCGTGCACAATGCCGACCGGCCGATCGAGGACCTCTCGACGATCGCCCTGCCCGACCGCGACCGCCGCGTCTACCAACTCTACCACTACTACTTCCACAAAGCAGACGTGATGGACCTGAAGCTGCCGGTCCAGTTCCTCGTCCAGGCCAGCTGCGCCGGCATCGCCAAGGACCCGGCGCTGCCGAAGAAGATGACCGCCGCGGGCGTCACGATGGTCTTCCTCGGGGTCGAGAACGCCAGCGAGACCAACCTGCAGCAGATGAAGAAGGGCAAGATCGTCGGCGTCACGCGCACGGCCGTCGAGCGGCTCGCCGATGCCGGCATCATCGTCGTTGGCGGCCTCATCAACGGGCTGCCGGACGATGACGTGGCGTCGATGCGGCGCAACTACGAGTTCTTCGTGAGCCTGGGCATCAACCTCGTGCTCGATCAGCTGATCACGCCGTACCCGGGCACCGAGATGCGCCGGGAGCTCATCGAGGCAGGTCTCGTCACCAACCCGCACGATTTCCAGTGGTACAACGGCAACTGGCCCCAGGTGCGCACGAAGCACCTGGACTCGAAGCAGTTGCTGTGGGAGAAGTGGAAGGCGCGCCGCGACATCGTGGAGGACTGGCGGCCCAACGCCCAGGTGAAGGAGTACTATCCGTACTGCGCCATGCTCGACAACGGCATCGTCCGGCCGATCATCCGGTTCAACGAGCATCGGATGGATCTGATGTACGGCGTGAAGGGCCGCTACAAGCGGCAGATGATGCAGTGGGCTCGGATCAACGACTATTTCGGCGACATGGTGATCGACGAACCGTTCTTCGACCCGGACGTCGAGGGTCCCGAGGGGATGGGCAATCCGGCGGTATCCCTCGACTTCGGGCAGCCGCCGTACAAGGACACGAACGACGAGCCCTCCTTCGTGCGAACGGTCGCGGGCGGCCACGTATCAACGTAGGGCGGGCTGTGAAGGGCCGCGCTACCATCCACCGGATCGAGGCATTCAGTCACATGACGATCAACATCGACGACCGCGACGTGTCGCTGGCGTCGTTCCTGCAGGTGGCCGTCGGCGGCGCGCGCGTCGGCCTGGCGCCCAATCGGGCGTGGCGCGGCCGCGTGGCCACCGGACGGGAAATCCTCGAGACCGCGCTCGGCAATGGCCAGACGATCTACGGCGTCTCGACCGGCGTCGGCAACAACTCGTCGCGTGGGGTGGACCACGCCGCGCAGGTCGACTACGCGCTCTCGATCATGGAACAGCACGGCTGCGGCGTGGGCGACCCGCTGTCGCCCGTCGAGAGCCGCGGCGTGGTGTTCGCGCGCCTCATCAGCCTGAGCAAGGGCCTCTCGGCGGTCCGCTTCAGCCTGCTCGAGGCGCTGTCCGCGCTGCTCAACCACGACATCGCGCCGATCATCCCGCGGTGGGGGTCGGTGGGCGCCTCGGGCGACCTGACGCCGCTCTCCTACGTGGCCGCGGTGCTGGCCGGCCAGCGCCGGGCCAGTTATCGCGGCCGCCGCGTCGATGCCGCCCGCGCGCTCGCGGCCGAGGGACTCGCGCCGTTCTCGTTCGCGCCGAAGGAACCGCTGGCGGTCATGAACGGCACCTCGGTGATGACCGCGGTCGGCATCCTCGCCGTCCATCGCTTCGAGCGATTGATCGAGCAGGTGGAGAACGCCTCGGCGCTCGCCGTCGAAGTGCTGCTCGGCCGATCGCAGGCGTTCGCGCCGCTGGTGCACGACGCGAAGCCGCATCCCGGCCAGGTGGAGAGCGCCGGGCGCATCCGCCACGCGCTGCGCGGCAGCCGCCTGCTGGATCCGCCGCCGCAGACCGGCCGGCCCGTCCAGGACCGCTATTCGATCCGCTGCGCGCCGCAGGTGGTGGGCAGCGTGCGCGACGCGATCACGTGGGCGAAGCAGGTGCTGCAAATCGAGTTGAACAGCGTCAACGACAACCCGCTGGTGGACCCGGCCACCGGCGACATCCTGTTCGGCGGGAACTTCTTCGGCGGCCATCCCGCGCTGGTGATGGACACGATCAAGATCGCGGCGGCGTCGGTGGCCGATCTCGTCGATCGACAGTTCGCGCTGCTGGTGGACGAGCATCACAACATGGGGATGCCCGAGACGCTGGTCCCCTACGGCGGGTGCGGCGTGAAAGGGCTGCAGATGACCTGCAGCGCCCTGACGGAACTGGCGACGCACGGCACGTTCCCGGACAGCGCGCTGTCGCGCTCCACCGAGTGCGCGAACCAGGACAAGGTGAGCATGGGGCTGCAGGCGGCCCTGCACGCCAGCGAGAACGTCTCGCTGCTGGCGAAGGCGCTCGCGACGGAGATGATCGCGCTGTCGAACGCCGCCCGGCTGCGCGACGAGTCGCGGATCTCGCCCTGCGGCCGCTCGCTGCTGCAGCAGGTGCGGAAGATGTCGCCCGTGCTGATGCGCGACCGGCCGCTCGATGCCGACATCGCGCGGGTCGCCGCCTGGCTGGACGCCGCCGAGGCCCCGCGATGACGAGGGCAACGGGCGGGACCGGGGGCGCCGAGCGCCTGGCGCCCACCTTTGCCGGCGATCCCGCGCACGTCGTGCTCATCGAGAACGGGGACACGTGGACGGTCGGCCGCCTGCTCGCCTACGCCCACGACATCGCGCGCGCGGTTCCCTCCGGTGCCGGACCGCTCGTTGCCGTGCGCAGCCACACGGCCGCGTTCGTGGCGGCGTCGTTGCTCGCCTGCTGGAAGATCGACCGGTCGCCGCTGCTCGTCGATCCCGAGATCACCTCGGAGCCGGCCGGGCGACACGACCCGGGCGCGCCGATGACGGTCGTCGCCCCGGCGCACGTCGCCGATCCGTGGAGCGACGTGGCGGTCGCCGAAACGGGCGGCGCGCCGATCGTCCCGGTGTTCCCGCGCGCCGGCGATCCGGAGGTGGCCTTCTTCACGTCGGGATCGACCGGCGAGCCGAAGATCGTCCGCAAGAAGGCGTACCAGTTCGCGGCGCAGCACGCCGTGGAGGCGCCTTGGCTCGGCCTCACCGCGTCGCCCACGGTCGTGTGCTTCGTTCCGACCTTTCACATCCTCGGATACATCTACGGGTTCGACATGCCCGCCTGCGGCCGCGGGGCCACGGTGTTCTGCCGCGGAGGTGCGCCCAAGCTGTGGGTGGATCAAATCCGTGCGCACCGGCCGGCGCTGGTGGTCGCCGTGCCGTCGCATTACCGGCTGCTGACGCGGGTGCTGACATCGCCGCTGCCGCCGGCCACCTATCTCTCGTCGGGCGCGCCG
Organism: Acidobacteriota bacterium; assembly: GCA_003170135.1. Classification (GTDB taxonomy): domain Bacteria; phylum Acidobacteriota; class Vicinamibacteria; order Vicinamibacterales; family Fen-181; genus Fen-181. The sequence goes on from PMZR01000036.1 coordinate 17,964, forward strand.
CTCGATCCGGCGATCAGCGAGGAGTTCCATCGACTGGCCGGCTCGCCGGTGCTCCAGGTGTACGGATCGACCGAGACGGGCGGCATTGCCACGCGCGTCAACGGCGGGCCGTGGCGGATCTTTCCGGGGCTCGTCTGGCAGGGCCGCGAGAGTGACGGCCGGTTGCTGGTCAAGTCGGCGTGGCAGGAGCGGCCGGACGAATGGTACGCGACCGGCGACGCGGTGGCGGCCGAAGGGGAGACGTTCAGGTTGCTGGGCCGCGCCGACTCGGTGGTGAAGGTGGGCGGCCGGCGCTTCTCGACCGGCGAGGTGGTGCAGGCGGCGCTCGCGGACCCGCGGATCGAGCAGGCTCACGCCATTGTCTACACCCGGTTCGGCGAGGTCGCCGTCGCCCTGTTCGTGGTGTCGCCGAAAGACGTGGCGGTGACGACCGACGAGGTGCGCAGCCTGCTGGCCGGCCGCCTGGCGCGGTTCAAGATCCCGCGCACGATCCAGGTGCTCGAGTCGTTGCCGTCGCGCGGCATCGGCAAGGTGGACGAGGAAGCGCTGCGCGGGCTGATCGCGCCCGCAGCGAATTGAGACCACCCTGGAATCGCGACGATTCCGACGCGCGCCAGGAGCAGGGCGGACAGCGCGAGGCGGGCCACCGCTCGAGCCCAGTCTTCGGCAAATCCTCGGCTGCGGCTTAACGTCCGAAGAACGGCGCGGGGTGCAGGCCGGGTGCGTGGCCCCCATCCCCACGCCATGAAACGGTTGGCCTTCGCCTCGGATTTCGGCGTCTGCCGCTTGTCCTGACTCTACG
>PMZR01000040.1 GCA_003170135.1 Acidobacteriota bacterium
CTTTAGCCACGGGCTGCTAGGCCGTCCGCCGCGTGAGTCGTAACGGCTTCGCCGGACTCCCCGCTCAGGAGGGTCGGCCTTCGGGCCGGCTCGGGGAAGCCGGCGACGGGATGAAGGGGAGGCCATCATGCTTTTCGCCCTCATTGTCACCGCGACCCTGTTCGCGCCGCCGCAATCGAAGCCCGACGCGATCCGTGTGTACGTCTTCACGGCCCATCCAGAGAACGGGATCGTGGACCAGGCATCCAAGGATCGGGACGGGCATACCAAGACCATCATCGACCGGCTGAAACGCGACAAGACCATCGCCGTGGTCGCGGATCGTGCCGGGGCGGACGTCACCGTGGAGGTGACGCAGACGCCGAACTGGCACGTCGAGGTGCAGCTCTCCTTCGGCGATTATGCGACCGAGTTTCACAATCGCGAGTGGTTCACCATGCGCGGCGCGGCTGAGGACGTCGCGGATGCCATGAAACGCTGGATTAAGGACAACCGCGCCCGGGTGCTCGAGGCGCGAGCGAAACGGTGAGTCGCAACCCGCACCGTCACGCGAAAGGCATCCGCCGGCACGGGTCCGGCTGGGAAACCTACATCCGCGTGAACGGCGAGTGGCTCGGGACTGTGGAGGCGGCCGAGTTCGAGCTCGTCGCGGCAACGGACCAGGAGCGGTTGGCACTCGCCCGGGGCGGGTATCGGCTGGGGGATGGGCCGCGCCAGACAAGGCTCGAGCCTCACACGCACCGAAAGCCCCCATAGCATGAGCCTATGGGGTCGCCCACGAACTCGGCCAGAAGGTGAGGCAATGCGATGGGTCGTCACTTTGTTCTCTTTGCGACTGTGGTCCTCTGCTGTGCCGTTTCCCTATCGGCCGGGAAACCGAAACGAGTGCGGGTCTACGTGTTTACTGCGACGCAGGGGCAGAGTGGTTGGGCCGCGCCTGACATAGGGGACCGGCAGAACTCCGTGCGGGATTTGAAGCGCTTTCTGCCCTCCCGGCGGATCGAATGTGTCTCGAAAGAGACGGCGAACGTCTGGCTCGAGGTGGTTCGCCGAGAGGACCATGTGGGTCTCACAGTCCGCCTGAGTGTTCCCGGTACGGACTACACCACCGAGTGGACAGCGGACGCACGAACGTGGCGAGGGATGGCAGCAGACATCGCGCAGCATTTCGACGCGTGGTTGGACGGGAATTTGGACCGGCTACCGGTAGAGCCATGAGGGCCTCGAGGACGACGAGCGGGGGCGCTCACGTCCGGGCGCGCACGCCGATCCGCGCGAACGGTGGCGCCGTGAGTTTCGTCACGGCTTGAGTGCAGGCTACGCCGCAACTTGGCAACGCTTATCCCACATCCCGCGCACCGCTTGCCCGTCTCGAAAATCGCCGCTGAAGAACACGCCCGCTGCGGGGCAAAAGGCTCGCCGAAGCCGCCCCTTCTCCGGCTCGGCACGCGTCCCTGGAAACACTTCTTTCAGTCGATCGACAGCTTTCTCAGCAGCGCGAAGTCCGACAGCATCTTGCCGGCGCCCAGCGCCACCGAGGACAGGGGGTCTTCGGCCATCGCCACCGGCAAGCCGGTGTCTTCACGCAACCGCTTGTCAAGGTTCCTGAGCAGCGATCCCCCGCCGGTCAGCACGATGCCCCGGTCCACGAGGTCAGCCGACAGCTCGGGCGGCGTCCGCTCGAGCACCACCCGGACCGCGTCGACGATCACGTTTACCGTCTCGGCGAGGGCCTCGCGGATCTCCTCGTCGGTGATCGTGATCGTCTTGGGCAGCCCCTCGATCAAGTGCCGCCCCTTGACCTGCATCGACATCCGCTTCTCGAGCGGGAAGGCGGAGCCAATCTCGATCTTGATTTCTTCGGCAGTCCGCTCACCGATGAGCAGGCTGTGCTCTCTCTTGAGGTACTCGATGATCACCTCGTCCATCTTGTTGCCCGCCACGCGCACCGTCTTGCTGTGAACGATGCCCGCCAGCGAGATGACGGCGACGTCGGTCGTGCCGCCGCCGATGTCGACGATCATGTTGCCCGACGGCTCGGTCATCGGCAGCCCGACACCAATGGCCGCCGCCACGGCCTCCTGCACCAGGTGCACCTCGCTGGCTTTGGCCCGATAGGCGCTGTCCTTGACGGCCCGCTTCTCCACCTCGGTGATCTGCGAGGGAACGCCGATGACGATGCGGGGCCGGACCCAGACGCTGCGCTTGTGCGCCTTCTTGATGAAGTAGGTCAGCATCTTCTCGGTGACGTCGAAGTCCGCGATGACCCCGTCCCTCATCGGCTTGATCGCCGTGATGTAGCCGGGGGTGCGCCCGAGCATGTCCTTGGCGCTCCTGCCCACCGCTTCGACCCGACCGCTCAGGTTGTTGATCGCCACGATCGACGGCTCGTGAACGACGATCCCCTGCCCGCGCACATACACGCAGGTGTTGGCCGTGCCGAGGTCGATCGCCAGATCGCGAGAAAAACGAGAAAGAAGGGCGCGAACGCTCAAGGGGCGGCTCCTTGCCGGTCAGATTGCGGCCGAGACATGTCCGCACCAGCGCCGTGCGCGTGCGTTCTTCGGACGACGTCGCCACGTCGGGAAGCGTAACGATTCCCTTCGGCCCCGGATGGGCGAGCCGCTCGGGCGAAGGCGCGCCAGAAGGGCTTGGCGCTGACGGCGGGGAGGAGAGGCGAAGGCGAGCGTCGGGCGTGTCGCCCCACCACGCCCAGCCGAGTCGGAGGATCGTCGATCGATGACGCGCTACTCAGGCGGGCGGACTGGCCGTGCCATTTGCACCTTCCCGCGGAAGTGGGCCCCCTCGGCTATCGCCACGCGCGGCGCAACGAGGTCCCCGTCGACCGATCCCGTTTCCCGGAGGTCGACCTTCTCGCTCGCGGTGATGGTACCGGTCACCGTCCCCTCCACGATCACCACCTTCGCGAAGATCTCCGCCTTGATGTGGCCGTGGGATCCGATGGTCAGGACGTGCTCGCGCAAGTCCACCGTGCCTTCGATGCTGCCCTCAACGGTGAGGTCCTCGTGGCTATTCACCTCGCCTTTGATGACGAGCGACTTGCCAATGTGTGCGGCAGGCGCAGCGGTGGGTGCTGCCGGCAGTGCCGCGGGCACCGCAGTTCCTGTCCCCTCCCGAACTTCAGTGGGTTGCACCGGCTGTGCTCGTTTCCACACCATGAGCCCCTGCCTTCCCCGCCGTCTCCTCGCTCCGCTTGAAGGGAGCCCATCGACCTGCCGCACGACGGGCGCCCTGTCAACCGACGCGTTCATCAGTGGGGCGGATTGGATCGGGCCCCCGAAGGCCATGGTGAGCCGGGCCGATTGTAGCACCGTGGACGGCAGACGTGTTGTCGGTCGATCGCCGCAGCAGGCCGGCGGCTTTCACCGGGTGGAGGCGGGTCTTGCTCGTGCCGCCCCACCGTGCGCTTCGTCCCTCCTCTGCCCACCCCGGCCTCGTCGGCCAGACACGGCGACGGAGCTCGGCGCGACGGCTCGTAACGGGCGCTCGCGCAGAAGTGACTGTCTCGGCAATCCTTCCCACGACGCCAGCACGCTCGAGGGATCAAAGGAACACGGCCGGCCCGGGAGAGAGTGGTTGCTGTCCCATGTGACACCAGATTCTTGAGACAGGCCTAAGAGACCTCGCGGGCGGGTTGCGGAACGGCCCCGCCGCGGTCCCCGCCTTTCGCTTCGCGTCAACGTCGCGGTCGAATCCGCGTACCGGAAGGCCGACCACCGAGCGCCCGACCGGCCGTAAGATCATTGCGATGCGTCCCTGTCGAGGCGCTTATCATCGCCAGTCGCTTGTGGCGTTGGGCCGGGAGCCGGATAGTCAGCGAGATTCCACCCTGTCCTTACCAGAAATTCCACGCGCATGGGCAGGGCGATGGCAGAACGCGCGGAGGGCCTGCACGACGGCCGTTCGCTGCGCACCCGGCAGACCGTGGGCGCGGGCGCCCGAACGTTCAGAGGAGCCACGGCCGCACGCCGAGCGACCGTTCGGTGCCGACGAGGCGCCGATGGCTTTGCTCTTGCCGTTCCTTCCACCCTTCGCCCGCAGGTACGCGACGAGCTGCTCGCCGGCCGAGAACAGCTCGCGCTCGTTGACGATGTTGTAGCGGTCGAAGATGCTGCGGGTCTTGTGCCCGGTGAGCGTCATCGCGACGCGTTCAGGGACACCGGCGCGGATCAGGTTGCGCGCTGCCGTTCGGCGACAGTCGTGGATGATGCGGCCGGGCACGCCAGCCGACCGACAGGCGTCCGGCCACGCGCGACGCCATGCTCGAACCGTCACTCCGTCCCGGCTGAACACCTTTCCGTCCTTGCCGCGACGCTTCGCTTTCCGGCGCTTGAGCACGGCCCCGAGCGGCGGCGAGATCGGCAGGAGCCGTCCGACCTGGGTCTTTGAGCGACCTGGGGAGAGCCGGATCACGCCGCCCAGCAGATCAACTTCATCCCAGGTCAGGTCGAGAATTTCGTGCTTGCGCCACCCGGAGTAGTACGCGAAGTCCAGGACGTCCCTGTACGCCGCGGGAAGGTGGGCCCGTACTGCGAGGTACTCGCGATGTTCGAAGAACCCCTGCCGGGGCGGACTCTCACGCAGTCGGCCGGGGAACGTGGGTATGGACGCCAACCAGGCCCACTGAACAGCGAGCCGGAACATCCGGCTCAACGCCGAGGTCTCCCGGTTGATGGTCGCTGGTGCCGCCCCTTCGCGCAGCCTGGCCATCTGGTACTGCCGAATCGTCAACGCGGCGATCTCCTGGACGAGTCTGCGTTCGCCGAAGAACGCCGCGAGGTGCGCCACGCGCCCTCGCGCCGTGTCGAGCGTCCGGAATTGGCGCACCTCGTAGTCTTCCAGATAGGCTCCGATCAGTGTGTGCAGCGTGACAGGGCTCGGTAGGGTGGTGAACACCTCGAGCTCGGCACGGGGTCCTACGCCCTCGCCTTCCGTGGTCGCCGTCGCTGTGGCCGTCGCATCCATTGGACTCTCTCCTCGTCGGGCCTCGGAGAACGTGGTCGGTATTGCCCGCAGACACACATTCGCTCTGAAGCAGCACAGATGGAAGTCCCATTCGCGAGCCGAACTGCGCGCGTACCACGGTCGAAACCTGGTTTGTCGCCGGGCGCCCCGAGCCGACATTGGCCCGTTGTTGCCGTTCGCCAGGAGAGGAGCGACCGTCGGCTCGGGTGGTCGAGGATCAACGATCGCCCATCGGGACCGCGCGCAGATGGCCACGGAATCCTCCACCCACAACCGCTCGATTCGTAGCCGTCTTGGCGCGTGCCGGCCGCGTGTCAAAAAGTGACCCACGCAGGTTCATAGGGCTGCTGCCACCGCACGAGGAGCTGCGTGAACGCATCGACGTCGTCATCGTGCGCGCCGTTGGGAAACACGGTGAGCTGGTACAGAAAATCCTCGACCCACTCCCTCTCGGGAATGAGCCGACCGTGCGGCCGCGGGGTCGGCAGGTACACATTGCCGGCCTCGACCTTCGGCTGTGCCGCCTGCGCCCGCGCCATCTTCCCGCCTTGCGGTTGGACGGCGATGATGCCGGAGAGCTTGTGTGTCAGCACATCGATGATCGCGGGACCGTTGGCCGCGTCCTCGATGAGAATCGTGTTGGCCCGCGGATACTTGAGGTTCAACCGCTCCACCTGCCGGCAGCTCTCGCTGAAGGACCATTGCCCCTTCACACGATCGATGAGGTAGATGTCGGCATCGCGCCGGCCCGCGACGAGGCCGACTACATAGTCGTTCTCGCTCTTGTCCTTGAACGCCATGTCCCAGGATTGCGCCATCTCGAGGGCCTCCGGCAGCTCGTCGTAGTACTGAAACCACTCTCGGCGAAAAATCGCGCCGCCCGCCGGCGCCGGTCGCTGCTGATACTGCCCTGCGTACGGAACAGAGCCGAGCATCAGCTTCTGCCTGTCGAGTTCGTCGCGGCCTTCGCGCGTTGGCCAGAGCAGATCTCCTGGTTCGCGCACGAAGGTCCGACCGGACCGGGGAAACCGGATCTCGGTCCGTGTTTCCGCTTCCGCCGGCAGGCACACATGCGTGAATCCGAGATCCTGACAAAGTGCGGACAGATCGCGCTCATGCAACCGCTGCATGACGACGACCATTACCCCGGTCTTCTTGTTGTCGAGCCGGGTTGAGAGGGTCTGGCGGAAGTAGTTCAGCGCGGTCTCCCGCTGGGCGTCGCTTTCAGCCTGCTGCGGGTTGTGCAGATCGTCGACGACGATCCGATCGCCTCCCTTGCCGGTCACGGAACCACCGGTGGAGGTGGCGATCATCACGCCGCGCTGCGTGTTCTGGAACTCACCCTTCAGGTTCTGATCGGCGGCGAGCTGAACCTGGGCGCCCCAGTGCGTCTGGTACCACGTCGATTGCAGCACCGTCCGACGATCAACCGAATGCTTGGTCGCGAGCGCGTCGGCGTAGCTGGCGAAGATCCATCGAAGACCCGGCCGCCGGATCCACTCCCACGTCGGCCAGAAGATCGAGACGAGAAGCGACTTCATGGACCGTGGCGGGACGTTGATCAGCAGGTTCCGGATCTCGCCGGCCGTGACCGCTTCGAGATACTCCACCAGCAAATCGATGTGCCAATTGGCGAGGAACGGGACATCCGGCTCGAGGATGGGCCAGGCCTGTTCGACGTATGCGCGGAGCGAGCCCTCCGCACGCAGCTTGAGCAGGGCGTCCTGGATCTTGACTTGTGCGATCAACGATTCACTGGCGGTCAGCATGGTCGGCCTCCTGGGTCCCAAGAGAGGAATCAGACGGTGGTGTATCCGCGATGGGCGTCGCGCTGGTATCAGACGCGGCGAGCAGACGCGCCTGCCGCGCCAGTTCAGCGCGGAGGGCGTCTTCCGTCATGTCGGCGTACGGGTTCTGCGCGCGGACGTCGACTTTCTGGGGTGCGTCGAGTCCCCAGATTTTGCGATGGTCGGCCAGGGCCTTCCGGGCCTCGTCGAGATAGCGCGGATCGCCGCTCTGGTTCTCGGTGACGATTTCCGCGACGGTCGCGCCCGCGCCGCCCGTACCGGGTTGGGTCTTGCGTTGACGCCGACGCGTACTGTCCGTCTTGCTCTGCTCCCAGGCGGCCATCGCTTCGGCAAACAGGTGGTCGAGCCGGAGCGTCTGTCGCGCCTTCTGGCGTTCGACGGTCTCGGTCAGCTCCCGCAACAGGCGAAGCTCGATGCGTTTGAGGATCTTGGACACCGCCGCCTGGCTTACTCCCAGGTCCGCGGCGATCCGATGCTGCGGCCAGCCGAGCGTGGCCAATTCCAGAGCCCGCAGCTCGCGCGTCCGGATCCGCGCCCTCGGTTCGTGCCCGCCCTGCCCGCCCCGCCCGCGTCGACGATAAACGGAGGCGCTCAT
>PMZR01000122.1 GCA_003170135.1 Acidobacteriota bacterium
GCCGTACCACTTAGTCAACCCGCGGGCCTCGAGCATCAGGTCCCCCCCTGTCGCGCCGCTATCGTAGCCATTTTCTCCGCAAGCGGCTCGACATTTCCGGAGCAATGATCTCGGCGCTCTGGAAAGACGACGAACGGCAGGATCGATCCGCAGATGCGCAGCAACAGCCCGATCAGGCCGGAGCCCTAAGCCGCAGGCCGTAAGCCGGTTGCTGGCCTAGCAGATCCGCGGCAGCTGCTCCCCGCTGAGCATGTCCACCACGCGGCTGGCGCCGATGCGGGTCTTCACGGTCACCAGGTTCGAGGGATCCTCGCTGACGGTGCCGATGACGACGGCATCGGAGGAGACGGCGTGGCGGCGGAGGACGGCGACCGCGCGGGCCGCCTGGTCGGGAGGCACGAACGCGACGAAGCGGCCTTCGTTCGCGACGTAAAGCGGGTCGAACCCGAGCAGCTCGCACGCGCCCTGCACGTCCTCGCGCACGGCCACCGCGCGCTCGTCGATCGCGATGCTGCACCCGCGGACCGACGCAATCTCGTTGAGGGCGGACGCCAGGCCGCCGCGCGTCAGGTCGCGCAGGCAGTGGACGTCGATGCCGGCGCTGATGAGATCGAGGACCGGCGCAACGAGCGGCGCGCAGTCGCTTTCGATCGTGGTTTCGAACTGCAGGCCTTCCCGGCTGGCCATGATCGCGATGCCGTGGCGGCCGACGTCGCCGCTGATGATGACCGCGTCACCCGGCCGCACTGCCGCCGGGCCGATCGTCAATTGGTGCTCGACGATCCCGATGCCCGCCGTGTTGATGAAGACGCCGTCGCCCTTGCCTCTGTCCACGACCTTCGTGTCGCCCGTGACCACGTGCACGCCGACCTGCGCGGCCGCCTCGCGCATCGACGCCACGATGCGCGTCAGCGTGTCGATCGGCAACCCTTCCTCGAGGATGAATCCGGCGCTCAGCGCCAGCGGCCGCGCGCCCGCCATCGCCAGGTCGTTCACCGTGCCGTTGATCGCGAGCGACCCGATGTCGCCGCCCGGAAAGAACAGCGGCTTGACGACGTAGGAATCCGTCGTGAACGCGAGCCGCGTGGCGCCCGCCTGGACGAGCGACGCGTCGTGCTGCGCGTCGAGCGCGGGATTGCTGAAGGCGGGCGCGAACACCTGCGCGATGAGCTGCTGCATCAGCCGGCCGCCGCCGCCGTGCGCCAGCAGCACCGTCGGGTACGCGCCGATCGGCACCGGGCAGGTCAAGGCGAAGGGATCGCGATCGGCCATTGGTCTCCTCAGTGACGGCGCCGGTGCAGATAGTAGGCGGCGCAGGCCCCTTCTGACGAAACCATCGGCGCGCCCAGCGGATGTTCCGGCGTGCACGCGTGGCCGAACGCGGGACACTCGTGCGGACGCTTCACGCCTTGCAGCACCAGGCCCGCGATGCACTGCGACGGGACGGCGTCGGCGCGCGGCGGCGACAGCGCGAACCGGCGTTCGGCGTCGAACTCCGCGTAATCCTCGTTCAGGCCGAGGCCGCTGTTCGGGATGACGCCGATGCCGCGCCAGTTCCGGTCCACCACCTCGAACACGTCGCGCATGATGTGCTGGGCCGCCTGGTTCCCCTCGCGCGTCACCACGCGGGCGTACTGGTTGTCCACCTCCGCGCGGCCTTCCTCGAGCTGTCGCACGCACTGATACAGCCCCTGCAGGATGTCCACGGGTTCGAACCCGGTGACGACGATCGGCACGTGGTGCCGCCGGGCGATCGGCTCGTACTCGGTGTAGCCCATGACGGTGCAGACGTGGCCGGCCGCCAGAAATCCCTGCACGCGGTTGGAAGACGAGGAGAGGATGGCTTCGATCGCGGGCGGCACGAGCACGTGCGAGACGAGCATCGAGAAATTGCGCAGCCCGAGCCGTCTCGCCTGGTAGGCGGCCATCGCATTGGCCGGCGCCGTCGTCTCGAAGCCGACGGCGAAGAACACCACCTCGCGGTCCGGGTGCTTGCGGGCGAGCGCCACCGCGTCGAGCGGCGAATAGACGATGCGGACGTCGCCGCCGGTGGCCTTGACCGACAGCAGATCGACGCTCGTGCCCGGCACGCGCAGCATGTCGCCGAACGAGCACAACGTGATGCGGTGGTCGCCGGCCAGTTCCACCGCCTCGTCTATGATTTCGGCGGCGGTCACGCACACAGGACAGCCCGGGCCGTGCGCCAGGGTCAGCGACTCGGGCAGCAGCTCGTCGATGCCGAACTTCACGATCGCGTGTGTCTGGCCGCCGCAGATCTCCATGATCGTCCACGGCCGCGTCACCGCCGACTTGATCGCGGCCACCAAGCGCCCGGCCGGCTCGCCGTCCCGGTATTCGTCAACGTACATCATCTAGTGGTCCTCGCAGGCATAGGGGCGCAACATGTTGCGCCCCTACGACCCGCCCTCGATCCCCAGCGCCTTCAAATCTTCCAGCACCCTCAGCGCTTCCTGCTCGTCGAGCCTGCTCAGGGCGAAGCCGACGTGGACGATCACGTAGTCGCCGACCGCCGCCTCGGCCACGTAGGCGAGGCTCACTTCCTTCACCACGCCGCCGAAGCTGACCTTCGCCATCCGCATCAACGGCTCGTCGCCGCTGATGCTCAGGATCTTGCCGGGAACCGCCAGGCACATTGGTGACACTCCGGGTTGGCAGTTAACAGTCAATAGCCAACAGTCAACAGTCAACAGTCAACCGTCAACCGTCGAACCCCCGATGATCGATCTCAGCGTCCGCGTTGCGACCCACGCGGACGCGGGGTAGCGCGCTACGTCGTCGCCCCCGTCAGGCTACATCGTGCGCGCCGCGCGCAGCATCTGCGTCTGGTCCTCGTAGGTGATGGTGAAACCGTGGCGCTCGCAGATGTGCTGCATCTCGCGGTTGTCGCTCAACATGTCGCCCACGACCCGCGCCACGCCTTCCGCCTTCGCGACCTCGAGCAGGTGCCCGACGAGCAGCGTGCCCAATCCCCTGCCCTGGAACGCATCGGTCACGAGCACCGCGAACTCCGCCTCGCGCGTCGCGTGGATCCTCGTGAGCCGGCCGACGGCGACAATCCGACCCTCGCCCGTGGCCGCATCATGCTGCTCGGCCACCAGCGCCATCTCCCGATCGTAGTCGATGAAGCAGATTCGCGTCAGCCGTTCGTGGGCGACGCGTTCTGTCAGGTTCACCATGTGGAAGTAGCGGAAGTAGACGCTGCGCTCCGACAGTCCCTCGTGAAAGGTGACCATGGCCGGCTCGTCTTCCGGCCGAATCGGCCGGATCGTGACCATCGTCCCGTCGTTCAGCTGCGACTCCCGGACGTACTGAAGGGGATACGGCCGGACGGCGAGCGCCGGCCGCCGGTCCGCCGTCATCTCGAGGGGATGCAGCACCATGCGCGCATCGAGCGCCACGATGTGCCCGGCCGAGACGAGCAACGGGTTGACGTCGATCTCCTGGATCCACGGCTGCTCCGCGACCAGCGAGCTGAACCGCACCATCAGATCCTCGAGCGCGCCCAAGTCGACGGCCGGCCTCCCGCGCGCGTCTCTGAGCGCCCGGTAGATCCTCGTCTGCTCCATCATCCGCCGGGCCAAGGTCGTATTGAGCGGCGGCAACGCGAGCGCGCGATCCTTGTGGACCTCGACGAGCCGGCCGCCGGATCCGAACAGCAGCACCGGGCCGAACTGCGGATCGAGGCTGGAGCCGATGATCACCTCGTAGCCGTCGAGCCCCACCATCGGTTGGACGGTCACGCCATGGAAAGCCGCGGCGCCGGCGTGCGCGGTTGCCGCCGTTCGAATGGCGTCGTACGCCCGCCGCACCGCCGCCTCGTCGCCGAGGTTCAACTGCACGCCGCCGACGTCGGATTTGTGCGTCAGTGTCCGTGATTCGAGCTTCAGCACGACCGGGTAGCCGATTGTCGCCGCCACCCGCACCGCGGCCGCGGCGCTCGCCGCCACATGCGTCTCGACGACAGGGATTCCGTACTCGGCCAACACGTGCTTCGATTCGGCTTCGGTCAGGATCGTCCGGCCCGCGGCGCGCACCTCCTCGATGAAGGCTTCGACCCGCTCGCGCACCGGCGTCCCCTGATGGAACCGGAGCGGCAGCGCCGGCCGCTCGTACAGGCCGCGCAGGTTGTAGCTGTACTGCCACATCAGCGCGAACACGCGAGCCGCGGTGTCGGGATACGGGAACGCCGGGATGTGCGCGCCGGCCAGGATCGCCTCGCCCGCAGCAACCTGGGCGCCGCCCATCCAGCTTGCGAGCACCGGCTTGTCGCTGCCTGCGGCGCACCGCGCCAACTGCTCCGCCGTTTTGGTCGGATCGGTCAGCGCCTGGGGCGCGAGCACCACCAGCAGGCCGTCCGAGTTGTCGTCCTTCAACGCGACCTCGACGGTCCTGCCGTAGCGGGTCGCATCGGCATCGCCGGCCACGTCGATCGGGTTGTTGTGACTCCACTCCCGCGGGAGCAAGGCGTTGTAGGCCTGCATCGCCTCGCCGCCGATCGGCGCGAGCTCGCCGCGGTTCTGGATGAGCGCGTCGGTGGCCAGCACGCCGGGGCCGCCCGCGTTGGTCACGATCGTCAGTCTCGGCCCCTTCGGGCGCGGCTGCGCGCCGAGGACTTCGGCCATGTAGAACAGTTCCGCGATCGAATTGACGCGAAGCACTCCCGATCGCCGGAACGCGGCATCGAACACGTCGTCGGACCCCGTCAGCACGCCCGTGTGCGACGCCGCTGCCCGTGCCGCCTCGATCGTCCGGCCGGCCTTGATGACGATGATCGGCTTGGTGAGCGCGACTTCACGCGCGGCCGAGAGGAACCCGCGCGCGTCGCCGATCGATTCCATGTAGATGACGATGCTCTTGGTGCGCGGGTCGTCGCCGAGGTAATCGATCACGTCGCCCCAGCCGACGTCGGCCATCGACCCGATCGACACGAAGTGACTGAAGCCGACGTTCATCCGCAGGCTCCAGTCGAGCACCGCGGTGCAGAGCGCCCCGCTCTGGCTGATGAACCCGACGCTGCCCGGCCGCGCCATGGCCGCCGCCAGCGTCGCATTGAGCCCGGTGGCCGGGCTCATCACGCCCAGGCAGTTGGGACCAACCAGGCGCATCGACCCGCCGCGAACCGCGCGCACCAGCGCACGCTCCAGTTCCAGGCCGTCCGCCCCCGTCTCCTTGAATCCCGCGGCGGTCACGATCGCGGCCTTGACGCCGGCGTTCGCGCATTCGCGAACGAGCGCCGGCGTGGTCGCCGCCGGCGTGACGATGACCGCCAGGTCGATCCGCTCGGGCACGTCGGCGATGGTGGGATACGCGCGGACGCCCAGGACGCTGGACCGCTTCGGGTTCACGGGAAATACGGTGCCGCCGAACGGACTGCTGACGAGGTTCCAGATAATGGTGCGCCCGACGGTCCCGGCCCTTTCGGACGCCCCGATGACGGCGACCGTCTTCGGCGTGAACACCGCGTCGAGCGCATGGCCTGCGTAACGCAGCACCTGGCTCGGAGACTTCTGCGGTGTGCAGGGCGCGTCCATGTGGCTTCTGCCCCTTCAGTGCAGGATATGGATGACGCGGGTGATGGCGGGGCCGGGCGGAGCGAGTCCGGACGCGGGACGCCGTGACCCGCGATCCGCCGCACGATCATACTACGTGTCGCGGCCTACGGTGTCGCGGCGGCCCGCTCGACTGGCACGGCCGGGCGGCACTGCGCCGGAGATTGCCGGTTGGGATAGCATGGGACGGTCAACAGGAGGTCATCGAATGGCGTTTACCGACGCGCTGCTGCCCGAGTTCGACCACGAGATGGGAACCACCCGCAAGCTGCTGGAGCGGCTGCCCGACGAACAGCTCGGCTGGAAGCCGCACGAGCGGTCGATGTCGCTCGGCCGGCTCGCCACGCACATCGCGGAAATCCCGACGTGGGGAGACCGCATCCTGTGCCATGACGAGGTCAACCTCACCGGCGCGTATCAGCCGCGCACGGAGCAGTCGAGGGCCGCGATCCTCGCCATTTTCGAGAACGCCATCGCGCAGGCGCGCAAGACGCTGGCGTCGAAGAGCGACGGCGAGTTGATGGCGATGTGGACGTTCAAGCGCGAAGGCAAGACGCTCTTCACGATGCCGAAGGTGGCTGTCCTGCGGTCGATGATGTTCAACCACCTGGTCCACCATCGCGGGCAGTTGAGCGTCTACCTGCGGATGCACAACGTGCCGCTGCCGGCGATGTACGGACCGAGCGCGGACGAGGGGGCTTAGAAGGCGTTCGGCCTTGGACTTTCGGGCTTGGGCCTTGGGCCTTGAGCGTTCGGCCCATTGGGCGCAAGGCGCCCTGGAAAATTGCTGGCACTGTGTCCAGGGGATAGGCGGCCGGCAGTCCGCCGCTCCGCGTGCCGGGCTCCACTTCCTGGGCTTTGTTTTCGTCGACCTGACCGTCGGAGTGCTCCGCACGGCCCGCTGCGCGGCTCGTCGGACATTTCCGTGGGTGATTCCGCCANNCACATCCCCTCCCGAGCCGGGCTCCGCAGGCCGGGAACTCGTCGTCGCGTTGCGCCGTTTTCCGACCTTCGCTGGACGGCTCGCTCGACGGCTCCCCGCCCCAGACCCCGTCGTGTGCCGGGTCGGGGGCCCGCCGGCGCGGCTCCGCCGGGAAACCGGCGCAAGCGCTCCTCGGGTTCCGCGCCGCGCGACGCTCTGCCGTGCGCGGCCTGCTCCGCACGGCTCGTTCGAGGATGCGCCCGCACCGGTCCACGCGCTCGGGTACGCCGAGGGACGGGGCGCGCGAGCGGCTGCTCAAGGGGTCCGTGCGGTGTCCGGAGACGCTCAGCCTCTGCGTCGGTAACATCGAGAACGCGAGAGTCACCGCGCACGGTCTCGCGCCGACGTAATGCCGGTCGTGCACGGAGCGGGTGCACCCCCGACCGAGCCTGCGGAGCAGGCCGCGGCTGATCCTGGACCGCGACCCGCCTTCGCTGCGCGTGTTGACAGCGCAGCTACGGCGGGGCAAGCGAGCGCCTCGCCTCTTGGGCGGGGCCCCCGTTGCGGTTCCACAACGGGTTCCGCACCCTTCGACGTTGCTCAGGGTGCCTTGAGCGGCAGTCGAAAGGCAACGCGGGAGCCGTCGCGCGAGCCGGCGATCGCGATCCGAAAAACGGGGCAACGCGAGGACGCGGGCCCGGGCTGCGGAGCGGCTCGGAAGGGGGTGCGGCCACTCCGTACCCACCGGCATCCGCCGTCATCGCGCGCGCGACGTGCGCGCACGCACGCCGAAGTCACCCACGCGAATGTCGGAACAACCCGCAGCACGGCAGCCCGCCGGCTGCCTCTTGGGCGACACTCACTACGTGGGTCTCATGGCGATGTGGCCGGACTACGTTGGATGTCCGGAGCACGCGCGACTAGTATCTTCGTGAACCAAGGAGCCGCTCTATTTCGTCAAGGCGGCGGCTCAAGTCGCTCCACTTCGACTGCTCGGCCGCGAACAATCCCTCTGTCTCTGCCTCACGACTGCGCAGCTCCTGCACGACTTTCTGTTCAGGGTCCAGCCGCCGCTTGGCATCGATGTAGCCCGCAATCTGCTCAGGGTGCTCACTGCGGTCGTCAAGATCCTTGACAAGCGCAGAGTCCCGCGCCAGTTCTGCCGATGCCCGCATCAATTGATTGCGCACGACGGCAAGCTCCCAACTGAGCGATGACAAGCGCATCTGCACCGCGGTGCCCCGCTGCACTGTCAACGAACCAGAGGGTCGCTCGACTGCCGGGGCGGTTGCTGAGCCGCACCCAGTGCCAGAACGGCGAGACCGATGACCCCAACGAGCGTCAACACCGATGCCGTGGCGTTGAACCGCACGAGTGCCCCCTTTCGCACCTAACACGCGCTTCGGCCTTGGCCCAGTCCGAAAGCCAAAGGCCCAAGGCCGAGAGCCGTCCACCGGCGCGCTCTACTTGTCGGTCGGCGCGCTCGCCGCGGGCGGCGGGTACGGGATGCCGAGCTGCTCGAGATACGTCTTGTACTTCGCCGGGTTGAAGTAGTACGGCCGCATCTTCTCGCGGTACTCGTCCATCACCTTCTTCGTCAACCAGAGCGGCGGCTTGTCGCCGGCGCTCAAGAACGGAATGTACTGCTCGTTCTTCGTCTGCACGTTCCTGAAATAGTCCCACGCCTGCTGCACGATCTCCGGCTTCAGCAGCAGGTCCAGCATCGTCATCGCCTGCACCTTCGCGCCGGCGGTCACGCCCTTGTGCGCGATCGGCGTCGCCTCGGCAATCGCGCTCGACCAGTGATGCGCCTGCAGCCCCGGCACGTTCGCCGGGTAGCGCAGCGTGATCGTCGGCACATTCCAGGAGACGTCGCCGATGTCGTCCGAGCCGCCGCCCATGTTGCGCTCGGGCGGCGTGGGGCCGCCGATCTCGTGGATCTCGGTGGTGAGCCCGCGCTCGGGGATTTTCATCATCTTCTGCAGCATCTTCGCGAAGGTCTGGTCCGCCTCGTCCCACTTCGGCAGGCCGACCCGCTTGACGTTGGCGTACACGGTCTCGGCCACCGGCTTGTTGAAGTGCTGCGGCCACGCCGCGCTGAGCAGCCGCCAGGTGACGTCGGTGTCGGTCATCATGGCCGCCGCCTTCGCCATCTGGTTCCCGATGTCCCACAACTCCTTGATGTGCGGGTAGTCGGTCTCGCGGAAGTAGTACCAGGAGCTGGCCAGGCCGGGCACGACGTTGGGCTGCGAGCCGCCGTTGGTGATGACCATGTGCGAGCGCTGCTGCAGGCGCAGGTGCTCGCGGCGGAAGTTCCAGCCGACGTCCATCAGCTCGACGGCGTCGAGCGCGGAGCGTCCCTGCCACGGCGCGCCGGCCGAATGCGCCGTGACGCCCTTGAAGGTGTACTCCACCGAGACCAGGCCATTGCCGCCACCGGCGCCCCAGCTCACGCTGAAGTCGGAGGCCACGTGGTTGAACAGGCAGACGTCCACGTCCTTGAAGATGCCGTCGCGCACGTACCACGCCTTGCCGCCGAGCAGCTCCTCGGCGATCCCGGGCCACACCATGATCGTGCCCTGCAGGTGCTCGCGCTCCATGATCCGCTTGACGGCGATCGCCGCCGTGATGCTCAACGGCACGCCGGTGTTGTGGCCTTCACCGTGCCCGGGCGCGCCCTCGACGAACGGCTCGTGACGCGGAATCCCCGGCTTCTGGTTGTTCTCGAGCAGGCTGTCCACGTCCGATCCGATCGCCAGCACGGGCTTGCCTGATCCCCACGTCGCCAGCCAGCTGCTCGGCAGGCCGGCCACGTTCTGGACGACCCTGAATCCGTTCTTCGTCAGGATCTCCGAGCAGTATTTCTGCGTCTCGAATTCCTGGAAGCCCGGTTCGCCGAAGCTGAAAAGTTCATCAACCATCTGCTGCGTGAGGTCTTTCAAGCTGTCGACTTCTGCAGCGGCCTCGGTCTTCAACTTGTCGAGGCGCACCTCGACGGGACTGACCGCGGCGGCTTTCGACTTGTTCTGCTGCGGTTTCTGTGGCGCAAAAGCCGCAGGCAGGGCAACCAGGCACAGGACCAGCACGCTGATGGGAAACAGGCGGCTTCGACTCATGGATTTCGAACCTCCCGGGGGCGCGGACCAAGGCGGGGCGTAGTTTAACTTGAAAACTGATCAGATAGTCCGAAGTCCGATGTCCGAAGTCCGAGGTCGGTCGAGTACAATGAGCAGTCCTTCATTCGACCCCCTTCCAGGATGTCATCATGAACGTGTTTGTTCTCAACTGCGGCAGCTCGTCCCTGAAGTTCCAGATCATCGAGACGGACGCCGACCGGATCGCCACCGACAGCGACAAGCAGCTGGCCAAGGGCCTCATCGAGCGGATTGGCAGCGAAGCCATCGTCACCTTCCAGGTGGACGACCGGCCGTCCCTCAAGCATGCCGCCCCGCTGCGCGACCACAAGGCCGCGCTGGCGCACGTCATCGAGTGGGTGCTGAATCCCGAAACGAAGATCCCCGGCATCGCCGGGCTCGACGACATCCACGCGATCGGCCATCGCGTGGTGCACGGGGCCGAGCGGTTCACGGGCTCGCTCCTCATCGACAAGGACGTGCTCAACGGCCTCCAGGAATGCGTGGACCTGGCGCCGCTGCACAACCCGGCCAACCTGAAGGGCATCTACGCGGCCACCGATCTGTTCGGGCCAAAGATGCCGCAGGTGGCGGTCTTCGACACCGCGTTCCACTCGACGATGCCCGAGACGGCGTATTTGTACGGGATCCCGTACCAGCTCTATCGCCGGTTCAAGATCCGCAAGTATGGGTTCCACGGCACGTCGCACCGCTTCATCGCCTTCCGCTATCGCAAGCTGGCGAACAAGACGCGCGAGGAAACCAACATCATCACCGTCCACCTCGGCAACGGCTGCTCGGCGTGCGCGATCAAGGAAGGCCGGTCCGTGGACACGTCGATGGGGATGACGCCGCTCGAAGGCCTGATGATGGGCACGCGCAGCGGCGACGTCGATCCGACCGTGATCGAGTTCCTGATGCACAAGGAGGGCACGAGCGTCGAAGAGGTGTTCTCCACGCTGAACAAGCGGTCGGGGCTGCTCGGCGTCTCGGGCCTCACCAACGACATGCGGGACCTGCAATCGGAGGCGGAGGAGCACCAGGACCGGCGCGCGATCCTCGCGATCGACATGTTCTGTTACCGGGTCAAGAAGTACATCGGCAGCTACATCGCGGCGATGAACGGCACCGACGCCATCTGCTTCGCGGGCGGCATCGGCGAGAACTCGCCGCAGATCCGCCAGGACATCCTGTCGGACCTCGACTGGCTGGGCATCTCGGTCGACGGGAAGCGGAACGCGGAGGCGATTCGCGGCAAGGAGATGCTCATCAGCTCCGACAAGAGCCGCGTGCCGGTGTACGTGATTCCGACCAACGAAGAGCTGATTCTCGCGCGGGACACGGTGCGGGCGGTGAAGTCGCTGCCGTTCCCCTGCTAGGAGCGACACAAGACGGTGCGAAGTGCGAAGTGCGAAGTGCGAAGTGCGGCGTGCGACGTGCGAGGTGCGAAGTGCGACGTGCGACGTGCGTGCGGGGTGCGGGGTGCGATGTGCTGTGCCGTGGGCGCCGCAGTTCGCGCGCCGCGTTTTGCACATTACTAACTGATCCGATCCATTACATATCATGACTGACAATGCATTCATCACGAACATCCGTACCAACGCCGCCGCCCGGCACCTGAAGGCCGCGCTGCCCGACGCCGAAGATGTCCGCGTCCTGCACGCGGCGGTCATCCTGCGCGACGAACGCATCGCGCAGCCGGTTCTCGTGGGGCGCGAGGCCGCCATCCGCGCGCTCGCGGCGGACAACCATGTGAATCTCACCGGCGTCGAGATCGTCGACCCGCAGACGAGCGCGTGGCGCGGGGAGTTCACCGACCTGCTGTTCGAGAAGCGCAAAGCGAAGGGCATGACGCGCGAACAGGCGGCCGAAGCCGTCAACAGCCCGCTCTACTTCTCGGGCCTGATGCTCGAAACGGGCCGCGTGCAGGTGACCGTCGGCGGCAACATCTCCTCGACGGGCGACGTCATCCGAGCGGCGATTCACACGGTCGGCGTCGCGCCCGGCATCTCGATTGTCAGCAGCTACTTCATCATGGTGCTGAAGGACGGCCGGCTCCTGTGCTTCGCGGATTGCGCGGTGAACCCGGATCCGAACGACACGCAGCTGGCCGACATCGCCATCACGTCGGCGAAGAACTTCCAGGCGGTCACGCGACTGGAGCCGAAAGTGGCGATGCTGTCGTTCTCGACCAAGGGGAGCGCGACGCATCCCCATGTCGAGAAAGTGCAGAAGGCGGCCGCGCTGGTGAAGCAGCGTGCACCCGAGCTGATGGTCGACGGCGAGATGCAGGTCGATGCGGCGCTCGTCGCGTCGATCGGCGAACGCAAGTGCAAGGGATCGCCGGTGGCCGGCCAGGCCAACGTGCTGATCTTCCCGGACCTCGACGCCGGCAACATCGGCTACAAGCTGACCGAGCGCATCGCCGGCGCGGAAGCGGTCGGGCCGATCGTGCAGGGCCTCACCAAGCCGTACTGCGATCTCTCGCGTGGCTGCAGCCCCGCGGACATCGTCAACGTCGTCGCCATCTGCAGCCTGATGGCCGCGACGGTCTGACCCTCCGGGGCCCCGGGCTCGCGCTCGGGGCCCATCCGCAAGCTCGTTCAGATCGAACACCGTCGGTCTCTGGGACGCGCTCGTCCCCGGCGCCGCAGTCGTCCGCCTGACGAAATTCAGCCGCCGATTTCCGCAGATTCCCACGGATACGGACACCAGGACTTCGCCCCGCGGCCGGCTCTGGCCGGCCGCGCGCCTCTACCCGCGCGCATCACAAACGCAATCCGCGTAATCTGCGTGAATCTGCGGCTGGCTGACCGTGGACGCGTGGCGCCTTATTTCGAAGGCGGCGTCATCGTCCCGTCCCAGGTATCCACTTTGCCCGGCGCCGGCTGGTCGTCGGCGAACCACGTCTGTGTGACGTTGCGGCTCTCGGTGTAGAAGATGAAGCCGTCACGGCCCATCATGTGCAGGTCGCCGAAGAACGACTGCTTCTGGCCGGTGAAGCCGAAGATGCCGACCGGCACCGGAATGCCCACGTTGATGCCGACCATGCCGCCGTGGGTTTCCTTCGCGAACCGGCGAGCGTAGTAGCCGCTCTGCGTGTAGATGACCGACCCGTTCGCAAAGCGGCTGTCGTTCATGATCTTCACGCCGTCATCGAAGCCGCGCACGCGCTTGATGCAGAGGACCGGGCCGAAGACCTCCTCGCGGCCGATGGACATCTCTTCCGTGACGTGGTCGAAGATCGTGGGGCCGACATAGAACCCGCCTTCGCAGCCGGCCGGCACCACGGGTCGGCGGCCGTCCAGAACGAGGTCTGCGCCTTCCTTGATCCCGGTCTCGATCCAGTTCAGGACGAACTGCCTGTGGCCGTCGTTCACCACCGGCCCCATGCCCGTCTGCTTGTCGCAGGCCGGCCCCAGGGTGATCTGGCGCGCGTACTCGAGCAGGAGCGACACCAGCCGATCGGCGATGGCGTCTTCCACCACGACGACGGGCAGCGCCATGCACCGCTCGCCGGCGCAACCGCAGAACGCGTTGATGATGCCCTGGGCGGTGCGATCCAGGTGGCAGTCGGCGAGCACCAGCGCATGGTTCTTCGCCTCGGTCAGGGCCTGCACGCGCTTTCCGTTGGCGGCCGCCGTGGCGTAGATGTGCCGGCCGACGCTGGTCGATCCGACGAAGGTGACGCCCTTGATCGCGGGATGCCTGAGCAGGATCTCCGCCTCGTTCCGGCTCGTGGTCACCAGGTTGAGGACGCCCGGGGGCAATCCCGCCTCCTGCCACAGTTCGGTGAGCCGCATGGCTGACTGCGGCACGGCGCTGGCGGCCTTGAGCACCATGCAGTTGCCCGCGGCCACGCAGATCGGCACCATCCAGCCGTGGGGAATCATGGCCGGAAAATTCCACGGCGCGATGCCGGCGAACACGCCGACCGGATGGCTGTAGCGGGTCGTGTCATAGCCGGGGGAGACGTTCATCAGCGCCTCCCCTTTCATGATGTGCGGCGCGCCGCAGGCGTACTCGAGGACTTCGACGACCTTGAGCACGTCGCCCATCGCTTCGTCCCACTTCTTCCCCATCTCGGTCGCGACGAGCAGCGTCAGCTCGTCCAGGTGCGCGTCCACCAGCGCTTTCATCCGGAACAGCACCTGGACGCGTTTCCCGACAGGCGTGTCCGACCACGCGGGGTACGCGTCAACGGCGCTCTGGATGGCCCGCTCCACCTCGTCTGCGCGGCACTGCGGCGCATAGGCGATGACCGCGCCGGTCGACGGGTTGTAACACGGCATGCAGGTGGAGGTCGTCGAGTCCATCCACTCGCCGCCGGCGTGGTACTTCAGCTTGACCGGCTGGCGGCCGCTCGTCGGATCGATCGCGAACTCGGTTCCGAAACCAAAATAACGGTTCTTGAATGACACGTGGGTGGTTGTGGGCATGGTGTTGTGCTGCGTGCTATGTGCTGCGTGCTATGTGCTGTGCTTGGTGCTTCGTGCTACGTGCTTCGTGCCACGTGCTGCGTGCTACGTGCTACGTGCTTCGTGCCACGTGCTTCGCCTGCCTGTGCTGCGTGCGCCGTGTTCGCGAGTCCGCGCTTGGCACCCAGCACTGGCACGAGCACCCAGCACCCAGCACCACCGTTACGCGCGGAGCCGTTCCCCGCCGGCCATGAGCGCCATGACTTCGTCCAGGCTCGGGGCCCCGTTCATGGCGCCCCGGCGGGTGCAGCTCACCGCGGCGGCGGCGTTGGCGAAGCGGAGAATCTCCTCTGGCGATCGGCCGGCGAGCAGCGCATGGATGAACCCGCCACGGAAGACGTCGCCGGCGCCCGTTGTATCGACCGCGTTCACCCGGAAGCCCGGGGAATGGAGCAGGCGATCGCCGTCGAGCGCCACGGCGCCGCGGGCACCGAGCGTCACCACCAGCAGTCCATGATGCTCGCAACGCAACTTGCGCAGGGCGCGCTCCACGTCGTCTTCGCCGGTGAGCGCGCGCGGCAGATGCTCTGCGAAGATCGGAACGGTGACGCTGCGGACGAGCTCGGGCATGCGCTCCGTGATCCGATCGAGATCGCTCGTCACGACGACGCCCTGTTCGCGGGCCAGTCGCGCCGCGCGAATCGCTGCCTCCTCGTCCACGTCGTCGACGTGCAGCAAGCGCGTCGTCGCGAGAACGTCGGCCGATACGTCGCACTCGCGCAGGCGCAGCCTGTCGTCGCGCTCCCAGACCACGATCCGTTCGCCCGACTGCTCGTCCACCATGATCACGGCGCACTGGTTGGGCGCGTCACGGATGATCGCGTCGGTCAGGTCGATGCCGTGCTGTCCCATCTCGTCGCGGATGCGGAGGCCGTTGGCGTCGCTGCCCGTCACGCCGACATACTTGGCGCGCAGGCCGAGCCGGCTGCAGCAGGCAAGCGAGGTGGCGATCTGGCCGCCGCACGACACGAAGTGCCCGTTCGAGCGCATCTTCGCGGCGGGGCCGCTCGGTTGCGGGCACGCGGGCAGCATGTAAACGTAGTCGACCGAGTTCGCGCCCAGGCCGATGACGTCCCAGCGCGTGGATTCACCGCTCGAAAGCATCGCGAGAGTATAGGGCGTCGGCGACAGCCCCGCAACGTAGTCGAGGCGGCCTGCCGCTCGCATGGCGCGCCTCGTGCATGTGAGAGAATACGGGTCGAGTATGGGCGATTTCGAACCACTCTGGTGGTGCCGCGGCGGGGACAGGATGACGGTCACCGTGTGGGCCCGGCCACGCCGCTTCCCGCAGCTGCCGCCCGGCCAGCGCCGTTTCTTCTCGGTGGGCGACGGCACCTACGTGCTCGCCGACTGCAACTGGCAGCCGCGTCGCGACGAGGCCCCCGTGCTGCTGGCGCTCCACGGGCTCGAGGGATCGAGCGAGTCCCACTACATGAAAGGCCTGGCGGAGAAGGCGTGGCTGCGCGGCTTCAGCGTCATTCGGCTGAACCAGCGCAACTGCGGCGGCACCGAGCATCTCACGCGTGGCCTCTATCACTCCGGCCTCACCGACGATGCGCGGGCCGTTGTCGAAGAGATCATCACGCGCGATCGGGTGCCCGCCGTCACGATAGCGGGCTACTCGCTCGGCGGCAACGTCGCGCTCAAGCTTGCCGGGGAGTATGGCGCCCTCGCCCCGCCCGAACTGGTCGCGGTCTCTGCGGTCTCGCCGCCAATCGATCTCCCGCAGGCCATCGTGCTGCTCGAACGTCGCCTGAATCTCCCTTACCAGTGGAACTTCGTCTCGAGCCTGAAGCGGCAGATTCAGCGCAAGCGCGCGGTCTTTCCCGACAGCTATTCGACCGACGGGCTCGGGCGCATCCGCACGGTGCGTGCGTTCGACGACCGATACACCGCACCGCAGAGCGGGTTTTGCGACGCCGTCGATTACTACGAGCGCGCCAGCGCCATCCACGTGATCCCGCGCATCTCGGTGCCGACGCTCATCCTCAGCGCGGTGGACGATCCCTTCATCCCGGCCGCGCCCTTCCGCGATCCGCGCGTCACCGGCAACCCGAGCGTCGAGGTGCTCCTGACCAGCCACGGCGGCCACTGCGGCTTCCTCTCGAGACGCTGCGCCGACCACGACGGATACTGGGCCGAGTGGAAGATCATCGAGTTCATGCAACAGGCCATGGACGGCAGAGGCGAAGCCGAAGTCGAAGAGCGCAAGGTGGGGTGACGCCCGGCCCGGCACGACGGCCGTCGCGTTACGTCTCGAGCAGCCGCATCAGTTCCTTCGCGAACTCGGGTCCCTTCCCGGCTTCCTCGTGCTTGAAATACACGAAGATGTCCCCGCAGCCCGCCTGCTCGTCGCGCATCCGCGCGGCCCACTGGCGCAGGTCGTCCAGCGTGTAGCCTTCATCGCGCAGCCGGAAGTAGCCGAAGTCCGCGGTCATGACGACCGGCGTCGCCATCTTCTCGCTTTCCGCAATGCAGAGCGCCGCGTTGTGCTGCCGCAGCCGTGCGAAGACTTCGGGAACGTGCCAGGACGGGTGCCTGAACTCGAACGCCGCGCGCGCGGTCGCGGGCAGCCAGCCGAGGAACTCGTCGAGGACGGGCAGGGCGAGTTTGAAGGTCGGGGGCATCTGGAAGAGCAACACGCCCAGCTTCTCGTGCAGCGTCAACGCCGTCGCGACGAAGGTCTCGACCAGCGGACGGCAGTTCTGGAGCTTGGCGTCGTGGGTAATCCGGCGGGGTGCCTTGAGCGTCAGCCGGAACTGCGCCGGCGTCGCCGCCGCCCAGCCGCGGAGCATCGCCTCGGTGGGCAGGCGGTAGAAGGTGTAGTTGATTTCGACCGTCTGGAACTGGCCGGCATAAAAGGCGAGCATCTTCGCGGGCGGGAGATTGGCCGGATAGAAGTTGCCGCGCCACTCGAGATAGTTGTACCCGGAGGTGCCGATCCAGAACATTCAGCGATCGTGCAACGTGCAGGGTGCAGAGTGCAAGGTGCGCGTGCAAGGTGCTGGTCGCACCCTGCACGTTGCACGTTGCACGACCCTACCAGCGCGGCTCGCGCTGGCCGCGGCCGCCGAAGTCCTGGCCACCGCCGTCCGCAAACCCGCGGCCGCCGCCGCCACCCCCGGTGCGCGGCCGGGCTTCATTCACCACCAGCGCCCGGCCTTCCATCTGGAACTGGTGGAACTCCTCCACCGCCTTCTGCGCGGCTTCGTCGGTCGCCATCTCGACAAAGGCGAATCCGCGAGCGCGGCCCGTCACGTTGTCCTTCATGACCTGGACATTGTCGACGGCCCCTGCCCGGCTGAACAGCGCAGTGAGCTCTTCTTCGGTTGCCCGATACGGCAGATTCCCGACGTACAGTCTACGGCCCATCTGACAAGACTCCTACCGAACTTCGCGCGGACACACTGATGGCGACACACCCGCGCGCTCGGGATAGTCGCTCCGGGAACACGACTCTGGGAGGGCTGGACGGTGGGTAGAGACCCGGACAAACAGAAACAGGCACCTGAACTGTGCGCAGTATACCAGAACTCGTCAACACCGCGGCAACTTGCGTGCGGTTGAGTTGATTGGGTGCTAGAGTGGAACGAACGTCAACGCTGGAGGGATGCGTGAGGCGTTCACTCTTGCCTGGACTCTTCGCCATCGTCTCGCTGCTCTTCGCCGCCTGCGGGGCCCCTCAGGCCCGACAATACGAGCTGCGCGGCCAGATCCTGGACATCAACCGGACCGATGCCGTCGTGACCATCCGTCACGGGGACATCCAGGGATTCATGCCCGCCATGACGATGCCGTTCAAGGTGAAGGACCGGCGCCTGCTCGAGGGCCGCACCCGCGGCGACCTGGTCAAGGGCACGCTGGCCGTCACCGACGATGAGGCTTACCTCATGCGGCTCGAGGTGACCGGTCACGCGGACGTCGTCCAGACGGCCCAGGTACCGTTAGCCGATGTGCTCCAGCCGGGCGCGATGGTGCCCGACGCACGCCTGGTGGACGTGGACGGTCAGCCGTTCCAGTTGTCGAGCCTGCGAGGCTCGGCCGTCGTGTTGACCTTCATTTACACGCGGTGCCCGCTGCCCGAGTTCTGTCCGCGGATGGACCGCCAGTTCAGCGTGCTGCTCGGCCGGATCCGGGACAATCCGCGCCTGCGGGGAACGGTCCGCCTGCTGTCAATCTCGTTCGATCCGGAGTACGATACTCCGGCTGTCCTGGGTGCCCATCAGCGCGGCGTCGGAGCCGATGGGACCATCTGGAGGTTCGCCAGCGCCGATCGCCAGACGATCGACGCGTTCGCCCCGCGTTTCGGCCTGGTCGTCGTGCACGAGGCCCCCGACGACATCACGCACAACCTGCGCACGGCGATCGTCGATCGGCAGGGCCGGTTGGTGAAGATTTATGACGGCAGCGGGTGGAGCGCCGACGAGGTGTTGGCGGCGCTGCTGAACGCCTCGGGAACGTGACAGCCAGCGATCGAACCGCCCTCATGTACTGATTCGCCCCGCAAGGTCTTTCTTGAATGGCGGAGACCCCTGCACTCCGCCAGGCTCGGTCCGAAAGAAAACAAACCTATGAGCGATATGGTGCTGCTGGGAGATGAGGCTGTCGCGCTCGGCGCGGTCCACGCCGGGATCACGGCCTCGTACGCTTACCCTGGCACTCCGTCGACCGAGATCACGGAGTACCTGCTGCGCTACTCTGCCAGGCACGGCAAGCCGAAAGCGGCGTGGTGCACCAACGAGAAGACCGCGTACGAAGAGGCGCTGGGCGTGTCGCTGGTCGGCCGCCGCGCGCTCGTCTCGATGAAGCACGTCGGGCTGAACGTGGCGTCCGACCCGTTCATGAACTCGGCGCTGCTGACCATCAACGGCGGCCTGGTGGTGGTGGTCGCGGACGACCCGGGGATGCACAGCTCGCAGAACGAGCAGGACAGCCGCTACTACGCGGACTTCGCGCGCGTGATCTGCCTCGAACCTGCCAGCCAGCAGGAAGCCTACGAGATGACGCGCGAGGCGTTCGATGTGTCCGAGCGGTTCCACATCCCGGTGCTCGTGCGGCTGGTGACACGCCTCGCGCACAGCCGCGCCATCGTCCACATGCCGGACAAGGCCCGCGAGGAGACGGCGCTGCACAAGGCGGCCGACTGGACCGGCTGGACGCTGCTGCCAGGCAACGCGCGCCGGCAGTGGCACTCGCTGCTCGAACGCCAGAAGGATTTCCAGGCGTACACCCAGCAGTCGCCCCACAACCCGCTCAGGCTGACCGGGCGTCACGACCTCGGCGTCATTACCACGGGCCTGGCGCGCAATTACTACGTCGAGAATCTCGAAGAGGCCGGCGAGCATCCGTCGCACCTGCACATCGGCGCCTATCCGATGCCCGTGGCGAAGATCCGCGAACTGGTCTCGCACGTCGAGAAGGTGCTGGTGCTCGAGGAGGGCTACCCGCTGGTCGAGCATCTGCTTCGCGGCATCATTCCGCCCGGCATCGCGATTTCAGGCAAGGAATCGGGCGAGGTTCCCGAGGATGGCGAACTGACGCCCGACATCGTGCGCCGGGCGTTGTCGCTGCCCGTCCGCGCGGGCGTCGACCTGCCCGGGGTGGCGCTTCCCAACCGGCCGCCGCAGCTGTGCGACGGCTGCCCGCACGCCGACACGCTCGAGGCGCTCCAGGCGGCGCTGAAGGGATTCGACACCACGCTCGTCACGTCCGACATCGGCTGTTACACGCTCGGCGCGCTGCCGCCGTACTCGGCGGTCGAATCGTGCGTGTGCATGGGCGCCTCGGTCGGCATGGCAAAGGGAGCATCGGATGCGGGATTCCGGCCGGCGGTCGGCGTCATCGGCGACAGCACGTTCCTGCACTCCGGCCTCACGCCGCTCATCGATGCCATCGCCGCCAACACCGACATGACGCTCGTCATCGTCGACAACCAGGCGGTGGCCATGACCGGGGGCCAGAAGACGATGCTGCCTTCGTCTTCGCTGAAGGGGCTGGTGCTGGGCCTGGGCGTGAGCCCGGAGCACTGCCGTGTGATCAAGGCGCACCACACGCAGGCGGCGGCCAACGCGGAGATCATCCGCGCCGAACTGGAGCACCGCGGGCTGTCGGTCATCATCGCGGTGCGGGAGTGCATCGAGACGGCCAGGACGAGGAAGAAACTGGCGGCCGGCGCGCAGGAGGCCACAGCATGAAGTACGACATCATCCTCGCGGGCGTCGGCGGACAGGGCGTCCTGTCGGTGTCGGCGCTCATCGCGTCGAGCGCGATGGAGGAAGGCCTTCACGTGAAGCAGTCCGAGGTCCACGGCATGTCGCAGCGCGGCGGCGCCGTGCAGGCCAACCTGCGGCTGTCCGATCGGCCGATCGCCAGCGACCTGATTCCGCTCGGCAGCGCGTCGATGATTCTCGGCATGGAGCCGCTCGAGAGCCTGCGCTACCTGCCGTTCCTCGACCCGGCCGGCACGATCGTCACCGCGAGCGATCCGCTGGTGAACATCGGCGACTACCCACCGCTCGAGGGCCTGTTGGCGTCGATTCGGACGCTGCCGCACGCGGCCCTCATCGACGCCGATCGGCTCGCGCGCGAGGCGGGCTCGGCGCGGGCGACCAACATGGTGATGGTGGGCGCGGCCTCGAGCCACCTGCCCGTGCAGGTGGCGACGATCGAGCACTTCATCGAGAGCCTGTTCGCGCGCAAGGGCGGGAACGTCGTGGCGACCAACCTGAAGGCGTTCCGCGCGGGACGGGAGGCGGCGGCCGCATGGGCGTGACGATCGACTGGACGCGCATCGACCAGGTCTTCGACACCGCCCGCGCGCGCGGCGCGGCCGTGCTGCTCGAAACCGAGGGCAACCAGATGCTGGCCGCGCTCGGCTTCGCGCTGCCGCAGAGCGTCTTCGTGCGCGGGGCGCAGGACATGGTCCGCGACCCTGAAGGGGCGCGCGAGACCGGACTTTCCGGCGACCGCGTCGTCGTCAAGGTCATCTCGCCCGAGATTCTTCACAAGAGCGACGTGGGCGGCGTCAAGATCGTGCCGAACGAGGCACGGGCGATCGCGGCCGCCATCCGCGACATGGAGGAGCAATTCGCGGGGCAGGCGGTCGTCGGGTACACCATCAACGAGTTCATCGCCTACGACCGCGCGCTCGGCCACGAACTGCTGCTCGGCCTGCGATGGACCGAGGACTTCGGCCCGGTCGTCACGTTCGGCCCCGGCGGCATCTACACGGAGTTCCTCGCCTCGAACTTCAAGGTCGGTTGCGACGTGGCGATCTTCTCGCCGGACGTGGAAGACGAGGCGCGCATCGAGGAGGCGATCGACCGCGTGGCGGTGATGAGCCTCGTGACAGGCCGGCTGCGCGGCCAGCCCGCGAAGATCCAGGCCAGCGCGGTCGTGCCCGCGATCTCGCGGTTCATGGCGCTCGCGCGGCGCTCGATGCCCGACCCGATCGCCGAGTGCGAGATCAACCCGCTCGTTGTGACCACGCACGGCCTCGTGGCGCTCGACATCCTGGTGAAGCTGGCGACCGGCAGGGGCGACCCGGCGGCTCGCCCCCACGCGCGCCCCGTTGACAAGCTGAAACACCTTCTCGAACCCTCGTCGGCCGCGATCATCGGCGTCTCGGAGAAGCTCAATCCCGGCCACATCATCCTCAACAACCTGATTCGCGAGGGATTCGATCGCGCGCGCATCAGCGTGATCAAACCCGGCAGCGACGCGATCGAAGGCTGCCGCTGTTACCCGGACGTGACGTCGCTTCCCGGGCGCGTCGACATGCTCGTGCTGGCAGTTTCAGCCGCGCAGGCTCCCGAGGTCGTCGCGGAGGTCATCGAGCAGCGCAAGGCCGAGTCGCTCGTCGTCATTCCCGGCGGCCTCGAGGAAAAGAAAGGGACCGAGCACCTGACCTCGCGCATGCGCCAGGCGCTCGCGCGCGCACGGGAGAGCGAGTGGCGCGGGCCGCTCATCAATGGCGGCAACTGCCTCGGCATCCGGTCCCTGCCGGGGCACTACGACACGATGTTCATCCCCGAACACAAGATGCCGGTGCCCGGCGGCCCGATGTCGCCCGTCGCGTTCATCTCGCAGAGCGGCGCGTTCGCCATCTCGCGCATGAGCAAGCTGCCGCTCAACCCGAAGTACGCGATCACGCTCGGCAACCAGATGGACCTGACCATCGGCGATTACCTCACCTACCTGAAAGACGATCGCGACATCCGCGTGTTTGCGGTCTACGTCGAAGGCTTCGCGCCGCTCGACGGCCGCCAGTTCCTGACGGCGGCCGACGAGATCGTCTCGAGCGGGCGCACCGTCATCCTGTATCGGGCCGGGCGCACCGCGGCCGGTGCGCAGGCCTCGGCCAGCCACACGGCGTCAATCGCGGGCGATTACGCGGTGACGCGCGCGCTGGCGGAATCGGCGGGCGTCGTCGTGGCCGAGACGCTGCAGGATTACGAGGACCTGATCAAACTGTTCGCGTGGCTCGGCGACAAGGCGGTGGGCGGCTGGCGGCTGGGCGCGATCTCGAACGCCGGCTTCGAATGCGTCGCGATCGCCGACAACCTGGGCCGCTTCGATCTGCCGACCTTCGACGAGATGACGACGGCCCGGCTCGAGTCGATATTCAAGAGCGCGCGCATCGACTCCGTGGTGGACGTGCACAACCCGCTCGACCTGACGCCGATGGCGGGCGACGCCCCGTACGAAGACGTCGTCCGCGCGGTGCTGTACGCGTCGAACATCGATGCCGCGATCGTCGGTTGCGTGCCGCTCACGCCGGCCATGAACACGCTGCCCGCCGGCCCGGGGCATCGCGAGGACCTCTCGCAAGACGACTCGTTCGCCAGCCGGCTGGTTCGCCTGAAGGCCGCGACGATCAAACCGTGGGTCGCTGTCGTGGACGCGGGCAAGGTGTACGACCCGCTGGTGGCGATGCTCGAGGCGCGGCAGGTGCCGACCTTCCGCGAAGCGGATCGCGCGCTGCGCCTCTTCAACGTGTTCTGCGCGGCACAGCTGAATCGAGCCTGCGCGCGCAGCACGTAGGGCGGGGCCCGAGGCACATCATGGCGAAGTCCACTCCCCGTTTCGCCGACCATCCCGCCGTCGCGCACCTGCAGGCGGTCATCGGGAATCTCGAGAAGAACACCGGCAAGCCGCTCGAAGAATGGGTGCGCCTGGTCAAAAAGGCGCCAGCCACGACGCGTCAAGAGCGGATGCGGTGGCTCAAGGCGGAACACGGGCTCGGGCAGACGACCGCGCTCGCGATCGTGTCCGCGCTCGAGGACGAGAACCCCATCGACTACAACCCTCAGCAGTTTCTCGACGGGTTGTATGCCGGCGCGAAAGCCGCGCTGCGGCCGGCGGGCGACGAGTTGATGCGGTTGGCGATGGCGCTCGGACCCGACGTGACCGCCACGCCGTGCAAGACGTTCGTGCCGCTTTGCCGGCGGCACGTCTTCGCGCAGATCAAGCCCGCCACCAACACGCGGATCGATCTCGGCCTGGCACTCGGCAAGACGAAAGCGACCGCGCGCCTGCTCGACACCGGCGGCCTCGCGAAAGGCGATCGGATCACGCACCGCATCGCGATTACGTCGGTTGCGGAGATCGACACCGAGGTCAGACGCTGGCTGAAGGCGGCCTATGAGGCGGACCAGTAGACAGGAGAGAGTGGGCAGTAGACGGCGTGACAGGCTGATTACCGACTACCGACCATCGTGGGCCCGCCTCGGGCACGGCGGCACGGTCAACTCGCCGGCTGCCGCCGGCTCGAAGCCGCAACTCTCCAGACAGTCGGCCGGATCGCAGCACGTGTAACACACGCGCTTGAACGCGCCGAACCCATCCAGCTTCACGCGCGGCGAGAGGTAGTGCGCCTTGACCGGTTCCTCGCGGAGCAGGTCGGTGCTCAGGTACTTCTTGTTGTCGTCGGGGAAGACCGTCACGACGACCGCGTCGCGTCCCATCGCGTTCTGCACCATCAACGCGGCAATCAGGTTCGCGCCCGACGAGATGCCGACGCCGATGCCGAGTTGGGACGCGAGTTTCTGCGCCATCAGGATCGCGTCCCCATCGTCGACCGCGATGACAGGATCCAGAGCGGCGAGATCGACGATCGGCGGGATGAACTCGTCAGAGATACCCTGGATCCGGTGTTGACCGACCTTGTGACCGGTGGAGAGCGTGGGCGAATTCGCGGGTTCGACCGGATGAAGCTTCACGGCCGGATGAACCCGGCGCAGGAACTGCCCCGTGCCCATGATCGTGCCGCCGGTGCCCACGCCGGCGACGAAGGCGGCCGGCCGGAGCGCACGGAACCGCAGCTGCCACCAGATCTCCGGCCCGGTCGTCGTCGCGTGCGCCTCGATGTTGTCGGCGTTCGAGAACTGACGCGGCAGGAAGGCGCCCGCAATCTGGCGGGCGTGCTGTTCGGCCATCTCGATGCTGCCGACGAATCCCCCCTGTTCCTTCGTTACCAGGTGGATCTCGGCACCGAGGCTGCGCAGCAGATCGATGCGCTCGCGGCTCATCCAGTCGGGCATGAAGATGGCCACAGGGTGGCCGAGCGCGCGGCCGACACCCGCGAAGGAAATCCCCGTGTTGCCGCTGGTGGCTTCGACAATGACGGCGCCGGGGCGCAGCACGCCGCGAGCGTATGCCTGCCGCACGATGTGCAGCGCCATCCGGTCCTTGATGCTGCCCGTCATGTTGAAGTTCTCGGCCTTGGCGTACAGCACGCGCGGCTCACCGTCGAAGATCACGTTGATCGCGAGCAGTGGCGTGTTGCCGACCAGGTAGCCGAGTTGAGCGATCCGGCGCTGAATGTCCACTACGATTTGTCCGCTGAGCTGTCGCGGCGATGGAGCCAGCGAGCGCACACTCGCGCGGGCCGGCACGTCTGGGGGGCGGGTGCCTATGATACCGAAACAGCAGAAGTTCTGCCCTGCGCTGAGGTCACCGGACCGTCCCTGTCTAGGGACAGCAGAGCTGGCGGCCGGCGGCGTCCCGGTCCGACCCGCCCGCCGACACGCGTAAATGCCGGAACATCCTGCGTTCTCGGCCGACGGCCCAGGCAGACCAGACTGGAACCCTTCTTGCCCCGACGGCGGGCGACGGAGGCCTTCCATGCTGCCCATCATTCGCTGCCGTCATGCGTTACTCACCCTCATTGCCGTCCTGGTCGTCCTCATGGCCGCCACCGGCTCCGCCCGGGCCGGCGACCCGCCCGACCGCGTCGCGCGGTTGAACTACATCAGCGGTCAGGTATCGTTCCGGCCGGCCAGCCTGGACGACTGGGGCGTCGCCACCCTCAACTACCCGCTCACGACCGGCGACCACCTGTGGACCGAGCAGGAAGCGAGCGCGGAACTGCACGTCGGGTCGTCGGTCTTCCGCCTGGCGCCGGAAACGGCCTTTGCGTTTCTCAACCTGGATGACGACGTGGTGCAATCGCGGGTGGCCGAGGGCACCATCGACGTGCGCGTTTGCGAGATGCTCGGCCGCGACGTGTACGAGGTCGATACGCCGAACGCGGCGATCTCGATCCTCGCCCCTGGCCTCTACCGCATCGACGTCGATCCGGAAGGCAACCGCACGCGCGTGACCGTGCGCACGGGCGAGGTCCAGGTGGACGGCAACGACCGCAGCTTCTCGGTCTACCCCGGTCAGATGGCCGAGATCATCGGCACCGACGAGATTACCTACGACCTGGGGCGCGCGCCCTCGCCGGACCGATGGGAGCTCTGGTGCCGCGACCGCGATCGCCGCGACGACAACCGCGTGGCGCTCACCTACGTGTCGCGCGACATGATCGGCTACGAGGATCTGGACGACTACGGTTCCTGGTCCTACGTGCCCGAGTACGGCTACGCCTGGCAGCCGACGGTCGTCGCCGTGGACTGGGCCCCGTACCGATACGGGCACTGGGCGTTCGTGCGTCCGTGGGGCTGGACCTGGATCGACAGCGCGCAGTGGGGATTCGCGCCATTCCACTACGGCCGCTGGGCGTGTTACCAGAGTCGCTGGATCTGGGTGCCGGGACAGCGGATGCCGCGGCCGGTCTGGGCGCCGGCACTGGTGGCGTTCGTCGGCGGCCGCGACTGGAACTTCGCGTTCGGCTTCGGCACGCGCCCGGCGGTGGGCTGGTTCCCGCTCGCGCCCGGCGAACTCTACTGTCCCAACTATCGTGTGAGCCCCGTCTACTTGCGGAACGTCAATGCCGCCACTGTCAGCGCGCCTCACCTCAGCGTGACGACCATCACCGTCGCCACGATGCGCTACGCGAACAGGAGCGTGGCAGGTGCGATGACGGCCGTGCCGCGCGACCTCTTCGTCGCTTCGCAACCGGTCCAGCGCGCGGGTGTGGCGGTTCCTCGCGAGGCGGCGGCGCAGACGCTTGTCGTCGGACACGCGGCGGCGGTGACGCCGGGGGCGGCCAGCGTGCTCGGGCACATTCCTGCCGCGGTCGCCCGGCCTCCTGCCGCGGTCATGCACCGCGTCGTCGTCGCGCGCATCGAACCGCCGGCGGCGGCCACGCGGACATCGCCCGTCATGCCGCCGGTGTCCCGGAGGACGCGGCCCGCGCCCACACAGGTGGTGACGCCCGAGTCCGGCGCGCCGGCCACGACAAGCGCGGACAGCCGTCTCCGCACCGATGATCGCACCCCGCGCGACGAAATGCCCTCGCACCTCGGCGGAACAACGAGCGATCGTCCGCCCGCGAGCCGCACGGACATGTCGATAGCCTCGGGCACTGCACAGACGCCCGGGGGACCGCAGGCCAATCGTCCCGCCGCCGCGTCCGCCCGCCCCGTGTCGCCCGTGCCCATCTCTCAACGGTCGAACGGCTGGCGTCCGGCGCCCGGCACGGATGACACGCCCACCGTGCGCGCGCCGCAGAACGACCGGCCGATCGAGAATACCCCGGCGGTGCATACCGAGCGCGCCGCGCCTCGCGACGAGCGGCCGGCGCCGAGCTACGAACGGCCCGCACCGCGCGACGATCGGTCCACGACGCGTGACGATCGGTCCACGACGCGTGACGATCGGCCGGCACCTTCGGCAGGGGTGCGCGAGTCTTCCGCGCCCGACCATTCCGCGCACCCGAGTGGTGATGCGCGCCCTGCGGCTCCCACTGCAGCACCGGCCTCCTCGGCGCGCCCGGCCGACCACGCCTCGGAGCGGCCGCAACCGCCATCCTCCTCCGGCGGCCGCGGCGGTCAGTCAGAGGGCAGCGCACGGCCCGGCGGTGGACGGGGAGGGCAGAAGTAAGTGCGGAGTGCGGGGTGCGGAGTGCGGGGTGCGAAGTGCGGAGTGCGGGGTGCGAAGTGCGGAGTGCGAAGTGCGGAGTGCGGAGTGCGGGGTGCGCGTGCGTGGTGCGACGTGCTGAGTGCGCGCTACGTGCGACCGACGCCCGACGACTGGTATACTGACTGCGGAATTTCGGACTTCGGACCTCGGACCTCGGACCTCGAACCTCGGACTGCGCTTCGCAGATGCCCGTCCCGACCCTGTCTACCTTCACGCCGCGCGAGCGTCGGATCGTCGCACGCTTGCGCACGCCTCTCCAGGTGCAGCGGTTCCTGAACGCGCTGCCCTACAACACCGAGCCGCCTCCCGGAGGCCCGACCTTGCGCAGCTTTCGTGGCGTCGTGCGCACCGGTCGCGCGCATTGCCTCGAGGCGGCGCTCGCGGCCGCGGTCATTCTCGAACAGCACGGCTATCCGCCGCTCGTGCTCAGCTTCGAGTCGATCGACAAGCTCGATCACGTGCTGTTCGTCTACCGCACCGGCGGGCGCTGGGGCTCGGTGGCCCGCTCGCGTGACCCGGGGCTGCATGGCCGCAGGCCGGTCTTCGCCCGCCCGCGCGACCTGGCGCAGAGCTACGTGGATCCGTACATCGACTTCACCGGCCGCATCACGGCCTACGCGGTTGCCGATCTGCGGCTGCTCGGCGATTACGACTGGCGCCTGGCCACGACGAACGTCTGGAAGGTGGAGCGGTTCCTGCTCGAGTATCCTCATCGGCCCATCCGCAGTTCCGACCGGCGCATCGATCGCCTGCGCGCGTGGTATCGCGCCTACCACGCGGAGCACGGCCGCAAGCCCGTCGAATACCGGGGACGCGAGAAGTGGACGGAGATGCCCGGGGAGTTTGGAAAGTAGGATGGTCCGCGGTCCGGCGTGCGAAGTGCGAGGTGCGTGGCGCCAACACCACGCCTTGAGCCCAGTCAGGCCTTGAGACACAAGCCCTGAGCCCTTCGCCTCGTTCTCAGTCCAGATCGAAATCTCTCTTGGGCGGCGGCCCCACGGGTTCGGTGCGCGCCTGGCGCAACGCCTCCTCGAAGCGTTTCGACAGCGCATCGCCGCGCGTCCTCTCGGCCTCGACGGACTGCTGAAATGCCGCCTCGCGCCTGGCGGCTTCCTCGGCCAGGATCGTCTGCGCCGCATCCAGATCCGGCCTCCCGCCTTCCCTCTCGGGCTCGACGTGCGACAGCACCCGCCGCAGGTTCGCGTCAATCACCAGCATCGCGCCGCAGCAGGGGCATTCAACCTGGAATTCGGACTGGATCTTCGCCACGTTCATTGCCTCCGCACTTTTCCCCAGATCAATCGAACGTTGCGGCCATCGCTGGCACGCGCGGTCACGAGCACGCCGAACACCGGCTGGCGATGTCGATCGAAGCGTTGCCCGAACGCCGCGACGAGATTATCGAGCGGGACGTTGAGGACCTGGTCGGGCTCGAGCGTCGGCGCCAGGCCGCGGAAATGGTCATTCACCCAGATTTCGATGCCCGACCACGCGGCCTTCGTCTGGTTCTGGACCAGGACATCGGCCTCCCGGACCTGGATCGGCGGCGGCAGTTCGTGCGAACACGACGCCCCGCAAACGAGCGCGACGAGCACCAGGACGGTCCGGACAATCATCGCGGGATACGATATCACGGGCGCGGGACGGACCGATTTGGCCCGAGAACAGCTGATGCAGGCAAGACGCGGATCCAGACGAAAAAAGGGTCGGGAGGTTCAACCTCCGGACCCTTTGTCACACGCGCTGGCCAACGACCAACGACTCGACCAACGACTCCGACTAACAACCAACGTCGAACAACCAACGACCAACGACCACGTCAGCCTTCTTCCTCGTATTCCTCTTCCTCGGGCGGTCCAAGGCGCGTCGATGCCCGCAGGGCCTCGCGATAGTCGAACAGCGGCATGTCCTTGACGTGAAGCGACATCACGCAGCCGGGCGCCTTGTCCTCGACGACGACCGTGACGGGACTTCCTTCGACCCCTTCCCGGAACGTGATCCGGCAGCCACAGGCGAGTCGCGCGTGCGTGAACCCCTTCAGCATGACTGAGATCCTCGACCCGCTGCACGGACGGGTTTGACACCCCGGAGCACCCTTCGCGGGAACCGCGCTGAGCACCCCGACCGTGCGACAGGCTCTGAGGGGATCATATCACTACAGCAACGCCTTGATCTCGCGTTCGACCTGCTCGAGGTCCATCAGGCCCATGTGCCGGTCGCAGATCGTGCCATTGCGCGCAATCAGCACCGTCACCGGGATGGCCACCGTCGCGCCGTAGGTTTCCATCAAGTCGTCGTGATCCTGGCCCACCAGCAGCGGATAATTGATGTTGAACCGCCGCGCGAACGGCGGCAGGTCGTCGCTGGCGTCGCTGACCGACACGCCGAGCACCTCGAATCCCCGCTTCTTGTACCGGGCCTGCAGATCCACGAAGCCCGGGATTTCCTCCTGGCACGGCCCGCACCAGGTCGCCCAGAAATTGAGGAGCACCACCTTGCCGCGATAGTCCGACAGTTTCACGTCGCGCCCGTACATGTCCTTGAGCGTGAACGCGAGGTTCGCCGGATGCGCCTTCACCGGGCATCCCGCCCCTTCCGGCGCACCCGTCGCCGCCGGGTCCACGCCGACAGACGATCGCATGGACAGCGCGGCGACCGCGGTCATCGCGACCGCGAGGCCGACCGCAACCAGCATCCATCGAAGCTTCATTCGCGACCTCGTTTTCCCCTCAGTTCACGGCGTTCTGGATATAGGAGGCGACCCGCGCGACCTCGGCGCGCGATTCGCGCGCCAGGACGACGTAGGTCATGCCGCGGCGCGACCAGACCACCGCCTCGTGGCCGATGACCGTCAGGTGTTCAGCCGCCCGCGTCGTGCCCGGGACGATGAAGAGCGACAGCGGGCATCCGGCGTGGCGATACAGGATATGCGCAACGCGCCCGTCGGTCGAGAAGCACCGCCGCCCGCCCACCAGCCGCAGGCCGAGCGCCCTGGACGTTGCCGGCACCGCCACGGTCCAGCCATAGGCCGCCTTCATGCGTCCCGCGATCGTCGCCGGGTCGCCGGGGCCCGACGTGTTCTCGAACAGCGCGAAGCACTTGACGTGGTCGAGCGCCAGCTCGGCGGCGAGCACCTTCGACCCGCGATCCGTCGCCGAAAAGATGCCGGCCAGGACGACCAGCACCAGCGCCGCGGTCGCCCACATCGGCATGGTGCGGATCACGGGCCAGGCGAACAGGCGCGGTGTCGGGGGCGGCGGCTGGCACCTGGCGCGCAACGCCGGCGGGGCCTCGACGTGCAGGGCGGGAACGCATGCGCGCAGGATGCGGCGACCCGCGTCTTCGGCGGCTGCACGGCCGCGGCACGCCGCGCAGGCGCGCAGGTGCTCGAGGACGACGGTGCGCTCCCGGGAGGCGGCCTCGCCGTCGACGAAGGCCGTGATGAGCGATTCGATCTCGCGACAGGTCGGCATGATCAGCCTAGCGCGGGCCGGCGCCTTCGATGGCCGCCCGCGCCGTCAGTCGCTCGTAGAGCAGGCGACGGCCACGCGAGATCCGTGACATGACGGTGCCGACCGGCACCCGCAGCATGGCCGCGATCTCCGCGTAGGAAAAATCCTCGACATCGCGCAGCCACACGGCTTCGCGAAACACGGCGGGCAGCGAATCGAGGGCCGCCTGCAGGTCGGCGTCGAGCGTCTTGTGCAGCAGGATCTGCTCCGGGCTCTCGACCGCCTCCGGCTGCGGCGCGCGTTCCAGTTCGTCGGGCTCGAGCGTAATGGATTCCCTGCCGAAATGACGGCGGGTATTGAGAAACGTGTTGTGGAGAATCGTGAAGAGCCACGCCTTGAGGTTCGTGCCCGGCTCGAACTGCCCGGCGGAGCGAAACGCCTTCAGAT
Organism: Acidobacteriota bacterium; assembly: GCA_003170135.1. Lineage (GTDB taxonomy): Bacteria > Acidobacteriota > Vicinamibacteria > Vicinamibacterales > Fen-181 > Fen-181. The sequence goes on from PMZR01000122.1 coordinate 31,312, forward strand.
AGGTTTCCTGCACGAGATCCTCAGCGTCGGCGCGATTGGCGGTCAGCCGCAGGGCGGTGGAGTACAGCGCCGTCAGGTGCGAGAGCGCATCGGTCTCGAACGCGCTCGAACGCGCGCTAGCCGCCGGGATGTCCTGGCGTCGACGTCGGGCCATGAGACTCCCGCAGGACCTGGGAGGAAACACCCGGTCCCGCGAATTTATTCCTTTCAGTATACCGGGGCCGGGATCCCGGCCCCCGCCGCAGATCCGGCCGCCGCCCGAACGCCCGGGAGGGCCCCCGGCGGCCACCGCGGCACCATGCGGTCGCCCCCCGGCCGTCATGACATTTGGACAGCCGGACCATCGAGGCCGGCGGTCGGCGCGCACGGGAATCAGCGCTCCACGGCCCGAATCCACGGCGATGCGGCAGCCTCAACTATTGGTACGTCTCTTGCTCGATTCGCCTCATCTGTGTCCACAAAGGTTTGCAAGCGTCCAACGGCTGACAGTAAGATTGGGCGTATTCGCCTGGAGAGAGAAATTCCCCCGCTCGGAACGAGGTGAATCGTATGCGGAAGCGTTGCAGGGCCCGCGCGGCAGCGTGGCTCCTCGGCGCGCTGGCGGCGGTCGTGGTGTCCGCCCCCAACGCCGCCATCGCACAGAGCCAGTTCGTGCCCTACTACGGGAAGAACCTGGTCCACTACAACACGTTCAAGTGGCGCGTGTACACGACGGACCATTTCGAGATCTACTACTACCCGGAAATGCAGCCGCACCTCGAACGGGTGGCCGGGTACGCGGAGAGCGCGTACCAGCAGATTTCCGCGGACCTCAAACACGATCTCGCCTTCAAGGTCTCGCTGATCATCTTCAAGACGCACGCGGAGTTCGAACAGGAGAACGTCATTCCGGGCGCCGCACAGGAAGGCGTCGGCGCGTTCGCCGAGCCGACGCGCAACCGCATGCTGCTGCCCATCGACGCTCCCTCGGATCTCCTCTACCGGCTCATCACGCACGAGCTGACCCACATCTTCCAGTTCGACATCATCCCGCAGTCGCTGATTCGCCGGAACATGCCGCTGTGGATCGACGAGGGCATGGCCGACTTCGAGACGGGCTACTGGGCGCCCATCGACCTGATGACCGTCCGCGACGCGGCCGTCGCCGACATCGTCCCCAAGATGAGCGAGCTCGAAGGCTACGGCGACTTCACCAACCCGCGTCTCATCTACAACCTGGGGCACGCGGCCTTCGAGTTCATCGAGTCGAAGTGGGGCAAGGAAGGCGTCCGCCAGTTCATGTTCAGCCTGCGCAAGAGCGTGATCGGCGGGGGCGACAACGCGTACGACGAAGCGTTCAAGATGAAGCCGGAGGAGTTCGATCAGCAGTTCGAGCACTACCTGAAGGAGCGGTTCAAGCCGTTCCGCGACAAGGAGCGCCCGGCGGACTACGGCCGCGACCTGGCGCCCGATCCGAAGAAGGGCAACTTCTCCAACGTCATCTCCGCGGAGCCGTCGCCCTCGGGCGACCTGATCGCGGTCTTCACCGGCAACCGCAACGACCAGGAGCTCGACATCGTCCTCATCTCGGCCAAGGACGGGTCGGTCATCCGCAACCTGACGCCCGGCTTCGACCAGGACATGGGCTTCGAGTCGATCTCGATCCCCGGGGAGCGGTGGAACACGGTGCCGTGGCTGGCCTGGTCGCCCAAAGGGGACCGGATCGCCTACTTCGTGCGGAACAAGGAACACAAGACGCTCATTCTCGAGAACATCATCACGCGCAAGATCGAACAGCGCATCGAGATGAAGACGGTGGACGAGCCCGAGTCGCCGTCGTTTTCGCCCGACGCCCGGCTGGTGGCGTTCGCCGGCCTGCGCAGCGCGAAGAACGACATCTTCACCGTCAACCTCGAGACGCTCGAGATCAAGAGCGTCACGAACCCGGACGGCAAGGACCTCCTGGCGAATTTCGGTCCCACCTACGCGCCCGACGGCAAGTCGATCGTGTACGTGGCCCGCGTCAGCGGCAACGACAAGTTGTATCGCGTCGACATGGCGACGGGCAAGAAGACCCAGCTGACCTTCGGCACGCACGATGACGGCGGGGCGAAGTTCATCGACGCCGACACGATCGTCTTTCCGTCGACGGCGATCGATCCCAACCAGCCCATCGATCCGGATGTCGCGCGCAACGCCAACATCTACAACATCTGGACGCTGAACCTGAAGACCAACGAGCTGCTGCAGTACACCGACACCGAGGGCGGGAACCTGTCGCCGATCGTGCTGAAGGCGGGCGCCCCGGGGGGCGGCGACGGCGTCGCCGCCGGCCAGCCGCGCGTCGCGTTCGTCACCTACTACAAGGGCGAGTACGGCCTGCACACGCTCGAGCGCAAGGAAGCGCTGCACAAGGCCGAATCGGCCGATTTCGGCGCGCCGGGGCCGGTGATCGACTTCACGCCGCCGCTCAGCCACACCTACGTGAAGAGCAACGAGCGCAAGAAGAGCGCGCTCGAGAAGCTGTTCGTCGAGGGGCGCCCGCCGGTCAACGTCGGCGTCACGAGCGGCGGGGACGTGTATGGCGGCACGCAGATCTCGTTCGCCGACGTCCTGGGGGATCACCGCTTCGACGTGTTTGCGGCCTCGATCCAGCAGTACCGCACGATCGCGTTTTCCTACCTGAACCTCAGTCACCGGTTCCAGTACGCGGTGCAGGGCTTCGATCAGACCATCTTCTACTACCCGTACGGCGCCGCCTTCGACCCGGTTGTGGCGTCGCTCCTCACGCGGAACGACGCGATTGGCACCCAGACGATCCGCGGCGGCAGCGTGCTCGGCATCTACCCGCTCGACACGTTCCGGCGGATCGAGGCGTCGCTGGGCTTTTCGAACTACAACCAGTCGATTAACGATCCGAACGTCGCCGCCGCGCAGCAGGCGTACCAGCAGCAGGTATACGGGCGCCAGCTGATCTCGAACGGGAGTTTCATGCCGATCGACCTGGCCTTCACGCAGGAGACCACCGTCTTCCGCGAATTCGGGCCGCTGGCCGGCAGTACGATGCACATGCGCTACGAAGTGGCCCCGCACATGGGCGGCCTGCTCTCGCGCCAGACCCTGGACGCCGACGCGCGCTACTACCTGCGCATCTCGGGCACCGGCCTGCTGGCCCTGCGTGCGCGCGGCTTCAGGAGCTGGGGCGGGTACCCGGACTTCACCTACTTCGGCGGCAACTCGGAGATGCGCGGGTACGACTACCTGGAGTTCCTGGGCCAGAACGGCGTGTTCGGCAACGCGGAACTGCGCTTCCCGATCATCCACGCGATGCTCACGCCCATCGGCGTCCTCGGCGGCATCCGCGGCGTCTTCTACGGAAACATCGGCGGCGCCTGGTGGAGCAACACCGGGTACAAGTTCGCCACGTCGGCGCCCGAGACGGTCACGCCCATCAGCTACCAGCTCGATCCGACGGGGACGGTGGAGATTCCGATTCAGGGGCAACCGACGACGGTTACCGGGTTCCGGCTGCGCGACGGCCGAGCGTCCTACGGCATCGGCCTGGAGACATTTGCCCTCGGGTTCCCGATTCACTTCGACTGGACGTGGCGCACGACCTTCAACAAGGCGTGGGAGGACGTGCTTTTCGCAAGTTCCGGAGGCAGCGCCGCGTTCCGCAAGCCGCGCTTCCAGGTGTGGATCGGGTACGACTTCTGAGAAGGCCTTGGGCCTTCGACCTTAGGCCTTGGCAGGCCTTGGGCTTTGGTTCCTGGGCCGCCGCCAAGGTCCAGGGCCCAAGGCCCAGGGCCGGCTCTGATCGCCCATGCCGCACTGCTCGCGGATCGTCGCGCTCCTCATCGACTACGTCGAAGACCGTCTGCCCGGGGAGCGGCGGCGGGAACTCGAGCGGCACCTGGCCGGTTGCGGCAGTTGCGCGGCGGCGCTGAATACGTACCGATCGACCCTGTCGCTGCTCGGGTCGCTGTCCGAGGACGATCTGCCCGACGAGCTGCGCACCCGGCTGCGCGCGTTCCTCGATCGCGAGAGCGCGAACTGAGGGGTAGGGCGGGGTGAGTGCTTGGTGCTGAGTGCTGGGTGCCGGGTGCTCGGTGCTGGGTGCTAAGTGCCGGGTGCGCTGGCAAGGCGCAAGCACCAGGCACGGAGCACGCACGTAGCACGAAGCACGGTAGCACCACGCACTTTGCACGAAGCACCTAGCACCTAGCACCTTAGTACCATTCCCCCATGCCCGACCCGTCCACTCCGTCCGTGCTCGTGCCCAAGCGGGCCGAAGAGTCGGCGACCGAGATGGTGCAGGTGGTCCTGCCCAACGATGCGAACCCGCTCGGGTTCATTCTGGGCGGCACCGTGATGCACCTCATCGACATCGCCGGCGCGATTGCCGGCCATCGCCACACGCGCTCGCTGCTGGTGACGGCCGCGGTCGACGGTCTCGAGTTCCTCCACCCGATCAAGGTGGGGGATCTCATCATCCTGAAGTCGTGCGTGACCTGCGTCTTCACGACCTCGCTGGAAGTGGAGGTGGAGGTGTTCTCCGAGGAGACGCTGACTGGCCGCCGGCAGATGACGAGCCGGGCGTTCCTGACGTTCGTCGCCATCGATCGCAACGGCGGTCGCGTCCGCGTGCCGCCTCTGCTCATCGAGACCGACGAAGACACGCGGCGCTGCGAGCAGGCCCGTGCCCGGCGCGCGGAGCGGCTGCGCCGGAAGGCCGCCAGGTAGGAATCGTCTCTACCCTCCCTTCGACAGCCCCAGCACGCCGCGCTGCAAGTCGATGCTCACCCGATACCTGCGCAGGAACTGCTGTCCCACGATGCCGCGGACGCGGTACCCAAGCCGTTCGCCCGGCGTCCGCAGGTCGAGCACGACGAGGGGGATTCTCTGCAGGGCGATCGGCCCGATGGCGAGGTCGGCGCCGAGCAGCAGGCAGGCGTCCCGATCGCGACCCGACAGCCCGAAGACGGAGAGCGGAATGCGGCGCGTGCCGGGCCGAACCGACGCCTCGGCCGCGCTGTGGCTGGCGATCGAGATCGCCGCAGCGCCGGTGTCCACGATGAAGCGGCCGGCACGATCGGCGTCCACCGCGCCACGGACCGTTGCCAGGCGATAGAACCACAACGGCAGTTCCACCTCGTCGCGCGATTCCGGCAGGGTGTGCGCGAGCGTCAGCTCGTTGCGCCGATAGTCGATGCGCATCGACAGGCCGGCCGCCAGGGGCGAGAAACCCACGGCATCCCGGCCCGGCGTCGCAAGCGATGGCGTTGCGATCAGGCACGGCAGGTCGTGGATGACCAACGAGCCTACCTGGAGCGAGTCGAGCCGCGCGTTATGAAGGGCGCGCAATCCCCCCCGATGCCCGCGCCGAGCGTGCCCGAGATCGCCGCAACCCCGAACCGCGTCGCGCTGCCCTGCGAGAGCACCGTCGTCTCGGCGCCGGTGTCCACGTCGAGGTCAATCGGCGGCCCGCCGTTCACACGCGCCAGGCCGACCATCTTGTCGTCGATGATCCGGAACGGAATCGTGTGCGGCGCCGCCACGGACGCGGCGTCGCGGACGGGAATCCGGGGCCCGAACGAGCGGAGCAGATCGATCTCCGCCTCGACCCAGGCCCGCTTGTCGATCGCCCCACGAGGCGCGAGCGCGAGATACCTGGTGTAGGACGCAATGGCCCGATCCGGAGCGCTCAGCCGCTCGCTGATGATGCCGGACAGGTAGTGCGCGTCTGTCTGGTCCGGTGCGGCCGCCGCCGCGGCCAGGGCGTTGTCGAGCGCTTCGCCCATGAGGTTCCGGGCCATCAGCACCCGCGCGATGCCGAGGCGCGCCCGCGCACCAGCCGGGTCGCGCGCGAGCGCGTCCCGAGGTGACGGCGACGACCCACGCAGCAACCGCGGACCACGAGCGAGAGCGCGTACGCATACGAGCACTCGAATCCGGGGGCCAGGCCACGCCGTGTTCTACGAGCGGTGCGAAATCGAGAGAAGGGCCCAGGCCCTTTGTTGCGCGCCGGTTCAGTTCGCCGACAGCCCGAGGGTTGCCCGATCGAGATCGATCGTGACGCGATACCGGCTGAGGAGGTAGTGCCCGACGGTACCGCCGACGCGGTAGCCGAGCAGCACGCTGGGCGCACGCAGGTTCAGGACGACGATCGACGAATCCTTGACGGCCAGGGCCTCGAACGCCAGGCTCACGCCAGGCATCAGGAAGGCGTCGCGATCCCAGCCCGAGGTGCCGAACACCAGCAGAGGGATGCGGCGCCCCGGCGGTTGTGGCGAGAGCGTGCGGGCGGTGTCGAGGCTGATCGACACCACCTGGCCGCCCGTATCGACGATGAAGCTGGCGGGACGGTTGCCGTTGACAAGGCCACGCACCGTGGCCAGGCGCGAGAACCACAGCGGCATCTGGATGTCATGCGGTTCGGCGTCGAGCGTCCGGGCCAGCACCAGTTGCCTGCGCTTGTAGTCGACGATCGTGGAGAGGCCGAGCGGCAGCGGCGAGAAGCTCTCGCTCTCGCGCACGGGGAGGTCCTCGAGCGGCGGCGTCTTGATGAGGCAGGGCACGTTGCGGACGGTCAGCGACCCGATCTGCAGCGAGTCGATCCGCGCGTTCAGCAGGCCACGCAGGCCGATCTGCCCCACGCCGGCGCTGATCGTCTGAGAGATGGCGCCGATGCCGAGACGCCGGGCGGCCCGCTCCGAAACGACTGTCTGCTCCGCCCCGGTGTCCACCACGAACTCCACCGCGTCGCCGCCGTTCACGCGTCCGCTCACGATCACCTTGTCGTTGACCAGTCGGAAGGGGATCGTGAGGGGCGTCGCGAGCGACGTGGCGTCGATCGCGCCTGGCACCCGGCGGCCGAACGATCGGAGGAAGACGATCTCCCCCTGCGTCCACGTGCGCCTGTCCACTTCGCGTTCGGGCAGCAGGCTGTAATACGTCGTCAGGCAGGCAATCGCCCGGTCGATCTGGCGCGTGCGCCGGTAGAGGTTGCCGGCGACATAGTAGGCATCCGCCTCGCGCGGGGCCGCCGCAATGACCGCCATCGCATCGTCCAGCGCCTCGGTGAGGTGGTTGCGCGCGGCGAGCACGCGGGCCATGCCGAGCCGCGACTCGACATCCTCGACATGCTGGGCGAGCACGTCGCGAAACGCGTCCTCGGCATCGCTGAACAGGCCGTTGGACCACGCCGCCTGCCCGTAGACGCCGAGCACCTGCAGGTCGCCGGGGTACTCGCGCCTGAGCTGGCTGGCTTTGGCGTAGGCGAGATCGAAGTCGGCCAGGCGCACGGCGCTCGTCGCAATGCCCAGCCCCGCCCGCAGCTTCTGTGGCCCTTCGCCGACGCGTTGGGCCGCGCTGTACAGGGCGAGCGCATCACGATACTGCCACTGGCGGGCCAGCGCGTCACCGGCGTTCAGATAGACATCGGCGGGGGTGATGTCGGCTCGCACGGCCGCGAACCAGGAGAGGGCAAGGGCGAGGGCGGCGAAGGCGAGAGGCAGCCGCGGGCGAACCGCCATGGAGCATCCTCCGTCCCACCGGGATGGGTCGTGGGACCACCGGCCTTCAGGCCGGCCATCCTCAGCGCGTATACTGCTCGATTGGCAACCCGTCGTACATCTCGTCGACGCGGACGATCTGCGATTGCCGGCTGTAGCTGCCGAGTTCGTAGTCCTCGCTCATGATCAGCGCTTTCACCGGCTTGGTCGGGCACACCTCCGCGCACAGCCCGCAGAAGCTGCAGCGCGACAGGTTGAAGTCGAAGTAGTCCAGCACCTTGATCTTCTGCCCCGGCTCACGATGGCCGCCGAGCGAAATCAGGTCGTCCGGACACGCCTTCGCGCACTGGTCGCAGACGATGCAGGTTTGGGCGCCGGTGCCCGGCTCCACCTGCAGGCGCAGGACGCCGCGGAAGCGCGGCGCGACCGGCCGGCGCTCGGCCGGATATTGGAACGTGAAGGCCGGCTGCGGCGTGTATTTCAACGTCATCATCAGCCCCTTCACGAGATCAACCAGGAAGATCTTGCCGAGGAACTCTCTCACCATTGACTGTGTCCCGCCCTCGAGCAGGACTGAAGTCCTGCTCCACGAGTGCCTACGTGCCGTACTCCACCAATGACGTCCGGCCGCGCTCCACGATCGCCGCGCGCCTACCTGCTGCGCGCCACGAGCGTCGGTTCGGTGTCTCCCACGTGGATGACACGCTCCCTGCGCAGGACCGTCCCTTCCTTGCGGATCTTGTCCTGCAGCCGCATCAGGCCGTAGAGCAGCGCCTCCGGGCGCGGCGGACAGCCGGATACGTAGACGTCGACGGGCACGACCTTGTCGACGCCCTGCAGCACGCTGTAGGTCGGAAACGGGCCGCCCGCGTTGGAGCAGCTGCCCATCGAGATCACCCACTTCGGTTCGGGCATCTGGTCGTAGAGGCGCCGCAGCACGGGCGCCATCTTCTTGGTGACCGTGCCCGCGACGATCATCAGGTCCGCCTGCCGCGGCGAGGCGCGAAAGACCTCGGCGCCGAAGCGGGCGATGTCGAACCGCGGTCCGCCCGTCGCCATCATCTCGATTGCGCAGCAGGCCAGGCCAAACCCCATCGGCCAGAGCGAGGACTGCCTCGCCCAGTTGAGCACGTTGTCGAGGTTCGTGGTGATGACGTTATCGGCGAACCGGTGATCGATCAGTCCCATGGTGATCCTTGGCTATTTCTGGAAGTGCTCCGCGTTGATCTGGATGAAGTTCTTCCACTTCTCCGGAACCTCGTCGAGCGCGAAAATCGCCTCGACGGGGCACGCCGGCACGCACGCGCCGCAGTCGATGCACTCGTCCGGATGGATGTAGAGCAGTTCGGCCGTTTCGAAGTCCGCTTCATCCTTGCGCGGGTGGATGCAGTCGACCGGGCAGACATCCACGCAGGCAGTGTCCTTCGTATTGATGCACGGCTCGCAGATGATATATGCCATCGTTCCTCCAGTGGCAAACGTTCCGGCGGGGCCGGTGGCCGCACCGCATGCCGGTCAGGCCGCGCCGGTCAGGCTGGACGCGGGCAGGTGGCCCAGGCGCATCGAGATGTGGCGCGCCAGGTTCCAGGCTTCCCTGTTGTGCTCGGTCACGATCGGCACTTCGTCGGGACCGTGGCGGAAGATGCCGACACGCGCCACTTCGCGCCCCGTGTAGTCGAACACCGGCGCACAGGTGCAGATCAGCCGCTGCAGCGAGTCGGATGATCCCGGCGGCCCACGCCGCGCCACCAGCGGACCGCTGTGCGACACGTCGGCTGGCTGCGACAGCCGGAGGCAACTCAGGCGCCTCGTTCCCGGCGACTCATGGTCGAAGTACACGAGGCAATGCGCCGGCATCTCGCGCCCGTACACCGTGCGCATCGCGATCTCATCGGGGCCCGTGCTCCAGAGGTAGGTCACTTCGCCGAGCGACGGCACCGCGATGAACGCGCGCTGGCCCACCCGCAACACGTACTCGCGCAGGACCGGGTACGCGTGGAGACGAAGTTCAGAGCGGCCAAGCTGCCGGAAACAGAGATCCAGCATCTTCAGCGTCAGGCTGTATCGCTGCGTCTCCTCGTCCTGCCGGACATAGCCGCGCCGCTTGAGCAGCGCCAGCAACCGATGCACGGTCGGCGCGGGCTGCTTCAGCAGACGCGCCAGCTCGGTTAAACTCATTCCGGCTGGTGCCGCGCCCAGAGTCTCGTAGATCTCGAACGTCTTGTCTACGGAACTGACGCCGAGCACCTCGTCTGCCCCCTTGCCCGTGGCTGACGTTATTCCACTGTGCGGAATGAACTTTCGCTGACTGAAATGTACCGCGAACAAGGACGCATCGTCAAGCGACAAGCCCTTACCCGGCGGCGCCAACTCATCCTGGGGGTCGGTGTTCTGCTGATTGCTGGCGCAGGGGCGTACGCCGCTCCCGGCGGCGCGCCGCCGCAGTGTCCTCCACTGGCCACTGCTCGTGCGAGCTCGCAGCCGACCGCCCCACCGCTTGCGTGCCAGGTGGACGCACCTCTGGCACGGTTGTTCACCCCAGCCAGTGTCCGGCCCGACACGTATCACGTGTACGTGACTTGCGCGAACGTGGAGACGGTCGCCGCGGCCTTCAGGACCATGTCGGCGGCAGGCCAGGTTCGTGGCGCCTGGACCGTAAGCGAGATGGACCCGCTCGAGGCATTTGGTGACGCAGGCCCGTACAACCGGGCGAAGGTCGCGGAACTTTACGTGGGTTTACGGGCGCGCGTCGCCCGCGGCCCCATCATCGAAGGCGGGCGTACGATCGCGGCCATCACACTGGTGTCGCCGTATCCCAACCGGTCGCTGTCCCGCCTCGAGCCTGGCACGTTGATTATCGAGTTCCGGATTCCTCGGGAAGGCAGGTAATGGTTGGGGCGGGCCCGAGGCGCCCGCCCACCGGACGTGCTTCACGCTGGCACTTGCAGATCAGGCATCGGCGTGCCGGCAAAGAGGCGCCGGCAAGGCTTCGCCATCCAGCGCGCCCATCGCGCGGCGCGGTTCGCACGCGCGCTGTCAGTGGCGATACCCGTGTTCGCGTACATCTGCCGGTACAGCTTCGAGATCAACACGAACGCGAGGCGCGATTTCAGCGATTGGACGCAGTGTGCACGCCGCCAGATCTGAGGCAGCGAGTAGAAACGATCCCAGACGGCCTGCGTGCCCTCGCGGACCTGCTCGGCCGACATGGTCGGATGGGCGACATAGACGCGCGGGCGCTTGTCCTGGGGAATCAGCCAATGGCGGCTCATCGGCATGCCGTCGACCAGCTGGCCCTCGGCGTCGACCTTGCTGGCCCAGGCCTCGAAGTCGATGGTGCCCGGAAACGGCGTGAGCGGGACGAACTGCGCGAAGGTGAGATCGGCCTGTTCGGCCAGTTGCGCCGTCGCCTCGAAGGTGCCCGGTCCGTCACTCGGCAGGCCGAAGATGAAGGACCCGAGCACGTGGAGGCCGTGCCGCCGGAACTCGCGGAGCCGATCGACGAGGGCCGGCCCCGCCAGGTTGAAGTCCTTGTAGATGTCCTTGAGCCCTTCGGCCGTCACCGACTCGACCCCGACGAGCGCCCCGATGATATGCGCCTTGCGCATCGCCTCGAGGAACTCCGGATCCTCAGCCGCTTCGAGCGTGATCTGCGTGAAGAAGATCGTGTCCTTGGGCAGGCGCGCGAGCCGTTCGAGCAGCGTGAACCGCTCGGCGCGCAGCGCTTCGAGCTCGCGCAGCCGCGCCGGGTCCGCGCGGCGCGCCGCCGCCGCGAGGTCCGACAGCGTCACGGGATAGAAATTGTCGTCGGCCAGCGCGATATACCGGAAGCCGCGCCGCCGCAGATCGACAATTTCCTCGACGACCGCATCGGTGTGACGCTGGCGCGGACGCTGGCCGTCGGTCTTCCAGACCGAGCAGAACGAGCAGTGCTTGGGGCAGCCGCGCACGGTCTGCACCGAGGCCCACATGTAGCGATTGCGGGGCAGCAGGCTCCACCGGGCGGGCAGGAAGTGCTCGGCGTCGAGCCGGCCGGCTTCGTACACCGGCTTCAGCTCGCCCTTGGCGCAGTCGGCGAGGACGGTTGCCCAGATCACGTCGCCGTCGCCGCGCACGACGGCGTGGGCGCCACCGTGCGAGCCCGGCTCATCCGGATAGAGCGTCGCGTGGATGCCGCCGAAGACGACCAGCGCACCGCGCGCCCGCGCCATCTTGCCGACCTCGTACCCGCGAAGCGCGTTGCCGCTGTGGATGCCGATGCCGACCACATCGCCGGGTTTCACGGTGTCGATCTCGATCAACTCGAGCGTTTCATCCACCAAGTTGGGCGTGCCGTACGACTCGGGCGTGGCACTGGCGAGCACGTAGAGCCACCGAGGGGTGATGACCCCGGCGCCGAATGACACATGACTCGGATTGACGAGGTGTACCGTCATCGGGCTCCGATCCTCCTTGGCGCTGCAAACACGCCATTTCGGCCCTCCTGACGTGATTCGGGTTTTGTGCCCGTACACCAAGAGCGCAGAGGGACTCTTCGCAGACCAGCGGGCAGCTTGCAGCCGTCGTGCGGCGAAATTCAGCGGCTTGTCAGCGCTGGTAGCAGTGAACGAGGGGTACTTTACACCAAATGGCAGAGGATCGGTTGACAAGAATGCACGGCCCGGCAGTCCGCCAATCTCAGCCGCGGGCCGGACGGGGTGCCGGCGCGTTCTTGCGCTCGACCCAGTCCTCGCGCGAGGTGATCTCGTCCAGCATCTTGTAGTCGTCTTCAGAGGGCAGCGCGCGCTCGAGGTACTGGTTGTAGTCCTCTTTCGACAGCGGCTGGCCGTCCACCGTGAAGCACTTGCCCGCGTGCTCGCCGATGCCGCGGTGGAACCGGACGTCGGGCACCAGCAGCGGCGGCGACCCTGGCGGCAGGAGATGGTTCAGGGCGTCGGTCAACCTCGAGATTTCGTCACGATAGAGCAGGCGCGCCGCCTCATTGAGGTGTTCCATGTCGGCCGCCTCCTGCGCGTCGTGCTCGTCGAAGCGGCCCTTCAGACCCCAGCTGTACGACCAGTGCGCGGAGCTCGAGTGATCGTTGCCGAACAGGTCGTACGCCGTCGGAATCCACTTGTTGAAGTACTTCTGGATGACGGAGGTCGGCACGACGCCCGCCTTGACGACGCGTCGCAGGCCGTCATTGCCGGTACCCAGGTGGAACGACTCTTCCTTGAGCATCGGCCCCATGCTGGCCGCGAGCGGCGCGAAGCCCGAATGACTGAGCATCTGCAGCTGGAACTTGCCGTCGCGATCGATGAACTGGGTGTAGGTGAAGAAGTCGAGCCAGTTGTTGACGCGCTCGTTGAAGGACCCGAGCAGCCGCTTGTGCTCGAACGCGCGGCGTTCGAGCAGCTTCTGCGCCTCGATGCGGCCCGAGTCGCCGAAGTGCGTGCACAGCAGGTAGGACATCTGCCAGCCGTGCCGCATCTCCTCGCACATCACGCGCGACAGCGCGTGGAAATCGTAGTCGCTCGGCACCGTCTCGACCAGGTGCCGCTGCTGCTCGACCGACGCGAACTCCGTGTCGCCCTGGTACACGATCAGGTTGAGCAGCGCATCGCGAACCCGCTGATCCGGGATCTGCCGGATGCGCTGCCATTTCGCGCTCCCCGCAAAGTCGCCGAACTCGATCTCGGTCGAATGCAGATCCCCGAACTTCGCCTCGAAGCGGTAGTCCTCCACGATGCGCTCGTCGAGGCCGATGTCCTCGCGCCAGACCTTGAACAGGTCGGTCCAGTCGTCGAAGGTCGCAATGCGCGCCATGGGGGCTCCTGCGGAAACTCTCGGCCTTGACCGTGGACCCTGAGCCTTCGGCTTTGGGCGGCAGCGTGCCTAAGGTCGAAGGCCTAAGGCCAAAGGCCATTCATGATCTGTTCAGATCCACCCAGACTGTCTTCACCTGGGTGTAGTGTTCCAGCGCGTGTGCGCCGAGTTCGCGGCCGAAGCCACTCTGCTTGTAACCGCCAAACGGCGCCGCCGCGTCATACACGTTGTACGTATTGACCCAGACGGTGCCGGCCTGCAACTTGCGAGCCACGTAGTGCGCCTTCTTGATGTCACGCGTCCACACCGCGGCCGCCAGACCATAGCCTGACTGGTTCGCCCGCGCGATCGCCTCGTCTTCATCGGCGAACTCGATCGTCGCCAGGACCGGCCCGAAGATCTCTTCGCGGGCAATCGTCATCTCGGGCGTGACGCCGTCGAAGATGGTTGGCTCGATGAAGAAGCCCTTCCCCGTGCCGATGTCCGCCGCCCGGCCGCCCGCGACCACGACGCCGCCCTCTGCCCTGCCCTTCTCGATGTAACGCAGCACGCGCTCGAACTGGCCCTTCGACGCGATGGCGCCCAGCCGGGTCTTCGGGTCCATCGGGTCGCCTGGACGCATCTTCTTCGCGCGTTCAGCCACCTTCGCGAGGAACTCGTCCTTGATGCTGCGCTCGACCAGCAGCCGGGATCCGGCCGCGCACACCTCGCCCTTGCCGTAGAAGATCCCCGTGGTCGCGCCGCGCACGGCCGCATCGAGGTCCGCGTCGGCAAACACCACGTTCGGCGACTTCCCTCCCAGCTCGAGCGTGATGGTCTTCAGCGTCTCGGCGGCGCCGCGCATGATCGCCTTGCCCGTGCTCGTGTCGCCGGTGAAGGCAATCTTCGCGATGCCCGGATGCTCGACGAGCGCCTGGCCCACGCTCGACCCGGGCCCCGTGACGACGTTCAGCACGCCCGGAGGGAACCCGACCTCCATCGCCATGGCACCGAGCGCGAGCGCGGTGAGGGGCGTCTGGCTGGCCGGCTTGAGAATCACCGTGTTGCCGCAGGCGAGTGCCGGCGCGATCTTCCACGCGGCGAGCAGGAGCGGGAAGTTCCACGGCACGATCGCGGCGACGACGCCGAGCGGCTCGAGCAGCGTGTAGGTGAAGGAGTTGCCCTTGACCGGGATCGTCTCGCCCTGCACCTTGTCGGCCCACCCGGCGTAGTACTGGAAACACTCGGCCGCGGCCGGGACGTCGACTTGCGTGGATTCGAAGATCGGTTTTCCGTTGTGCAGCGTCTCGAGCCGGCCCACCCGGTCGGCCTGCTCGAACAGGCGTTCGCCGAGCTTCCAGAGCAGGCGCCCGCGTTCGCGCGCGGAGAGCCGGCTCCACGGCCCCTCGAAGGCGCGCCGCGCCGCATCCACCGCGGCATCCACGTCGGCGCGACCGGCCGACGCCACCGTCGCCACCACTTCCTCTGTCGCCGGGTTGACGACGTCCATCGTCGCGCCGCCGGACGCGTCGCGCCACTCGCCACCAATCAGCAGCTTCTGCGCTGCGAGTGTCGTTTCCATCGGAGGACCTCAACACGATGTGCTCGTGCTATGTGCTTCGTGCTACGTGCCTGGTGCTACGTGCCTGGTGCTACGTGCCTGGTGCTACGTGCCTGGTGCTGCGTGCCTGGTGCTGCGTGCGGGTGCAGCCAGCAAAGAAAGCCGCGCGCACCGCAAGCGCCGGCGCCACCATGCACCCGGCACGTAGCATTCAGCACTGAGCACCGTCTCGTTCACTTCCCCTTGAACTTCGGGTTGCGCTTCTCGACGTAGGCCGCCAGGCCTTCCTTCGCGTCGGCGCTCGTGAAGAGCAGTTGCTGGAGCTCGCGCTCGATCGCAAGCCCTTCGCCGAAGCCCGCTTCGGCGCCCGACTGGCAGGCGCGCTTCATGCGGCCCACGGCGCGGCTGGCCTTGTGCGGCGGGGCGAACTGCCGCGCGTAATCGAGGATGGCTTCCATGAACTCGGACTCGTCCCAGACCTCGGTGACGATGCCGTAGTCCTTGGCTTCCTCGAAGGACATCAGGCGTCCGGTGGCCATCAGTTCGATGGCCCGGGACTTCCCCACCAGGCGTGTCAGGCGCTGCGTTCCCCCGGTGCCGGGCAGCACGCCGAGCGAGACCTCGGGCAGGCCGATGCGGCCGGCGTCCTTCTTCGCGATGCGCAGGTCGGCGGCGAGGGCGATCTCGAGACCGCCACCGACGGTGTGGCCGTTGAGCGCTGCGATCACGAGCTTGGGGGTCTGCTCCAGGCGGTTGAGCGTTTCGTTCGCGTGCAGGCAGAAGTAGTACTTCCACTCCGGATCCGCCTCGTTCAACATGCGGATGTTCGCCCCGGCGCTGAAGAACTTCTCGCCGGCACCGCGCATGACGATGACGTGGACGTCCGGGTCCATCCTGGCGCGCAGGATCGCCTCGTCCAGATCGCGCATCATTTCGTAGGTGTACGTGTTGGCGGGCGGGTCGGTCAGCTCGATGACCGCGACACGGTCGAGGACGGCGTAGTTGATCTTGGTATGGGCACCGGCGGTTTCGGTGGAGGCTGGGGACATGGAGGCTCCTTGTCGGCGTTTGGGCTTTGGGCTCTAGGCCACACATTCTTCGTTACGCATCGGCCGCGTGGATCTCCTGCCTGGCGCCGGGCGTCAGTTCGACGACCCGCACGCCTTTGGGCTCGACAAGGCTGCGGAATTCGCCGACCGTTCCCGTAAGCGCGGGAAACGTTCCGTAATGGATGGGCATGACCTGGCGGACGCCGAGCAGATCCACCGCGCGTGCGGCGGCCTGCGGCCCCATCGTGAACAGGTCGCCGATCGGAAGGAACGCGACCGTGGGCGCGTACAGTTCCCTGATGAGCGCCATGTCGCCGAACAGCGCGGTGTCGCCGGCACAATAGACGGACAACCCGTTCTCGAACCGCACAACGTAGCCCGCGGCTTCGCCGAGATACACGATCCGCCAGTGCATCTTCTGTTCGATGTAGCTGCTCGAGTGCACCGCGTGCACCATGCTGATGCGAATGCCGTCGTGATCCTGGCTCCCACCCTTGTTCATCGGGCTGACCTTCTCGACGCCTTGTCGGCCAAGCCACTGGCACACCTCGAAGTTGCCGATGACGGTGGCTCCGGTGTTCTTCGCCACCGCCGGCGCATCTTCGATGTGATCGGAATGTCCGTGCGTGATGAGCACGAGATCGATGTGCCCGACGTCCTTGGAGGCGGCAGGACAGGAAGGATTGTTCAGCCAGGGATCGATGAGAACGCGCCGGCCCTTCGGCGACTCGAAAAGAATGGTGGCGTGGCCGAGCCACGTGACGGCGAGCGACGCATCAGCCATGCAAAGCTCCTCATCTGAAGCAGAAAAGCGCCTGCGTGTGCGTAAGACGAGGCCCACCGATCAGTATAGCAGCCCTGCGCGGGATGGCCGACCGGAGCACGTCGTGCGACCCATTGCCGGCCTCGCCCGCCAAGCGGTGACACGTCAGGTCGCGTGGCCGCCCTCGCATGTGCGCTATCATACCAAGGAGGGGTCGATCTGCCGCGCCGCACCAGCCCGACCTGAGATGCGGCCGCGGACATCGCCAACATGAAGATGTCGTTACCCGGTCGAGGCGTCTCGCATGCCTGAGGTTCCAGCCGTGTTCGTCCGCCCTGCCCGCAAGCCGGAATGGCTGAAGGTCAAGGCGCCTGGTTCGTCGTCCTATCTGCGCCTGAAGGCGCTGATGTCGAACCTGCGCCTGCATACGGTGTGCGAAGAGGCGCACTGCCCGAACATCGGCGAGTGCTGGCACCACGGCACCGCGACGTTCATGATCCTGGGCGAGGTCTGCACCCGGGCCTGCCGCTACTGCGCCGTCGCGCACGGGCGGCCCGACGCGCTCGATCTGGCCGAGCCGGCGCGCGTGGCTGACGCGGTCGCTGCCATGGACCTGCGCTACGTGGTGGTCACCTCGGTCGACCGTGACGATCTGCCGGACGGCGGAGCTGGCGTCTTCGCGGAAACGATCCGGCGGATCAAGGACGGCGTGCCCGGTTGCCGCGTGGAAGTGCTGATCCCGGATTTCAAAGGAAGCGAGGCGGCGCTGCACACCGTGCTCGACGCGAAGCCGGACATCCTCAATCACAACACCGAAACGGTCCCGCGCCTGTACCGGATCGCCCGCCCGGGCGGGGGCTACCGGCGGACGCTCGACCTGCTGGATCGCGCGCGAGGCTATGCGCCGTCCATTCCGACCAAGTCGGGACTGATGGTCGGCCTCGGCGAGGAGTGGCCCGAGATCGTGGAGGTGCTGACCGACCTGCGTCAGGTCGGCTGCCAGATCCTCACGATCGGCCAGTACCTCAGCCCGTCAGCCGCGCACCTGCCCATCGCCCGGTACTACCATCCGGACGAATTCGCGATGCTCAAGTCGACGGCGCTCGGCCTCGGCTTCGGTCACGTGGAATCGGGACCGCTCGTCCGCAGCTCCTATCACGCGCACGAACAGACCGAGTCGTACGAACAGGGCGTGCAGGCCAGTCCGTAGGGCCGAGTCCGCCTCTTCCCGAATCCTATGGCACACGAACAAGTGGCCGAGCATCTGTCGCAGCTGTCCACCGAACAGCTGCTCGACCTGCTCCACAAGATGCTGCTCGGCCGTCGTTTCGAAGAGCGCGCGGCCGAGATGTACGCCATGCAGAAGATCGGCGGCTTCTGCCATCTCTACATCGGCCAGGAAGCGGTCGCCGCCGGCGCGATTTCGACGCTGCGCCGCGATGACTACATCCTGTGCTCGTACCGGGACCACGTGCACGCGCTCCTCAAGGGGAGCGACCCGAAGCGGGTCATGGCTGAATTGTTCGGCCGCGAAACGGGCCTGTCGAGGGGCAAGGGCGGCTCGATGCACCTGTTCGACGTCCCAGCCGGCCTGCTCGGCGGGCACGCGATCGTCGGCGGGCACATCCCGCTCGCGACCGGCGTCGCCTTCGCCATCAAGTACGAACAGCGCCCGCAGGTCGTGCTCTGCTTCTTTGGTGAGGCGGCCGTCAACATCGGCGCGTTCCACGAATCGCTCAACATGGCGGCGCTGTGGAAACTGCCCGTCATCTACATCTGCGAGAACAACCGCTACGGCATGGGAACGGCGATCGAGCGCGCGTCGGCGATCTACGACGTGTCGCAGCGGGCGGGCGCCTACGACGTCGCCAGCGAGACGGTGGACGGCATGGACGTGCTCGCCGTCCACGACGCGGTGGGCCGCGCCGTGGAACTGGCGCGTCGCGAGAGCCTGCCCAGCCTGATCGAGGCGCGCTGTTACCGGTTCATGGGCCACTCGATGTCCGACCCGGTGCACGGCCACTACCGGACGAAGCAGGAAGTCGAGGAGCAGAAGCAGCGCGACCCGATCCGCCACTTCTTCGAGTACTTGAGCGCGCAGGGTGTCCTCGATCAGGCGGGCCTCGAGAAGATGGACGCCAGCGTCCGGCAGGTGGCCGAGGAGGCCGTCGCCTTCGCCGACGCCAGCCCGGAACCGCGGCCCGAGGCGCTGTTCGAAGACGTCTATGCGGATCCGTACGGACCGTACACGCGGTCCGGAAGGCGCGGCGAACAATGACCCTGATCACCTACCGTGACGCGCTGAACCAGGCCCTGCGCGAAGAGATGCACCGCGACCCGCGCGTATTCCTGATGGGCGAGGAAGTCGGCGTCTACCAGGGCGCCTACAAGGTCAGCCGCGGCCTGATGCAGGAGTTCGGCGAAAAGCGCGTCATCGACACGCCGATCACCGAGGAAGGCTTCACCGGTGTCGGCGTCGGCGCGGCGATGGTCGGCTTGCGCCCGGTCATCGAGATGATGACCTGGAACTTCTCGATCCTCGCGATGGATCAGATCGTCAACGGCGCGGCGAAGATGCTGTACATGTCCGGCGGCCAGGTGAACATCCCCATCGTCATTCGCGGCCCGGGCGGCGCCGCGCACCAGCTCGGCGCGCAGCACTCGCAGTCGCTCGAATCCTGGTACGCGCATGTCCCGGGCCTGAAGGTGGTGGCCGCCGCCACGCCCTACGATGCGAAGGGCCTGCTCAAGAGCGCGATCCGCGACAACGACCCGGTGATCTTCATCGAGGGCGAAACGCTGTACGGATCCAAGGGCGAGGTGCCCGAGCAGGAGTACGTGATTCCGCTCGGGGTGTCCGACGTCAAGCGCGCAGGGACCGACGTCACGATCCTCGCCTGGTCGAAGATGGTGGGCGTCGCACTGGCGGCGGCCGACACGCTGGCCACCGAAGACGTCTCGTGCGACGTGATCGATCTGCGGACGTTGCGGCCGCTCGACGAGCAGGCGGTCCTCGACTCGGTTGGCCGGACGGGTCGCCTGGTGGTGGTCGAAGAGGGCTGGCCGTACGCAAGCGTGGGGGCGGCGCTCGCGGACCTGGTTCAGCGCGAGGCATTCGACCAGCTCGACGCCCCGGTTGAACGGGTCACCGGCGCGGACGTGCCGATGCCGTACGCGAAGAACCTCGAACACCTCGGCATGCCGTCGCCCGAACGGGTCATCCAGGCCGTGCGGCGGGTCATGTATCTGGAGTAGTGCGGCGTGCGAAGTGCGAGGTGCGAAGTGCGGTGCACAGTGCGGGGTGCCAGGTGCAGTGCGGCGCTCGGTGAACCTGACGCCCTGCAGCCGGGCGCGCAACATTCGGCGCTTCGCACGTTGCACGGCGCACCGCACGTCGCACGTCGCACCGCACATCGCACGTCGCACCGCACATCGCACGTCGCACCTCGCACCTCGCACTATTCACCCAGGAGCACCCATGGCTTCTCGCGTCGTGATGCCGAAGCTCAGTGACACGATGGAGGAAGGCCGCATCCTGCGCTGGCTCAAGCAGGAGGGCGACCCTGTCGAAACGGGTCAGGCGCTCGCCGAAGTGGAAACCGACAAGGCCACCGTTGAAATGGAGGCCTACACCAACGGCACCCTGCGGAAGGTGTTCGCCGCGCCGGGCGACACGGTCAAGGTGGGAAGCCTCATCGCTGCCATCGCCGCGCCGGACGAGGACATCTCGGCCATCATCGCGGAAGCGAGCCAGGGAAAGGTTGCGCCCGCGCCCCGGCCCGCGCCGCCGAGATCCGCGCGGGATGGGGCGGCCGTCCCGGCAAGCCCGGCGGCGCCCGCACCGCTCCCGCGTGGCGGAACACGCAGCTACCGGGCGTCACCTCTGGCCATGCGCATGGCGGCGGAAGCAGGCGTCGATCTCACCGGCGTGGCCGGCTCCGGGCCGCAGGGCCGCATCGTCAAGCGCGATATCGAAGCGGCGATGGCGGACGCGCCGCCGGCCACGGTGCGAGCGGAGGCCGCCGAGCGCGGGCCGATGGTCCGCCCGGCCCCGAGCGGCGCCGGCGCGCCCGACTATGACGAGGTGGAGCTGTCGCCGATGCGGCGAACCATCGCCAAACGGCTGCTCCAGAGCAAGGCGCCGGTGCCCCATTTCTACCTCACGGTCGACGTGGCGATGGACCGCGTCTGGGAGGCTTATCGCGCACTCCGTGACGACAAGTCGGCGATCACGATCAACGACATCATCATCAAAGCGGTCGCGACGGCGCTCGGCCGCCACAAGGAGCTGAACGCGACGTTTCTGGGCGACCGCGTCCGGCGCTACAACCACGTGCACATCGGCGTCGCGGTCTCGGTGGACGAAGGGCTCATCACGCCGGTCATCCGCGATGCGGACCAGAAGACGCTCGAAGAGATCTCGGCCGAATCGAAGGCGCTCATCGACCTGGCACGCGCCCGGCGCCTGCAGCCGCACGAATACACGGGCGCCACGTTCTCGATCTCGAACCTCGGCATGATGGGGATCGAGGAGTTCGCCGCCGTCATCAATCCGCCGGAGGCCGCCATTCTGGCCGTCGGCGCCGTCCGCCAGGCGGCCGTCGTCGAGAACGGCACGATCGGGATCGGCTACCGCATGAAAGCCACGCTCTCAATCGACCATCGCGTGGCCGATGGCGCCATGGGAGCCCGGTTCCTGCAGACGCTCGGGCGGCTGCTGGAGCATCCGCTGCTGATGGTCTGACGACTGGTGGTCGTGTCCCAGAAGCTTCTCCGGATTCAACAGGCGATCGTTGCCTGCGAGCGCTGCCCGCGCCTGCGCCGGTATTGCGAACGCGTCGCGATTGAGAAGAAGGCGGCACACCGCGAAGAGGTGTACTGGGGGCGCCCGGTGCCGGGCTTCGGCGATCCTTCGGCGCGCCTGCTCGTGGTCGGCCTCGCACCCGCCGCGCACGGGGCGAATCGCACCGGTCGGGTCTTCACCGGCGACGGCTCCGGCGATTTCCTGATGCGCGCCCTGCACGAGGCCGGGTTCGCGAACCAGCCGACCTCGCGCCATGCGCTCGACGGCCTCACGCTGGCCGACGCCTACGTCACCGCCACGGTCCGGTGTGCGCCGCCCGACAACAAGCCCACGCGCGGCGAAATCGCGACCTGCCGGACGCACCTGGTCGCCGAGTTCGCGGCGCTGCCGCGCGTGCAGGTGATCGTCGCGCTCGGCCGGATCGCGTTCGACGCCTGCCTGTCGCTCGTCGCGGATCGCGGTGCGCGCATCCGGCCCCGCCCGGCGTTCGGGCACAACCGCGTGTCCCAGTTCGGTCCGGACATACCCGCGCTCGTCGCGTCCTACCATCCGAGCCGGCAGAACACGAACACCGGCAAGCTGACGCCATCGATGCTGGCGCAGGTATTCGAAGCGGCGCGGCGACTCATCGCGGAGCGCGCGCCGGTCGTCGCTGACGCCTGAGCGGGCACCGCCACCCACCTGCCGACGTGCGTCGAGGGCCGCCATCGGGCCGGTCGGCCCGCATGCTAGACTCGGCGCGACGGCTCGTGACCGTTCGGGCACCGGCCCCTGGCAGGCCGCGGCAATCCGCCAGACAAGTGAGGACGACCGCATGGCTTCGTCGCAAACCGACCTGTCGTCGCGCGAGCGGGCGCTCGACGCGCTCCGCGCCGTTCCCTCGGTGCAACTGGCGCACTATCCGACGCCGATCGAAGAGCTCGCGCGGCTGCGCGCCGCGCTGGGGGGCGGCCCCCGCCTGCTCGTCAAGCGGGACGATGCGATTTCGTTCGGGTGCGGCGGCAACAAGGTGCGCAAGCTCGAACTGGTGGCCGCCCAGGCCCTGGCGGACGGCGCCGACACGCTCATCACGACCGGTGGCGGACAATCGAATCATGCGCGGGCGACCGCCGCGGCGGCGGCGAAGCTCGGCCTCAAGTGCGTCCTGGTGCTGAATGGCACGCGGCCGGCCACGCCAACCGGCAACGCGTTGCTCGACGTCCTGTTCGGCGCCGAGCTGCATTATGTCGAACGCCGCGAAGATCGCGCGCCGGCGATGCGCGAGATCGCCAGCCGGCTGCAGGCGCAAGGCAGACGCCCGGTCGAGATCCCGCTCGGCGCATCCACACCGCTCGGCGCGCTCGGCCTGGCCCGCGCCGTGGGCGAGCTGGTGACGGCGCGCACGGTTCCCGAGTTCATCGTCCACGCGACCTCGTCGGGCGGCACGCAGGCCGGTCTCGTCGCCGGCTGCATCCTGCACGGCCTGCCGACACGAGTCCTCGGCATCAGCGCGGACACGCCCTCGGCCGAGATGCAGGGCATCGTCACCGCGCTGCTCGGCGGCATGGCGGACCGGCTCGGCATCGACCGCGAGCAATTGGCCGGCGCGAGAGAGATCGAAGTCGACGATGGACTGGTCGGCGACGGCTACGGCATTCCAACGGCGGGATCGCGGGAAGCCTCGGACCTGCTGGCGCGTACCGAGGCGCTGCTCGTCGATCAGACCTACACGGCGAAGGCGCTCGCGGGACTCATCGCCCACGTGCGCGGCGGGCGGTTCAAGGACTCGGACACCGTGATGTTCTGGCACACGGGCGGGCAGGTGGCCGTCTTCGCATGATAGAATCTGCTGCCCTTTTCCGAGGACCGCATGGACAAGCTCATATATCTCGATAACGCCGCCACGTCGTTTCCGAAGCCCGAAGAGACCTACGTATTCATGGACCAGTTCTACCGCCGGTTCGGCGTGAATCCCGGGCGATCCGGCTACGACCTGTGCCTCGAAGCCGGCCAGATGCTCGAACGCACCCGGCGCGAGATGACGACCTTCTTCAACGGCACCGACTGGACCCGGCTCGTCTTCGCCTACAACTCGACCGACGCGCTCAACCTGGCGCTCTTCGGCCTGCTGGGCCCCGGCGATCACGCGATCACGACGACCATCGAGCACAACTCCGTGCTGCGGCCGCTCTACCACCTGCAGCGGTACAACGGTGTCGAGGTGGACCACGTGCGGTTCGACTCGAAGGGGTTCGTGGATCCGGACGACATCAGGAAGCGGTTCAAGAAGAACACGAAGGTCGTCGCGATCAACCACGCGTCCAACGTGATCGGCACCGTGCAGCCGCTCGAGCCGATCGGCCGGCACTGCCGCGACCACGGCGTATCCCTCGTCGTCGACACCTCCCAATCGGCCGGCAAGGTGCCCGTGGACGTCCAGGCGATGCACATCGACGTGGCCTGCTTCACCGGCCACAAGTCGCTGTTCGGACCGACGGGGATCGGCGGCGCCTACGTGGCCGAAGGCGTCACCATTCGTCACACGCGCGCGGGCGGCACCGGGGTCAAATCCGCCCAGCAGCTGCACCTGGACGAGTATCCGTACCGGCTGGAGTACGGGACGCCCAACATGATCGGCATCGCCGGGCTGAACGCCGGCGTGAAGTGGGTCCTGGGCAAGGGGATGCACGCGATCCACGCGCACGAGATGGGACTTGCGACGCGGCTGCGCGACGGCCTGCGGGCGATTGACGGCGTCACGCTCTACTGCCAGGACGACCTGACAGATCACATCGCGGTGCTGCTGTTCAACATCAACGGCCTGGAGGCCGGCGACACGGGCACGATGCTCGACGTCGATTACGACATCGCGTGCCGCACGGGCCTGCACTGCGCGCCGCTGGTGCACGAGCAGATCGGCACGGCGAAGATTCATGGCGCCGTGCGCTTCGGCATCGGGCCGTTCAACACCGAAGCCCACATCGATCACGCCATCGCGGCCGTCAAGCAGATCGCGGCGTCACGCGCCAGGGCCTGAAGTAGACAGTAGACAGTAGCAGTAGAGACTAGACAGTAGAGAGTAGAGGGTAGGACGGCGCAGGCGGCAGTCGCGGGCCGTGCGCCTCTCTACTATCTGCTTCTGTCCTCGCCCCATTCCCTCACCACCGCCACCGCGACGTCGGGCCGATCCGAGATGACGGCGTCCACGCCCCATTCGAGCAGGCGGCGCACGTCCTGCGCGCAATCCACCGTCCACACCTGCACGCCGAGGCCGGCACGGTGGGCGGCGCGCACCAAGCGGCGTGAGACGACACGCAGCGGGCCGGCCACTTCCGGCACCTGGAACGCCTGGAAGGCCGGCCGGCCGAGCGGCCAGCCGATCCAGGTCCGCACGAGCGCTCCGCGGACCTCCGGGCGGGCCGCGCTGGTTGCCGCGGCCGGCTCCATCGCGCGAATCACGCGCAAGCCGCCCGGATACTCGCTCGCAAAGCAGACCCGGTCGAGCGCCCTGGCCTGCCTCACGTCGGCCAGCGTCGCCCGCGCGAGGGCCTCGGTCCCGTTCTTCAATTCGATGATCACGCGCGCGTCCGGGTAGCGGGCCAGGACCGTCGCCAGCGTCGGCACCGAGAAGCCGCGGCTGCGGAACCGAAAGTCGCCGTCCAGGCAGAATCGATAGCCGGCATCGAGGCGCGCCAGTTCCTCGGCCGATCGCGCCGCCACCGGGCCGGCGCCATCGGTCGTTCTCTCCAGCGAGGCGTCGTGGTGCACCACGACGCGGCCGTCGCGCGACAAATGGACATCAAGTTCCAGACCGTCGGCCCCGAGCGACAGCCCGCGATCGAACGCGGCGAGTGTGTTCTCGGGCGCCAACGCGCTGCCCCCGCGGTGCGCGAAGACAAGCGGACGTGACGCGTCAACGAACGGATGGCGGCTGGCCATGAATATGCACTTCGCGCAAGACGGAGTCAGCGGAGCGCCGGCGAAAGCTCGGCTTGGCCGAATATCGGACCGATTTGGTCCCCTTTGCGTGTTAAGATCGAAACCATGCTCAGCCCCAACTCTATCAAGACTTTAGGCGACTTGCGGCGCGCCGTCGCGAACGACCCCGGCGCCCGGCTCCGCGTGAAGGACGAAATCCGTCGCAACCTGATTTGCAAGATCCGCGCAGGCGAACAGTTGTTCCCGGGGATCATCGGCTACGAGGATACCGTCATTCCGCAACTGACCAACGCGATTCTGTCGCGGCACAACTTCATCCTGCTCGGCCTGCGGGGCCAGGCCAAGAGCCGGATCCTGCGCAGCCTCGTCGACCTGCTCGACGCGCAGGTGCCCGTCGTCCCCGGCTGCGAGATCAATGACGACCCGCTGGCCCCCATCTGTTCCGCCTGCCGGGCGCGCATCGCGCAAGAGGGCGAGATGATGGAGGTGGCGTGGCTGCCCCGCTCGGCCCGCTACGTCGAGAAACTGGCGACGCCCGACGTGACCATCGCGGACATCGTCGGCGACATCGACCCGATCAAGGCGGCCAAGGGCGGCCTCCAGCTGTCGAGCGAGCTGACGATGCACTACGGGCTGCTGCCGCGCGCCAACCGGGGCATCTTCGCGATGAACGAGCTGCCGGACCTGGCCGGCAAGATCCAGGTCGGCCTGTTCAACATCCTCCAGGAGGGTGACGTCCAGATCAAGGGCTTCCCGGTGCGGCTGCCGCTGGACGTCATGATGGTGTTCACGGCAAACCCGGAGGACTACACGGCCCGCGGCAAGATCATCACGCCGCTCAAGGATCGCATCGGCTCGGAAGTGCGCACGCACTATCCGCAGACGCGCCGCCACGGCATGGCGATCACCGAGCAGGAGGCGTGGCTGAAGCGGCCCGACATCGAGTGCGGCGTCGAGGTGCCCGAGTACGTGCGCGAGATCATCGAGGAGGTGGCGTTCCAGGCCCGGGAGGACAAGAAGGTGGACAAGCGCTCGGGCGTCAGCCAGCGCCTGCCGATTTCGTGCCTCGAGAATGTCGTCTCGAACGCGGAGCGCCGGGCGCTGCTGAACCGCGAAGGCCTGGCCGTGCCGCGCGTCACCGACATCTACGGCGCGCTGCCGTCGATCACCGGCAAATTCGAGCTCGAGTACGAGGGCGAGCTGCGCGGCGCGGAGACGGTCGCCCGCGAGATCATCCGCGCGGCGGTGTCGAACGTGTTCGCCACGGTCTTCGACCGGATGGACTCGCACGAGGTCGTCGACTGGTTCGACAACGGCGGGACGCTGCTCTTGAGCGACAGTACGCCGGCGGCCGACGTGATCTCGATGGCGCGCGGGGTCCCGGGACTGAACCGGCTGGTCGAACAGATCGGCGTACGCCGCGAGGCGGCCGCCCCCGTGCTGGCGTCGGCCCTCGATTTCCTGCTCGAGGGTCTCTACTCCCTGAAGAAGATCAGCCGCAGCGACGACCGCGGCTACCAGGCGGCGGAAACGCCGCGCCGGCCCTCGCGAGGCTCGGAGCCGCTGTTCGATCAGGGCGTGCCAGTGGCGGGCAAGAAGAAGTATTACAACTAGTGTCTTGGTCCCTGGTCCCTGGTCCCTGGTCCCTGGTGCGGAACAGCGGAGCGGTGGACGAAGGACCAGGGACCACGGCCCAAGGACCAAGGACCAAGGACCAAGGACCAAGGACCAAGGACCAAGTGCGCTACAAGTATTCGAAGTTCACGGGCGATGTCGCCGACGAGATGAGCCTCGAGGATCTCGTGTCGCAGTTGTCCGACCTGCTGCTCTTCAGCGGGTTCGGCGACAACTCGCAGATGAACGACCCGGACCAGACGCTGCAGGCCCTTCACGATGCGATCATGGACGCGCTGCTCAAGGGCGACCTGCTGTCGCAGGATACGCTCGAGCGCCTGCTCGGCGAGGAGGCGGGTGACGCAGACGCGCAGGATCAGATCGAGCACCTGATTCAGAAGCTGATCCAGCGCCTGCAGCAGGAAGGCTACGTCACCACGAGCCCCGACCTGGAGCAGGAACGGCAGCAGCGCCAGCAGCGGACGGCGGCGGCGACAGGCAGCCAGTCGGGACCGGACGCGCCGCCGGTCCGGTTCGAAGTCACCGACAAGGCGCTGGACTTTCTCGGCTACCGGGCGCTGCGCGATCTGCTGGGTTCACTCGGCAAGAGCAGTTTCGGCCGGCACGACACGCGCGATCTGGCGACCGGCATCGAAGCGATGGGCGCCCCCAAGCCGTACGAATTCGGCGACACGCTGAACCTCGATCCGAGCAGCACGATCCTCAACGCGGTCGTGCGCGAAGGGATTGGGCGGCACGTCTCGGGCGAACAACCGTTCACGATCAACGTCGACTACCCGGATCTGATGGTGGCACAGGGCGAGTACCAGAGTTCGTGCGCCACGGTCCTGATGCTCGACTGCAGTCACAGCATGATCCTGTACGGCGAGGATCGCTTCACGCCGGCCAAGCGGGTCGCGCTGGCGCTTGCCAATCTCATTCGCACGCAATACCCCGGCGACGGCCTGCACGTCGTCCTCTTCCACGACTCGGCCGAGGAGATTCACATCAAGGAACTGGCGCGCGTCCGCGTCGGTCCCTACTACACGAACACCCGCGAAGGCCTGCGCCTCGCCCGGCGAATCCTCGATCGGCAGCGCAAGGACATGCGGCAGATCATCATGATCACCGACGGGAAGCCCTCCGCGCTGACCCGTCCCGACGGCCGCATCTACAAGAACGCGTTCGGCCTCGATCCGCTCATCGTCAACGAGACGCTCAGCGAGGTCGCCGCGTGCCGCAACAGCGGCATCATCGTGAACACGTTCATGCTCGCGAAGGATTACGACCTGGTGACCTTCGTCAGGCGGGTGGCCGAAATTTGCCGCGGCAAGGCGTACTTCACGACGCCGTACACACTCGGCCAGTACGTGCTGATGGACTACCTGTCGAAGAAGACGCGGACCATCCACTGAGGCGAGTTGACAGTCGACAGTTGACCGTTCACCGTTCACCGTGGCGCAACGGTTGACTGTTGACGATCGACTCTTACGCGCCCCGTCCGATCCGACTCCCAATCACCGCGATGGCCTTCTCGCCGTGCAGTCGCCCGTTTTCGATGAACACCGGCACGTCGTTGGTGCCTGAAATGACCCCGCCCGCCAGAAACAGGTTCGGGACGTTGGTCTCGAGCGTATCCGGGTCGTGGACCGGTATCCAGCTGCACGGATCGAGTTCGACGCCGCTGGCGCGCAGCAGATCGGCGTCCGCCCGATAGCCGGTCAGCAGGAAGACGTGGTCGGCGGGCAGCGGTTCGACGGTGCCGGCGTGTTCGACGATCACCTCCCGCGGCCGGATCTCGGCCACGTGCGTCTCCATGCGTGCCGCGATGGAGCCTTCCCTGATCCGGTTCTCCAGGTCCGGCAACACCCAGTATTTGATCTGACGACTGAGCGTGGGGCGCCGGTGGACGACGGTCACCGTCGCGCCCGCGCGGTACAGCTCCAGCGCCGCCTCGGCCGCCGAGTTGGCACCTCCGACGATGACGACGCGTTTCCGGTAGAACGGATGCGCTTCGCGATAGTAGTGCGAGACGTGGGGCAGATCCTCGCCCGGGATGCCGAGCAGGTTCGGGTGATCGTAATAGCCGATCGCGAGGACAACGGCCCGGGCATGCCGGACCGTGCGCCGGCCGTCCGCATCCGCCTGGACGAGGAACCGGTCGTCGTCGGCATGACGCTGGATCGCACACACCGTGACGCCCATCTCGATGCGCAGCTGTTCCGTGTCCACTACGCGCCGGTAGTAGCGCAGCGCCTCGAGCCGCGTCGGCTTGTCGAAGGGGCTGACGAACGGCAGGCCGCCGATTTCGAGCAGTTCCGGCGTCGTGAAAAAGACCATGTGCGTGGGGAAGTGGTAGATGGAATTGACCAGGACGGCCTTCTCGAGCACCGTGTAGTCAAGCCCGCGCCGCTTCGCCGCGATCGCAGCCGCCAGCCCCGCCGGACCGGCCCCGACGATGATCACATCCTGCAATGACATGCTCGACCTGACTGTGCAAGTCCTCTACCATGTAGGATACATGGGTTGGCGCCCGGCGGCCGCACTTCGACGCGGTCCGGGGGCGCGACGAGCGTCGAACCGGGCAAGTCCGGTGTCGGGTAGTCCTGCCAGCGAATCGAGGCCAACATGGATGACGTGCTGAGCGCGGGGCGCGTGCAATTCGGCTTCACCATCGTGTTCCACTACCTGTTCCCGGTCCTCACGATGGGCCTTGGCGTGCTCATCGCCGTCCTCAAGACGCTCCAGATGATCCGGCACGACGAGCGCTACGGGATCGCGGCGAGGTTCTGGGCGAAGATCTTTGCCATCACGTTCGCGACGGGCGTCGTGACCGGCATCCCGATGGAGTTCCAGTTCGGGACCAACTGGGCGCGCTTCTCTCACTACTCCGGCGGCGTGATCGGACAGACGCTGTTCATGGAAGGCGTGTTCGCGTTCTTTGCGGAATCCTCGTTCCTCGGGGTCTTCCTCTTCGGCGAGCACCGCGTCAGGCCTGGCGTGCACTGGCTCGCCTCGGTGATGGTCGCATTCGGCGCGGTGGTCTCGGGCTTCTTCATCGTCGCCACCAACGCGTGGATGCAGCACCCGGTCGGCTACCAGATCGTGCAGGGCCGGGCGGAGTTGACGAGCCTCGTGGAGCTGCTGACCAATCCCTACGCGCGCTGGCAGTACCCGCACGTGATCAGCGGCTCACTCATCACGGCCTCCATGGTGATGGCCGGCGTGGGCGCCTACTACCTGCTCGCACGCCGGTTCGAGGAGTTGGGCCGCACCTCGGTCCGGGTCGGGGTCGTCGCGGGCCTCGTCTTCTCGCTCACGTCGCTCTTCCCCACCGGCGCCAAGCATGGCGAGAACATCGCGCGGTTCCAGCCGATCAAGATGGCGGCGATGGAAGGCCTGTTCGAGACGCAGGAGGGGGCGCCGCTGGCCATCATCGGGATGCCGGACACCGAGAAGCGTACGCTGATGGATCCCGTCTACGTGCCTCGCCTGCTCAGCTACCTGGCCTACGGGGACTTCCGCGCGAGGGTCATCGGCCTCAACGACTACCCGGCCGACCTGCATCCACCGGTCGAACTGACCTACTACGCGTACCACATCATGGTCGGCCTGGGCACGATCTTCATCGCGATCATGGCCACCGGCGCGTACCTGCTCTGGCGCCGGCGGGCCTACGCGACGCGCGGGTACCTGTGGGTGCTGATGCTCGCCGTGCCGTTCCCCTACATCGCGAACCAGGCGGGATGGATGGTGGCGGAGGTCGGCCGCCAGCCGTGGATCGCGTACGGCCTGCAGCGGACCGTCGAGGCGACCTCCACCAATGTCAGCGAGGGCATGACGGTCTTCACGCTGCTCGGGTTCATGGGACTCTACGCGCTGGTCGGTCTCTTCTACGTCCTGCTGTGCGTCCGCATCATCGACCGCGGACCGGCGCCGCGAGAGGTGCAGGGATGATCAACACCATCTGGTTCTTCGTGCTGGCGGGCATGCTGACGACCTACGCCGTGCTCGACGGATTCGACCTCGGCGTCGGGGCGCTGCATCTCCTCGTGGCGCGCACGGAAGAGGAACGCGAAGCGGGGATCAACGCGATCGGGCCGGTATGGAACGGCAACGAGGTGTGGCTGATGGCGGCAGCCGGCTCGATGGTCGTCGCCTTTCCGCATCTCTACGCGTCGGCATTCAGCGGCTTCTACCTCGCCCTGATGCTGGTTCTGTGGCTGCTCGTGCTGCGGGGCCTCGGCATCGAATTCCGGCATCAGATCGACAGCCTGCTCTGGCGCCAGGCGTGGGACGTCGTCTTCTCGCTGTCGAGCATCCTGCTCGCGGTGCTCTTCGGCGTGGCGTTCGCCAACGTATTGCGCGGCGTGCCGCTCGACGCCTTCGGCGAGTTCCAGGGGACCTTCGCGCTGTTGCTGAACCCGTTTTCGCTGCTCGGGGGCGTCCTCAGCCTCGCCGTCCTGAGCCTGCATGGCGCCGCGTACCTGGCCATGAAGACCGAGGGCGAGTTGCATGCGCGCGCACGCCGGGCGGTCGGCGCGCTCTGGTGGGCGGTCACGGGCCTGCTCGCCGCCACCGTCGCGGCCAGCTTCCCCGTACGGCCGGACTTCGCGAACAACTTCGTCCACGCACCCGCCCTGTTCGTCGTGCCGGCGTTCGGCGTGGCGTGCCTGTTCGCGTTGCGAGCGTCCTGGTCCGCCGGGCGCGACGGCCGCGCGTTCTTCGCGAGTGCCGGGACGATTGTCGGAATCCTCGGCTCGGCCGCAGTCGGCCTCTTCCCTCGCCTGCTCCCATCCACGGCGGGCAACCTCGGCCAGACACTCGACATCTACAACGCCGCCGCGCCTCCGCACAGCCTGCGAATCGCGCTCGGCATCTACCTGGTCGGGATCGGGATCGTGATCATCTACCTGACGCGCATCTACCGAGTGTGGCGCGGGAAAGTAGGGCGGGAGGACACGTATCGGATCTGACCTGGTTGGCGGTCAGCAGTCGGCAGTCAGGACTCGGGAGTTGGCTGTTTACCGTTTACCGTCTACTGTCTACTGATCTTCTTCTTCGCCGGCGTCTTCTTCTTCGGCGGCGGCGCGGGTCGGTACTCGATCATCACGTTGCTGATGATGGCGATCGGGCGGCCGGGGGCCGTGAACGTCTCCGGCCCGTCGACGGTCACCGACAACAGTTTCTCGCCGAGCAGGCTGACCGCATCCACGTCCGCCGGAATCTCCACACGAATCGGCTCGTCGCCGATGGGCGCCACCGCCTTCGCGCCGCCAGGTCCCGCGCCCCCGCCGACGCGGTCGAGCAGATCGTTGCCCGTTCGGAACTCCGTGTCGATGACGGCGCGTGTGAGCAGCGTGCCGTCGAGCGCGAGCACGCCGATCGTCGCCGTGTGGCGCGCGTACGCCCTGTTCTCGCGCACGAGCTGTTCCGAGTACGTCTCGCGGTTGTGCAGATCGAAGGTGAGGAGCGCACCGTCGCGGTGCGGGGGGAAATGGATGATGATGCCAATCTGCGGGTCGCGCCCGACCATCACGTCGCAGAACTCGCGCTTGCTGGTCATGCCCGTGCCGAGCACCGCCGGACACGTCATCCCGGGATGAACCCGGACCGGTTTCACGACGGCAGCCGGCTTGGCGGGCTTCTTCGCCGGTGTCCGCCTGGTCTGAGAGAACGTCGGTGCGGCAAACGCGACCACGAGCAGAGCGAGCGTGCCGAGGCGAAGCAACCGTCGCATGAGAGCAGTATACACGGGGCGCGCCGAGTGCTACGTGCCCGGCCGATGGTGCTCGCCTGATCGTCAGGCGCCCACCCACCAGGCGCCGAACAGGAGCGTCGCCAGCGTCACCGGCACACCGACCTTCAGGTAGTCGAAGAAGCCGATGCGAATGCCCTCGCGACGGGCGCCCTCGACGACGATCAGGTTGGCGATCGAGCCGAGGAGGGTGAGGTTACCGGCCAGGGTGCTCGCCATCGCAAGCGCGAGCCAGCCGGCGCGCGGATCCGGAAGGTGCGGCACCAGGCGCGTGAACAGCATGACCGCCGGGACGTTGCTGATCAGGTTCGACAGCAGTGCCGCCGTGACCGTCAGGCCGGCGACGGTTGTGACGCCCACGGGTTTCAGCCAGTCGAAGAACACGCGATCGAGGCCCGCCTGCTCCACCGCGCCGACGACGATGAACAGGCCGACAAAGAGCATCAGCAGGCTCCAATCGACCTGCTGGTAGATCTTCTCCGGCTTGACCCAGCGCGTGATGAGCAGCACCGCCGCCCCGCTTGCGGCCACGAGCGCCGGGTCCACGCCCGCCAGAAATCCCACGAGCATCCCCGCGGCGACGATGAGGCCCTTGGTCGTCATGATCCGGTGAATGGCGCGCGGCGGTCGGCGACGGGCGGCACCCGTTCCACGCGTGAACTCGCGCCTGAACAACACGTAGATCACCAGCGCGTCCACGGCCAGGCCGAACGCCGCGACCGGCACCAGCGTGCCGGCGAAGCTCGCATAGCCGATGTGCGACATGCTGCCGATCAACATGTTCTGGGGGTTGCCGGTGATCGTCGCCGTGCTGCCGATGTTCGACGCGGTGGCGAGCGCCAGGAGGAACGGCAACGGGTTCTGGCGGCGCGCCGCGGAAATCTCGATGAGGACCGGCGTAAAGACAAGGCAGATGGTGTCGTTCACGAAGAGTGCCGACAGCACGCCGCTCATGAGCACGACCGCGATGAGCAGTGGCGCGGGATGAGTGACCCGCGCAACCACGGCCTGCCCGAGCGTCCGGAAGAAGGTGCCCAGGCGCAGCGTCGCGACGAGCACCATCATCCCGAACAGCAGGATCAGTGTGCGGTAATCGACGGCCCGGTACGCCTGGTCGAGCGTCAACCCCCGGGCCACGATCACGGCGATGGCACCGATGACCGCGGCGGATGTGCGGTCGACGCGAAAGAACGGCAGCCGGCCGAAGGCCAGCACCAGGTAGGTCGCGACGAAGATCAGGCCGACGATCACGGGTGTTCAGGGAGGCAGTCAGTAGACAGTAGACAGTAGGTGGTGACGGCAGTCGGTGGTCGGTGGTTGGCACTGGGCCGTCACCCGCCGGCCAGGTCCTCCTCGATCGCACGCGCGTGGGCGGCCGTCGGGCCCGTGAAACGATGCTTGATGAGTTCGAGGAACTCGTGGCGCGTCCGCGCGCTGTTGCGGAAGGCGCCCAGCATCGCGCTGGTCACCGCAAACGAG
Source organism: Acidobacteriota bacterium (assembly GCA_003170135.1). Lineage (GTDB taxonomy): Bacteria > Acidobacteriota > Vicinamibacteria > Vicinamibacterales > Fen-181 > Fen-181. The sequence goes on from PMZR01000122.1 coordinate 65,535, forward strand.
TTCTGCTTCTCGACGCCCCGCATCGCCATGCAGAGGTGCGTCGCTTCCATGACGACCGCCACGCCGAGCGGGTCGATCTTCTCCTCGATCGTCTGGGCAATCTGGTTGGTCAGCCGTTCCTGGATCTGCAGCCGCCGGCTGAACACGTCCACCAGTCGCGGGATCTTGCTGAGGCCGATGACCTTGTGACTGGGGATGTAGGCGATGTGGCACTTGCCGAAAAACGGCAGCAGGTGGTGCTCGCAGAGGCTGAAAAAGTCGATGTCCTTGACGATGACCATCTCGCTATAATCGACCGTGAACAGGGCGCCGTTCAGCACTTCGTTCACGTCGGCCCGATACCCGCTGGTCAGGAAGCGAAGGGACTTGTCCACTCGCTTCGGCGTGTCGGCCAGACCTTCGCGGTCGGGGTCCTCCCCCAACTCGACGAGGAGCCGTCGAATGAGATCCTGCATGCCGCCAGTGTACATCAGGGCACTGTTCCACTTCATCGAGGAGACAGAAACGCCATGAAGACGATCGGCTCCGTCCTGGGCCTGCTGCTTCTGTTCTGCACGGGCGCGAACGCACAAGCGACGAGGCCCGACACCATCGTCGGGAAATGGCTGAACCAGAAGCAGACCGCCCACATCGAGATCTACAAGACCGACGGCAAGTACTTCGGGAAGATCGTCTGGCTCAAGCAGCCGACCTACCCCGCCGACGACAAGAAGGGCATGGCGGGCAAGACGAAGGTCGACCGGGAGAATCCGGACCCGGCCAAGCGCAGTCAGCCCGTCCTGGGCCTCGTGATCCTCCGGAACTTCGTCTTCGCGAGCGACAATCTCTGGCAGCAGGGCCAGGTCTACGATCCGGAGAACGGGAAGGACTACAAGTGCAAGATGACGTTGAAGTCCCCCGACGCACTCGATGTCCGGGGCTTCATTGGCTTCTCCTTCATCGGGCGGACGGAGAACTGGACGCGGGTCAAGTAGTCGTTGGTCGTTGGTCGTTGGTTGTTGGTTGTTGGTCTTAGTCGTTGGTCGTTGGTCGTTGGTCCGTGGTCGTTGCTTGGCGGTTCGCGTGCGGTCGGTGGCAGGTGGCAGAGGCGTAACGGCGGGCATGCGCCCATGGCGACGGGCGATCGGCCATCTGCCGCCCGGCATCTCGCTCAGCGCTTCTCCTGCGTGTAGTCGTAGAATCCCCGCCCGCTCTTCCGCCCGAGCCGCCCCGCCAGCACCATCCGTTTCAACAACGGCGGCGGAGCGTACGACGGTTCGCGGAACTCCTCGAACATGATGTTGCCGATGTAGTAGGTCGTATCGAGACCGACGAAATCGAGGAGCGTGAATGGGCCCATCGGATGCCCGCATCCGAGCTGCATCCCCTTGTCGATATCCTCCAGCGTGCCCAGACCGTTTTCGTAGGCGCGTACCGCCGCCAGCAGATACGGCACCAGCAGGCGATTCACGATGAACCCGGGGCGATCGGGCGCGGTGATGGGGTCCTTGCCGAGCGATTGGGCGAACGCGTACACCTGATGGAAGGTGTCGTCGCCGGTCGTCAGCGCGCGGACGACTTCGACCAGCTTCATCAGCGGCACGGGGTTGAAAAAATGCAGGCCGACGAAACGATCGGGACGCGTCGTGGATGCCGCCAGTTCCGTGACGCACAACGACGAGGTGTTCGAGGCGAGAATCGCGTGCTCGCCGACACACTGCTCGAGTTCCGCGTACGCCGCCCGCTTGCCCTCGAGGTTCTCGACGATCGCCTCGATGACCAGGTCGCAGTCGCGTAACCCGCCGAACGTCGTCGTGCCGGTGAGGTTCGCGAGCGTCCGGTCGCGTTCCTCGGGGGTGACCTTGCCTTTCTCGATGCCCGCCTCGAGGAACTTGCGGATGCGCGACATCCCCTTCTGCAACGTCGGCTCGTCGACCTCGCGAACGATCGTCCGATACCCGGCCTGCGCGCACACCTGGGCGATGCCCGATCCCATCAATCCGCACCCGACCACGCCGACTGTCTTGATCGCCATGTTTGCCTCTCCTGCCCTACACGGTTTCCACGATCGCCGCGATCCCCTGCCCGCCGCCGATGCACGCCGTCGCCAGGCCGCGCCTCGCGCCCCGGCGCCGCATCTCGAGCACCAGCGTCAGCAGCAGGCGCGTGCCGGTCATGCCGAGCGGATGCCCGAGGGCAATCGCGCCGCCGTTGACGTTCACCTTGTCGCGATCGAGGCCGAGGGCCTTCTCGACCGACAGGTACTGGGCCGCGAATGCCTCGTTCACCTCGACGAGATCCAGGTCGTCGAGCGACAAGCCAGTCCTCGCCAGGACCTTGCGCGTCGCCGGCACGGGTCCCATGCCCATCAGGCGCGGTTCGACGCCGGCGGACGCCCAATCAACCAGCCGGCCGACGGCCTCGAGGCCGTGGCGCTCGAGCGCCGCACGGGATGCCAGGATCAGTGCGGCCGCGCCGTCCACGATGCCGCTGGCGTTGCCCGCGGTCACCGAGCCGTCCTTGCTGAAGGCGGCGGGCAGCCCCGCCAATCCCTCGAGCGTCGTGCCGGGACGCAGGTGATCGTCGCGATCGACGCGTGTCGTTCCCTTGCGCGTCTTGATCTCGACCGGCACGACTTCGTCCGCAAACCGGCCCTCGTCCCACGCACGCGACGCCAGCTGCTGGCTGCGCAGGGCGTAGCAGTCCTGCTCCGCGCGGGTGATGCCGTACTGGGCGGCGCAGTTCTCGGCGGTGACCGCCATCGCGCACCCGCAATAGCTGTCGGTGAGCGCTTCCCACAGGGAGTCTTCCAACCGGCCCTGGCCCAGCCGCAGGCCGGTACGCAGCCCGCGAATGACGTGCGGCGCCTGGCTCATGCTCTCCATGCCCCCCGCCAGGACCAGATCCGCTTCCTCGAGCTGAATCATCTGCGCGCCGCTCACCGCCGCCTGGATCCCCGATCCGCACAGGCGATTGACGAGGAGCGCCGGCACGTCGACGGGGACGCCGGCGTGCAGCCCCACGTGACGCGCCGCGTAAATCGCGTCGGCGCTGGTCTGCAGCACGTTCCCGAAGACCACGTGATCGATCCATTCGGGGCGGACGCCGGTCCGTTCGAACGCGGCACGCGACGCGAGCACGCCGAGCTGAATCGCGGACACATCCTTCAGCACGCCGCCGTATTCGGCCATGGGCGTCCGCCGCCCGCCGACGATGAACACATCGGGCCTGCTCATGAGATCCTCACGGTGATCGGGCAGAACACGCGCCGCCCTGCAAACTACAGGCGATGGAGCGCCTTGGTGGTGTCCGCCGGCTGCTCGATCGCCTTCACCAGGTAATCGCCGGTCTCCCGGGTGCCCAGGGTGCCCCCGACATCGGCAGTGACGTGGCCCTCACGCACGGCGATCGTCGCGGCGCGCTCGATCGCGTCTGCCGCCGCCTGGTGGCCAAGAAAGCCCAGCATCAGGGCCACCGACAGGACCGCCCCGATCGGGTTGGCCACGTTCCGGCCGGCCAGCGCCGGGGCCGATCCATGCACCGGCTCGAACATCGACGTGCGTCCCGGGTGCAGGTTGCCGGATGCGGCGACGCCCAGGCCGCCCTGCAGCGCCGCGCCCAGGTCGGTGACGATGTCGCCGAACAGGTTGTTGGTGACCACGACGTCGAACTGCGCCGGCGCCCGCACCATCTGCAGCGCCAGGGCGTCGATGTACAGGTGCGACGCCTCGATGTCGGGAAACGCCGGCGCCACCTCCTTGAACACGCGCTGCCACAGCGCGTGGCCGAGGTTCATCGCGTTGCTCTTGTCCGACATGCACACGCGCCTGCGCCCCGCCGCGCGCGCGTGCTCGAACGCGTACCGGATGATGCGGTGCACACCCTTGTAGGTGTTCACTTCCTCCTGGATCGCCACCTCGTCGTCGGTGCCCGCCTTGAAGCGGCCGCCGATGTTCACGTAGAGACCCTCCGTGTTCTCGCGCAGCACGACGAAGTCCATGCGCGCCGCGTCCGGATCCTTCAGCGGGCAGAGCGCGGGATCGAGCAGCTTGACGGGGCGGAAGTTGACGAACAGATCGAGTTCGAAGCGGATGCCCAGCAGGATGTCGCGGGCGTATTGCATGTCGGGAACACGGGGGTCGCCGAGCGCGCCGAGCAGAATCGCGTCGAACTCGTCGCGCAGCATCCGGGACGCCCCGGCGGGCAGGCTCGTGCGCGTCTGCAGGTAGTAGTCGGCGCCGTAGGGCAGCGTCTCGATATCGAGCGCCAGCCCATACACCCGGCCGATCGCGCGCAGCACCTTGACGGCCTCCGCGGTCACATCGGCTCCGATGCCGTCACCGGGGATGACTGCTATTCGCATGGCAGGTTGACCGTCGACGGTTGGGGCGGCCGTCGATGCCGATGATGTCCGCCGGGGTGTCGTCGGGAACGTCGGTCGGGTGGGTCGATCGATGGGGGCATCAGATCTCATGATAGCTCGCCGGCGCGGACGTGCAAACACGTCGGCCCCGTCAGCGCGTGGACACGCGCCGCAGGGGCCGTGTGCTTTCTGTGCAGAGATTGCGACGCGGCGGTGAGCGGGCGTAGAAGAGTCTGCTTCGTCACGGAGGCTGCCCCGTGAGCGGTGGCGGGGCAATCGGCCGACGCCGCCAGCGGCCGATGACGCGCGGCCACCGCTCGCCGCTCGTGGAACGTCCCGCCCGGGAACAGCTTAGACGGCAGAATTACACAGTGCGTCAAACAGGCTACGCCCGCCGGTCATGACAGGTAATGTCGTCCAGCCCAGCCCACCGAACAGCGGAAAACCCGGCCTAACATCCGATCGGCGCGTGGCCCGATTCTTGAAGTGAGTCTGAGGCAGAAAGGGGCGGACCATGGTGAACCTGGCGGACACTCGCAATGGCGTGCTGCCGCACGGACACGAGAGCCAGAAGGTGGTGATCGTCAACGGCAGCCCCGATGTTCTCGAAATGCTGGAATCTGCCGTGGATCCCGGCCACTACGACATCGTGTTCGTCGAATCGGGCGCGCATGCCTACTCGCAGATCCGGCGCGTGCAACCGCAACTGGTGATCCTGTGCATGCGGATTGAGGACCTGGAAGGCTTCCAGGTACTGTCGATGCTGAAGCTCGATGACGAGACGCTCCGGATCCCGGTGCTCACCTACACGACTGAATACGAAGGCCAGGACCCCGAGGGTAGCCTGAGCGATTTTTCCGATACTCCGATGCCTCCCGTCCGCGCCCTTTCCATGAACTGAGGGCAGGCCGCCACCTGCCCCGCGTTCCGCCATCCTCCAGATTTTTTCGTAAAATCGCCGTTTGTCGGCCGGCTTTGTGCTATATTCTCGCCGGCATGACTGCCCCGATGGACAATAAGCGCGGTGGGCAGCGGTTCCCCATCCTTGGGGAGCTCCACGGGGAGGTCACTGTTTTCCAGCCGATCGCCATCCGCGAGATCAGTCTTGGCGGTGCCCAGATCGAGACCGCCGTCCCCCTCCAGTTGAACTCGCTTCACCAGTTTCGCCTGATGCTCGGCGACCGTTCGCTCGTCGTCAAAGGCCGGGTCGCCCATTGCCGGGTGAGCGACGTCGACGACCAGGGCACCACCTACCGATCCGGCGTCGAGTTCATCGAACTCTCCGAGCCGGTCGCGGCGGCCATCGCCGGGTTCGTCGAGGCGATCAAGACCGCGCGGCAGCTGACCTGATCGACGTTCCTGCCGGTCGGCCCTTCCGACGGACAATGGGTTGCAGCTTGGACTGGTGGCCAGTGGTCTCGCCACGCGGGCAGGTGGTCGGTGGCCGAAAGGCGGGAGTGCGGACGACCGGCGGGGCTACTTCAGCCGCAGGTGTTCGAGGTAGTCGCCCGAGGCGATCCGCTCTGCGCGCCCGAGCGGCGCGTTGTAGAAGTACGCCCACCCCTCGTCCACGACGCCGTTCTCGAGCACGATGGGGATCGTCAGACGCGTATACAGGCTGGCGTCCGGCTCCTCGGGACAATAGCCTTCGATGTCGTCGAGCGCCCCAAGCACGGCCTCCGGTTCGCGCATCTGGTAGACTTCGCCCCAGACCCGTCCCTCCGGGTCGGGCACGGCCGCCGGATAGATGCCCAGGTCGAACAGGGCCGCCCGGATGAACCCGCGCCCCAGGTACACGAGTCTCCCCTCGTCGATCCCCGCGCGCTGGCGACGGTCGAAGCCGGTCATCAAGGTGCCGTAGAAGAACACGCGGTCAGTCATCGCCACCATCATTCTTCCCGCGCGACCGATCCCCGATGAGCCGTGACGGGAACGCGAGCGCCAGTGCCGGACCGTTGCAGCCTGAAAACGGCGGGGCACCGGGACGCAACACGCCGCGGATGCGCACACAGGTTCGCAGCGCCGGCGCCGGAGCGGGGCTGCGCGGACACCATCGAAGCAGGATCGCGACCGTACCGGTGCTCTTTAGTATGAGCGAAGTCTAGGGAAGTGGGAGCGGATAGTCAAGCCTCCGCGACGCCCGCGCGGCGCCTCGAGCAAAAAAGAGCGCCCGGCGGGCCGGGCGCTTCGCGATGAACGACAGGCGGACGCGTGGTGATTATTTCTTCGACTGCCCGGAACGTCCGCCGAGCGTCGCGAGGCCGTTCAGGACGTCTGGAGGAATGGAGAAGGACAGCGTCAGCGTGTTGTCGTCCTGCGCAAGCTGGAACGAGTTGAGAAGCTGCTGCAGCTGCGACGGCACATTGTTCGATCGCGCCTGGAGCGCGGCCAGGCCCTTCAGCCCTTCGACCACCTGCTTCAGGTTCTGCGCTGCCGCGGCATCTGCCGCTTCGACGCTCACCTTGCCGCTCACGCCGCCGTCGATTGTGCCCGACGCCGAGAACCAGCTGATGGGTGGAATCTGGCTGGTGACCTGCTGGGGGAGGTGCGCATGGCTGCTCAGCGCGTCGAACCGGCCGACCACCCACGCGTTACCGGCCTCCACGCCGCCGATCATCTTCATCATCTCGCGGTTGGAGGTCACCGCCGGCGCCGCCCCGGTGCTGACGTCAATCACCTTGTGCAGCGCCTCGGCCGTGCCGAGCGCCACGACGCCACGCTCGACGCCCAGCAGCTCGATCACGGCGAGGTGCTCGACGGTCTGCGGCATGACGCCGTC
>PMZR01000031.1 GCA_003170135.1 Acidobacteriota bacterium
TCATGGGCGGCGATGACGCGCTCGACGCGCCCGCGCCCGTCGAGCACGCACACCTGCGTGGCAAAGCCGTAGGACGTGTGCGTCTTCACGCGCGCAACGTCGGCGCCGAGTGGTGTCGTGTCGTCGACCACGATATCCGCGGCGTAGACGCGCCCCACCAGTTGTTCGAGCGCAAGGCCGCCATCGAGGTCGGCGCGCAGCTTCTGTGCCGCGCCGAGCACGGCCCGCCCGCCGAAGAGCGTCGCGCGCGAGCCGGTCGTCTGGCCGCACGCCAGCGCGTAGGTCGAATCGACTCGCGGGCGGAAACACGCGACCGGCAACCGTGTCGCTTCGGATGCGAACTGGACGAGCACCGTCAGCAGTCCCTGGCCCATCTCCGTGTAGCCGTTGTAAACCGAGATGGTGAGGTCGGCTTCGACGACCAGTCGCGCCATGCCCCATTCGCGCACGCCGTTGCCGATGCCGCTGTTCTTCACGCCGCACGCGATCCCGACCGCGCGGCCCTGCGCGCGCGCCGCGTCGTAGGCGGGCTTCACCGCCAGCAGGGTCTTCTTGAGGCCGACGGATTTCTCGAGCACCTGCCCGGTCGTGCAGACATCGCCCACGTCGACCGCGTTGCGCCATCGCATCTCCCAGCCATCGAGCCCGGCGGCCCGCGCCAGCAGGTCGATGCACGCTTCCATCGCGAAGTGCGCCTGGTTGACGCCGAAGCCGCGCATCGCCCCGCACGGCGGGTTGTTCGTATAGGCGGCAACCGCCTCGACATCGACGTTCGGCACCTTGTAGGCGCCGCAGGCGTGCCCCGCCGCGCGCTCGAGCACCTTGCCGCCGACCGACGCGTACGCGCCGCTGTCGCCCACCAGGCGCGCGCGGACCGCGGTGAGCCGCCCCTCGACGTCGCACCCGGCCGTGTAGTGCATCTCGATCGGATGGCGCTTGGGATGGAGGCGGATCGATTCCTCGCGGTTCAGGACCATCCGGACCGGCCGTCGGATCAGCCAGGCGAGCAGCGACGTCTGGGCCTGCACCGACATGTCTTCCTTGCCGCCGAAGGCGCCGCCGTTCGGGACGAGTTCGACCGCCACCCGTTCTTCCCCGATCCCGAGGAATGCGGCCACCTGGCGGCGATCGTCGAAGATGCCCTGGCCCTGCGTGAACAGGTGCAGCCGATCGTCGGGCAGCGGTTCCGCCAGCGCGGCTTCCGGCTCGAGGAACAGGTGCTCGATGCGCTGCGTCTTCCAGGTGCCGCTGACGACGTGCGCGCTGGTCGCGAGCGCGGCCTCGACGTCACCGCGTACGATGACGGACCGCGACAGCAGGTTCGGGTGCGTTGGATTGACCTGTGGCGCATCGTCGCGCAGCGCGTCGCGCGGATCGAGGACCGGCGGAAGCGGATCGTACTCGACGTGGACCAGCGCGGCGGCTTCGCGCGCGGTGTGTTCGTCAACGGCGGCAACCGCAGCCAGCACATCGCCGACGCAGCGCACCTCTTCACCCACCGCGACGAACCCCGGCCAGTCGTTCTGGAGCAGGCCATACCAGCGTTCGCCCGGCACGTCGGCAGCGGTTACGACGCGGACAACACCCGGATGCGCCGCGGCGCGGGCCACGTCGATGGCGAGCACCCGGGCGCGCGCATGCGGCGAGAACACGAGCGCGCCGTGCAGCAGGCCCGGCCGCGTGATGTCGGCCACGTACGGACGGGCGCCCAGCACGTGATTCGTCACGTTGTAGCGCGCGAGAGAGACGCCGACGCCCCCATCGGTCAACGGCTCGGGTACCGGGTCGCCTCGTCGCGCCCGCGCCAGCAACTCGATCCCGTCGATAATCTTGATGTAGCCGGTGCACCGGCACAGGTGGCCGTCGATGGCCCGGGCGATCTCCTTGCGGCTGGGCGCCGGGTTGCGATCGAGCAGGTACTTCGCGCGCAGGGCGAAGCCCGGCATGCAGAAGCCGCACTGCACCGCGCCGGCTGCGGCGAAGGCCCGCGCGCATTGCGCGCGATAATCGTCGGGCAGCCCTTCGACCGTCAGGATGTCCCGGCCGTCGGCGGCGTCGGCCGGCATGGCGCAGGTCACCTTCGCCTGGCCGTCGATGATGGCCAGACACGCGCCGCACTGGCCCTGCGGCGCGCAGCCGTTCTTGATCGAGGTGATCCCGCAGCGCTCCCGCAGCAGCTCGAGCAGCGATTCTCCCTCGCGCGACACGACGCGTCGGGCCCGTCCGTTCAGCGTAAACGCCAGCGTTTTCACGGCCGTTCAGTATAGTGCAAGTGGCCGTGTCGCATCCGCCCGCCACGGCTGGGCTGGCGCGTAGCACGTCAGCCGGTGCAGCGTATAATCGTTGACCAAATCGGAGGGTACCTCCGAAGAGCAGACAGGCGGATCGACCCGTGGCAAAGCGAACACGCATCGACAGACGAGGCGGCGGCCGGGCCCGCGCCGTGGGCGCGTCGGTCCCGCGCAAGGACGGCGCGGCGAAGGTCACCGGCGCGGCCAAGTACATCGACGACTACCACTTTCCGGGCATGCTCTATGGAGCGACCGTTCGCTCCGAGATCCCCTGCGGCGACATTGTCGCCGTGCGGTTCGACTTCGACCGCGCCGGCTTCGTCATCGCCGACTACCGCGATATCCCGGGCCGCAACATCGTCGCCGCGATCGCCGACGATCAGCCGATGCTGGCCGAACACGTGGTGCGGCACGTCGGGGAGCCCATCCTGCTCATCGCCCACAAGGACCGCGAGCGCTTGCTGCACGCGCTGGCGCACATCCAGATCGAGTACCGCGTGCACGTGCCCGTGCTCGACCCGCGGGAGTCCTCGACGGTGTTCAAGGCGCTCGCCATTGACAAGGGCGACGTGGACGCCGGGTTCGCCCAGGCCGACGAGATCGTCGAGGGGGAATACTCGGTCGGCCACCAGGAGCACCTCTATCTCGAGCCGAACGGGATGATTGCGGTCCCGCACGACGATGGCGGCGTCACGGTGTACGGGTCGATGCAGTGCCCGTATTACGTGCACCGCGCGCTGCGGGTGCTCGTCGGGTTGGCCGAGCACAAGGTGCGTGTCGTGCAGACGGAGACGGGCGGCGGCTTCGGCGGCAAGGAGGATTTTCCGTCGATGCTGGCCGGGCACGCCGCGCTCCTGGCGCGCAAGGCGAAGCGGCCCGTCAAGATGGTGTACGACCGGGCCGAGGACATGCGGGCCACGCCCAAACGTCACCCGGGCATCGTCCGGCATCGCACCGGCGTCACGCGCGACGGCCGGCTGACGGCCATCGACGTCGACGTCCTCCTCGATGGCGGGGCGTACACGACGCTCAGCCCGGTCGTGCTGTCGCGCGCGCTGCTGCACGCGGCCGGCCCCTATCGGTGCGATCACGTGCGCATCCGCGGGCGCGTCGTGCAGACGCACACGCCGCCCAACGGGGCGTTCCGCGGCTTCGGGGCCCCGCAGGCGCAGTTCGCCGGCGAAGTGCAGATGGAACGGATCGCCGAGCGCCTGGGCCTCGATCCGGTGCGGCTGCGCGAGATGAACGTCGTGCGGCCCGGCGACACGATGCCCACCGGGCAGGTGCTGCGCGAGGATTGCACGGCGGCGGCGGTGCTCGCCGAGGCGGTGAAGCGCACCGACTTCTGCCGCAAGCGCCGCCAGTTTGCCGGCACGCACCGCGGGATCGGGCTCGCGCTGTTCCTGCACGGCGCCGGCTTCACCGGGTCCGGCGAAGTGAAGCTGGCGTCGAGAGCATCGCTCGAACTGACGCCGCGCGGGGTCCGGGTGCTGGCGAGCAGCGCGGAGATCGGCCAGGGATCGCGTACCGTCCTCGCGCAGATCGTGGCGGACGAACTCGGCCTGCCCTACGCGGCCGTCGACGTCATTCCCCCCGACACCAGCCTCGTGCCCGACAGCGGGCCCACGGTCGCGTCGCGGACGTCGATGATCGTGGGCCGGCTCCTGCAGCAGTGCGCGCGCGAGATGAAGCAGCGCCTGGGACGCCTGACGCCATCCGGTTACCTCAGGAAGCACGGGCCGCTCGTGGTGACGCGCGAATACGAGCAACCCTCCGACATCGAGTGGGACGAAACGACGTATCGCGGCGACGCGTACGGCACGTTTGCCTACGGGTGCGACGTCGCGGAAGTCGTGTTCGATCCCGACACGTACGAGGTGCGGCCGATCAAGATCACGGCGGTCCAGGAAATTGGCAAGGTGCTGAATCCGACGCTGGCCGTGGGCCAGGTGGAAGGCGGGACGCTGCAGGCCGTCGGCTACGCGCTGCTCGAAGAGGTCGTCATGCTCGACGGCCGCATGGAGAACGCGCAGATGACGAACTACACGGTCCCGACCACGGTCGATGCGCCCGAGGTGGAAGTGGTCCTGCTGGAACAGCCGTACCGGCACGGCCCGTTCGGCGCGAAGGGCCTGGGCGAGCTGCCGTTCGACGGTCCGGCGCCTGCCATCGTCAACGCGATTCGCCACCTGGGCATCGACATTCGATCGTTGCCGGCGACGCCGGAGCGGATACTGGACGCTGTGGAGAAACGTGCGAAGTGCCGCACGCCGTGAGGACCCGACCGTGCGATTCATTCTGAACGGCAAAGCGGTGGATGTCCGGGCCCACCCGATGAAGCGACTGCTGGACGTCCTGCGCGAGGACTGCGCGCTGACCGGGACGAAGGAAGGCTGCGGCGAAGGCGAGTGCGGCGCGTGCACGGTCCTTTTGGACGGGCAGCCGGTCAACGCGTGCCTCGTGCCGTTCGGGCAAATCCGAGGCGCGCGCGTGACGACGATTGAAGGGATCAGGGGCCGCCGGGCGCTGCAGGCGGCCTTCATCAAGGAGGGCGCGACGCAATGCGGCCTGTGCACCCCGGGCCTGATTGTCGCCGCCTCCACGCTGTCACCGCGCGCGACGCTCGACGAGGTGCGGGCGTCGCTCGCCGGCAACATCTGCCGCTGCACGGGGTACGGCGCCATCTACCGGGCGATCGCGCGGGCGGGCCGGGTTGGTTCGAAGCGGCGGGCTGCCGCGCCGGGACGGAAGGCCCGGGCGAGCTGATATGAGAACCGCGATCTCTTCGCTCGAGCTGCTGACCCCACGCTCGCTTCGCGAGGCGCTGCGGATGCTGCGCGACGACGGCCCGCTGGTGCCGATGGCCGGGTGCACGGATCTCTATGTCGCGCTGAACGCCGGCACGCTCACCTCCCGCCGGTTCATCGACGTGTCGACACTCGATGAGCTTCGCGGCATCGGGCGGCGCGGCGCCTGTCTGTCGATCGGCGCGCTCACCACCTTCACCGAGATCCGCCGGTCCGCGCTCGTCGGCCGGCGATTGCCGATGCTTGCCGAGGCGGCCGCGCAGATCGGCGCCGTGCAGGTGCAGAACCGCGCGACGATCGGCGGCAACATCGGGAACGGGTCGCCTGCCGGCGACAGCCTCCCGGTGCTCGCCGCCGCCGAAGCGACCGTCGTCCTGCGCAACGAGGACGGCGAGCGGCGCGTGCCGTTCAGCGCCTTCTTCACCGGCTATCGCCAGAGCGTACGTGCAGCCGACGAATTGATCGTCGCCGTCGAGGTCCCGCCGATCGACGGCCGGCAGTGGTTCTGCAAGGTGGGCACACGCGCCGCGCAGGCGATCTCGAAGGTCGTGATGGCGGCGGTGCGCGGCCCGCACCCGCGCGTCGCGCTGGGCAGCATCGCTCCGACCGTGATCCGCGTGCCCGCCACCGAGGAGATCCTCCGCGCCACCGGATCGCTCGTCGATGCGCAGCAGATGCTGCGAACGGAAATCGCGCCCATCGACGATGTGCGGTCGAATGCGGCGTACCGCCGCCGCGTGGCCTGCAACCTGCTCGCGCGGTTCTGGAACGAGACGGCCGACGGCGCTCAGGGATAGCTCTACCTGGGCAAGGGAGGCCCGCCAGTGGCAGGCGGAGGGCTCAAGAAGTACCTGCAGATGCGACGCAAGGCCGTCGCGGCTGCGATCCTGCTGGCGGGGCTCGCCACAGGGCTTTTCCTCTACCTGACGGCATCCGTTCCCGACGACGACATTCTCGGAGACCAGGCCCGGCAGTCGAAGCAGTATCTGCGGCAGTTGCAGGAATACGGCGGCACGGCCAACGTCCTGGCCAGCCAGATCCGGGAGTGGCTCGCAGGGCTGTGGCACGGGAAGACCCTACGACGTGTGGCTTCCCGAACTGGCGCCATCAGAGAACCTGGCCAAGGAAGCGCTTCATGCGCCTGACGGCGGGCGTGGCGCCGCACGCACCCTGCACCAGCACCGAGCACCGCACTCCCTACCGCGCACGCGGCACGTCGCACTTTCTTCCCGTCATCTCCGGAACAGGTACGCCAGCTTCACGAAGAAGCCATCGCTCGTGCGATGGACGTCCCACAGCCGATCGCTCTGCAATGGCGATTCGAGGGAACTTCCGTACCCGATAAACGCGACCGTGCCCGGCGAGGGCTTGTAGGACAGCAGGTAGTCCACGCGCAGCGTGCCGGCGCGCGTCGGCGTGCTGGCGATGCCGCCCGGGTAGAGGAGCGCGCCGGTGCGCGGGTCGAATAGCGCATCCTGATCCTCCGCGCGGTACTCGCCCACGATGCGGAAGAACAGCGACCGCGTCGCCTGGTACTCAATCTTGGCGCGCGGCAGGACCGTGCGCGCGAACTCGCTGCCATCGCGCGCCCGCGCGATCCGGGAGAGGGTCGCGGTGGCGTCGATCCGCAGCTGGCCGGACGGCCGCGCGCTCAGGCTCGCCGAGTACCGCATCTCGAGACCCTGCGACGCTTCCGGGAAGATCGCGACGTCGTTTCGCTGCGCGGTGAAACTGGCGTTGAACACCTGGAACGTCGGCGTCGTGAGCCCGATCGAATACGCGTGACCGCCGCGCAAGTCGATCGGGGCGTCGTAGGGGGCCAGCGTGCCGCCGGGCCCGGCCACCAGGTAGCCCGTGTAGGTCTGTCGGTCGAACACGACGAACTGGCGCGTGACCGACGCGCGCGGCTGCCATCCGCCCCGCAACTGCGCCGAGAGGTTGACGCTCTCGTTGCCCTCGAGGGGCGATCGGCCGGGGAAGTCGTCGTAGCGCCAGATTCGATCGAAACTGAAGAACGTCGTAAAGCTCTCGAGGGCGGCGCCGCGGGTGCCATATGCGGTCCACCGGTTGGATGCGTGCGCCTCGACGATGTCGCTGCGAGGCACGTATCCCGATTGGGAGATGAAGTCGGTGCCGACGGCGTTGACCTTGTAGTTGAACCCGAAATGGGGCGCCGTGCGATCGAATTCCCCCATCCAGATGGGCGCGCTGCGCGAGGCGGTGCCGTCGGCCCCCGTCCACGAACCACCCAGCTGGCCCTGCAGGTAGTACAGCTTCTTGAACACCACCCGCGAGTCGGCCGCCACCACGCGGTTGTAGCCCTCGGCCGTCGTCCGGTCGGTGTAGGTCACGCCGGCGGTTGAGTTCGCCCAGAGGTCGCGCCGCACGCGCGCGATGTTGAAGAGCGCCCGATTCGGGGAGGTCGCCGATGTCGCGCTGCCGCTGGTGTCGTCCTCCGCCACCAGGTAGGCGACGGTGGTCCGGCCGACCTTGCCCGTCAACTTGCCACCGGCAATCGGCTGGCCGATCTGCCGCGTGTACACCAATTGGTTCGGCGACGCGAATAGCTCGATGCCTTCCAGGAAGAACGGCCGCTTCTCCGCATAGAAGAGCGCGAATCGTTCGTTCACGGTAACCAGTCCCGCGTCCGATTCCACCTGGCTGAAATCCGGCTTCACGGTTGCGTCGATCGAGAGGTTGGTGAACGCAAAGCGCGCGTTGAAGCCGGGCTGGACCTGTGCCTCTCGGGCGAACGTGCCGGTGCCGGCGTCGGTGGCTCCCTTGCTCGTCGTCATCACCACGGGCTGCAGTTCGGTGACCACGCCGCGCTTCAGATCGTGGAGCCCCTCGATGACGCCCGCCTGCCCCAGAAAACTGCTGACACGCTTCGCGTCGGTCCACGTGTCTTCGTACCCCGTCCGCTGCGTCTTGCGGCGGATGTTCAGGCCCCAGCGTTGCGGCCCATTGCCGCCGAAACGCAGGCTCTTGAACGGAATCCGCACTTCGACGACGTAGCCGTCGCTCGTCAGCTGGCCTTTCGAGTCCCACTGGTAGTCGGGGCTGGTGTCGATGCTGCCGCCCGACATCGTGCCGCCTCCGCCCCAGCCACCCGTGCCGCCCATCGAGCCGGCGTTGAAGCCGCCCTCGGTCTGCACGCCGTCCTGCTGCACGCCGAGCGGGTTGACGGTGAAGAAGAACGCGCGGCGCCGATCGTTGAACGTGTCGAGGTAGATGGTGACGTTGTCGTCGTTGCCCAGGTTGTCGCGATCGGCGACGGTCGCGCGGACCGATCCCGGCTGGCGGTCGTGCGCGATGATGCCGAAGTACAGCGCCGCCGGCGAATACCAGACGAGGACTTCGGTCTGCTCCACGGCGGGCCGGCTGTCGGACGGCAGATACTGCGAGAAGCCGCCGAGGCGAACGGCCTTGCCCCACGCTTCCTCGTCGAGCCGGCCGTCAACCTGGATGGTCGCGTCGATTCGCGGGATGGTGACGGTGGGACCTCCGCGCCCGTCTACGATCTCGGGCTGCGCGGCAGGTTCCTGGATCTGGACAGCCGGTTGTTGGAGGAGAACGAGCAGCAGCAGTGTGATCATTCGAACCAGGTATCGTTGAAAGACGCGGTGAGGTCTGGGGGAGACCGGCATTCGTGCCGGCCGGCACGGGGCAGATCCGGACGCGCGATTCTACTGCTTCAGGTGGCGAAAGGCCAGCCTCGAAGCCTAGATCGGCCCCAGCCGCACGCTGCTGGCGTAGAAGAGGACGCGGCCGAGTATCTCCGACACGGCAACCAAGACCAGCGTGGCGACGCCGATGGTCACGGGCGAGAGCGGTCCCTGCACGCCGCGCAGAACGCCGACCAGGAGCAAGCCCGCTGCGATGGCGGCAGCGGCCTTGCCGAGGGCCAGCCATGTGGCGGCGTGTCCGACCGCGGCCGGGCTGATGGCGGCGGCCGGTTCGCGCGCGAGCACCGCGATCTCCGCGGGCAGCAGGAGCACCTGCAGCGCGAGCAGGACGATCGCCGTCATGATCAACAACCTGTGTTCCGGGAGCGCGGCCTGCGTCGCCGCTCGCACCGAACTCGCGACGAGGAGGACCACGGCACCAAGCAGCACGGTCGTCGCGAAGAAGTTGATCGGCGTGAGCACGCGATTCCATCCCGGCTGCGCGGGCACCATGTAGAGCCGCGACATCGCAAAGACGACGGCAACGCCGAGAACCGCTGCCACGACACGGGCGACATCACGCCTGCCCGGCGAGCCGGCGCCGGTTCGATCCAGCGCGACAACGAGCAACGCCGACGCCGTGAACAGCGCGGTGAGCACCACTTCGCGGCTCAACCAGGACGTCCGCACGTTGGTTATCGCGAGCCAGGCCTGTGCCGGCTGGCCGAGATGCGCGAGCGACGCGACGAGGCCAAAAACGGCCGCGGCGGCGGCAACGAGCAGCGGGCCATCGAGCGCCCTCGCGGGGGCATGCGCCGGTTCCCGCGCCGCGAACAGCTGCAGGGCGACGACGACCAGCAGGATGCCGACCGAGGCCTGCATCAGCAGGGTAAACGCGACGAGCGCCCATTCGCGGGTGTTCAAATCTCCTCGCGATTGCCGATGCGCGGCAGTTGGACCTGACGGTTGTCGTCCGAAGTCCGCCCTTCGACAAGCTCAGGGCGTGGTGAGCCCGCCGCACCACGATGTCCGATGTCCGAGGTTATCACCACCGACGGTTTCGTCATTGCAGGGTCGGGCAGCGGATAAATGTCCCGCCTCGTGCCGTGGCGCGCTTCCAGGTCACCCAGGTCCCCGAAATCGAGCGCGCGCAGGGGGCACGCCGCGACGCACGCGGGCGGGCGCCCCGCCTGGCGTTCGTCGGCGCAGAAGTCGCACTTCGTCATCCGTCCGGCGCCGGCGTCGTAGCGCGGCGCGCCGTAGGGACAGACCCACTCGCAGTAGCGGCACCCGATGCACCGGTCGGCGGCGATGGCCACGGTGCCGTCCTCGCGCTTGTGCATCGCGCGCGTCGGGCACGCGTCCACGCACGCCGGCTCCGCGCAGTGCATGCACGACAGCGACACGCTGTAGGCAAAGGCGGTCGTCGTCCAGGCCGCGCCCTGGCGGATCCACTCGCCGCCCTCGACGGTCGCGACACGCCGCCACAATCGCCCGACTTCCAGGTCGTGCTTGTCCTTGCACGCCACCTGGCACGCCTTGCACCCGCTGCACGCGGTCGTATCGATGTAGAAGGCTAGGTGCATGGTGAGTGGTGCTAAGTGCTGTGTGCTACGTGCTGGTGCCGTGCTACGTGCTATGTGCTTATGCCGTGCTATGTGCTGTGTGCCGTGCCATGTGCTGCGTGCTGCGTGCTCGGCACCTGGCACAGCACCAAGCACCAGCACCAAGCACTGAGCGCGCGCCGTGCGCGCTCATGCCTTGCGCACCTCGACCAGCATCGTGTGCTGCGCGTTGCCCCTGGCGCCGGGCGTCGCGCGCTCCGAGGTCAGCACGTTCACGCAGCCCCGGCGATCGACGCCCTTCGCGTCCGGCGTCCACCAGGCGCCCTGCGGGATGTCGACCAGGCCGGGAATGATCCGCTTCGTCAGCCGGACGCGCCCGCGCAGTTCGCCGCGATCGTTGAAGACGCGCACCGGGTCGCCATCGCTCACCCCGCGCGCCTGTGCGTCGATCGGGTTCATGTAGACGCGCTGCGGCATCGCTTCCTCGAGCCAGTCCACGTTGTCATGCGTCGAGTGGACGCGGCGCGCGTAGTGGCTCCCGATCGCCTGCAGCGGGTACTTCTTGAACAGCGGATCCCAGGGCCCGCCTTCCCACTCGGGAATGAACTTCGCCACCGCGGGCAGGCCTTCGATCCGCATGTCCGCCAGCCGCGACGAGTAAATTTCGATCTTGCCCGACGGCGTCTTCAGCGGATGCGTCGCCGGGTCCTCGCGGAAGTCCGCAAACGCGACGTGCGGCTTGTCGTACTTGAAGATGTGCACGCCGCGCCGGCGGAACTCCTCGAAGCTCGGGAAGGTCGGGTCCGCGGCCTGCGACACCTTCACCATCTCCTCGAGCCACTGCAGTTCGGTCCGCCCCTCGGTGAACTGCGGCGCGAGCCCGAGCTTGTCGGCCACGTGCGTGAAGATGTCGTAATCGCTCCGGCACTCGTGCATCGGCGCGATCGCCTGGTTCATGAAGATGAGCGACGCGCCGTGCCCCCAGACGGTGCACATGTCGTTCTTCTCGAACCAGGTGATGGCCGGCAGCACCACATCGGCGTATCGCGCGCTTGGCGTCAGGAACTGGTCCGTGACGACGATGAACTCGACGAGCGAACGGTCGCGCAGGATGCGGTCGGTGCGGTTGATGTTGCCGTGCTGGTTGACCAGCGTGTTGCCCGCCGTGTTGAAGATGAACCGGATATTGCTCCTGAGCGTCGTCTGCCCGTCGGGAAGATGCAACACGCCGTCGGCGGCGGTCATCTCGGTGCCGCGCACGACCGCGTCGGTCCATTTGAAGACCGGGATGGCCTCGGTCACGGGATTGTGCCCCGCGGGCAGGCCGCCGACCGGCAGCGGGCGCGCGACCGAATAGCTGACGCCGCCGGCGCTGCCGCCGCTTTTGCCCACGTTGCCGGTCATCGCGGCCAGCGTAACGGTGCCCCGCACCGGCTGCTCGCCGTACGCGCGCCGGTTGAAGGCGAGGCCGGCGAGCAACGCCGCCGGCTTCGTCGTCGCGTACTCGCGGGCCAGCCGCGTGATCGTGGCCGCGGGGATCTGGGTGAACGGTTCCGCCCACGCCGGCGTCTTCGGCGTGCCGTCCGCCTGACCAAGCACGTAACTCTTGTACGACGCGCCGCCCGGCGCTCCTTCCGGCAGGTGCTCCTCGTCGAAGCCCACGCAGTAGCGATCGAGAAACGCCTGGTCGTGCAGGCCCTCGGTGATCATCACGAAGGCCATCGCGTCCATCAACGCGTTGTCGGTGCCCGCGCGGATCGGGATCCACTCGTCCGCCAGCGCCTGCACGCTCATCGTCAGGCGCGGATCGATGACGATGATCCGCGCGCCCGCCTGCCTCGCGAGCTTCAGGCGGTAGCTGGTGTTGGTGCCGAAAATTGTCTCGGCCGGGTTGAAGCCCCACAGGATGACGAGCTTCGAGTTCACGAAGTCGTCGGCGCTGTTGCCCGAATCCTCGGTGCCGAGCGAGTAGGGCGTCGCCCAGCGCGAACAGGCGGAGCTGTAGGAGTTGTAGTAATTCAGGCGCCCGCCGAACAGGTTCAGCAGGCGCGCGGACATCTGCGAGCCGGCGAAGAGGCTGCTGCCGCCCGACGCATAGTGGTTGTAGAAGGCGGCGGGGCCGTAGGCATCGCGCACGCGACGCATCGCGTCGGCGATGAGCGTCGTCGCCTGGTCCCAGGAGATCCGCTCGAACCTTCCGTCGCCCCGTTCGCCGACACGCTTCATCGGGAACTCGAGACGGTCCGGATGGTAGACGCGGCGCCGGTAGGCGCGCCCGCGCGGGCAGGCCCGCAGTTGCGGGTCGGCGGGGGAGTCGGGGCGGTCGTCCGTGGTGATGCGGATGATGCGGCCGTCCTTGACCCACGCCTTCAGGACGCAGTGGCCGCCGCAGTTGTGGGCGCAGCCGCTCGGGACAACCGTGATGCCGGATCCGGCTGCAGTCGGATTTCTCACCGCGGCGGCGGGACTGGCCAGCGCCTGTTCGCCCAGCCGGCGCAGCCCCGCGCCCACGACGGCCGCACCTCCGCCCATCGTGGCGCCCCAGCGAAGAAACGATCGCCGGGAGACGTCGCGCTCGATGGAGGTGCGTAGGGGCGAACCTGGGTTCGCCTTGCTTGTCCGGGATTCGTCGCGCATCGAGAACGCGGGGATTGTGAGGGCGCGAGGCAGGAAATGTCAATCGAGCGACCGGCCTCCTTTCCGCCTCTTGACACCCGTCTCACATGACGTACGATTCGTCGGGTGACCATCCTGGCAGAAGTCGCGTTCCGGAGGTGGCCGATGTGGAAGAGGGCGCCGGTCGTGGCCGCAGCCGTGTGCGGGGCGCTCACGGCGATCATGGTTCTGCTTCCGCGCGGGGCGCTGCACATCGCGATGGCACACGTCGTCTTCGCCGCCATCTGCGCGTGCGCGCTGCTGCCGTTCGTCCTTGCGGTGGCGCTCGTCGGCAGACGCTGGTCGGGAGCTCGCGCGGTGCGCCTGGCGTTCACCGTCGTGCCCGCGACCTTCGTCGGCGCCGGCCTGTTCGGATGGGCGTTCGTGCCCGACACCTGGACGGCCTCGTTGTGGGTCACGATCGACGCGTCGATGAACGCGGCCACCTACGGCGGCCAGTTCGAACACCTGGCCGAACATGCGCTCCTCTACTTCCTGTATATCGGCATCCTCGGCGCATTCGGTTCGACGATTGCCTCGATCGTCGTCCTGAAACTGTCCGCGCGATGATTCCGCTGATGCCCGGCCTTGCTGGCTGACCGAGAGCGCCCCACGCGCCCCCGCTGTGGTACGCTTCTCTCATTGCTCGCCGGAGGCCCGCATGATCCGTCGTGTTGCCGTTCGCCTCATACCGGTCATCGCCATCATCGTCGGCGCCGCACAACTTGCCTGCGCACCCCGGCTCGAGGAGGCGCAGGTCCGCGCCCGTCTCGTCGACCAGCTCCGCCTCTCGAAGGACGAGCTGCGCGTCGTCTCCATCGACAGCGCCGCGCAGCCCGTTGCCACCATCGAATACGCGGGCATCCGCGCCGGCGTGCGCTTTCGGCGACAGGACGGCGTCTGGGTCATCGATGCGGTGGAGCAGGAGGGGCGCTTCGAGCCGGCCGATCGCGCCGTGCCGGTGCTGGCGCGCCGTCTGAGCGAGAAGGCGCACGCGCGCTGGATCGAGAGCGTGATGCCGCGCTACGCGCGCACGCTGAAGCTGCTCATCGGGTGGACCGATCTGCTCGCGACCGACTGCTCGTCCGGCCTGCCCACGTCGCAGACCGCGCTGGTGAACCTGCACGCGGTGTGGCATCGCGTGCTGTTTCCCAACCGCGGCGGCGAGTTCCACAACATGGACCTCTTTCTGCGCGACGCCTGGTGGAAACCGTTCCGCGTGACGCTGACCGCGCGGCGAGTCGAGGTGCAGTCAAGCGGAGCGGACGGCCAGATGGATACGCCCGATGACCTGCGCATGACCTACGCGCGCACGCCCATCCGGTCGGGCGTGACCGCCTGCCTGCCGCATTACACGCTGCCGGCCGCCGTCGTCGAGGCGCTCAGCCGACCCGACGCGCCGACCGCGTGGAACTGCGCGGAGCTGCTCTCGTCGCTCCGGCGGAACGAGATGCTCGACGTGGCCCAGGCGGGCAGATAAGTGCACGTGAAATTCGCGGCCGCGCGAGGGTGACATGGACGAGGCAATGACCGCACCAGGGCCCGCGGTTCGCACCGAGCACGATTCGCTTGGCAGCCTCGCGGTGCCGGCCGACGCGTATTACGGCATTCAGACCCAGCGCGCCATCGAGAACTTCCCGATTACGGGCGTGACGATCGGCCACTTTCACCACCTGATTCGCGCCCTCGCGATGGTCAAGAAGGCCGCGGCCCACGCCAACATGGACCTCGGCATCCTCGATCCGCCAATCGGCGGGGCGATCTCGCGTGCGTGCGACGACCTCGTCGCGGACCGGTATCACGACCAGTTCCGCGTGGACGTCTTCCAGGGCGGCGCGGGCACGTCCACCAACATGAACGCCAACGAAGTCGTCGCCAATGTCGCGCTCGAGTACCTCGGGCACGCCCGGGGCGAGTACCAGTTCTGTCACCCGAACGATCACGTGAACCTGTCGCAGTCCACCAACGACGTCTACCCGACGTCGATTCGCATCGCGCTCTACACGCGGCTCGAAGATCTGATGAAGGCGATGGGCGAGCTCAAGGGCACCTTCGAGCGGAAGGACGCCGAGTTTGCCGGCGTCATCAAGATGGGCCGCACGCAACTGCAGGACGCGGTGCCGATGACGCTGGGACAGGAGATGGGCGCCTACGCGGTGATGGTCGGCGAGGACATCCGGCGCATCGAGGAGGTGCGGCCGCTGCTGGCCGAGATGAACCTGGGCGCGACGGCCATCGGCACCGGGATCAACGCGCCAGACGGCTACGCGGCGCTCGTGCGCGAGTACCTCAACCGATTCGGCCTCGCGGCGTTCGTCACCTCCGTCAACCTGGTCGAGGCGACGCAGGACGCGGGTGTGTTCGTGCAGGTGAGCGGCGTCCTGAAACGCGTCGCGGTGAAGCTGTCGAAGATCTGCAACGACCTGCGGCTGCTCTCGTCGGGTCCGAGAACCGGCCTGCACGAGATCAACCTGCCGCCGGTGCAGCCGGGGTCGTCGATCATGCCGGGCAAGGTCAACCCGGTCATCCCCGAGGTCGTCAACCAGATCTGCTTCCAGGTCATTGGCAACGACGTCACGATCAGCATGGCCGCCGAGGCGGGGCAGCTGGAACTGAACGCGATGGAGCCGGTCATTTTCTTCAACCTCAATCGCAGCATCGAGATCCTCACCAACGGGTGCCTGACGCTCGCGCGGCGCTGCGTCGGCGGCATCACCGCCAACGCGAACGTGTGCCGCACCTACGTCGAGCGCAGCATCGGCATCGTCACGGCGCTCACGCCGCTTCTGGGCTACGAGAAGGCCGCGGAGATTGCGAAGGAAGCCCTGGCGACCGGACGGGGGATTTCTGACCTGGCGATCGAGCGAGGCCACATCAGCCGCGAGCAACTGGACGAGCTGCTGCGGCCTGAGAACATGATTGGCCGCGGAAAGAAGACGTGAAGGGGGCGGGCTCCCGATCCCCGCCCCCCTGATTCCCGATTCCTGACTCCTGACTCCTGACTCCTGACTCCTGATCCCTCCTCCGTCAGCGTCTTCACACCGCCATGGCCTTGGCCGCCAGCACCGACTTCAATGCGACGCTGAGGCGGTAGATCCCGTCGGCGATCTGCTTCTCGTTGCAGAAGGAGAAATTGAGCCGGCCCGTGTTTCGACCGGTGCCGTCGGCAAAGAACGACGTGCCGGGCACGAACGCCACCTTTTCCTTGATGGCCGCCTGCAGGACGTCGGCAGCATCGACGTACTCGGGGAACGTCGCCCACAGGAACAAACCGCCCTGCGGCTTCGTCCAGGTGACTTCCGGCGGGAAGTACATCTCGAGCGCCTTGAGCATCGCGTCGCGCCGCGCGCCGTAGACCGCGCGGATGATCTTGATGTGCTGGTCGAGGAACCCGCCGCGCGCCACGTCGTAGGCGAGCATCTGCGAGAAGGTGCTGGTGTGCAGGTCGGCCCCCTGCTTGGCCTGCACCAGCTTCTGAATCACTTCGGCCGGCGCGACGATCCACGCCAGCCGGAGGCCCGGCGCCAGCGTTTTCGAGAACGTGCTCAGGTAGATGATGTTGCCGGTGTAGGGCGCGCCGTTGTGCGCGCGGGCCTGAGCATCCAGCGCGACCAGCGACAAAATGTGTTCCTCCTCGTACCGGAGCTGCCCGTACGGGTCGTCTTCGATGATCGGCACGCCGTAGTGATCGGCCAGGCCAATCAACTGGTGCCGCCGCGAGAGTGACAACGTCACGCCCGTCGGGTTCTGGAAGTTCGGCAGCGCGTATATGAACTTCGGCCCCATGCGCAGGGCCGCTTCGAGGGCGTCCGGCTGCATGCCGTCTTCGTCCATCGGCACGTTGATGTACTCGGCCTCATAAGCGTTCCATGCCTGCAGCGCGCCGAGATACGTGGGTCGTTCGACGACGAGATGATCGCCGGGATTGATGAAGACCTTGCCGATGAGATCCAGGGCCTGCTGCGACCCGCTCGTAATAAGGACGTTCTCCGGTTCGATGACGATGCCGTAGCGCGATGAGTGCCTCGCGATCATCTCGCGAAGCGGGCGATAACCTTCCGTCGTGCTGTACTGAAGCGCCTTGGTTCCGTGTTCCTTGAGCAGCCGGCAGGTGGATTCCTGGAACTGATCCACGGGAAAGACGTCCGGCGCGGGCAGTCCGCCGGCGAACGAGATGAGGTCCGGCTGCTCGGTGAGTTTCAGGAGTTCACGGACCGCGGAACTGCGCATGCGCTGCGTGCGTTGCGCGAAACGCTCTGTCCACGGGGTCTGCATGTGTTCCTCCGCAAGGGCTGGCGTCCCCACCTCGGGCGGGAACTCGGTGTGGAGTCGCACGACACGGGGGGCGGGCTGGCGATTGCGACGCAAGAAGAAGGACGCGTCTATGCTACGCCGAAAACACCCCTGCCGGGAAGGTCAAAGCTGAACGGTTGCGCGTTCTGCTGGCCTGCCGCTTGCTCGCGACGTGGCGTGGCCCGATCGCTCCCGCGCAGGCTTCGACTCCCGGGGCTGGCCCTGGTCGCCCTTGCGGCGGCCGCGTGCGGGTCGTCGACCTCCACCGCGTTGACGGCCCCGACATCGCCCCGGTGCCAGGTGGCCGTGACGGGCTCCCCGTCGAGCTTCGCTTCCGCAGGCGGCACGGGCAGCGTGTCGGTGACAACCGATCGCGATTGCACCTGGGCGGCAACCGCCGGTGCCGCCTGGATTTCGCTTTCAGGATCGACGACCGGTCAGGGAAACGGCACTGTTCAATTCGCTGTCGCCTCCAATTCAGCAGTCGTTGCGCGCGGGTCGACGATCTCGGTCAGCGGCCAGGCCTTCAACGTCGCCGAGCAACCCGCACCGTGCGCGTTCTCGGTGTCGCCTTCATCCCTTGCCCTGGTCTCGGGCGGCGACGGTGCGGCCGTCGCCGTTCAGGCGCAGGCTGGCTGTTCGTGGAACGCGGCCACCAACGTCCCGTGGATCTCGATTTCAACCGGCGGCAGCGGAAACGGCAGCGGAACGGTCCAGCTCGCGGTCGCCGCGAATTCCGGGGCCGCCAGATCGGGCAGCGTCTCAGTCGCCGGCCAGACCGTCGCCGTAACCCAGGCGGAAGCGCCGGCCCCGCCACCGCCACCCCCACCTCCGCCCGCGTGCTCGTTCTCGATCTCACCGGCCAGCCAGTCGTTCCTGGCGACGGGCGGCAACGGCGCGGTGTCGGTGGCGACCCGCAACGGCTGTAGCTGGACCGCTGCGAGCGGCGCGCCGTGGGTCACGATCGCCACGGGCGCGCAGGGCAGCGGTAACGGCTCGGTCACCTACGCGGTAGCCGCGAACACGGGCGCTGCCCGCTCCGCAACAGTTGCCATCGCGGACCAGACGTTCACCGTCAGCGAGGACGCGGCGCCCGGGCCACCGCCGCCGCCTCCGCCGCCGTGCACCTTCTCGGTGTCGCCGCTCAGTCTGACGGTAAGCAGCGGGCGAAGTACCACCAACATCAGCGTGAGTACAACGAACGGCTGCGCGTGGACGGCGACGAGCAACGCCCCCTGGCTCTCGATCGACAGCGGCGCCAGCGGCACCGGGGCCGGAACGGTCGTGGTCGGGATAAACCGGAACAACGGCGGGGCGCGCGTGGGCACCCTGACGATCGCCGCGCAGACCGTGACGATCACGCAGAACGCGCAGGCCGGCGGCGACTAACCCACAAGGGGGCGAGAACCGTGAGCGATCACAAGCAGGCGCGGCTCCTGGCGGCCGCATTCCTGGCGCTGGCCATCGCGGGCCCCGCGGACCGCGCCTTTGCCCAGCAACCGCAGGCGTCGCCGCCACAGCAGACGCTGAACGACGTGTTGTCGTTCCTGCTCACGAATCAATCGGTGCAAACGGGCGACCTCGTCAAGGACCTCGCGGCCGCCGCTGCCACGCGTGACACGATCTCGCGCGCGCTGCTGGTGGACCTGGCGACGACGCCGCTCGGAACCTCGTCGGGCGGCTTCACCTACCAGTTCAACCCGTCGCTCGGCACGCTCGAGCGGCGCAGCTCGACCTTCGGTCCCTTCTTCGTCGAGCGTGCGCTGGGTGCAGGCTCGAACCGCTTGTCGCTCGGGTTCGGGTTCCAGTACTCGCGCTTCGACACGCTGGACGGCAACAACCTGCGCAACGGGCAATTCGTCACCACGGCGAACCAGTTCCGCGACGAACCGGCGCCCTTCGACGTCGACTCGCTCACGCTCCAGGTCCAGTCCAGCAGCGCGGTCGTGTCTGCCCGCTATGGCATCACCGGACGTCTCGATGTCGGGGCCGTCGTCCCCTTCGTCTCGCTGCAGCTCGACGGCCAGCGCGTGAACACGTATCGCGGCACGTCGGTCGTGCAGGCAGTGGCCTCGGCGACGAGGATGGGATTTGGTGACGTCGGTGTCCAGGCGAAATACCAGGCGCTGGGCGACGCGGGGTCGGGTTTCGCGATCGCTGCCGACATCCGCCTGCCGACCGGGCGCAGCGAGGATCTGCTCGGGGCCGGCAAGGCCTCAATCGGGACGCTCGTCATCGGGTCGTTCGAGAGCGGGCCGCTCGCGGTCCACGTCAACGGCGGGTACTCGATGGGGGGCATCTCCGACGAGGTGAAATTCGCCGCGGCCGCCGCGATCGCGGCCACGCCGCACCTTACGGTGGACGGCGAACTGCTCGGCCGCCGGCTGCTGGACGTCGGACGCATCACGCAGGTCGCCTTTGCGAATCCCGCGCTGGCCGGCGTCGACACCTACCGGTTGCTGCCGTCCGGAGGCGCGACGATGCCCATCCTGGGGGCGGCTGGAGTGAAGTGGAACCTCGCCGACACGTGGGTGCTCGACGCCCACGTGCTCTTCCCGATCGTCACCGATGGTCTGACGGCGCAGATCACGCCCGTCCTCGCGCTGGAGCGATCGTTCGGGAAATAGGGGGACGCGGACTACTCGCTGCTCGCCACCGAATCGATCACCCACGTGTTGACCAGCTTGCGCAGCGAGAACCGCCACTGGCGCGACGCGGTCACCATGTCGCGGTTGCCGACCTTCGGAACATACGCGGCGGTCCCGCGGCAGATGGCCGAGGCCTGCAGGCCGCGCACGTCGACCGTGCAACCGGTGAACGCGATACGCTGCGACTCGAGCTGCCCGAATGCATTCCTGAGCGCGTCCTCGTTGACGCCGGGCCACACATGCTTGACCGCGGTCGCGTTGAGCGCCATGTAGGCCTGGGCGTACGCGACGAGCGTCCTGCCGATTGCCCGTTCGGCGGCTTCGCGATCCTGCGCGGCGGTCGTGGCCTCCACGCCGGGCGCCGGACTCGTTCCAAGCGTCGAGACGCTCTCACGCGGCGACGGGGTGTGTGATTCCGGCGCGGACGGCGAGGCAGTGGGCGAGCCAGGCGCAGGTGTGGACGTGGACGACGCGGGCGGGGCGGCCGCGGACAGCTGGGGGACCGCAGGCAGCGGTGCGGGCTGCAGTCCGGTGGCGTCGAGGATCGTCGCCTGGCCGGAAATGGGCGGCGGCGCCGATTCCGTGCGGTCTGATGGTGTCGGCTGACGGCTGACGGCCGCGGCCGCGGTGCCAGTCTCCATGCCGACATTCGGCTCGAGTTGCGGTGCGGGAGATGCTGTCTGGTGCGGCGCTGTGCCGCTTGATGCCACGGCGCCGGCCGCTGCCGGCGTGTCGCGGTCGAGCGCTGGTCCGGGAGGCGCGCTCGCGCGCGGCCGAGTCGCATCGGGCCTGGTCGCGCCCGGCTCGCGCGTGCTCCCGGCGACCGGGTCGGTCTCCTGCCGATACTGTGAAACCGTGTTCCCAATAACGGCGTCGCTCGGTGCCGCCGGCGGCTCCGCGATGGCGGCGAGGGGCAAATCGGGCCCTTCAAGCTCAGGCGATGGTGGAGAAGGCGGGGATGGGACCGACGCGTTGGTGCTGCCCGGCGCGAGTCCGCCAATGAGCGGAGCGATCCATTGCGCGACGACGTCGATCGGCAGCACCTGGACTGTCGCCCAGCCGGACAGCGCGGCGACGACGACGATCATCACGGCAAAGATCGCGGCGCGCGATCGCGCGCGACCAGCTCGCCGCGGTTTCGCGGTCGTCACAGGGGCGGGAGCGACCTGCCGCGGCTGGATTCGCTCGACGCGGCGAGCGGCGCCGGCCTCGGCCTGCAGCTGTTCAAGGAACAGCTTGACCTCGTTCCAGCTCGGGTCCATCTCGACAAGCTCGGTCGCCCGCTGAAGCGCCGTCTGGTAGTCGCCGGCGTCCATCGCCTGCCGCATCGCCGTCAGGCATGTCGTCTCGCGGCGCAACTGCATGCGTCGCTGGAATTGGGCCCACGAGTCGGTGCTGACATTGGTTCCGGGGAGCGTGGGGCCAGGGGAAGACGGGGGCGAGGGTGACGATGCGCCGTCCGGCGCCACGGCACACGACGATGCGACGGAAGCGTCCGTTGCAGGAGACGGCACGAATGGCGCGCGGCCGGTCGGCATCTGAGGCTACCCGGGGCAGACGAATCGCCCCGGAAGCCCTTCTGCATGGAGTCTGCCAGCCCGACGTGTGGGCCGCCGAGAGCGCGGCACCACCGGTCCGGTCACCTACCCGGCAGCTCTCTCACCTGCAGCTCGCGGCGGACCATCTCTTCAGCCTGCTGCGCGGCGGTGGTTTCGTAGTGACGCGGATCGCTGGTGCTCCAGGCCTCTCGAAGATAGAACCGGTGAAACGTCTCCTCGCTCCTCACCTCGGGGGCACCCGCGATCTCGACGGCATGTTGCAGTTCATGGCCGAGCAGCGCGATCCGTTCCTCCACCACGTGGCGCGGGTTGATCGAGACGATCAGATAGCGGTGCCCGCCGAAGGCTGCGAGGAACGAGGTGTGCGCGGTTGCGCTGTCGAGATAGGGCGGGAATTCGACGTAGACGACCAGATCGCTGCGGCCCAGGACGTCCACCAGAGCCTTGACGGTCGCGGATCGCGCGCGTGCCTGCTGCACGAGGGCGGCGGTCTCGGGTTGCAGACCCCGCACGGCAGGTGCGGGCAACTCCCGACCCTTGGCGACGAGCGTTGCCGGCGTCAGCAACGCCAGTGTGAGCCCGAACGCGCATGCACTGGGGGCGCGGTGCATTGCGTCCTCCTCAGGACGATTCGTGAGCGGCGCCTCGTCTGGTGGCCGGCAACACGCTGGTCCGACGAAGCGCCCTGGTTTCTTGTTAGACGAAGGCACGCGCGTCAACGTTCGTGCTGCTCAGCCCGGTCCGCACGCTGGCTGATCCGTTTTCTCTCCCGTTCGCGCATTCGCGTGGGTTGGCGACAGCCTGGACGGTACGGTTGCCCGCGTCCGGCGGCAGGAGCGGCCATGCTACGGCTTCTACGTCGACCACACGCTCGACATGTTCGGGTCGTTCTTCCTGCTTGGCGGCCTCGCGCTGTCCGGGTTCATGACGCCGCTCATCGCCCTCGGACTGCTCGTGTCGTACCTGATGGTGACGACCGAGGTCTACCTGGCCACGTACTGCCTGGCGTCGTTCCGCATGTCGTTCTTCAGAATTGGTCCGACGGAGCTGCGCATCCTGCTCGCAACCGGCACGCTGGTGCTGTTCGTCAATCCATCCGTCTCGGCACTCGGCGGGCGCTACCTGCTGTTCGACGTCGGCGCGGTTGTCGGGATGTGCGGGATGGCAGTTGCGATGGTACAGGCGGCCATCAGCCACACGATCGAGCTGTACCGCGCCGAGCGTTCTGGGACCCCATTGGGCAGGGGCAGGTCGTGAAAAAACTGGCAAATCAAGACCTGACCCCAAGGACGGCGACAGGCCGGCGGATCAGCGCGTTCAACGCCGTCGGCGTTCGGGCGCCGCCTCGTTCGTTTCAACGTGACCAGGGGTCGTCGGCGTGCACTACGGGGTGGCGAACCTGGTTGGCGTCACGTGCAGTTCGGCGGCGAACTTCATCCTCGGCGATCGGGTCGTGTTCGCCAGCCGGCCACGGGGCATCGCAGGGCGTCCATCATTGCCCGAAGACTCGGGCGATCTCGTCGCGGTCGGCCGGTTCCAGCGCGACCCATTGCCCTGACACCTGGATCTGAATCCCGTCTTCGGCCGGCTGCGCCTGGCCGATGTCCGCGACGGGAATGCCGCGCGCGACGAGCGCCCGCGCGATGCGGTCCGCTTCGTCCGGCTCGGCGGCGATGATCAGCGCACCCGACGCGACGAGTCTCAGCGGATCGAGGCCGAACGCCGCGCAGACAGCTTCGGTCTCCGGCAGGATCGGGATCGCGTCGTTCCAGACGCGCAGCCCGCGCCCGCCGGCGTGCGCCAGCTCCCACAAGCCGGTGGCGATGCCGCCTTCGGTCGGGTCGTGCATGGCGCGCACGCGGCCCGCCGCCATCGCCGTGCGCGCCGCGTCGACGATCGTGATGCCGGGCTCGAAGAGCAGCGCCTGCGCTCGCGCCAGCAGCGCCGGGTCGAGGCGTGCCGCACACAGGTCGGGCCGTTCGCGAGCGAGAATGGCCGTGCCTTCCAAAGCCGCCCCGCGGGTGAGCAGGATCCGATCGCCGACCTGCAGCGCATCCTTGCGGACGAGTCGCGCGGGCTCCACCTCGCCGAGCATGTGCCCGACGACGATCGGCCGGTCCAGCCCGATCGTCACCTCCGTGTGACCGCCGCACAGCGAAACGTCCAGCGCGCGGCACGTCTCGACGATGTCGGCGGTGATCGTCTCGGCCATGGCGGTTGTCGCCTGCCCTTCCGGCAGGAGCAGCACGGCGAAGAACCATCGCGGATCGGCGCCGAGCACCGCGACGTCGTTGGCGTTCACGTGCACGCAGTACCAGCCGATGCGGTCGGAGGCGAAGGTGACGGGATCGGTGGACGCCACCAGGTATCGATCGCCGCACGCCAGGACGGCGGCGTCCTCTCCAAGGCGTGGCCCGATGAGGACGCGCGGATCCGCGCGCGGCAGCCGGGACAGCATGCGCTCGAGTGCCGCGGCGGGCAGTTTCCCGGCGGCGAGCAGTTGGTCGGTGGCCATGGTCGGTGTCTCGATGAGTCCGGGGTCCGAAGTCCGGAGACGACGTACGCAGTCACGAATTAGGCGTGCGGCGTCAGTGGTCGACGCCGACGTCAGCGGCTATGATACCCGGCGACGCACCGCGGCGACAGATCCCCGTGCCGGGAGCGCCGAACGGGGTGCGGCCGCGACGCGGGATGCGGACCGATGGCCCGGGCAATGTGCTAAGGTAAGAGGGAGTTGATGCGAGCTCATGCGACCGCATCTCACGGGCAGGCACGAGCGGCCCGGCGTTTCTGCACATTTGACTGCGCGCTCCGTGTCGGGCGCGGGTGTTGACCGGGGAGGACGGCACGGCGGCGCCCGCCGCCGGCCTGAACTACGACTGTGAGCGATGAACGATTGAAAATTGCGGTCTTCATCGATTTCGACAACATCGAAATCGGCGTGAAGACCACCCTCGGCGTCCACTTCGACATCGGTGCCATCCTCGAGGCGATCAAGGAACGCGGCGAGGTGATCACCAAGGTCGCCTACGGCGACTGGAAGCGCGCGGGCGATCACAGCCGGCTGCTGACGCAGCACGCCATCCGCATGGTGCAGCGCAACGTCACGCCGGGCGGCGACAAGAACGGCGCCGACATTAACCTGGCGCTCGACGCGCTCGAGATGGCGCTGACCCACAATCACATCAACGCCTACGTGATCGTCGGCGGCGACAGCGACTTCATCAGCCTCGTGGAGAAACTCAAGCAGTACGACAAGAAGGTGTTCGTCGTCGGCGGACGCGCGTTCACCAGCATGATCATGCAGAAGAACTGCTACGAGTTCATCGCCTACGAGAACCTGATCGAGCCGCCGCCGACCAGCCGCCGCACGCACGGCCGCGTGGCGCCCGAGAAGGAACGTCCCGGGCCGCAGGCGCTCGCCAACGCGGTGCCGCTCGTCGAGCGGGCGCTGCAGGTGCTGTCGGACCGCGAGGTCTCGCCGCAGCTCGGCCTGCTCAAGAGCACGCTGCTGCAGCTGGACTCCGCGTTCAGCGAGCGCAACTACGGCGCGGGGAGTTTCCGCGACTTCGTCGAGAAGCTGGCGAAGGCCGGATACGTAAACCTGAAGCAGGCGGGCCGCAGCCTGCTGGTGGAAGCGAGCGACAGCGACGGGAAGGCGACGCAGGAGGGCACCGAGGCCGCCGCGGCGCCGGAGGGCAACGGCCAGCCGGAGCATGGGGAACGGCGCGCGCCGGCCGCGATCTCCGCCGAGCCGCAGGCGGCAGCGGCAAGTCACCCGGAGCCGGCGAGCCAGCCGGCCGAGGGCGTCCCGCCGGCGTCCGCCGCGCCCGTGGTCGCCACCATCGCGCCGGCCGAGGGCGTCCTGGCGGTCCGGCGCATGTTCGAGAGCGGCCTGAACCGCGTGCGCTGGCCGATGTACGTGCGCAACGTGAAGCAGTTCCTGCGCGGCATGGAATCGAGCTTCGACGAGCGGCGCTTCGGATTCGGCGGCATTCTCGATCTGCTCCGCGCGTGCCAGCGCGACGGCATCTTCCGGCTCGAGCGCGATCGCCAGGGCGTGCTTCGCGTGTTTCCGGGAACGGTGCTGCAGCGTCCGGTGAGCGAGCCGCAGCCGGGAAGCGCAACTACCGGCGAGCCGGCGATGGCGCCGGAAGTGGTCGCCGAGGCGGAGCTGGCGCCCGTCGTTGTCGAGGCCGAGGTGCTGGCCGAGACGGTGACGGCCGAGGAGCCGCGCGCCGAGGGCGCGCCGGCCGAGACCCTGGTCACTGGCCAGCCCGTCGAGGCGCCAGCCGAAGAGGCGGGCGCCAAACGACGGCGGCGCCGGCCGGCTGCCGGGCCGCGCAAGGCTGCGCCCGCGGCCGCGCCGCGCAAGGCGAAGACGACGCGGACTCGCGTCAAGGCCAAGCAGGCATAGGGGCGAGCCGCGCGCCAACGCGCGGTCGTCACGACAGGGGCCGAGCCCGGGCTCGGCCCTTCGCGTTCCGAATCGGCCGCATACCGCCAACTACTGGGAACGGCGAACTGCTAGCTGCGGACCGCCAACTGCGAACCGCGGACTCGGAACCGCGAACCGCGAACTGCTGACTGCTCCCCGCCCCCTGCGGACTTCACATGCCTGAGCGAATCGGCTTCATCGGTCTTGGCGTGATGGGCCGGCCGATGGCCCGCAACCTGCTGAAGGCCGGCTTCCCGCTTGTCGTACACAGCCGCACGCGCGCTTCGGTGGACGACATCGTTGCTGCGGGCGCCGAGGCCGCGCGTTCACCGGCCGATGTCGCCGCCCGGTCGGACATCGTCATCACGATGCTTCCCGATTCACCCGACGTGCGGCTGGTGCTCGCCGGACCGGACGGGGTCTTCGAGCGGTTGCGTACCGGGATGATCGTCGTGGATATGAGCACGATCTCGCCGGCCGTGGCCCGGGACCTGGCTGGGGATGTCGAACGCCGCGGCGCCACGATGCTCGACGCGCCGGTGAGCGGCGGCGAGATCGGCGCGATCAACGGGACACTGTCGATCATGGTGGGCGGCGATGCGCAGGCGCTCGAACGCGTGCGCCCGGTGCTCAACGCCATGGGCAATCCCGAGCGCGTTGTCCACATCGGATCGTCCGGCGCGGGGCAGGTCTGCAAGGCGTGCAACCAGCTGGCGATCGGCGGTGCGCTGGCGACGGTGGGCGAGGTGTTTGCGCTGGCGCGCAAGTCGGGCGTGGATCCGGCCAAGGTGCGCGAGGCGCTGCTTGGCGGTTTCGCCGCGAGCCGCGTGCTCGAGGTGCACGGCGAGCGCATCCTGAAAGGGAACTACGCGCCCGGCTTCCGCACACGGCTGTACCACAAGGACATGGGGATCGCGCTCGAGACCGCGCGCGCACACGACGTCCCCGTGCCGGTTTCGGCCGCGGTGCAGCAACTCGTCAACGCGATGATGGCCGCCGGCAAAGGCGACCTCGATTACTCCGCGCTCGCCACGGTACTGTTCGAACTGGCGGGGTTGGATTAGTCCCTGGTCCCTGGTCCCTGGTCCCTGGTCCTTGGTCCTTGGTCCGTGGTCCGTGGTCCTTGGGCTTCGGACCCTTGGACCTCCGGACGTTTCCCCAGCCCTGATCCCCGATCCCTAGTGCCGTCAGAACGAGTACTCGACCCCCGCCTTCTGCTTCAGCGCCATCTGGTAGACCATCTGCGCGGTGGATGCGTCCTGCAGCGCGAGGCCCACGGATTTGAAGAGCGTGATCTCGGTCCCGGCTTCGCGCCCGGGTTTCAGCCCCGCAATCACGTCGCCGATGCCTCCGCGGATGTGCGTCTTGTCGATCGCGCCTTCCTTGATCGGGATGAGCAGGTCGCCGGCCTCGACCAGGCAGGCATCGATCGAATCGACGAAGACCTTCGACCGCTGGATCGCCTTCGTATCCAGTTCGCGCGTGTGCGGCGCGTGCGAGCCGACGCCGTTGACGTGCTGGCCTGGCTCGAGCCACGCGCCGTCGAAGATCGGTTCGGGCGCGCTCGACGCGGCGACGATGACGTCCATCCCCTGGACGGCCTCACGCGGCGTCGCCACCGCGACGACCGGGAGGCTGAGCGTCTTCGTCATCTGCTCGGCGTAGGACTTCGCTTTCGCCGCATCGCTGTCGTAGACCCATGCGCCTTCGAGCTTCCGCACGCAGGCAATTGCCGACAGCTGCGTCTGCGCCTGCACGCCCGCGCCGAAGATGCCGGCGCGCTTGGCATCCGTCCGGGCGAGGTATTTCGTCGCCACGCCGCTGACGGCGCCAGTGCGCATCGCCGTCAGGTAGCTGGCATCCATCACCGCCAGCGGCGCGCCGGTACGCGGGTCGCTCAGCACCAGCACGCCGATGGTTGTCGGCAGGTGATACTGGGTCGGGTTCTGCGGGTAGACGGTCACCACCTTGAGCGCGAGCGCGTTCATGTCGCCGCCGATGTAGGCGGGCATCCCGAGATGCGTGCCGCCATGCGCGGCCACGCGGATCGCCGTCCGCTGCGGCATGATGACGTTGCCCTTCGCGAGCTGGCAGAACGCCTCTTCAACCGCCGCAATCGCATCGTTCATCGTCAGCAGGCGCGCCACGTCGTTTCGACTGAGCAGAAGGGTCATGGGACGAGTCCTTTCTGTCGTTGCAAAACGAAACAGTAGCGTGTCATCCGGCCCGGATGCAACTCTTTCGCGCGGCGCGAGCGCAGTTGGCCGTTCGCCGTTAGCAGTTGGCGCGGACCCCGGACCCCGGACTCCGGACTCCACTCCGGACTCCGGACTACCGGGCGGCTTCGGCCGGGACGACGCGCAAAACGGTCCGGCGCGTGTCGCGCACGACGGCCACCGGTCCCCCTCGCGCAGGCCGGCGTCGCTGGCCGGTCCCTTGTCGATGACTTGCATGACCAGCACGCCGGATGCGATCGCCAGGCCGAGGAGCCGGGCCAGATGGCGTGGGACCTTCGCGTCCTCCTGTCCAGCGATGCCGATGTAACTGCGACGGACCCGGCCGTGCGTGATCAGGTCGGAGACGACCCGCTTGGCGGTGTCGATCGGGACGGCGAAGCTGATGCCCTGGCCGCCGAGGATGACCGCCGTGTTGACGCCAATGACTTCGCCGGCCGAGGTGACGAGCGGGCCGCCGGAGTTGCCGGGGTTAAGCGCGGCGTCGGTCTGAATGAGGTTCTCCATCAACCGGCCGGTCCGCGCGCAGTGCCCGGCCGAGCGCGCTGACGACGCCGCGATCGACTTGTTCGGCAGGCCCTGGCTCATCAGTTCGAGCACGTCGCGCTCGCGACCCGTCAATCGGTCGATGTGGCCGTACTCCTCGCTGTCCAGGTCGGCGTCGATCTGGTGAGACGCGGTCGTGACCGCGAAGCCTCGACCCGCTACCTGGTTCGAAAGGTCTGTCAACACGCCAATGTTCGCCATGGGTCACTCCAGATCGTAAAGAGAACCGCGATGGCTTCGAGAATACGGCGTGGAGTCCCGCCGGTGGATCACCCAAATGGGGAGGGTCATGCAGAAGGCGGGAGGCGGAGGCGGGAGGCGGAAGGCGGGAAGCAAGGAGGGGGAGGAGGTTGCGCCTACAATAAAGCAGCTCAACGGCCGCGCACGCGCCGCGAGTACCGCGCCCTCGCCCCGCGCCCTCGCGGGCCCGGCACCGCCGACTGAGCCGTGAGGTGTGCATGAGGAAACCGAAGGTGATGATTGTCGGCCTGGGCAGTCTGGGCAGCGTCGTGCTCGAGTTCCTCGCCCGAGACGAGGCCATCGGCGAAATCATCGTCGCGAGCCGCGATCGGGCGCGCGCGCAGACGCGTTGCAATCTCGCCCGCGTCGGCGCACTCGCCCAAGGCGCGATGCCGCAGATTCGATTCGTGCCGGTCGATCTCGACGATATCGGACGGGCCGCCGAGGTGTTCGCGCGCGAGTCTCCGGATCTCATCGTGTCCACCGCGAGCATGCAGACGTGGTGGCTCACCGGGCTGCTTCCGCCCGCGGCCCGCACGCGTCTTTGCCGCGCACCATTCGGCGCGTGGCTGCCGGTCCATCTGACGCTCGCGATGAAGTTCATGCGGGCGGTGCGACAGGCGGACTACCGCGGTCACACGCTCGTCGCCTCGTTCCCTGACGTCGTCAACGTCGTGCTGGCGCGGCTCGGTCTCGCGCCGACCTGCGGTCTCGGGAACCTGGACGAGATCGTGCCGAAGCTGCGTTACCTGGCGGGCGAGCGCCTCCACGTGTCGCCGCGATCGATCCGCGTCCTGCTCGTCGCGCACCATGCGCTCGAGCCGTTCGTGTTCGGCAGCCCCGGCGGCGAGGTCCCACCGTACCGGGTGCTCATCGAGTCGGACGGACGCGATGTCACCGAGGAAGTGGAGGCGGCGCGCCTGCTCCTTGACCCCTACCCGCTGCCGCCCGGGCCCGCGTGGCATTTCCTGACCGCGGGGTCCACCCTGAGACTCGTCGCCGCGCTGGTGGGTGTGTCCGAAGGACTGCTTCACGTCCCCGCACCGGGCGGGCTGCCGGGCGGATACCCGGTGGTGGCGAGTCGCAGCGGCGTCCGGATCGTCGATCTGCCTGGCCTGTCACGCGAGCAGGCGGTGGCCATCAACGAGCGATCGCACCCATTCGACGGGATCCAGCGCATCGAGGCGGACGGCAGCGTCGAGTTCACGAGCGACGCGACCGGCGTGTTGAAGGAGGCGCTGGGCTACAATGGCGGGCGCCTGCAGCCGTCGGAGAGCGAGGCGCGCGCGGCCGAACTCATTGCGCGCTTTCGCGAGTACGCGGCGCGCCAGGGCGTGGATCTGGCAGCCGTCGAAGCGACGAGCCGACTCATGACTTAGGACGGGAATCAACCGATGACCTACAACACGTCGAAATCGAAAGCGCTCTTCGAACGCGCGACGCGCGTGATGATCGAGGGCGGCAGCTCGCCCTCCCGCGGCCCGGCGAACTACGGCGACTACCCGTTGTTCATCGACCATGCGCGCGGGTCGCGCATCTGGGATGCCGACGGCAACGAGTACATCGACTGGATGATGGCTTACGGTGCGCTGCCACTGGGCCACGCGCACCCGCGCGTCGTCGCCGCGGTCGCGGAAGCGGCGGCCGGCGGGACGTTGTTTGCGGCCGCGACGGAGATTGAGATCGAGGTGGCCGAGCTTCTCCAGCGGCTCATCCCCGGCGCCGAACGCGTGCGGTTTGCGAACACCGGGACCGAGGCCGCCATGGCCGCCATCCGGTTGGCGCGCGGCTATACGGGCCGGCCGAAGTTCATCAAGTTCGAGGGCCACTACCACGGCTGGTACGACGACTTTCTCGTCAACGCACATCCGCAGCCGATCGCGTCGCTCGGGCACCGCCGCGATCCGATTCGCATCCCCGACAGCTCGGGCCTCAACCGCCAGGCCCTCGACGACACCATCGTGGTGCCCTGGAACGATTTGGCTGCGGTCGAACGCGCGATCGACACCCACCGCGGACAGATCGCGGCGATCATCACCGAAGCCGTCATGGCCAACATCGGCGTGATTCCACCGGAGCCGGACTACCTCCGGCAGGTGCGCGAGCTCGCGCGGGCACACGGCATCCTGTTCGTGCTCGACGAAACGGTCACCGGGTTCCGCATCGCGCCCGGCGGTTGCCAGCAGTTCTACGGGCTCGATCCGGACATCTCCACGTTCGGCAAGGCGCTCGGCTGCGGGTTCCCCGTGGCGGCGTTTGTCGGTCGCGCCGAGATCATGGAGGCGCTCGCGTGGGGCGGCGTGCTCCACTACGGCACGCAGAACTCGTCGCGCGTCGGGCTCTATGCCGCGCGCGCCAGCCTGCAGGTGCTCACCGAGGATGGCGCGGCGGCGTTCCGCCATCTGTGGAAGATCGGTGAGCAGCTGGGCGCCGGGCTGCGCGCGGTGTTTGCCGAGACGGGGACGCCGGCGATCGTGCAGCAGGTCGGCCCGATGCTCCAGATCATGTTCACCGACAGGCCGGCGATCCGCGACTACCGCGAGTTCTGCGCGCACGTCGATCGCGACGCGTATCGGCGTCTCGCGCGCCGGCTCTTTGGCGCCGGCATCTACATGAGCCCGTCCGCGGCGCTGCACTCGGTCGCCTCGCTCGCGCATACGGACGAGGACGTGCGCTGCACCGTGGACGCGGTGAGGAAGGCGCTCCGCCATGGCGACTGAGTCGCGTTACCCGCCGGTCCTCGACGGCCGAGCGGCGCTGGTGACCGGTGCCGCGTCGGGCATCGGCCGCGCGATCGCCGGCACGCTCGCCGGCGCGGGGGCCGCCGTGGCGCTGGTCGACATCGACGAGGCCGCGGCGACCGGCGGCGTCGAGGCCATCGCACGCGAGGGCGGCCGCGCGGCCTTCATCCGCGGCGACGTGTCCCGGTCGGCCGACTGCCAGCGCGCGGTCGATCGCGTCCTCGACCGCTTCGGCCGTCTCGACATCGTCGTCAACAATGCGGGCATCATCAGGCGGGCCGACGTCACCGAACTCTCGGAGGACGACTGGGACCGCGTCATGGCCGTCAACCTGAAGTCGGTGTTCCTGATGTCGAAGTTCGCCGTGCCGGTCATGACGAAGGCTGGCCGGGGCGCGATCGTGAACGTGTCGTCCGGCTGGGGCCTGGTGGGAGGGCCGCGCGCGGTGGCGTACTGCGCGTCGAAAGGCGGCGTCGTGCTGCTGACCAGGGCGATGGCGATCGATCACGGGGCCGCGGGGATCCGCGTCAACTGCGTGTGCCCGGGCGACACGGATACGCCGATGCTGCGCAACGAGGCGCGGCAGCTCGGCGAACCGGTCGACACGTTCCTGGCCGAATCCGCCGGCCGGCCGCTCGGGCGCATCGGGCGTCCCGAGGAGATCGCGCAGGCGGTGCTCTATCTGGTGAGCGACGCCGCGTCCTTCGTGACGGGCGCGACGCTCGTGGTGGACGGCGGCGGGTTGGCGTAGCGACTGAAGTGCGAGGTGCGGAGTGCGACGTGCGGAGTGCGCGTGCGGACGGCGAAGTGCGAGGTGCGTGCGAGGTGCGACCTCAGAGCGCGCGAAGCCAGATGTCCGAAGCCCGGAGCCTGGAGCCCGGAGCCTGAAGCCATGAAGGGTCTCGAGAACAAGCGCGTCGTGATCACCGGCGGGGCCAGTGGCATCGGAGCGGCGACGGCGGCGCGTTTCGTTGACGAAGGCGCGCGCGTCGTCGTGTTCGATCGCGACGAGCCGGGGTGCGGCCGACTCGCGCAGCGGATGCCGGCGCTTGCCGGCGCGGTCGTCACCGACGTCTGCGATCCGCGCTCGGTGCAATTCGCCTTCGAACGCGTCGATAGGTTGCTCGGCGGCCTCGACGTGCTCGTCAACAATGCCGGCGTGAGCATCCGGCACCGCTTCCTCGATATCACCGAGGCAGAGTGGCGCGACGTGATGGCGGTGAACCTGTCCGGCGTCTTCCGCGTCGCGCAGCAGGCGGCCCGCCGGATGGCCGCGGCCGGGAGCGGCGTCATCCTGAACATGGGATCGACCAACGGCGTGATGGGGTACCCGTTCTACGCGGACTACAACGCGTCGAAGGCCGGTGTCATCGAGCTGACGCGCTCGATGGCCCTCGAACTGGCCCCGGACGTGCGCGTGAACGTCGTGTGTCCCGGCTACATTCTCACGCCGATGCAGGAGGCCGAGTACACGCCGGACATGATCCGCGCGGTGAACGCCAAGATCCCGCTGGGGCGCCACGGGCGGCCGGAAGAGGTGGCCGGGCTCTTTGCGTTTCTCGCCTCCGAGGAGGCGGCCTACCTGACCGGGCAGGTCTACGTCATTGACGGAGGAGAGATCGCCGGTGGCCTGGCCAGTCGATGATCTGGGGTCAGGTCTTGAATTGCCACTTTTTTCACGACCTGCCCCCTTTCTATGCCGCGGCGGGTTCGGTCTCGGGCCGGCGTTGTCGCAGCGTCTTGACCATCTGCGCAATCCAGAGATCGCCAAAATAGGTCGCGGCTTCGATCATCGTGATTGGGGCGGCGCGGACCTCGACGCGTCCGGCGCGGATGCCGGCGCAGATCGAGTCGGCGTTCGGCTGAGCATCGACCAGGGAATAGGTGCGCCCGAGTTGGTGGAGCCGGTGCAGATCCGAATTGGCGACCACGGGCCTGCCGTGACGCGCCGCCCAGCGGACCGCCGGGTGGTTGAAGTCGATGTCCCGGGTGAAGAAATAGTTCAGCTCGACGGCGTCGAACAGGTCTTCGTGCCGGTCCATGAGCGAGCGCAGGCAGCTGGAGCCGGGATAGAAGGGGTGCGGCGCGATCACGAGACCGTTCGGGTGTTCGCGTTTGAGCGTCGCGACCTCCTCGAACGTCTGCACGCGTTCGGCGGCCGCGGGGAAATTCAGCAGCAGAACGTGCTTGCCGTGAATGGTCCGTTCGATGCCGCGAATGAGCACCAGGCCGCGATCGCGCGCGTAGTTGTCGAACGGCTGCACATCGAGCTGCCGGTCGTGCAGCGTCAGGGCAATAGCGCCGTACCCGAGTGCCGAAGCGCGCTCGAGGAGCTCTGTCGTCGTGTGGGGGATGAGATCGGCCGGATCGTCTGCCGTGTGCGTGTGTAATTCGACTTTGATCATCAGGGCGTCAGCCTGCCTCACCGGGTGCAACTTCGAGGCCAGCGCACCGCTGAGACGGCGGACGCTACGACGCGATCTTGCCGCACGAGCCGCCGGGAATCGAGAGGACGACCGACACGCCGGTTTCCCGGACCCGAACCAGTTCGTAGCTCTCGCCGCCCCAGCGCGACACCTCGATGATCCAGATCGGGCTGCCCTCCACGCGCACGACACCCATGGGCTTGCGGAATTCGACGTCCCACATCGAGCAGTCGGTCACCAGGGCGCGCGACGTCCGATCCAGCTCGCCGACACCCTCCAGCGTGCGGTGCGCGAAACCCTGCGCGAAGGTCACGACGCCGCACGGGTCGGGCACCGTCCGGTCCTGCGGTGCATACCGCTTCGACGCCTCGAAGTACGCCGTCATGGTGTCCGGGGCGTTGCCGTCGGCCAGGACCAGGACTTCCAGCTTCACCGGCGTGATGGACCGCTGTGCCAGGGCGCTCCACGGCAGCTGCGAGAAGTGCCGCAGCTCCATCTGGTTGACGGGCGGCGCGATCAACCGCTCGAAACTTCCCCACGTGACCGTGTCGGCCGTGATGACGTTGACTGCCTCGACGGGGATCGATCCGGTCGTGGCGACGCCGTCCTTCGGATAGTGGTGCTGGTCCAGCGGCGGATGCGGGAGATTCGTCCGGAAGTCGGTCCGCAGGCCGACGTTCATCAGGCAGTGAGCGCCAAACGCCAGCGGCGCGGTCACCTGCAGCGGCAGCGGCTTGTTGTCCGGCGTCCACATCGTCCACTTCGTGGTCGGGCCCTCGACGCCCCACCAGTCTGCCGGGATATCCCCGAGGCCGATCGGGACCTCGCGCTCGGAGGAGGGCAGTGGCCAGCGCCTGAACCAGTGGCCGTTGTCATAGCTGGCGATGGGCACCAGGATGCCATCGCGCCGGACCACGCCGAGCGTGAAGCGACGCGTGGGCTGGGGATCGCGGATCGTGCGGGCGTATTCGCGCGCGGCATCGAGGCTCGCGAACAGGCGGACATAGGCGTCGATCCGCCCGATGAGCTGGTCGAGTTCCGCCACGTTCGGCACGGTCAGCAGGGTGACCACCTGCTCGCGCTTGTTTCGATCCGGACGACCGGCATCGACGACGATCTCGTGCGGGTCGGCCGAGACGAGGCGAAGATCGACGTGGTCGTTCGCGTAGTCGATGTGCTCGACCTTCATGACCTCGCCGAGCGCCAGGTTGCCGGCCGGTTTCGCGCGGAACATGGAGCCCGGCCCCTTCCAGCCGGCGTCGCTCACCTGGATCGGGAACCCCGATTCGTGAGCCTCTTTCGCCGGGATGGTCGGCAGGTCTGCGCGGACGACGACCGCGTAGGTCTGATCGGGCGGGTACTGACGCTCGAAGGGGATGCGGACGGCTTTCCCTTTGCTTTCCAACCCGTCGAGTGGCCCCACCGTCTGGGCGCGAAGGCCCGCCAGGCAACACAGTGCGAAGGCGCACGTCGCCGCACGCGTCATCGAGATGTTCATGGCCACATCTGGCTCCGGCTTCGGGCCGGGTGAAAAAGGGCGGCAGGCGTCGACGGCGCCATTATACGCCCCGCCTGGACCTTTCAGGCCCGATTCCCTATGCTGCTTGAAAGGCCCTGCATGACAGCCGAGACGGCGCGGGCGGAGCAGATCGCCGAGATCATCTTCGCGGCATTCGACCGCTACTTCTCCGATTACCATCGGCTGACGCTCGGTGCGCGGCTGCACTTCGAGACAGAGGACTGGGCCGGCGCGCGGCGCGACTCGCTGGCCCGACTCGATCTCTACGGGCAGGTCGTTTGCGACACGCTCGACGACCTTCGCCGCGTGACGGGCGGGGCGTGCGACCACCGCTTGTGGAAGGCGATCAAGCGCAGCTACCGCGATCGCATCTTGTGCCGCCACGGCGCGGAACTGGCCGAGACCTTTTTCAATTCCATCACCCGCCGCGCCCTGACGATCGTCGGGATCGACGCGGATGTCGAGTTTCTCGACATCCGTCCGCCGGCCTGCCCGGTGGGCCCGGCGGCACCCGTCACGCGCACGTTTGCCCGCACCGGATCGATCGAGAGCCTGGTCGCCCAGGTCCTCGGCAGCTACTGGTTCGCGTCGGGGTACGAGGATCTCGCGCGTAACGCGGCGTTCGTCGCTCATCGCATCGCACAGAGCGCGGCTGGCGCCGACAGCATCGAGATGGCGGTGCCGGTCTTCTTCAGGAACAAGGGGGCGTACCTCGTCGGCCGCATCCGGCGGCGGCATGCCATCACGCCGCTCGTCATCGCGCTGTTGAACCCGCGCGGGCGCGTGGCCGTGGACGCCGTCCTGACCACCGAAGACGAAGCGAGCATCGTCTTCTCCTTCACGCGGTCATATTTCTTCGTGGACGCCCCGTGCCCGGGCGAGCTCGTGAAGTTCCTGCGCGCCCTGATGCCGCGCAAGCCGCTCGCGGAACTCTACACGGCCATCGGCTACAACAAGCACGGCAAGACGGAATTGTACCGGTCGCTCCGGCAGCAGCTGCAGACATCGAGCGAGCGGTTCGACTTTGCCCGGGGCGCGCGCGGGATGGTGATGATCGTGTTTGCGATGCCGTCCTACGACGTGATCTTCAAGGTGGTGCGCGACCGCTTCGCGGAAC
The DNA here is from genome assembly GCA_003170135.1 of Acidobacteriota bacterium. GTDB lineage: Bacteria > Acidobacteriota > Vicinamibacteria > Vicinamibacterales > Fen-181 > Fen-181. The sequence goes on from PMZR01000031.1 coordinate 36,745, forward strand.
CCAAGACCTGTACCCGTCGTGACGTCATGGAGAAGTACCAGCTCGTCTTCAAGCACGATCGCGCCGGCCGGCTGGTCGACGCCCAGGAATTCGAGTTCCTGCGGGTGGAGCGCGATCGCTTCACGCCCGCGCTGCTCGACGAACTGCGGGAGGCGGCGGGGGAGACCGTCTCACTCGACGGCGACTCGGTCGTCATCCGCCACCTGTACACCGAGCGTCGCGTGACTCCGCTCGATCTCTACCTCACCGAGGCGCCACCGGATGCCGCCCGGGACGCGGTCCTCGATTACGGGCAGGCGCTGCGCGACCTGGCCGCCAACAACATCTTCCCCGGCGACCTGCTCCTCAAGAACTTCGGCGTGACGCGCCACGGCCGCGTCGTCTTCTACGATTACGACGAGCTGGCGTTGCTCACCGATTGCAACTTCCGCGCGCTGCCCGTCGCGCGCACCCTCGAAGACGAGGTGGCCGGCGAGCCGTGGTTCTACGTCGGTGACCGGGACATCTTCCCGGAAGAATTCCTCCCGTTTCTCGGACTGACGTCCGCGCAGCGCGAGATGTTTCTGGCGGCCCACGGCGACTTGCTGATGCCCGGATTCTGGCAGGGGATGCAGCGGGAGCACCGTGAGGGCCGCGTGGCCGACATCTTTCCCTACGGGTCTGGCCGCCGTGTCCGCCCGCTGGCCGGCGACCGGAAGGACGCGCCAGTCCCGTCCGGCGTGCACGCCGATCGCGACAGGCGGACTCGAAGAACCGAGTGAAGACGAAGCGGGTGACCCGGCGACGCGGCTCAGGCGGCGCCGTCGTGGCGTTCCGAGCCGGCACTCTCGTGACGCGCCCACCCGTCGCCCTGCACGTACACCCACCACAGACACCCGGCCGGGCAGACGACCTTGGCCTCGACCAGTGCCTCGCGGGCGCCGAGCGACACGAGGTTTGGATAGACGGGTTTCAAGCGGCGGCCGCAGATGTCACACACGTTCGAAGGTTGGTGGTCGATCGCGATCTCCCGAGTGTGGGCCATGGGATGCTCCGAGGTCCGCGATGCAATCGTCTCGCCGGTCGTCGTACCTGTCCCCGGTTCCGTGCGCGCCCGATCCCTGGGACCGCGCGGCGTATCGCCTTTCGTGCTCCGGACGCGAGTGAGTAGATCTCCGGCACACAGCGCACGTCGCTTCCGTGACTATGTCGCAAGGCGAGCGATGTCACCCGCCCGTGTCGTTGACCGCTTCGTGGCACGGCGCTTGCGAGCATTCGTCGCGCCAACCCATCGGCAGGCACCGCGCGGGGGCGCCGGCACTGACTACCGAATGGACGAATGACAACGTTGCTGACGGCGTTGATGCGACGTCGGGCCGCCGACGCGCCACTGACCGCGCGCGACGTGCCCAACCCTGCGTGGAATCAGACTGCGCGCGAGTACCCGTCCGATTGCGGCGTTTCCGAGCTCATCGATAACCAGGCGAACCGCACCCCCGCCGCGATTGCCATCGTTCATCGCGGCGAGCGCGTGACCTATCGGGATCTGCGCATCCGCGTTGATCAGTTGGCGCGTTATCTCGCCGCGCGCGGCGCCGTGCCCGGCGCGCTGGTCGGAGTCTGTGTCGGCCGGTCGGTCGACATGATCGTGGCGCTGCTCGCCGTGCTCAAAGCGGGCGCCGCTTACGTCCCGCTGGACCCTGACTATCCCCGTGCCCGGCTCGAATTGATCCTCGACGACGCGCGCGTGGATCTGCTCGTGACCGAACACCGCCTCCTGCACCTGTTTTCGGACAGCCGCGCCGCCTGCGTGTCGATCGACGACGACCGAACGGCCATTGCGTGTCAGGCCACGACGCCGCTTCGGGCCGCGGCGGGCCCCGATGCGGTCGCCTACATCATCTACACCTCCGGTTCGACCGGCACCCCGAAGGGCGTGCAGGTGACGGTCCGGAACCTGGTCAACTTCCTCTGGTCGATGCGCGACGAACCAGGCGCGACCGCGGCAGACGTCATCCCGGCGATCACCACCATCTGCTTCGACATCGCCGCGCTCGAGATGTATCTGCCGCTCGTGGTCGGCGCACGCATCGTGGTCATCGATCGTGACGTCACCTCGGATGGTCGCCTGCTGGCCGATGCGCTCGCCACGTCCGGCGCGAGCGTCATCCAGGCGACCCCCGCCACGTGGCGGCTGCTCCTCAGCACGGGCTGGCGCGGGGACAGGCGCGCGCGGCTGCTGTGTGGCGGCGAGGCCCTGTCCCGCGATTTGGCCGACGCCCTCCTGTCGCGGTCCGCTGCCGTGTGGAACATGTACGGGCCGACGGAGACAACCGTCTGGTCCGCTATCCATCGTGTCGCGCGCGGGACGGGGCATGTGCCGATCGGTCATCCCATCGCCAACACGACGATCTATCTGCTCGACGACGAGTGCCAGCCGGTGCCGATCGGGGGCACGGGGGAAATCTACATCGGCGGCGATGGCGTGGCGCGCGGCTACCTCAATCGCGACGCGCTGACCGCCGAGCGCTTCGTGCCGGATCCGTTCGGTCCCACCGGCCGCCGCCTCTACAGGACCGGCGATCTGGGGCGGCAGCAGCCTGATGGCACGATCGTGTTTCTGGGCCGCGCCGACGACCAGGTGAAGATCCGGGGATACCGCATCGAGCCGGAAGAGATCGAGACCGTGCTGGCCTGCCACCCGCGGATCGCGCACGCCGTCGCGACCGCGATTGATGACGCCTCGGGCGAGAAGCGCCTGGTCGCCCACTATTGCACCGGGGACGGGATCGCGCTGGGGCCGGGCGAGCTGCGGCGCTTCCTCAAGGACCGCGTGCCCGAGCACATGATCCCCTCGGTGTTCGTGCACGCGCACGCGCTGCCGCTCACGCCCAATGGCAAGATCGATCGGCGCGCCCTGCCGGCTGTCGCACCTTCAACGGGTGATCGGGCGGTTGTGTTACCGCAAAACGACGTGGAGCGCGAGCTGGTCGCGATGTGGCAGCGGGCGCTCCAACTGGCGCCCATCAGCGTGATCGACAATTTCTTCGATCTCGGCGGGCACTCGCTGCTGGCGGTCCGGTTGTTCGCCGACATCAGCCGCTGCTTCGGGCGCGATCTGCCGCTGTCAACGCTCGTGCATGCGCCCACGATCGGCCAGCTGGCCGAGCACCTGCGCGGCCCGCTGCGCGCCGGCATCTGGGGGGCGCTCGTTCCGATCCAACCCCTGGGCGACGCGCGTCCCCTGTTCGTGGTGCACGGCGGGGGCGGCACCGTCTTGTTCCTTCGCGACCTCGCGCGCCACCTGGGCGGCACCCGGCCGCTCTACGGACTGCAATGCGAAGGGTTCGACGGAAAGCACGCCACCCGGCTGTCGGTCGAGCAGATGGCCGCCCATTACCTGTCCGTCCTTCGAACGGTGCAGCCCGAGGGCCCATACCGCATTGGCGGCTACTGCTTCGGCGGTATCGTGGCCTTCGAGATGGCGCAGCAGCTGCACCGCCGCGGCGAACGCGCGGAACTGGTTGCCCTTTTCAATGCGCCCAACCGGGCGGTGGCTGCCGAGACGATCGAGGCGCAGAGGGCGAAGATATCCCGGCGCGCCGTTCTCAGACGACATTGGCAGATGCTCGCGCGCCTGTCGGGTGCCGCGAAACTTGGCTACGCGGGCCAGGCCGTCGGCCAAGCGATCGCGTGGCGGCGCGGCGTCGTGCATGACCGCCGCGGGCAGGCCGCGCAGTACCTGAGGGCGATCGTCTGCGACCTCCATGTCGCGGCCCGCCGCGCGATCCCGCCGGGGCTGCGCGACGCCTATGTGTTCCAGGTGACGGCGCACGCCGAGCAACGTTACGTGCCCGCGAAGTATCCGGGGCACCTGGTCGTGTTTCGCGGGAAGGGGCTCTATCGGGATCCGGCGCTGGGCTGGGGTCAGTACACGCAGAGCATCGAGACGGTCGAGGTCGGAGGGCCGCAGCGCCTGCGCAGGGAAATCGTGGCCGAACCGGTCGTCCAGATGCTCGCACGAGATCTGCAGGCTCGCATGGATCGGCTCGACAAAGGGCCCGAATGCGACCTCGCGGCCGCGAATTTCTGATGCCGCTCGCGCGCCGAGTCGTCCGCGTGCATCCGGCCTTGTGCCTGCGCGCCGCAGGCACGATAATCGCTTCGTGCATTTCGTGACGCGTTCGTGGATCCTGCGCCGGCTGCGGCCCGGTTGCGTGCGGCGACAGGCGGCAGCCTGCGTGCTGGTCGCCGCGCTCGGGTGTCCAGGAATGGCGACGGCCGTGGCCGGCACCCATCACCGGTCCGGCGGCGGCCGCAGCGACGCACCGGGTTACAAGCTGGCGCCGGGACCCTGGGCCGTCGGCGTGATCGATCGGCTGGTGCTCAAGGATCCGCGGCGGCACAAAAACGTCGATGTGACGGTCAGGTATCCCCGCGAGAAGAGACCGAAGGCCGGTACGGCCTGGCCGCTCGTCGTCTTTTCGCCCGGCGCCGGCGTCTCGCGCGCCACGTTTTCTGAACTCACCACGCACTGGGCGAGTTACGGCTACGTCGTCATCGTGCCGACTCACGGCGATTCGGTCCCCGCGCGCGCGCTTCGCCCGAACGTCCGCCGCAGCTTCGATGTCGATCAGCTCGACCGGCTCGCGGACGTCGTGCTCGTCGCCGACTCGCTCGACCAGGTCGAGAAGAAGATGGACGGGTTTCACGGCCGCCACGCCATGCGCATCGATCGCGACCGGATCGGCATCGCGGGGCACGCGGCAGGGGCGCTGACGGCGCAGATGGCGATCGGCGTGAAAGTGCGCCTGAGCCGGCGATCGGGCGAGCCCGAGCTCAAGAGCGTCGGCGATCCGCGCTTCAAGGCCGCCATCATCATCTCGGGCCAGGGAACGATCAACCGGATGCTGACGCGTGATTCGTGGGACGACCTCGCCAGGCCCTTCCTCGTGATCACCGGATCGAAGGACCTGGTGCCGATCAGCCGGGAGACCCCCGAGTCGCGGCAGGAGCCGTTCCTGTTCGCCAGGCCCGGGCAGAAATTCCTGCTGTTCATCGAAGGCGCGACGCACGCGTCCTACGAGGGGAGGGCACGGATCCCGGCGGATGGCGTGCAGGAGGTGACCGACGCGGACCAGCGGATGATCACGGGCGTCACCTCGTCTGCGACGCTCGCATTCTGGGACGCCTATCTCGAGAACGACGAGCACGCGCACGCCTATCTCGCCTCGGACGACCTGGTGAAGCTGTCCGGCGGGAAGGCGCAGGTGAAAAGGAAATAGACAAGTCCGAAGTCCGATGTCCGAAAGTCCGAAGTCCGAAAGCCTAAGGCCCAAGGCCTAAGGCCCAAGGCCTAAGGCCTAAGGCCAGTGCCGTTCGGATATTCGCGACGTGTTTCGCAGCGCGGAACCCATGCGTCGGGGCCTGCCCCGCTGACTCTGGAGCCCTTGCGGCCCCTTCGAGCCGTGCGACGAGCCGGGGAAAACGATC
>PMZR01000011.1 GCA_003170135.1 Acidobacteriota bacterium
CCGACGATGCTGGCAGCCAGCGATCCAAAGTAGGTCCGGTTCCCGGTGTGGATGACCACGGCGGTCGCGGAGCCGCTCTCCACGTTCGAACCGAGGAAGCAGATGTTGGGAAGGTCCAGCGGATTCTGAACCGTGGCCGGCGCCGGGGCGGCTTTCTTCTCCACCGGCAGGGCTTCGCCGGTGAGGGCCGCTTGATTCAAGAACAGGTCCTTGGCGGAAAGCACCCGTGCATCAGCCGGCACCATGTCTCCAGCGGCCAGCCGGATGATGTCGCCCGGCACCAGCGTCTTGAGCGAGACTTCTGCGTCCTTGCCATCTCGCACCAACGTCGCGGTGTTGCTGACCATCGCCTGAAGCTTCGCGGCCGCGTTATCGGCCCGCATCTCCTGGAAGAAGCGCAGCACCACGCCCAGAACCACCATCACGAAGATGACCACCGTTGCCCGGACGTCCCCGGTGAGAAACGAGAGCACGCCCAGCGCCATGAGCAGAAGGACCAGGGGATTCTTGACGTTGCTCAAGAGGCGCATCGGGGCCGATTGACGCTTCTCCCGGGCAATCTCGTTCGTGCCGACCTGCTTCAAGCGAGAAGCGGCTTCCGCCCCGCTCAAGCCGCCCAGTTGCGATCCAAGCGTCTTCAGGACGGTATCCGTATCGGCCCGCGCCTTTTCCAGTAGTTGAACGGAAGACTGGGCTCCGCTTCCGCCGGGGACGGGCGCGGGAGCGGTGGTCGGCGTTGTGCCCGTTTGCATGGTGACTATTCCTCTGCCGGCCCGGTTCTGATCGGGTCGGCGTGTCTCGACATTATGTTGTCGTCCCCCTTTCGCACCTGTGCGGAAACGCACAGATATTCACCAGCGATTGCCGCATGCGGGAGCGGTCGGTGGTCAATCGCCTTCGCCGTTGTGGCGGGCGCCTGGCTGCCGGGCCTCGTCGGGACCTTTGCGATCGGCCCGCTGGTTCATGTGCTGCTCGTCGTCGGATCTCCTCGACCAACTCCCCGACGTAGTCCGCCAGCGGCCGTCCGACGCAGTGCGTGTCAGGCGGTCGCTTGAATCCGCAGGGCCGCTGGTTCATCGAAATCCAGGGTTGGACCCGCAACGAACGCCGCCCGGAGTCGGTCTCCAAGGTCGCGGTCGCCGGAATCCCAACTGGCGACGATTTGCCGATAGATCCCTGACGGCCGAAACGCGCACCCAAGAACGGCAAGCCCGACTCGATGGCCCGCCCCGAGGATTCGTACGGAGTCGGACGAAGCTGTACTGGTCGCTGCGGATGAAGCGGTTCTGCTCGGGCTCACGGTCCGTCTGCACGTCGACGCCGACCGTCTTCGCCGCCGCACGCAGGAGTCACCGAGCGACGACTCGGTCGGTGACGAGCTGATTGATCTCCTCAATCGTGTGCCCCGTGCCGGCGAGCAGGGCGGCCGCGCCCCGCGGCGTCAAGGTGATCGCCACGGCCTCGCCGGCTGCGTCAATCAGCCCGCGATCGAACAGCGTGATCGTCGGCTGCGGCGTTCCACCCCCGCGCCCGCCTGCGGCCGCCGCGCCGGCTCGTCCAGCACCACCGCCCGCACCCGCTCCGCCGGTCCGAGGCACGCCAATCGTCGCGACGTTGATCGCGCCGGCTCGCTTCAGCCCGAGCCAGCGCTCGTCGGCGGTATTCACGTGCGACTTGACGTTGTCGGTCACCTTCACCGGCGGGAACGCGTTCACGTACACCGCGATCTTGCCCCTGAGATCGAGTCCTGCGAACTCGTCCCAGCCGGCCTCCGGAATCGAGAGGCCGTAGCCGACGAACACCGCCGACGCTTCCATGTCGCCGTTGAGTTCGGCGCGCGCGCCAAACGTGGCGTCCTGGCCGATGACGAGCCGTTCCTCTTTGCCGTCGCGCACGAGTGCGAGCGTGGACTGGTCGGGCACCAGCGTCCGGCTGTCGAGCTTCACCGGCTGTCGAAATCCACCCGCGCCTCCCGGCTTCAGCCCGATCGCCTGAAACTGGCTTTCGACGTACTTGGCTGCCGTCTCGTACCCTGGTGTCCCGACGTTGCGGCCCTCGAGCCGGTCGTCGGCCAGATACTGCACGTGCGCCCACCACGTTTTGCCTTCGGCGGTGAGATCAGGGGATTGAGCGACGAGACCGGTGATGGCCGCGCCGGCGAGGAGGACTGCGAACAGGAGTGTGCGTTTCATACGTGTCGTCCGTTCTCGATCCGTGTTCAGAAGGGTTGCCGTGTCGGGCACGGGCGTCATCGCGTCCGCGATCGACCGGCCGTCAGTTGGGCCCTCGCCCGTGTGAGCCCGTCGCCGGCAGCGATCACGCTTGAGGCGCCGGACTGGCATGCCGGATGATACCGGATCATGACCTCCTACAAGGCGCGAATGACACCATGAGCAGGCGTGCGCTACCGCTAGTCGCGATCTTTGCCGCCATCGTGGGTTACGGCGCCGCGAAACAGCTCGACGCATGGCTCGCCTGTCCGAACGTGAGTTGCTGGCGCTCGCCATTTCGCTCGAGGAAGAAGACGAGAGGGTCTACGCCGACTTCGCGGAAGCGGCTCGCCTTGCTCTTCCGGCCTCGGCGGCGAAATCTTCGACGCCATGCGGGAAGAGGAATCGGATCATCGCCGCCGACTGATCGAGATGTATCGCCGGAAATTCGGCGAGCACATCCTGCTCATTCGGCGACAGGACGTAAGAGGATTCGTCTCCCGCAAGCCGTTATGGCTCACGCGGCCGCTGCGTCGGGCGCCGGCACCGAGGAAGCAGCGGCGCGCCGCCGTCTCTTCGTGCTGCAGGTCGTGCAGCCAGGGCTCGAAGGCCTGATGGACGGCTCAGTGTCCACGCTGGCGCCCGTGTTTGCCGCCGCCATCGCGACGCACACGACCCGGTATGCGTTCGTCGTCGGACTTGCCGCTTCCGTCGGGGCCGGCATCAGCATGGGATGTGCCGAAGCGGTTTCCGACGACGGCACGCTGACCGGCCGGGGGCACCCGCTGATTCGAGGCGTCATCTGCGGCGCGATGACGACGCTGGGAGGCATCGGCCACACGTTGCCGTTCCTTATCCCTGAATTCCGCGTCGCACTCGCTGTCGCCTGCGCCGTTGTGGTCGTCGAGCTCACCGTCATCACCTGGATCCGCCACCGATACATGGACACGCCGATGTGTTCAACGGCCGCGCAGGTCGCGTAGCTGAACACGACCTCGTGCCCCGCTCGTGCGAACAGCGTGCCGAGCTTGCCGCCCATCAACCCTGATCCGAGAATCCCTACTCGCATCGTCAGTGCTCCGGCGCCACCTCGTTCACGATCACATTCTTCATGGCGACCTCAGAACTCGATCATCACCTTGATCGCTTCACGCTCGTTCATCGCACGGTACCCATCGGGAACGCCGTCGATGTTCGTCACGCGATCGAACACGCGACCCGGCTGGATCCGGCCTTCGAGCACGTCGGGCAGCAGTTGGTCGATGTAGGCGCGCACCGGGGCCGGTCCCCCGGCGATGGTGATGTTGGCGAAGAACGTCGGTTGGCCGTTTGGGATCGTCGTCTCCTGGGGGACACCGACACGCCCCACCGCACCGCCGGCACGTGCGATGCTCACCGCCGTGCGCATCGCCTCGCCGTGACCGACGCATTCGAGAACCGAGTGGGCGCCAAGTCCGCCAGTCAGCTCGCGCACACGGTCGATCGCCGCATCGCCTCGTTCGCTGACGACGTCGGTTGCCCCAAAGGCGCGTCCCAACGCAATGCGGTCGGCGTGACGACCGAGGAAGATGATCCGCTCGGCGCCGAGCCGGCGAGCGGCGATGACGCCGCAGAGGCCTACGGCGCCATCACCGACAACAGCGACCACTTTGCCCGGACCTACCTTCGCGGCACGAGCGGCGTGGTGCCCGGTGCCCATCACGTCGGAGAGCGTCAGCAGCGACGGCATCAGGGCGTGATCCGGTCCTACGGGAAGTGTGACGAGCGTTCCATCAGCCTGCGGGACACGCACCGCCTCGCCTTGGCCGCCATCGAGCTCGGTGCCGCCCCACCATCCGCCATGGAGGCAGGACGTCTGCAACCCTTGTTGGCAGAACTCGCAGGTGCCGTCGGACCAGGCGAATGGGGCGACGACGAGATCGCCCTGCTTCACGGTTCGGACGGCAGCGCCAACCGCCTCGACGAGGCCGATGAACTCGTGGCCCATCCGATTCCCGGTCTCGCTCGGCGTCATGGAGTTATAGGGCCAGAGATCGCTGCCGCAGATGCAGGCCCGCGTCACCCGAACCAGGGCATCGGTCGGCTCGACCAGACGGGCGTCGGGAACCGTCTCGACGCGGACATCGTGCGCGCCGTACATCACAGTCGCTTGCATGTTGATTCCTACATCCTTCGCATACGGGGTTATCCGCCGTACTGTTCGTCGGTCACCCTTTCCATCCAGTCGACGACCTTGCCATCGAGTGCGTCCTTCTGCCTTCTACCGTCCGACCATCTGCTGGAGGTGCTCGGGATACCGCGCGCCATGGACTTCGATCTGTGACGCCGCGCGATCGATTTCTCTTAGGTCGTCTGCGGTCAGTTGAATTTCGGCCGCGCCGAGGTTTTCCTGCAGTCGATTGCGCTTGGTCGTTCCCGGGATCGGCACGATCCAGGGCTTCTGCCCCAGCAGCCAGGCGAGCGCGATCTGCGCCGGCGTCGCTTTCTTCCGCTCGGCGAAGGTCTTCAGCCATTCGACAAAGGCAAGGTTCGCCTTCCGGTTCTCCTCCGTGAACCGAGGCACGATGCTGCGAAAGTCGGTCGGATCGAACGTCGTCTTGTCGTCGATCTTGCCGGTCAGGAAGCCCTTGCCGAGAGGGCTGAATGGCACGAAGCCGATACCCAGCTGCTCGAGGGTCGGGAGCACTTCCTTCTCGGGCTCCCGCCACCACAGCGAGTACTCGCTCTGAAGCGCTGCCACCGCCTGCACGGCATGGGCACGACGGATGGTCCCCACTCCCGCCTCCGACAGTCCGAAGTGCTTGATCTTGCCTTCACGAATCAGGTCCTTTACCGCACCCGCGACGTCCTCGATCGGGACATTCGGGTCGACGCGATGCTGATAGAAGAGGTCGATCCGGTCGGTCTTGAGCCGCTTGAGCGATGCCTCAGCCACCTCCCGGATGTGCACGGGCCGGCTGTCAAGACCTGCCTGCTTGCCGCTCTCGAACTTGAAGCCGAACTTGGTCGCGACGACCACCTGATTTCGGACTGGCGCGAGCGCCTCGCCAACCAGCTCTTCGTTCGCAAAGGGCCCGTACGCTTCCGCCGTGTCGAAGAACGTGACGCCGCCATCCACCGCCGCCCGAATGATCGCGATCCCTTCGTCCCTGCTCGCGGCCGGCCCGTAGCCGAAGCTGATGCCCATGCAGCCGAAGCCGAGGGCCGACACTTCGAGTCCGCTCTTGCCCAATGTGCGCTTCTGCATTTCCCTCATCTCCTTCCGCTGTTCGTTCCTGCAAGTCAGACTACCAACCGAGGGAGTGTGTGAGTAGCCGGTGAAATCGGCAAGGGCTTATGAGTACAATTCACAAATGGTGCGGGACGACCTGAACGCGCTTTCGGCATTCCTCACCGTCGCCGAGGAACGGAGCTTCACGCGGGCGGCCAAGCGGCTCGGCGTGTCTCCTTCCGCACTGAGCCACGCGATTCGCGGGCTGGAGGAGCGCGTCGGTGTACGACTGCTCGCGCGAACGACGCGGAGCGTCGCACCCACGGACGCGGGAGCAGAGATCATCGCACACCTGCAGCCCGCCTTCGTCGACATCCGGGGTGCGTTGGACCAGATCTCCGGGCTTCGCGACAAGCCGGCAGGCCGCGTGCGCCTCGTCATGCCGCGCCTGGCGGCGACCATGGTGCTCTCCCCGAGGCTTGGGCAGTTCGCGCGCCAGTACCCGGACATCGTGCTCGACGTGACGACCGACGACAGCCCGCTCGATCTTGTCGCGGGACGATTCGACGCGGGCATTCATCTTGGTGAGTTCATCGCGCGCGACATGGTCGCGGTCAGGGTCTCGCGGGATCACCGTGCCGCCATCGTAGGCTCGGCGCAATATTTCGAGTCGCATCCGAAGCCGCAGTCGCCCCGTGATCTGCTGAAGCATCGGTGCATCAACATCAGGATGGGGTCAGCGGGCGTGTACCGATGGGAGTTCGACAAGGGCGACCAGTCGCTGACCGTCGCAGTGAACGGGTCCTTGGTCACCGACGAGATCGAGATGACCCTCCGCGCAGCGATTGATGGCGTCGGTCTCGCGTTTGCGATCGAGGAGCACGTCGCGCCGCACCTGAAGAGTGGCGCGCTCGTCCGAGTGCTCGAAGACTGGTGCCCGCCGTTCGCGGGGTTCTTCCTGTACTACCCCAGCCGCCGCCAGCAGCCGGCGGCGCTGTCGGCCCTGATCAAAGCGCTTCGGGTGTAGCCGGTCGGATTTCGCCCCTCGGTTTTACCAGCAGGACCTCGAACGACGACCACCTCGACACCCGTCAGGCACTTCGCGGGCTGGTTGCGTCTACGCGCGCACGATCTGCGGGTGCATCGGGCAGGCGTACCCGACGGCGGGCGCGCGCGACGTCGCTGGGGGTTTGCGGCCATGGGCGCCCCTCGTCACTTCCACCAGTTCATCATTCCTCCCGTCACCATCCTGCCGCCGCCGAGGACCGGAAAGACCAGGAGCATCCGACTGGGATCTCCACCAGGCTCTCGAGCGAGAGGCGAAGGCGCCCTGACCGCAGGCTCTCTTTTCCCGTCCTCCGATTGCGGCCCGTGCCATCTGACGACCGCAAGTCTCTGCAATTTAACGAGATATCCGAACAGAGAGCGAACCAGTCGCCGGCTTGAGGGAGTGCTGTGGCGACTCAGTCGTGAAATAATTCACTTTGTGATAGATTTCACAATGTGCTCTGTGATAATTTTCACAATGTGAAAAGGCTCACGTATGCGACGATCGTCCTGGGAGGTCACTCGTGATTCCTCACAAGACCATCGATCGGCTGTGTTCGTACCGGCGAATCCTCTTCCGCTGGCATCTGCGCGGCAAGGAGCGGTTCCATTCGTACGAACTCGCCCAGGAGGCGGGTATCACGGCGGCGCAGGTGCGGCGCGATCTGATGTCATTGAAGAACATCGGCACACCCCGAAACGGGTACGCCACCGCCAGCATCATCACCGAACTCGGGGCCATCCTCGAGGGGGCCGAAGATCAGAAGGCGGTCCTCGTCGGTGCCGGCAAGTTGGGGAAGGCCATCCTGTCCTATTTCGCGGGCCGGCGGCCGAACATCCGCATCGTTGCCGCGTTCGACAGCGATCCGACCAAGGTCGGCAGCGTCCTCGCCGCGTGTCCGTGCCTGCCCTTGACCGATCTGGACGAGACCGTGCGCCGGCACGGGGCCCTCGTCGCCATTCTGACCGTGCCCGGCAGCGCGGCGCAGGAGATTGCCACGGCGCTGGTGGGAGCCGGCATCCGGGCCATCATCAATTTCTCGCCAGCCAAGCTGAAGGTGCCGGAGGGGATCTACATCGACGACATCGACTTCTCGATTGCGCTCGAGAAGGCGGTCTACTTCGGTCGGACGCTGAAGGACGGAACCGGCATCGCGCCGAGTTCCGGCCCCGCGACCCCGATCTCGGAGGGCAGCATGCATGGTGCGCTAACGAAGAGAATCCTCTGCATCGACGACGACCTCGACGTGATCGAAAGTTACCGGGCCATCCTCGAACAGACCGGATACGAGGTGGCCGTCGCCCTCGACGGCGAGTCGGGCCTCGAGGAGGCGCGAAGCCACAAGCCGGATCTCATCATCCTCGACGTGATGATGAAGGACGCGACCGAAGGCTTCCACATCGCCTACGCGCTGCGCGCCGACGCGGCGTTGCGCGAAGTCCCCATCCTGATGCTCACCGCCATCTCGAGCGAGTGGAACATGAAGTTCGACAAGGACCAGGACGGCGCCTACCTGCCGGTCGACGCGTTCGTCGACAAGCCCGTCGCGCCCGATACGCTGCTCGCCACGGTGAAACGGCTGCTCGGCCTGCCGAGAGAGCAGATCAACATCATGGGAAGCCCGCAGTCGTAGGTTCCGGCCTTCAGGCCGGGACGGGCAAGTGAGCGAGTTGGAGAGCGCGCGATGAGTTACCAGGCGGGCGTGTGCAACTTGTGTGGAACCGGGTGTGGCCACTTCCTGGGTATCGATGACGGTCGCGTTGTGGCGGTGGCGCCGAACCTCTCGCATCCGGTGAGCCAGGGACGGCTCTGCATGCGAGGGTGGCACATCCACGAGCTCCTCGCGACCGGCGAGCGCATCGCGACGCCCATGGTCCGGCGGTCTGGCGCGTTGCGACCGGCTTCCTACGCCGAAGCCATCTCGGTCATGCGCGAACGCCTCGCGCTCCTGCCCGATCCGGCCACCCAGGTGGGCGTGCTCGCGTCGGCCCGCTCGTCCAACGAGGACAACTTCCTGCTGGCGAAGCTCGCTCGAGAGGTGCTCGGCACCAACCAGCTCGGCGTCAGCTCGCAAGCCGGCCATGCGCAGACGATGCGCGCTCTCGAATCGGTGTTCGGTGCGGCCGCCCCGATCGGGTCGCTCGCCGACATCGAGCACGCGCGCTATATCTTCGTCGTGGGCAGCGACCTGACGCGGCTCAACCCCATCGTCGGCAGCAACATCCACAAGGCGGCGCGGCGGGGCAGTCGCGTCGTGGCGTTGAGCAGCGCCCGCACGCAGATGGCCAGGCTCGCGACCCGGCACCTGCAGCAGAAGCCCGGCACCAAGCGGCTCGCCGTCATTGGTCTTCTCAAAGCGGTCGTTGCCCGGCGTCTGTCGGAACCGGACTTCGCCGAGCGCGGTCTGGCGGGGTTCCCCGCGCTCGAACGCGCCCTGGGCGATCTGTCGTCCGGCACGATCGAATCCGCAACCGGCGTTGCCTACGCTGCGCTGGAAGAGGAGGCGCAGCGGCTGCTCGACGCCGAATCGTTCATGGTCATCTTCTCGTCGGGGATTTCCGGTCTCGACGCGGAGACGGTCAACTCGGTCGTCAACCTCGCGGCGGTCAGCGGCAAGATGGGCGGCGCCGGCTCCGGGATCCTGCCGATCGCCGGGATCTGCAATCTGCAGGGAAGCTTCGACGTCGGCCTGATGCCTGCCTCGCAGGGGCCGGATCTCGTCGGCCGCCTCGGCGCGAACGACTCGCCGATCCGCGCACTGGTCGTTGTCGATCATGACGACGGCATCATCCGCCATCGTGAACGCATCGCCGGCCTCGACCTCGTGGCCTATGTCGGCAGCTTCAACAACCCGTTCATGGACCTGGCACACGTGGTCCTTCCGGCGGCCACGTTTGCAGAGGATGACGGCACCTACACCGCGAGCGACCGGCGCGTGCAGCTGTCGCCCGCCAGGACCAGGCCGCCGGTCAACGTGCTGCCGGCATGGCGCCTCTACTGCGACATCGCCGCGAGTGCCGGCAAGAGCTGGAGCTACGACAGCGGGCGCGACGTGTTTGCCGAGATCGCGCGCACCATCCCGGGCTACGCGGGTCTGACTCACGACGTCCTCGCGGCGGGTTTCGGCCGCCATTGTGAGCGCCCGTCTACCGTTCGCTGCGAACGCCTGCTGCCGATCGACACGGGTACGCCGGCCGTGCACACGGACGAGGCCTTTCCGTTCGCGCTGATGATCGGGAAGGCGCAGCACTTCTGGCACCAGCACAACCTCCTGCGCAAGACGCTCATCCCCCGGCGCGAGTATGACGCGACGTTGCTGCTCTATCCCCAGGGCTACATCGAGATCAGCGCGGCCGATGCCAGGCGGCTGCAGGTCCGCGACAAGTGGCTGGTCAAGGTGTCGTCGCCGGGCGGCAGCATGAAGATTGCCGTCAAGATCTCGGACGACGTCCAGGACGGGAGCGCCTACGTTCCCTATTTCATCAACGAGATGATCACCGGTTTCCTCGTGGCGCACGACCGCGCGTTCACCGCGGGCGAGGATGCCATCATTCCGATTCGAATCGAGAAGCTGTGACGACGATGTATCTCGCACGCTCCGTCGATCTCAGACAACTGGCCGAGCGCCTGCAGGCGACACACGAGGTGTGGGGCCCCCAGCGCGCTCCCGGGTCGCAGCAGGTGTTCTTCGATCGGCTCGTCGACGTCGATCGATTGCGTCTCGACGACTCGCTGCCGGCGATGCCGCCCAAGGAAATATTCCTGCCGCAGCTCGAGCGCATCCTCAGCTATCGCTACGACCGCGACCGGCAGCAGGTGAGCCTGACGCCGCGCTTCGAAGAGAAGCGCAAGGCTCTTCTCGGCCTGCGGCCGTGCGACCTGGCTGGCCTGCAATGCCTCGACCGGTTCCTGATCGGCCAGGACTTTGTCGACGAGGTTTACCTGGCGCACAGGAAGAGGACGCTCATCGTCGTCGAGAACTGCGCGGCGCCATTTTCGGACTGCTTCTGCGTCTGTACCGACACGGGGCCGGCCGCCCACGAGGGGTACGACCTGAGCCTCACCAAGCTTGGCGCCGACGAGCCGGTGTACCTGGTCGACGTCGGGAGCGACGAGGGGCACGCGCTGGCGCTGGCGAGCAACTGGCGACAGGCCGGCAGCCGTGAGATCGAGCAAAAGGCCGCCGTCATCGACCGCGCCGTGTCGCTCTTCCCGGAAGTCGCCACGCACAACAAAGCGTGGATTTCGCGAACGATGAACCGGGTGACGACGGGGTTCATCAAGCCCGAGACGTGGGAGTACGTCGGCAAGCAGTGCTTCGAGTGCGGCGCGTGCTCGTTCGTCTGCCCATCGTGCAGCTGCTTCAACATCGAGGACGTCGCCTGCGGCTCTGACGGATGGGCACCCCAAGGCGGCTGCCGCCTTGGGGACCCCGCCTGCGATCGGATGCGGACGCGCGATTCCTGTTCCTTCGAGGGCTACACGCGCATGGCCGGGGATCACAATCCGCGCAAGCCGGTTGAAGACCGTCGCAACAAGCGCTTCTTCTGCAAGCTGTCCTATGCGCAGTCGAAGAAGTACCTGCGGCCCGGCTGCGTGGGCTGCGGCCGATGCGCCTGGGTCTGTCCCGGGGAAATCGGCATGCCGAACGTCGTCAAGTACATCCACCGCGAGACTCGCGACTGAGCATAAGGGATCTTATGTGCGTCATCGAACAGCCCGGCACCATTGTCACGATTCCCGCCATCGTGAACGTCGATGAGATCACCGACGAGGCGCCGGAGGTCAAGACCTTCTACATGTCGTTCGTCGATCCCTCGGTCGGTGCGCGGTTCACTCTCCGGTCGGGGCAATTCATCATGTGCACGGTGTTCGGCGCGGGGGAGTTCGCCGTGTCGCTGCCGCCGAGCCCGGAGCACGACCGCTTTCACATCACCGTGCGGCGCGTGGGCAAGGTGACCAATGCCCTGCACGCGCTTCGTCCCGGCGACAAGCTCGGCGTGCGCGGGCCCTTCGGCAACGGTTTCCCCTTTGCCGACATCAAGGGCAAGAACATCGTCTACGTGGCGGGCGGCATCGGCCTCATCCCCCTGCGCAGCTCGATCGTTCACGTGCTGCAGCACCGCGAGGACTTCGGCCGGATCATCCTGCTCTACGGCGCCCGCAGCTTTGCCGACCTGCTGTACCGGCAGAACATCACGCAGTGGCGCAAGACGCCTGGTTTCGAGACGTTCATCACCCTCGACCGGGCCGAGCCGAATTGGGATGGCGAGGTGGGGTTCGTCAATACGCTCATCGAGAAGGCCGGGGTGCCGGTGGACAACACGGTGGCGTTCGTCTGCGGACCACCGGTCATGTTCAACAGCGTCATCGGCGACCTCCTGAAGCGGGGCATGAGCGAGGACGCGATCGTCTCGACGCTGGAACGCCAGATGAAGTGCGGCATCGGGAAGTGCCAGCACTGCGCGATCGGCCGGACGCTGGTCTGCACCGACGGACCGGTCTACACCTACCGGCAGATCAAGACCCTGGGCGAAGTCATATGAGCGAGGTTGCCCGCACCCTTCTCGCGGTGCTCGCCGAAAGCACGTGTCTCGTCGGCATGGGCAATCCGTGGCGCAACGACGACGGCGTGGGTGCGCACGTTGCCGAGCGGCTGGCCGGTCACGCCGGCCTGCCCCCCCAGATCCAGGTCATCAACGTCGAGGACGTCATCGAGAGCTACGCCTTCGATATCGCCAACCGGCAGGTCAAGAACGTCGTGCTCGTGGACGCCGCGATGAGCGAGGGCACGCCGGCCGGTTCAATCATGTTCGGGAAGGTCGACGAACTCGAGGCCGTCGCCAGCGACGTGTCCACGCACAAGCTCGCGCTTCGGACGGTCGAAAGCGTCTTCCGGCAATCGGGAAAAGAGACATACCTGCTGGGGATTGTCTCGACCGACATCGACTTTGGCAACGAGATCTCGCCTCCGGTGATGGCCGCTGCCGAGCGAATCGTCGATCTCGTCTGCTCGGCAAGGAGTAGTTAGATGGCTTGGCTGGCTTCAGTTGGATTGATGGTCGGCACCTCCGTGCTGTGCGCCTCGGCGGCGCTCGTTCCCTTGATCGCTCGTCGCCGGAAGATGGCGGGCTGGCTGAACGGGGCGAGCTGTCTCGTGGCCGGCGTGGCGTTCGGCGCAGTCGGCGTGGCCACGCTCGTCAACCGGGCCGTGGCATGCGACCTGATGCTCGGTCCCGCCCGCGTACACCTGTTGGTCGACGGATTCTCGGCCCTGTTTCTCGTCCTGATTTCCTTGATGGCGCTGGTCGTGGCTGTCTACGCGATCGGCTACATGGAGCACTACCAGCAGTACGGCCTGGCTGGTTTCTATCTCAATTACCCGCTCTTCGTCCTCGGCATGGTGGGCATCGTCCTTGTGGACGATCTCTCCTGGGGCTTCTCGATCGCCTGGCAGCTGATGACGATCTCGTCGTTTTTCCTGATCCGCTTCGACCATCGCGATCGCCACATCGTGCGCAGCGCCACCAAGTACCTGCTGCTGATGGAGCTGGCCTGGCTGCTGGTCGTCGTCGGGGCGACGGCCCTGTCAGGTTCATTCGCCGGCGCTTCTCTGTCAGCGCTTGCGACGATGACGGCGGCCGCGCCGGCATGGCGACAGGTGGTGGCGCTCGGTCTCGTGCTGGTCGGCTTCGCCCTCAAAGCAGGTGTCTTCCCACTCGGTCAGCTCTGGCTGCCCGACGCGCACTCGTCGGCTCCGTCGCCGATCAGCGCACTGCTGAGCGGCGTCATGATCAAGACCGGCGTGTACGGCATCGTGCGCACGCTGTTCTGGATGGTTCCGTCGGGTACGGGTGACGGCAGTTGGCGCTATCTGGGCCTGCTGGTGGCGGCGGCCGGGGTGGCCAGCCTCTTCATCGGCACGGTGCAGGCGCTGAAACAACACGACGCCAAGCGCCTGCACGCCTATCACTCGATCGGACAGATGGGCTACATCCTGCTGGGCGTCGGCACCGCGCACTTTCTGTTTGCGAGCGACAACCCGGCCCTCCAGACCCTGGCGGTTTTGGCACTGGTTGGCGCGGTCTATCACACGCTCAATCACGCGGTGTTCAAGAGCCTGCTGTTTCTCGTCACCGGCAGCGTGCAGTACGCGACGGGCAGCAAGGACATCGACAAGCTGGGCGGACTCGTCAGCCTGATGCCCGTCACGGCGGTGGTCGCGGCGATCGCGGCCGCATCGATCGCCGGCATACCCGGCTTCAGCGGCTTCGCCAGCAAGTGGGCGGTGATTGCCAGCAGCCTCCTCGCCGGTCGAGACGCGCCCGCGCTGGTGTTTTTCGGCATCGTCGCTCTGATGACGAGCGCGATCACCCTGGCATCCTACGTCAAGTTCTTCGGCATGACGTTCACCTCGGCGGGCAGCGAGTGGCATGCGCGCCACGAGGTGCGCGAGGTGGGGGCGACGATGCTCGTCCCGACGACCGTTCTGGCGGGGCTGTGCTTCGTTCAGGGCGTCTTCCCGTGGGTGTTCTTCACGATCATCTGCCGGGCGCTTTGTGACGGCCAGGGTTCAGCCGTGTCGCGCCTGTTCTCCGATCCCCGGCTGTTCTCGCACGTTGCCGCGCTCGGGGCGGGTTTCACGGTGAACTTCGATAGTCCGGCCCGGGTTGGCGCCGTGATGATGCCGCTCGTGCTCGTCGTGGCGCTGGTTGTGACGGTTCTCTTTGCCGGTTGGCTGCGGCGAGCGGGCGGCGCACAGGGGCGCCGCGACTCACCCTGGATGTGTGGCTATCAGCAACTGAACGACCGCAATCGGTATCCGAGCAGCAACCTGTACGCGGCGTTCAAGAGAGTCGTGCGGTGGACGGGCGCCGACACCCACGACGTGTGATGCGGCGGTTTTGAGGCAGAAGATCATGAGACGGCAATTGACGGATAGATTCCGAGTGACCGCCGATAACGCCATCATCGGTGTGACAAAGGCCGGTGCGCACCGGCTCGACATCGACGTCGAACGCCGCGGCCTGAAAGAGGCTGCGCGCATGCTCGTCGAGGCGGGCGGGCGTTATCTGGTCGGCATCGGATGCGACAACATCGCCAGGGAACACAGCCTCGGCCTCATCCACGCCTTCTCGTTCGACCGCGACGATCTCTTCGTCTGCTTGCGCACGAGCGCGCCCGCGGCGGATCCGACCTTCGACTCGATCACGCCTCTCATTTTGAACGCTGGCTGGTCGGAGCGTGAATGCACGGACCTGCTGGGGATGCGGTTCTGCGGTCATCCGAAGCCGAAGAAGCTGGTGCTGGCCGATGACTGGCCGGACGGCGTCTATCCGCTGCGCAAGGACGTGCCGCACGACTTCGTGCCGCCCGCCGCGGAGAACGTGGCCTACGTCCTCGACGAAGCCCCACCCGGCACGACCACCGTTCCGGTGGGGCCGTTCCACCCCAGCCTGCACGAGCCGGCGCACTTTGCGGTCTATGTCGACGGCGAGACCATCAAGGGTTGCGACTACCGCGGCTTCATGACCCACCGCGGCATCGAGAAACTCTGCACGACGCAGGTGAGCTACAACGAGGTGCCCTTCATCGCGGAGCGCATCTGCGGCATCTGCGGCAGCGTCCACGCCACCGCGTACTCGCAGGCGGTCGAACAGGCGGCTGGCATCGCGATCCCGCGGCGGGCGGAATACATCCGCACGCTGATGCTCGAGATCGAGCGCATCCACTCGCACCTGCTCTGGCTCGGCGTGGCGGGGCATCTCATCGGCTTCGACACCGTCTTCATGCAGGCCTGGCGGGTGCGCGAGCAGATCATGTGGCTGTGCGAGCGCCTCACAGGCAATCGCAAGACCTACGGCATGATCATCATCGGCGGCGTTCGCCGCGACATCACGCCCGAGACGGCTGCGGACATCCGCGGCGTGCTGGACACGATCGAAACAGAGCTGCGCGGTCTCAAGCGCGCCATCGAGCACGACACGGCCATTCACAAGCGAACAAAGGATGTCGGGGTCCTGTCCACGGCGGAGACCATCCAGTGGAGCCTGGTCGGGCCGGTGGCCCGTGCCCGCGGGGTGGATATCGACGCGCGCCGCGATCACCCGTATGCGGCCTACGGCGACCTCACGTTCGACGTGCCGGTCTTCACGGGCTGCGACGTCTGGTCGACGCTGCTCGTGCGGCTCCTCGAGACGTTCGAGTCGATCGGCCTCGTGCGCCAGGTGCTCGACAAGATGCCGGCGGGGCCGCTGTTCGTGCCGTGTGCCGACGAGATCCCGCCGTGGCGGCACGCCCTCTCGGTGGTCGAGGCCCCGCGCGGCGAAGCGGTGCACTACGTCGTCACGGGCGAAGAGAACCGGCCGGACCGCTGGCGCGTGCGGGCGCCGACCTACCCCAACCTGCAGGGCGTGCCCGCCATGCTGCTCAACGAGCAGTTCGCGGACTTCCCGATCATCCTGGGCAGCATCGACCCGTGCTTCTCGTGCACGGATCGCGTGGTGGTCGTGGACGGCGCCGCCGGTGCGACGCGGACGATGACCGGGGCCGAACTCTCGGAATTGTCGCGGAGCAGAACGAGGAAGGCATAGTCGTGGAATACGTCATGGTCGCGGCCAATCTTCTGCTCTTCATGGTGTTGGCGCCGCTCGTCGAAGGCATCATCCGCCGGGTCACCGCGCGCGTTCAATCGCGTCAGGGCCCGCCCCTTCTGCAGCCGTACTTCGACCTGCTCAAGTTGCTCGCCAAGGAGAACATCGACGCGAGCGGCGGCGCCTGGCCGTTTCGGCTGGCGCCGGTCCTCGCCCTCTCGGCCGTGCTCGTCGTCGTCGCACTGCTGCCGATCGCCGGGACCGCCACGGCGCTCACGCGGCACGTGGATCTCATCTCGCTGGTCTACCTGCTCACGCTGTCCGGCCTCGCGGTCCTGATGGGGGCACTCGCGAGCAGGAATCCATACGCCACGATCGGCGCCAGCCGCGAGATGACCACCATGATCATGGTCGAACCGGTGTTCGTGATGCTGCTGCTCCTTGGCAGCATCAGACACCGGAGTCTCGACCTGACGACGCTGCTCGCCGGCGGTACGGCGGCATGGACCTGGTCCACGGCGATCATGGCGCTCGTCAGCCTCATGGCGCTGCAGGCGTTCGTGGCCCGGCAGCCGTTCGACACCGCCGAGGCGGAGATCGAACTGCTGGGCGGCCCGCTCATCGAGTACAGCGGTCCGAACCTGGCGCTGTTCAAGTATGCCGTGATGCTGAAGCAGATGTTCTACGCCTACTTCCTGGTGGCGGTCCTCGTCCCGCTCACCGGCGGTGGCCCGGCGGCCGATCTGCCCCTGCAGCTCGCCGCCGTGGGCGGTGTGTGTCTTCTTGTCGGGCTCCTGGGGGCGACGAACCCGCGCTTCAGGATCGACCAGGCCCTGCGCATCTACGCTCTGCTCCTCGTCATGTCGCTGGGCGCGGTCGGGCTGTCTCTTGGCGGGTATTAGACAGGCGGCCAGGAATCAGGAATCAGGAATCGGGGAAACGTCGTGTGGCTGACAAGCAAACTGAAACAGATCGCGCTGGTGCTCAAACCTGGCGTCGTCACGCTGCCCTATCCCGCTGACCCGGCGCCACCGCCGAAGAACTTCCGCGGCGCGCCGGTGTGGGACCACCACAAGTGCCTCGGCTGCGGCGGCTGCTCCGACCACTGTGTGGCGCGGTGCATCCTCGTGTCCGACCCGTGCCAGGAGTTGCGGGTCATGCTGTACGACGGCTCGCGCTGCACGTACTGCGGCCGCTGCGCCGATGTCTGTCCCGAGAAAGCGATCACGATGAGTCCGAGCTTCGAGCTCGCCTGCGACCATCGGGCGGACGTCACGACGCGCCTCGAGCTGTTCATGCTGACATGCCAGCGCTGCGGCCGGTGCTACGACCTGGAGACCGCCAACGTCCTGGATCGTCTCGCCCTCAAGGGCTTCCGTTACGACAACCTCGAGGCGCGTGCCATGGTCAAGCGGACGTCGCCGCAGTGGTCGGCGGCCCTGACACGAGCCTCGGAGCGCTATGCCCGGCCGACCACGCCGGCAACCGCAGGCGCTGAGCGTCAGCTCGGGGCGCCCCCGGAGGACCAGCGATGATCGCCAGCCTGTGCAAGAAGATGTTCACCCGGTCGCTCTGGGTCTATCACTGCAACTCCGGCGCCTGTAACGGTTGCGATATCGAGATTCTCGACATCCTGACGCCGTTCTACGACGTCGAACGGTTTGGCATCAAGCTGGTGCCCTCGCCGCGCCATGCCGACGTGATGCTCATCTCCGGAGCGGTGACGCGCCCGATGCTGCCGCTCGTCAAGCGGGCCTACGACGCGATGCCGTCGCCCAAGCTCGTGTTCGCGGTCGGGTCGTGCGCGGCCGGCGGTGGCGCCTGGTTCGACACCTACAACGTGGTGGGCGGCGCGGAGAAAGCGGTGCCGGTGAACTATTTCATTCCCGGGTGCCCGCCGCGGCCCGAGGCGATTGTCTACGGTGTCGCGCTGGCGCTGGGGCTGGTGGAGAAGAAGGCCATCCCGGTGGAGCTCAAGCAGGTCGAGTTCCCGATCGACGTCTACCAACGCAACGCGGCCTGGGAGAAGCGGAACGACATTTACGCGCTGACGAAGTGAACGACATGGCCAACAGGATCCTACTCGTGGACGACGACCGCGATCTGACGGACAGCGTGGGGACGGTGCTGCGCCAGCACGACTACGAGGTCACGCTCGCCTTCTCGGCGAGCGAAGGATTGCGCGCGGCGCTCGCCCGGAAGCCCGATCTCATCATCCTCGACGTGTCGATGGAGACCGACACCGCCGGCTTCGAATTCGTGAACCAGGTGCGCAGCAAGCGCGAGACCTCGCGCTACCGCGAGATCCGCGCCGTGCCCATCGTGCTGCTGACCGCCATCAACCAGGTGACCAACTCGCGGTTCTCGCTCGACGATCGCCAGAGTTTCCTGCCGGACGTGGGCGGTGTGCTGACCAAGCCGGTGAGGATCGACACCTTGCTGGCCCGGGTCGGCGAGATCCTGCGGCCGGAGAACAAGACGACGTGAAGGTCCGACTCCGGGCGTCGCTGCAGAGCAAGCTGCTTTTGAGCCTGCTCACGATTGTCGCCATCGCCGGCATCGGCATGTCGCTCGTCGGGAAGGCGATCATCGACAACAACATCATCAGCCAGGCCTACGAGCGCGTCGGGCAGAACCTGGCGATGTACAGCGAGCTCTACGCCAATCGGCTCACGGTCAAGTACCGGCTCATCAACACCGTCGCGTCCTATCCGCAGTTCCAGGCCGACGTGAAGAGCCGCGACAAGGAGCGCATCTTCCGCGTCATCAAGGAGCTGCTGAGCGAGAGCACCTTCGACATCCTCAACGTGACCGACGAGACGGGCCGCGTGCTCGTGCGCTCGAAGGGTCTCGATGTCGGCGGCGACGACGTCAGCGGCGATCCCTACGTGCAAAACGTGCTGGCGCGCGGAAAGCCGATGTCCGGATTCGACGTCATGGATCGGGCCCACCTGCTGCGGGAGGGGCCGGAGCTCGCAGAGCGCGCGCTCATCGCCATCGTGCCGACAAACCGCGCGCGGACGTCCGAACGCCGACTGGAAACCAGCGGCCTGTTCCTGAAAGCCGCCTGCCCCATTCGCGTCAACGGCCGGATCGTGGGGGTGATTTACGGGGCCCTGCTGCTGAACAACGACACGACCTTTCCCGATCTGACGCGTTCGCTCGTCTTTGGCGATGAGCAGGTGGACGGCCGGGACATCGGCACGGCGACGCTCTTCCTCGGCGACGTCAGGATTTCCACCAACGTTCGCGACGCCGCCGGCCGCCGGGCCATCGGCACGCTCGTCTCGCACGAGGTCTCCAAGCGGGTCTTCGAGGGGGGCGCGGAGTGGCACGACGAGGCCTTCGTGGTGGACCGCTGGTTCATCGCCGCCTACAAGCCGGTACGTGACCTCGCGGGGCACATCGTCGGGATCATGTACACGGGGGTCGTCGAGGAGAAGTACAACAAGATTCAGCGGGCGGCGGTGGGGTCGCTGGGGCTTTTGCTCGGCCTGTGCGCGCTCGCGTCCATCGCGCTCGCGTCTTACCTGGTGCACACGATCGTCAAACCCGTCCGCGCGCTCGTCTCGGCGGCCGGAGAAATCAGCGCGGGCCGGCGCGCGCGCGTCCAGATCGGCTCCGACGATGAGATGGGCCACCTGAGCCGGGCCTTCAACATGATGCTGGACGCGCTCGAGGCCAAGGAGCGCCAGATCGCCGAGGAGATGGAGAAACAGATCCAGCAGACGGAGAAGCTGGCCTCGGTCGGGCGGCTCGCCTCCGGCATCGCGCATGAGATCAACAATCCGCTGACCGGCGTGCTCACCTACAGCGACACGCTCCTCGAGGATCTCGAAGGCACCGCCTACGCCGACGATCTGCGGGTCATCAAGACGGAGACCCTGCGCTGTCGTGAGATCGTGCGTGGCGTCCTCGATTTCGCACGGGAGACGACGCTCGAGCGAGTTCGCACGAATCTCAACCAGGTGATCGGTGACGTGCTCGCGATCCTCGAGAAGCACGTCGCCTTCCAGAACGTCAGGATCGTGCGCGAGCTCGACCCCGATCTGCTCGACATCTACGCCGACGTGAACCAGCTCAAGTCGGTCGTCAGCAACCTCGCCATGAATGCGGCCGACGCCATGGCCGATGGTGGCGCCATCACCTTCACGACCGAGGTAGGCCCCGATCGAGGGGCGGTCGTCATGCGCGTCCGGGACACCGGACACGGCATCACGCCCGAGGACCTGGGCAAGGTCTTCGATCCGTTCTTCACCACGAAAGAGACGGGCAAGGGGACCGGGCTCGGCCTCTCGGTCACCTACGGCATCGTGAAGCGGCACAGCGGCCACATCAACATCACCAGCGAGGTCGGCCGCGGAACGACGGTCGAAGTCCGGTTGCCACTCGGGATGCCCGACGAGGACGTATGAACGACCTGCGACGTCTGCTCATCGTCGATGACGAGGACATCGTCATCAACAGCTGCCACAAGGTGCTCCGGAAGAGCGGCTATGTCATCGACAGCGCCTCTTCCGGCGGGGAAGGACTCCAGAAGGCGGCGGCGAACAAATACGACGTGATCGTCACCGACCTGAAGATGCCCGGCATCGACGGCCTGGAGGTGCTGCGGCGCCTGAAGGCGGCCAACCCCCGACAGGTCGTCGTCGTGTTCACGGGGTACGCGAACGTGAGCACGGCGCGCGAGTCGCTGAAACTCGGCGCGTTCGACTACGTGCCCAAGCCGTTCACGGCGCAGGAACTCCGCGAGGTGGTCGCCAATGCGTTGAAGCGCGTGGACGAACCCGGGCCCACCGCGATGCTGGACCTGATGGCGATTGTCGCCCACGAATTCAAGAGCCCGGTGGCGACGGTGCATACGACGGCCGAGACGCTCTATCGGGGGTACTTCGGCAACCTCACGCCGGAACAGCAGCACAGTCTCGAAACCGTGCTGCGCAACTGCCAGTACCTCGAGGACATCATCCGCTCCTACATCGACCTGACGCGGATGGAGCTCGACAAGCTGGAGTTGACGCCGCAGGCGGTCGATCTCGTGCGGGACGTCGTCGATCCCGTCGTGCACACGCCCGAGTACCAGGACAACTTCAAGAGGATGCGGCTGGTGTCGCACTACGAAGAGGTGCCGCACGTGGCGGGAGATGCGAATCTCCTGAAGATCGTCGTCAACAACCTCGTCAACAACGCGATCAAATACGGCACTCCGGCGACCGAGGTCCGGGTCGAGGTGGCGGCGCGCAACGGTCGGGTGATGTTGTCGGTGTTCAACGAAGGGGCCGGCATTCCGCCGGCGGATATTCCCAAGCGTTTGTTCACGCGGTTCGGCCGTCTCAAACAAAAGGGCACGGAGGGCGTCAAAGGATCGGGGCTGGGACTCTACATTTGCAAGCAGATCGTGGAGCGGCACGGCGGCACGATCGGCGTCACGTCAGAGCCCGGGAAGTTCGCGCAGTTCGTGGTGGAGCTCGGTTGCATTCCCCTTGCCTGAAGAGCGCGCCCCGCGCGAGACTGGTTCAGTCGGCATCCCGGCGCCGCCAGGCGGAAGGACGACACCGATGAATGCGATCGTGTACCGCAGCTATGGTCCACCTGATGTCCTCGCGTGCGAAGACGTGGAGAAGCCGACGGCGCGCGATGACCAAGTGCTGATCAAGGTTCGCGCCGCGTCGGTCAACCCCCTGGACTGGCACTTCATGAGAGGCGAGCCCTATTTCCTTCGCATGGGGAGCGGGCTGCGCAAGCCGAAGGTCACGCGCCTGGGAGTCGATCTGGCCGGACAGGTCGAGGCGGTCGGCAGGAACGTGACGCAATGTCAGCCGGGCGATGAGGTCTTCGGCACGAGCCGAGGCGCCTTTGCCGAGTATGTGTGTGCCGCCGGGAAGGTCACGCCTGTCATCGACAGGTCTTACGCGCTTCGTGAGGTCCCGGAGGCGATCCGATACCTGGAAGAAGGACACGCCCGAGGAAAAGTCCTCATCACGATGGACTGCAAATGAAGCTCCACACCTTCCTCAACTACGGCGGCAACTGCGCGGAGGCGTTCCGATTCTACGAACGGCACCTCGGGGGGAAGATCACGTCGATGATGACCCGTGCCGACGCGCCGAACCCGGGTGACGTTGCGCCTGGCTGGGCCAAGTCGATTCAGTACGCGAGCATGAACCTCGGCGAGACGGAGTTGATGGGAGCCGATGTTCCGCCGGACCGTTTCCAGCCCATGCGGAGCGCATATTTGTCCCTCACGGTCAGCAGCACAGACGAGGCGGAACGCATCTACGCGCTGCTCTCGGACGGCGGCCAGATCTTCATGCCGATGGAGGAGACCTTCTTCGCCTTGCGCTTTGCGATGCTCAGGGACAAGTTCGGCACGTCCTGGATGATTCTCCATCCCCGGCCGCAGGGCGCGTGAGCCGGTCACGCAGAACGGCATTCTCAGAACCGGTCCCTTGTAGTTAAATAGGGGGATGGGCGAAGAGACGCATCTCCCGGAGCGGCGCCGCATCGGTTTGCGTGACGTGTCCGGAACGACGATCGCCGTGACCAGCCTGGCGATTCTCGGCGCCGCGGCCCTCGTGACGACGCCTCTCTGGTTGTGGCGCCGGCACAAACGCAAGCGGGCCGATGCGCTGGCTCACCAGTTTGTCAGGGCAGAGGCGACGCCGGAAGAAGCGGAGAAGGACCCGAGCGGTTCCTGAGTCGACACCGCGCGCACGGTCAGCCACTCGCGCCAAACCACCCCGCCACGCCGCTCAGGATCATGACTCGCGCGGCCGCGAAGACGACCATCAGGATCACCTGCGTGCACGCGCGCCGGGGGGACCGGTCGGCGGTGCGATGGTTCGCCATGGCGAATCGCGCCAGAACGGCGATCAGGCCGGCGATGAGCAGCAGGTCGAGGGCATGCACCACCTGCGACGCGCCCAGGTTGATGCCTGCACGTGCCGGCCCGCTGAACATCCACGCCGCATCGACCTCAGGTCCAGCCCGACCCATTACCTCATTCTGGAAGATGACGTTGCCGAACGTCACCGACAGCGACATCACCAGCGCCCAGGCGCCACTGCCGCAAAGGGACGACACGTACAGGCTGACGGCTGCGAGCAGGAGAACGTTACTCGCGAGCGGCTGCCCGGCCACCCGTGTTCCAACGGACGCCGGAGCGACATGGGCCAGCAGCGCGGGCAGGCCCATTCCCAGGAGCATCGGCAGTCCCAGCACCACGGCCACCTTGACCGCCCATTGCCGCCACATCGCGATCGGCTGGAGCACCTGCCACTCGATGGTGCCCAGCTGTCGCTCCTCGGCGCTGCCAAGCGAACCGGCCAGCGCGGCGAGAAGCACCGCATAGCAGGCCGAGAGTGCCGTGTTGAGGTCGATGTAGTAGTCGGTAGCCCGCAGCTCGACGACAAGCCAGCCGAGCAGGTAGAGCCCGGTAATGAACAGCACCGGCTGCTGCAGGCGCAGCTCTTTGGTGAAGAGCCGCCAGATCGGATGGCGCTTGGTGAGCGAAGCCCCTGCTGCGGTCGCGCCATGCGACTCGCGCTCACGGTCCTGTGGCTGTCGTGGAAGGGTGCGTGCCCGCAGGCGCGGAAGCTGCGGCAACGGCAGGTCCCCGAAGCATCCCTCGATCGACTCGAGGCGCATGAACAGCCGTGAGGTCGCGATGGCGCCGGTGGCGCACATGGCCGACGCGGCCAACCAGAGAAACGTCATCGCGAACGTCCTGTCGCCGATCGAGAACCCGATCCACTCGCCCAGCATTGCCAGCAGGACCGGGATCGCCACCGTCAACGCAGTGCCGGCTGTCGGGCTGCGGCACGCCATCGTCAGCCACGGCGCGAGAAACAGGCCGCAGAGCACCGGCACCAGGGACAGCGCCAGCCTCTCGGCCTGGTATCCGGGGCGGAAGATCGCAGGGAACGCCCACGCGTACGCCACGACGCCCAGCGTCGTCAACATGCCCGTCAGCACACCAAGCTTGACGACAAGCAATCGTTCGCGGCGCACGGGCAGGGAGAGCAGCAGGTTGAGCGTGCGATCCACGTATTCGTGGCCAACCGACATGGCGCCGAGCGCCGCCGCACCGACGAAATACACGATGACCTGGAGGACTGCCAGATAGCGCGGCGCCTGAACCAGCCTCGGGACGATGAGGATCAAGGCGCACGCGCACCAGCCGATCGACAGGGCCCGGAATTCCTTGAAGATGGGCCAGGGCAACAGGCGTGGGCGGGTCATGCCACGACTCCGCCTGGCTGAAGTGTCGTGACGAAAATCTCTTCGAGCGTCAGCGCCTCCGACGTCAGCGCCTCCGGCGAGCGCGCCTTCAACCGCGCCATCACGTCGGCCGCGTTCCCGTCGACGACGACCTCGACCTCGCGGCCATCCCGGCGAAGCGAGTGCGCGCCGGGCAGATCAATGGCGCCCGGATCATCCAGGAACCGCGCGTAGATTCTCTGGTACCGGTCGCGCGCCGCATCGGCGTCGAGCGTGAGCACGCCGCGCCCGGCCTCGATGATCGTGAACTGGTCGATCAGCCCTTCGAACTCGGCGATCAGGTGGGTGGACACGAACACGGTGCGCGGGCCCGGACCTCCGTCCTGGTAGGCGCCGATGATCGTCTGGATGAACTGGCGCCGCACGATCGGATCCAGCCCCGACGTGGGTTCATCGAGCACCAGCAGATCCGGCTCGGCGCAGATGGCGGTGATGAGCGCCAGCTGGGTGCGCTGTCCCTTCGAAAGATGACTGGTCTTCTTGCCGGCGTCGAGCCGGAACTGGTCCAGCAGCGCGCGTTCGGTCGCCTGGTTCCAGCGCTCGCGAAACGACGCGAAGTAGTCGAGCGTGTCGCGCACGGTCATCCAGGGATAGAACGCCACGCTGTCGGGCACGTAGGCCACCCTCGACTTGACGGCCACCTCGTTTCGAGCCGGATCGAGGCCGAAGATTTTCACCGCCCCGCTCGTCGGCCGCAGCAGGTTCAGCAGGCACTTGATCGTCGTCGTCTTGCCGGCGCCGTTGCGGCCGAAGAAGCCGTAGCAGCGTCCCGGCTCGACGCGCAACGTCAGGCCGTCAACCGCGTCGGTGCGGCCAAAGCGCCGGACCAGGTTGTCGATCGCGATCGCGGGCATCTCGGGCGTCATGGGTGTCATCTCTCCCCGGCGCGTGCGCGCTGGCGCTCGAACGCGTCGAACCGCTCTTCGGCGAGGCGAAGAAACGCCGCCTTGTCCACCATCAGGTGGTGGGCCTGGGTGACCGCAGCGTCTATCTCCTGCGCCAGGAGTTCCACGCGGATCGCCTTCCGGTAGGGGGAACTGGCGGCGCGGACGAAGCAGCCTTTTCCGGCGACGGTCTCGATGACCCCCTGGCTTTCGAGTTCCGCGTACGCCTTGGCGACGGTGTTCCGGTTGACGCGGAGTTCTTCCGCCAGGGGGCGGATGGAGGGCAGCGACTCGCCCGGGCGGACCGCGCCGGACGCGGCGGCGGACTTGACCTGGTCGACGACCTGCAGGTAGACGGGCTTGCCGGACTTGAAGTTGAGTTGGAAACGCATGGCGTTACTGTCATAGGACAATATGACAGTCACGAGACCGCTGTCAAGCGCGGTCCGCGCGACGTTTGCGACATGCGCACGTGGCCGTCTGCCGCGGCGATCCCCCCGCCGGCAGATCCGGGCCGCCACGCCAACCCGGTCCGTGCTAGCATCCGGGCACTGGTCGCGCCAAAAACCACACGGGGACATGCCATGTTCAAACGTTTCACCATCGCTCTGGCGATCGCGCTCATGGCCGGGACCGCGTTCCACGCGACCCAGGCCCAGTCCGGCGCTCGCGCCGCCGCGCCGACGCGCTTGCGGTTCCTCGTCTCGTTCCCGGCAACCCGCGGCCCCGCGCCGCGCGACGGCCGGATCATCCTGGTCGTCTCGAACAACGACCGGCAGGAGCCGCGCTTCCAGAACAACGCCTACGACGCGCGAACCCAGCTGTCCTTCGGCATCGACGTCGAGGGATTGAAGCCCGGGCAGGACGCCGTCATCGATGGCTCGGTCTTCGGCTACCCGCTGGCGTCGATCGCCGACATTCCGCCCGGCGACTACTTCGTGCAGGCCGTCTTCCACCAGTACGAGACGTTCCATCGCGGCGACGGCCACGTCGTCAAACTGCCGATGGACCGCGGCGAGGGGCAGCACTGGAACCGCGCGCCGGGCAACCTGCTGAACAAGCCGGTGAAGGTGCACGTCGATCCGCGGACGGCCACGCCGATCCGGATCTCGCTCGACGAGGAGATCCCGCCGCTCCCGGAGCCGAAGGACACGAAGTACGTGAAGTACGTGCGCTTCCAGAGCGAGCGGCTGACGAAATTCTGGGGACGGCCGATGTATCTCGGGGCGATTGTCGTTTTGCCCGAGGGCTTCGACGAGCATCCGGACGCGCACTACCCGCTGATGATCAACCACGGGCACTTCACGCGCGAGATGCGCGGCTTCTTGCCCGTCGCGGGCACTCCGGCCGGAGGGCGAGGCGGGCAGTTCTTCGCCGATTGGACGGGCCCGGGGTTCCCGCGGATGATCATGCTCATCATCCAGCACGCCAACCCGTACTATGACGACTCCTACGCGGTGAACTCGGAGAACGTGGGTCCGTACGGCGACGCGATCAACGACGAACTCGTCCCGTACATCGAAAAGCGTTACCGGGGAATCGGCCAGGGCTGGGCGCGCGGCCTCTACGGCGGTTCGACCGGCGGCTGGGAGTCGCTCGCCTCGCAGATCCTGTACCCGGACAACTACAACGGCACCTGGTCGGCCTGTCCCGATTCGATCGACTTCCGGCAGTACGAGACGATCGACATCTACCAGGAGAAGAACGCCTTCTTCATCGACAGCGACTGGAAGAAGACGCCGCACCCCGACGGCCGCAACTACCTGGATCACCTCCAGGCGACGGTCGAAGAGGACGTGCACTGGGAGTACGTCCTCGGGCACAAGACCCGGTCGGGCGAGCAGTGGGCCATCTGGGAAGCCGTCTACGGTCCGATGGGCGCCGACGGCTACCCGAAGCCGATCTGGGATCCGATGACCGGCGTGATCGACCACACGGTCGCCCAGTACTGGCGCGAGCACTACGACCTGCGCTACATCCTGGAACGCGATTGGGCGACGCTCGGGCCGAAGGTGCGCGGGAAGATCCACATCTACGTCGGCGACATGGACACGTGGCATCTGAACAACGCCGTGTACCTGATGGAGGCCTTCCTCAAGAAAGCCGCGAATCCGCCGGCCGAGGCCGTGGTCGAGTACGGCGATCGCGCGGAACACTGCTGGAGCGGCCACGACCAGCAGTACTGGTTCAGGAGCCTCGAGAAGCGGATTCTCGAGACCGCGCCGAAGGGGGCGGACCTGACGAGCTGGCGGTACTGAACGATCGCAAAAGCGTTGGATCTCAACGTCATTCTCGATGTCATTCTCGACCGTCGGCCGGGCGCGGAGGCGGCCTCCGCGCTCTGGGCGACGATCGAGGGTGGCCACGGTCGCGCCGTCATCCCGGCGCACGGCCTGACGCGATCTTCTACCTGCTCGAGAAGGCGCGCGGCGCCGCGTTCGCCAGGGACGGCGTCGAACGACTGATCGGCGTCTTCGGTGTGGCCGCGGTGAACGAACGCGTCATTCGACGTGCGCTCGTCCTTGGATGGCCGGACTTCGAGGATGCAGTCTGCGCGGCCGCGGCAGAAGAGAACGGTTGCGAGGCCATCGTGACGCGCGATCCTGACGGGTACCCGGACTGCTCGCTCCCGGTGATCGCCGTCGCCGCAGCGCTCAGCCGGCTCACCGGCCAATAGGCGCTGGCCGCCGACGGTCCGTCCCTTCTCGCGCGGCAATCTTTCGCGGCGTGGGTTGCTCGTACGCCCGCCTCAGGCCTGCGATATCAATTTTCTTCATCTGGAGCATGGCCTGCATGACCCGCTTCGGTTTCTGAGGGTCCGGATCATTCAGCATCTCGCCGAGGATCGTCTCGCCGCCTCTTCTGCCTGAGTGTCAAACCACAAGAACGGGGTGATGCCTGCCACGGTTATCCTCCCGGCGGTCACCTCTGCTTTCCCGGGCGACCCGCCCTTCAGGTGTTGGTCGAGCGTCGCAGGCTGCCACCGCCGCCTCCGGGGAAGCCAGGGCAGCGCCTCAGAGCAGATCGACAAAGACAAACCCGTCGCGCTCGACGACGATACCCGTGTCGATGGCGATGGGCCGCGTGAACATCGGTCCGGCGTACGCGAACGTATGGAACTCGCCCCGCTCGCCGCACGGGTCGGCCGAGGCGGGCAGCTCGGACAGGAGCGCGGCATCGAACTCGCGGCCGATGAACCGGCGGTCCAACGTGCGCGGATCGACACACGTGATGCGCGCGCGAAGGCCGGCGTCGATCATCTCGCGGGCGAGCGCCGCGGTGTCGGCGCCAAACAACGGGAACAGCGGCGTGAGGCCGGAGCCGGCGAGTTGCGCCTCTCGATACCGGCGGACATCTTCGAGAAACAGATCGCCGAACGCCACGTGCGTGAAGCCGTCGGCGACGGCCCGCCGGACGAGGGCGGCCATCGCGCGCTCGTAGGCGTCGGCCGGGCAGGGCGAAGGGATCGGAACCTTCCAGACCGGCAACTCGAGCGCGGCGGCCTGCGCGTCGAGCAGGTCCATCCGCACCGCATGCATCGCGACGCGCTGCGCCGGCTCGTTGATGGTCGTCAGCAGCGCGCCGATCTCGACGTCGGCACGCGCGCGCAGCAGGTGGATCATCCACGCGCTGTCTTTGCCGGTGCTCCAGGAGACGATGGTTTTCATCTCGAGCGATCCCGTGGCGGCGGGCCCGAAGCAGCCGGCGCCG
Source organism: Acidobacteriota bacterium (assembly GCA_003170135.1). Classification (GTDB taxonomy): domain Bacteria; phylum Acidobacteriota; class Vicinamibacteria; order Vicinamibacterales; family Fen-181; genus Fen-181. The sequence goes on from PMZR01000011.1 coordinate 28,938, forward strand.
AGTTGCAATGATGGCACAGGTCGGCCCGCCCGGCCGAGTCCGTCGGTCCACCGCAGTTACGCGCAAACACACGGGCGACTGGGGGTAGAATGCCGCCGGGCTCGCCGGAGTCCATCTGGCGAGCCGACCGGCTTGGGCTCGCCTACTGATGGCACTCGCGCAGCCTTGAAATCCGTCATTTCCCGGGAGGACTGCCTTGCGACAGATTCGTCGTGTCAGCGCGCTTGCGTGCGTGCTCGTCGCTTCCTTCGTGACGCTCGCCGCGGCCCAGTCGATTCCGACGCCGTCCGACTTCCTCAAGGTGACGGTCGGCGGCGACGGCGTGCTCATCAGCTACGATCAGGCGGTCGCCTACTGGAAGGCCGTTGCCGAGAGGAGCGATCGCATCAAGGTCCAGGAGCTCGGTCAGAGCTCGATGGGCCTCCCATACATCGTCGCCATCATCACGTCGCCCGAGAATCACGCAAAGCTGGACTACTACCGCGACATCAACAACCGGCTCTACGACCCGCGCAGGACCACACCGGACCAGGCCGGGCAACTGATTGCCGAGGGGAAGACGATCGTCGCCATCCAGATGGCGATCCACGCCACGGAGGTTGGCAGCGCGCAGATGTCGCCGGAGCTGGCCTACCGCTTCGCCACCGACAACTCGCCGTGGATGAAGAACGTGCTGGACCAGACGATCATCATCGTCTCGCCGTCGCACAATCCGGACGGGATGAACATGGTCGCGGAGTGGAACAGGAAGCTCGCCGGCAGCAAGCTGGACCCGTCCATCCTGCCGTTCCTCTACCACAAGTACGTCGGCCACGACGACAACCGCGATTGGTACATGTTCACGCAGAAGGAGAGCCAGATCAGCGTGGAGAAGATCTGGAACTACTGGCACCCGCAAATCAGCTACGACCTGCACCAGATGGGATCGACGGCCGCGCGCATCTTCACGCCGCCATACGTGGATCCCTGGGATCCGAATGTCGATCCGATCGTGCGCGCGAACATCACCTGGCTGGGCGCCGCGATGGCCGACCGGATCATCGGGGCCGGCAAGGAAGGGGTCGCGGTGCAGGCGATCTACGACGCGTGGACGCCGGCGCGCGGCTACGTCAACTACCACGGCGGCGTCCGGATGCTGACCGAAGCCGCCAGCGTGAAACTGGCCAACCCGGTCGACCTGACGTTCGACCAGCTGGCGAAGGGCATCGGCTACGACGCGAAGATCGTGTCGTGGAACTTCCCGCAGCCGTGGCACGGGGGCACCTGGCGGCTGCGTGACATCATGGACTACGAGCACCTTGCCATCGACGGCGTGCTCGAGCACGCGGCGCGAAACCGCGAGCAGTGGCTGTCGAACTTCTACCGCGTCAACTCGAACGCGATCGGCCGGAGAGACCCGGAGAGCGGCAGGCAGAAGCCGTACGCGATCGTGATCCCGGCGGAGCAGAAGGACCTCGCGAGCACGTACAAGATGCTCTGGGCGCTGCAGTTCGGCGACGTCGAGATCTCGCGCGCGAAATCGGCGTTCACCGCCGGCGGCAGGCAGTACGCGGCCGGCTCGCACGTCATCCTCATGGCGCAGCCCGCCAGCTCCTACGCCAAGACGCTGACCGAAATCCAGCACTATCCCGACCTCCGCCAGTACCCCGGCGGTCCGCCGCAGCGCCCGTACGACGTCACCGCATACACCATGCCCCTCATGATGGGTGTCGACACCGTCACCGTCCAGGAGCCGTTCCAGGCCGACCTCGACCTGGTGAAGGAGCGCATCACGCTTCCGTCGGGCGCGGTGGTCGGCGTGCCGATCGGCACGGCGAAGGCGTACCTCTTCAAGCACGACAACGGCGGCATGATGGCGCTCAACCGGCTCGCGACGAGCGGCGTGAGCGTTGAGTGGACGAGCGCGCCGTTCACGTCGGGTGGCAAGCAGTACCCGGCGGGCACGATGATGGTGCGGCTCGCGGGCCAGCCAAAGACCATGAAGGCCGCCCAGGTCCACCAGGCGGTGGCGGCGGCGGCCAAGGCGTTCCCGGTCGAATTTGTCGCCATCAACGAGAAAGTGCTGCCATTCGGCAAGGCCGTGAGGATGCCGCGGATAGGCATGTACAAGTCGTACGTCGCGTCGATGGACGAAGGGTGGACCAGGTGGCTCTTCGAACAATGGGAGGTGCCCTTCACGTCGCTCGAGAACAAGGACGTCAGGGCGGGCGGCTTGCGCGCGAGGTACGACGTCGTCGTCCTGCCGCAGCAGGACGCGCAGAGCATGATCGACGGCCATCGTCCGGGCGCGGTGCCCGATGAATACGTGGGCGGTCTCGGCAAGGAAGGCGTTGCGGCGCTCAAGGAGTTCACCGAGGCGGGCGGCACGTTGATCGCGCTCGATGCCGCGAGCATGCTGCCGATCGAACAGTTCGGCCTGCCCGTCAGGAACGTGCTGGCTGAAACACGCGGCAGCCGCGACGCGCTCGGGCCGAACTCGGCGGCGTTCTACGGGCCCGGTTCAATCCTGAAGACCGCCGTGGACGTGAGCAGCCCGATCGCCTACGGCGCGGACCCCGACGGGATTGTCTGGTTCGAGCAGAGCCCCGCGTTCGAAGTGTCAGGCAACGCGAAGACGATCGTGAGCTACCCGCGCCAGGGCTCGGTGCTGCTCAGCGGCTGGCTGCTTGGCGGCGAGAAGCTGAACGGGCTCTCGGCGATCGTCGAAGCGCCGCTCGGCAAGGGACGGGTCGTGCTGTTCGGTTTCCGGCCGCAGTACCGCGCGCAGACCTGGTCCACGTTCAAGTACCTGTTCAACTCGCTCTACTACGCGACGATGGACGAGGCGGCGGCCGTACCGAAGAAGAAGTAGCGGTGTTTGGCTGGAACCTGCGGACGATCGCAGGTTCCAGCCACGCTGGGCGCCCACCCGGTTGGGTTATGAAACCGCTTCGAGCACCCTACCGCGGAATGATCGGCAGCCGCACGTGCGACGGATGCGCCGCGTCGTGGAAAATCCGCTGCTGCGCCACCACGTACTTCGTGTCCCGCTCGTTGTCGCCGCCCGTATTCAGGTTCCGATCGTACTTGGGAAACCCCGCCGACGCGACGGCCACTCGGATCCGATGTCCCGCGGGGATCACCAGCGCCGTGGCCCACAGGTCGATGTCGTACCGGCAAATCTCCCCCGGCGTGAGCAGCGAGGGCTTGTCAAAGCCCTTGCGGAAGCGCGCACGGGCCACGCCGTCCTGGATGTGGACCGCCCGTCCGTCAGGATAGACGTCCAGGATCATCACGTTCCAGTCCGTGTCACGCGCATCGGTGGCGGCCCACAGGGTCGCCGTCATCGGCCCGGTGATCTCGGTGTCCTTCGTCAGCGGCGCGGTCGTGTAGGTCAGCAGATCCTTGCGCTCGGCGTGGACCGCCTGGTAGTCCTCGTTGATGTTCAACTCCAGCTCGCGGGCGTCCACGAGGTACGGCGTGGGATTGCCGGGATCGTACCGGTACTGGTCGGCAGGCTCGCTGCCGGGAGCGGCGGTGTCGAGCACGCCGCCTGCCCGGAGATAGAAATCGGTCCACACGGTTCGCGCCAGCGGCCACTCGCGCTCCTGCCGCCACGTGTTGTCGCCCATGATGAAGAGATCGAGCGCCGGCTCGGTGTCCACGCCGTTCGCGATCCCCTTCAGGTAGTGATCGAACCAGCGGACCTGCAGGAGCCGTGAGTCGATGCGGCCCTTCGGCCCGAAGTTGCCGTTGACGTAGTCGATGCCCTTGTGGGCGCCCGCATCCATGACCACGCGCTGCAACGGATGCCGGGGCAGCTTATCTATCTCCACGTAATTGCGGATCGTCCCGCGCGCATCGTCGTGCCAGCCGGCAATGCCAAGGACCGGTACCTGAACCTTGTTCAGCCGGCGCTCGATACTGAGCGCCCGCCAGTACGCATCGTCTTTCTGGTGATCGAACCAGTCGTCCCAGAAGTGCGGGCGGGGACACCCGGCCAGTTCCGCGCTTTCGATGACCGGAAGGTGGTTGAATGCCCGCACCTCGTCCACGTTGCTGACATCCGACATCGTCTCCTTGACTCCCGTCAGGCACAGCCACGGGACGATGGTGGGGGAGAAGACCATGTCGATGTAGGGCACGAGCCGGAGCGGATCGGCCGTCGCCACCGCCGGCGCGATCGCCGCCAGGTGCGGCGGTTGCGCGATTGCCGCGTACCAGCAGTAGAGCCCGGGGTTCGAGCGGCCGATCATGCCCACCTTGCCGTTGCTGCCCGGCAGCGCCGCGGCCCATTCCACGGCGTCGTACCCGTCCTGCTCCTGCATGGCGTTCATGTCCAGGACGCCGCCCGAGCCGCCACGGCCGCGCACGTCCTGCTTCACGTAGATGTAGCCGCGCGACGCCCAGAACTCGCCGGCCGCCTTGTCGGTGCGCAGGTACGGCGTGCGTTCCATGACGACGCCGAACGGACCGTCGCCGACGGGCCGGGCGACGAAGTTCATGAGCGTGGTGCCGTCGCGCGCGGTCATCGGTACGGCCGGCTCGATCTTCACCGCGAACTTCGGTTCGGAGGCGGCGCCCGGCCAGAGCGGATAGTTCGGTTCCCATGCGGGCGCGCTCGTGCGCCGCGTGAGCCAGATCCGATCGAGCGGCTGGTCCCCCCGGTAGAGCCGGCCGGTGATGGTGTCGCCGTTGACGACGGCCTTGATTGCGCGATTGTTGGTGAGCGAGAGGACGAGCGTGTCGCCGGTCAGGGAGACGCTCACGATCGACTCGAGCGGGTCGCCGCTCCGTCGTCGCAGCCACGCGCCGTCCTTGGACGGACCGTCGAAGTGCGCGACACCGAAACGACGGCGCGCTTCGAACCCGCCGTTCGGCGCCGCCCCCAGCATGCGGTAGTAGTCCCAATCACCGGCCAGTCGTGCACCGGCGGGTGCCTGCCTTCCGCAGTCGGCAAAGAAGAGGACGCTGCATGCCATGGCCACCTGCAGTGCTGTGGACAGAGGGCGCCGGAGCTTGCTGAAACGCATCGTTATCTCCTTCCGCGGCACTTGCTTCCCGTCGCGTGACCCGCGGGCAGCACAATCCTACGCGTCCGGCATGCTACGAAGCAACGAGGGGGGGGTGGCCGGCAACGCCCGACGCTCGAGTCGTCCGGCAACCATCCGGGGCCCGGTTCCGTCTAACCGATGCATGTTCCGCCTTCCACGTCCCGTCCGTTACGCCATCCGCCAATTCCGGCTGTCGCCCGTTTTCACGACTGCCGCGGTGTTGACGCTGGCCCTGGGCATCGGCGGCACCACGGCCATCTTCACGCTGATCCACGCCATCATGCTGCGGTCGCTGCCGGTCGCCGACCCGGCACGCCTTTACAGGATCGGCGACGGCGACGACTGCTGCGTCGAGGGCGGTCCCCAGGACCGATGGGGGATGTTCTCCTTTCCGCTCTATGAGCGGCTGAAGGCCGACGCGCCGGAATTCGAAGCGGTCACGGCGTTCCAGGCCGGCGGCGAGCGGCTGAGCGTCCGCCGCCAGGGTGTGGACGTCGCCGCCATGCCGCTGCGGTCCGAGTACGTGACCGGAAGCTACTTCTCGACGCTTGGGATCGGCGCGTTCGGCGGACGCGTGTTCACGGCCGACGACGACAAGCCGTCGGCACCGCCCGTCGCGGTGCTGAGCCATCACGTCTGGCAGGAGACCTACGGCGCCGATCCGACGGTCGTCGGGTCCGCGTTCGTGATCGAGGGACATCCCTTCACGGTCGTTGGCGTGGCGCCGCCGGGATTCTTCGGCGATACGCTGCGCGCCAACCCGCCCGATGTGTGGATCCCGCTGCAGCAGGAGCCGCTCATCGACGGCGATGGCGCGCTGCTGCATCAACCGGTCGGGGCCTGGCTGCGCGTCATCGGCCGCCTGAGGCCCGGAGCGTCGATCGACGGGATGGCGCCGCGCCTCACCGGCGTGCTCCGGCGGTGGATGCAATACGATTCCGGCTATCCCGCCAACTGGATGCCGGACGTGATCCGCATGCTGCCGAAGCAGTCGATCGCCGTCGTCCCGGCCGGTGCCGGCGTCGGCGTGATGAAGGAGCAATACGGAACCAGCCTGCAAATCCTGATGGCGGTGTGCGGGCTCGTGCTGCTCATTGCGTGCGCCAACGTCGCAAACATGTTGCTGGCCAGGGCCGCCGCCCGTCGGGGACAGACCGCGCTCTGTCTCGCCCTTGGCGCGACGAGGCGCCAGATCGTCACGCAGGCGCTCGTCGAAAGCGTTCTGCTCGCCACGGCCGGCGGACTGGTCGGCCTGGCGGTCGCCGTCGGCGCCGCCCGCCTGCTGCTCGCCCTGGCCTTTCACAGCGCTCGCTTTCTGCCGATCAGCGTCTGGCCCTCGCCCCTCGTGCTGCTGTTCGCCTTCGGCCTGGCGCTCCTGACCGGTATCGTGTTCGGTGCCGCCCCCGCCTGGTTCGCCACGCGCACCAATCCGATGGACGCCCTCCGCAGGCTGGGCCGCACCGGCGGCGACCGTTCGTCGCTGGCCCGGACCGGGCTGCTCGTCGTCCAGGCGACCGTGTCGGTCGTGCTCGTGGCCGGCGCGACGATGCTGGCGAGAAGCCTCGACAATCTCGAGCACCAGGACTTCGGGTACCAGGTGGCGCAGCGCGTGGTCGTGTACTTGAACAGGCCGCCGACCACCTACACGCTTCCACGGCTGACCGGGCTGTACCGCGAACTCGAGGCCCGTCTCGATCGCCTGCCCGGCGTGCAGGGCTCGGGGCTGGCGCTCTACAACCCGCTCACCGACAACTGGGGTGAGATGATCATGGTCTCGGGCCATCCGCCTGGAAAGATGAACGAACAGGCGGGCGCGTCGTGGGACCGCGTCAGTGCGAATTACCTGCAGAACTTCGGCGTGTCGCTCGTGCGCGGACGGCACTTCACCGCCGCGGACAACGAAACCGCGGATCTGGTGGCCGTCGTGAACGAAGGGTTCGTGAAGCGGTTCTTCAAGAGCGGCGAGGATCCGCTCGGGCAGCACTTCGGCCTCGATCTGCCCGAGAACGCGGGCACGTTCCGCATCGTTGGCGTGGTGCGCGACGCCAAGTTCGCCGGCTTCGCGTTGAACAGGCCGGCGCGTCCGATGTTCTACGTGCCGCTGGCCCAGAACGTCCCGTACCCGCAGGAACTCATGGCGAGAATCGAGCTGCAGTCGCACTTCATCAACGCGATCATGCTGGTGACCAGCATTCCCGCCGGTGCGCTCGAACCGGTCCTGACCAGGACGCTCGCCGCCGTGGATCCCAACCTGACGATCGTCACCGTGAGAACGATGCAGCAGCAGGTGGACCTGTCCTTCGACCAGGAGCGCGCCGTGGCGAGCCTTGCCGGACTCTTCGGGATCGTCGCGCTGCTGTTGGCCGCCGTTGGACTGTACGGCGTGACGGCCTACACCGTCGTCCAGCGCACCGGCGAGATGGGCATCCGCATGGCGCTCGGCGCCGATCGAGGCCGCGTGATTTCGCTCGTGCTCGGGAGCGCATTCAAGCACGTGGCGATAGGACTCTTGTTGGGCCTGCCGCTGGCAGTCGGCGCCGGCCGGTTCATCTCCGCCGAGCTCTACGGGGTGTCGTTCTGGGATCCGCTCGCGCTGGCGCTCGCCGTCACGTCGCTCGCGGCCTGCGCGTTCGCCGCGGCGATCATCCCGGCCGCTCGGGCTGCGGCGGTCTCGCCCATGAGCGCGCTCAGAGCCGAGTAGCGACCGGCGTCGATCGTGTGCGCGGATTACAAGTCGTACACGAGAAAGGCGCCGGACAGTTCGGCGTTCGTGGCCGGTTTGGTCATCTTGGGGAACAGTCCGAAGGCCTCGACGAAACGCGGGTTGGCCACGAAACATGCGGCGCGCCAGCCCCTGAAGCGCGAGAGCGCCCGTCCCATTTTGGCGTACAGGTCGAGCAACCTGGCTTCCCCTTGCTCTCCGCCGATGCGGACGCCGTAGGGCGGGTTGAAACAGAAGACGCCCGGCTTCATGGCGGCCGATCGCGGCAGCATCTGGAGGACGTATTCGGGGCTGAGCGCGCGGACGTCTTTCTGCCCGATGACGATCGACTCGTTGTAGGCCGGCCCGGTGAGGCCTGCCGCCCGCAGGTTCCCGACCATCGTCGGAATCCGCTCCTCGTCCACATCGAGCGCGAGGATCCGCGGCACGGTGCCGGGAAACAGATCCGGCGTCGCGGTGGGCAGACCGCGGAACGCCGCCAGGTGCCGAAACGGAAGGTCCGACGGACGCCGGATCGCGGCGCCGACCGCCAGGCCGGCCGCTTCGATCGGGATCGTGGCGCCTCCCGCCATCGGATCCACGAGCGGTTCCGATCGCGCATCCCACCGCGACAGCATGATGAGCTGCGCCGCCATGGTCTCGCGCAGCGGGGCGGGGCCGGCCGCGACGCGCGCGCCCCGACGATGCCTGGCGCCGAGGCCGATGTCGATGCCGACGACGGTGCGTCGGCTGTCCGGCGTTCCCGCGCGCCGCGCCACGAACACGACATCGGGCGAGTCGGCGTCAACCTCCGCCGTCACCCCGCGCGACCGAAGCGCTTCGACCAGCGCGTTCTTCACCACGCCACGCAACTGGAGCGGCGACGCCTCGAAATCGTGCGCGGATCCGAGATCCACCGAGAAGCGCACCGTCCTGGCGGCAGGCAGCCGATCGTCGGCGCGCAGCGCGGGCAGCAATTCCTCGAAGAGCGGCTCGAGCCGCACGGCGGGGCTCGAGAACAGGTCCCACGAGATCCGCGACGACGTCCGGTGATGGCACGCGGCGACCCAGGCGATGCGGGCGTCGAACGGGTACAGCAGGGTGGCTTCACCCTCGCGCCGCGGGTTGGGAACCCGGACCTCGAAGGGTGATCGCATCACGAGACGTTTCAGCTCCGCCTCCATGACGCGATTGGCGCCGCCGGACCCGGTCAGCCGCAGCTCGTCGCACCGCATCAGTGAAGTATAGGGGACGCGGCCGTCGGCGGAAAACTGACACTTGCCGTCATGCACTTTGTGTGGCAAAGTATGCCGCATGGAGCAGAACGTCGCCACCGAGCACCTCCAGGTCATTCGCACCCTGATGGAGCGGTCCGCCGTCTACCGCCGGACGCTCGCCCCCATCATGTTGTACGTCGGGTCGGTGGGCGTGCTGGCGAGCCTGGGAGGCCTCGCGTTCGGGATCGAGGCGTTTCGCGCCTTCTGTGCGTGGTGGCTTGGCGCGGCACTCGTGGCGCTGGCCGGCGCGTTCCTGATCGCGAGGCGGCAGGCCCTGGCGGATGGAGAACCCTTCTGGTCGCCGCCCACGCTGCGTGTCACGCAGGCCATGGTGCCTCCCCTGGCGGCCGGACTTCTGCTCAGCCTCGCACTCGTCGTGCTCGCGCCCGGCCACCCGCGCTGGCTGTTCGTCCTGGCGAACGCGCTCTTCTACGGCTGCGCCGTGCACGCCGCGGGCTTCTTCATGCCGCGAGGCATGAAGCTGTTCGGGTGGCTGATCATCGTGCTCGCGGGCGTCGCGCTCTTCGCGAGGCCGGTGGTCGCGGCCGCTGCGGCCGCCGGCCTGGACCACGCCCTCATGGGTGGCTTCTTCGGCCTGCTGCACCTGGCCTACGGCGTGTATCTGTACGCCACCGAGCCACGAAAGACCGCGGCGTGAACCCCGAACCGTTCCTGCAGCTCGATCGCGTGATCCACGAGAAAGGGCGGCTGGCGATCATGTCGATGCTGGCCGCGTCGTTGGAGCTGTCGTTCACCGAGCTGCGGAACATGCTCGCGATGACCGACGGCAACCTGACGACCCACCTCCGCACGTTGCAGGAGGCGGGCTACGTCTCGGTGGCCAAGAGTTACCAGGACAACCGGCGTCTCACGACCCTCTCGTTGACCAGCCCCGGCCGCCGGGCGTTCGCCGAGTACGTCTCGCTGCTCGAACGAATCGTTCGGCAGACAAAACCCAGATAGCAACCATGACGTCGTGCAGACATTGGCCGCCGCGTGGCGATTAACTTTGTGTGACAAAGCCTGACGAGGGCTCCCATGAGAGTTCTGCGAGCGAATCACCTGGGGATGTGCTTCGGCGTGCGGGATGCCATCGAGATGGCCCGCGAGGCCGCGTCCCGCGAACCGCTCACGATCCTCGGCGAGTTGGTGCACAACGAGACCGTGCTCGACGAGCTTCGCGCCCGCGGCATCCGGCTCTGCCGGGAAATTGACGACGTGGACACGTCGAGCGTGATGATCACGGCGCATGGCGCGTCCGAGCGCCGCCTCGCTGCCGTCCGCGCTCGAGGCCTGCGCGTCCTGGACGCGACGTGCCCGCTCGTCCGGGCCGCACATCGGGCCGTCGCGAGGCTGGCGCGGGAAGGCTTCCACCCGGTCATCGTCGGCACGCGGGACCACGTGGAGGTGCGGGGATTGACGGAGGATCTCGCGGACTTCGACGTCGTACTTTCCGAAGAGGACGTCTCGAGGCTGGCGTCGCGGCGTCGGTTCGGGATCTTGGCGCAAACCACCCAACCGCTCGACCGCGTGCACGATCTGGCCGCGTGCGTCCGGCGCCGGTTTCCCGACAGCGAGGTCAGGGTGGTGGACACGGTCTGCGCGCCGACGAAACTGCGACAGCGAGCGGCCGCGGAGCTGGCGGGGCGCTGCGACGTGACCATCGTCATCGGGGGCGCGCACAGCAACAACACCCGCGAGCTGGCCGCCACCTGTCGCCGCCACTGCGCGCGCGTCGTCCACGTCCAGGGCGCCGGCGATCTGCAGGCAGAGTGGTTCGACGACGTCCGTGTGGCCGGCATCACTGCAGGGACCTCGACGCCGGAGTCGGTAATCGACGGTGTGCAGGCGCGGTTGAAAGACCTGGTGAAGGGACGAGTGGCGGCCTGACATGACGATCGCCCGATTGCTCCGGTTCCCTGAGTCGGTGCCCGACGATCCGTTCTACGGGCCCCGCACGCCACTCTGGCTGCCGCCCGCCATGGCCACGGCTCCGGCGCTCGACGCTCGCCGGCGCTGCGGCCCGGTCGAACGCCGCTTCGCGCTCCTTCTCAACCCGTTCTACGCGAAGTCGGCCCACGGCAGTTTCGGCAAGCACGTGCTCACGCCGAGCCTCGCACTGACGTCGATTGCCGGCGCCACTCCTCCCGGCTGGCGCCTACGCTACTGGGACGAGAACCTGCTGCAAGGCCCGCCGCCCGCCGATCCGCTGCCGGAGGTGGTTGGCATCACCGTGCACCCGACGTTTGCCCGGCGCGCATACGAACTGGCCGCCTGGTATCGGGCGCGCGGCAGCACCGTCATCCTTGGCGGCATGCACGCCCAGTGCTGTGAGGACGAGGTGGCGCCGCACGCGGATGCCGTCAGCCTCGGCGACGGCGTGCAGACATGGCCCGACATCCTGCGCGACGTGGAGCGCGGCACGTTGCGCCCGCGCTACGAGGCCACCTTCGAACGCGGCTACGACCTCGACCCGCCGCCACGACGCGACCTGCTTCCACGCGGCGGATTCCTCATGACGACGAGCGTCATCGCCTCGCGCGGCTGCGTCAACCGCTGCGCGTTCTGCTACCTGGCGACCGAGGGCGTACGCCTTCCGTATCGCGTCCGCGACCCGCGGGACATCGCGCGCCAGATCGAGGCGAACAGGGAACCGTACGCCGTGTTCGTGGACAACAACCTCGGAGGGAGGCGGGACTACCTGCGCCGGCTCTGCCTGGCGCTGCGGCCGCTCGAGAAGATCTGGAGCGCGGCGGTGACGCTCGACGTCACCGACGATCCATCGCTCGTGCGCGAGATGGCGCTTGCCGGCTGCACCGGAGTGTTCATCGGGTTCGAGACGCTGACGGACGAGAACCTGTCGCACGCGCGCAAGCGTGCGCCGAAGGCAGAGGACTACGCGCGCCGGGTGCGCATCTTCCACGAGCACGGCATCCAGGTGAACGGCAGCTTCGTCGTCGGCTTCGACGGCGACCGCAGCGACACCTTCACGACGCTGGCGCAGTGGATCGAGGCGGCCCGGCTGGAGTGCGCGACGTGTCACATTCTCACGCCGTACCCGGGCACGCCGCTGTTCCACCAGCTCGAAGCCGAGGGACGCCTGCTGCACCGCAACTGGGATCTCTACGACACGGCGCACGTCGTCTTTCGGCCGAAGCACCTGACGCCGGAGGACCTCGCCCTCGGCTACGACTGGCTGTACCGGCGGCTGTTCTCGCACGCGTCCATCTGGAGACGCCGCCCCGTGGCGCTGTCCGCGCTGCCGATCTACCTGGCCGGCGCCTACCTCTACAAGCGCTCGAACCGCCTTTGGCGCTTTCTCATCAAGCGGTGCCTCGTGCACGCCGTCTGGCGCCCGCTCGTCGAGCAAGCGCGCCGGCGGCAACTCGCAGTGCGGCGTATGCTGCTGGCGCGTCCGCCATTGACAATATATCCACACTGGATATAGCCTCACTGGCTATGCGAGACCTCGACCGCGCCGCCGCCGGCTTCCTGCCACTGCCGCGCGCCACGTTCCACATCCTCGTCGCCGTCGCCGAGCAGGACCGGCACGGCTACGCCATCATCCAGGACATCGCCGCGCGGACGAACGGCGAGCTGAAGCTGAGCGCCGGCACCCTGTATCGCTCCATCCAGCGCATGTTTGACGACGGGCTCATCGTCGAGCCGCGCCAGCGTCCGGCGGCGACAAAGGATGACGAGCGCCGGCGGTACTACCGGATCACGCCCCTGGGTGAGGCCGTCGCGCGGGCCGAGACGCGCCGGCTCACGCAGCTGGTCCGGATGGCGCGGGCGGCCGGGTTCGCCCCGGGGCGCGCATGACACGCCAGTCCGGCGGCCGCCATACCTGTGGCACAGGGCTTCAGCCCTGTGCAGGTCAGCGATGATGTCTTTCTACAACCTGCTGCTTCGGCTGTACCCGGCCTCGTCTGGCGTGGGACGCAGCATGGAAGCCTTGCTGGCGGGCGTGAAGCCGACCGACGGACCCACGCTCGCGGCCGCCGTCGCCTTGTCGCTCGTGATGACGATCGCCGGGAGCCTGGTCCCGACACTGCGCGCGCTCAGGGTCGATCCGATCACCGCGCTGCGGTCGGAATGATATGTGAAGCGTTGCCGCAGTTTATCAGCTTGCCCATCGCCTCGGCGTTACAACACAATGCTGTATGGCAAACCTCGACCTGAAAGCGCTCGCCCGTCTCGGTGCCCACGCGCGTCTCGCGGAACTCGTCGCGGAAATGGACGCCATCCTCGAGGCATTTCCTGACCTTGGCTCGGCGCCCGCGCGCCCCGGCCCGCCTCGCAAGACCGTCCGAAGCGGCGGCGACGGCCCCGGCCCGTTCGCGAAGAAGCCCGACGTTCAGAGACCGAAGGCACGCCGCCGCCAGCGGACCATGACGGCTGCGCAGCGGAAAGAAGTCAGCCTCCGGATGAAGCGGTACTGGGCGGCCAGGCGGCGGGCGAAGGCCCGGTAGGTTGCGGACGTCGCGGCTCGTCGATTGCAAGCGAGGGTAAGCACGCCATGCCGCGCGCACTCGCTGGCTGGCGCCATTTCAGGAGGTTCCAATGACCGACCTCAGAACGATTGGACTGATTGGCGCGGGACACATCGGAAGCCAGCTCGCGCGACTCGCGGTCGCGCACGGCTACGACGTCGTCATCAGCAATTCCCGCGGGCCGGAGACCTTATCCTCGCTCGTCGCCGAACTCGGCCTGAAAGCGTGCGCCGCGACGCCCGCCGAGGCGGCGAAGGCCGGCGACATCGTCGTCGTCACGGTGCCGCTGAAGAACTATCGCGCCGTTCCGGTCGAGCCCCTGGCGGGCAAGATCGTGATCGACACGAACAACTACTATCCTCAGCGCGATGGCCGCATCCCTGAGCTCGACAACGAGTCCACCACCACCGCCGAGCTCCTGCAGGCCCACTTGCCGACCTCGAAGGTCGTCAAGGGCTTCAACCATATCTATGCGGCCGCGCTGACCACCGACAATCAGCCATCCGGCACGAAGAATCGTCGCGCGCTCGCCATCGCCGGCGACGACGCCGGGGCGAAGGCCGTGGTCACGCGCCTGTTCGACGAGTTCGGCTTCGACACGGTCGATGCCGGTCCGCTGCGAGAGGGGTGGCGCATCCAGCGCGACACACCCGGCTACGGCCCGCGCCGTACGGCGGAGGAGTTGCGCAGGGATCTCGCCGCGGCCACCCGCTACGCACACCAGTAGTGGCGAGCGCGTCGTTCAGCGCGCTGCGGGCTCGCGCTCAATCACCATCAACGTGAACGAGCCGGGCAGGACCGGTCCTCTGCCCCTGCCGCCGGCCGGCGCCGGTCCGAATTTCGCCGACACGATGAACACGCGGTGATTGGTGGGGTCGAGCCCCATGTTGCGCGCGCCCTGCGGCGTCTGCAGCGTCTCGGCGACGTGATACTGGTCCGGTCCGTCCTGGTGAACGACCGTCAGCGTGCCATCGGCATTCGACGCAAACGCGTCGCCCGAAGTCGCGTCGAACCCGACGCCGTCAACGCCCGCACCGATTGGAACCGTGGCGACCACCTTGCCGGCCTGGTAATCGGAGATCGCCATGAGGCCGCTGCGGCACCCGCTGAACAGGCGGTGGTGGGCGGTGTCGAGGGCCATGGCGACCGGTTGCTTGCACGGGGCGGTGGACCAGCGCCGCGCCACGGTCGCCGTCTTCGCGTCGATCTCGACCACCTCGCTCGTGTCGGTGAGGTTCCCGTACACCTTGCCGTCGCCGGCCGACGCGCCATATTCCGGTTTGCCGCCGAGCGGAATATTCGTGATGAGCTTTCCCGCCACCGGATCGATCACGGTCGAGGAGTGCGCGTCGCCGTTGAACGTGAAGACCCGATTCGACGCGCCGTCGTAGATGATCGCGTCGGCGTCTTCGGCCGCGGGGATGCGACCGAGCGCCTTGAACGTCTTCAGATCGAACATGACCACGGACTGGTCGTTACCCGACGTGGCAAATCCGTGTCCCGTGCGGCCTGCCACCGCGGTCCCGTGCGCGCCCTGGATGCCGGTGACCTCGCCGAGCAGCGTGCCGGTATCTTCGTCAACGACCATCACGCGATCCTGCCGGCCGATGAACAGCCGGTGATTCGGCGGATCGGGGACGATGTAGTCCCAGCCGCCGTCTCCGCCCAGGGTGTAGGTGTGTGTGACGCGGTAGTGCGAGGGGGACTGCGCGACGAGCGGCGCCACGGCAGCCAGCGTCAGGACGAACGCGATCTTGCGCATCATGTCTCCTTCTGCAACGGATTCTAGTCCGAGTCAGCGTTCAACGCACCCGGCCGTTCACCGGCCGCGGAGCCGGCGATACCGATCGACCAGCCGTGTCGGATCGCTCGCGATGAGCGAGGTCAGGGCGGACCGCCCGCTCGCGCGCTCGATTTCCCGCGCCATCTGCGCGCCGACGCGGTACCACAACCGCTCGCCACCTGACATCCGCTCGACGACGGCCAGCGCATCCGCGTCGACCGCCTCCGTTGCGCGGCGCTTCACGTAGTCGTAGTCGCGCAGGTACTGCGCCTCGTCCTGGCGCATTCTCGGCTCGTCGGCCAGCGCCCGGTAATCCTCATCATCCGCCAGCGCATGTTCGCGCGCGCGCCGATCGAATGCCGCGAGCACGGCCGTTCCCTCGAGCGCCGTGCAGTAGTTCACCAGGCGCAGCAGGTCCGCGCACGTGTACACGTCAGCCATACGCGGCGGCGGCGCGTAGGTCATGAAGCCGACGTGGTGCAGTTCGTGGATGGCGTAGTAGAGCAGCTCGCGTGGGTGGCCGTCGAAGTGCGCGTGCGCCGCGTTCAGCGAGGCGTTCGGCGCGAGGGCGACGCCGATATCGTACCCGGCAACGAGGAACAGGCTTCCGCGGAACCGGAATCCGTCGGGCAGGTACCGCAGCGTGTCATCGATCCAGCGGGGATCGTCGAGCAGCGGCCCCATGAAGAACGCCACGGCGCGGTTGATGGCCGCCTCCCGTCCGGCGGAGTGGGTGAGCAGGTGCCCAACGAGCGCCTGGGCCGACTCCTGCGGCACCGAGTAATCGAACTGCCGCGCGTGGGCGAGCAGGTGCGATGCCGCGGGCAGCAACGCCAGGGAATCCACCCGCGCGTCGCCGGTGGACGTGGCAGCGTCCGCCATTGTCACGGCGAACCGGGCGTCGAACTCCAGGTCGTGGCCGTGCAGCGGATCGCCGGCCGGGACGAGGGTCTTCAGCGCGACGGTGTGGCGCGCGTCGCGAACCACGGGCGCGGTGACCAGCGGATCCGCGAGCAGCACCAGCGCGAGCGAAACGGTGACGAGGCGCATCGGCGCAGATTATATCCTGCAGTCTCCGCCCGATCCGTGCTCGCGCGCCCGCGCACTCCGGCATGGCGGCCAGGCGATGGATGTGGTACTCATATCCATCATGATGTCGCGTCGGATGCGCCTCCTGCCGGTGGTCGTCGGTCTCGCATTCATCCTGGCATTCGCCTCCGTTCCCGCAGCCGCGCCTCCTGTCCTTCGGCTCGCCACGACGACGAGCACGGACGATTCGGGATTGCTGAAGGCCCTTCTGCCGGCGTTCGAGCAGAAATGCGCGTGCCGCGTCGAGGTTATCGCGGTGGGCACCGGCCAGGCGCTCGAGATTGGACGCCGTGGTGACGCGGACGTCCTTTTGGTGCACGCGCGCCAGGCGGAGGACCAGTTCGTGGCCGAACATCACGCGCGCGAACGGCGCGACGTGATGTACAACGATTTCGTGGTCGTCGGGCCGGCGGCCGATCCCGCGCGGATCGCGGGCATCGCCCGGGCGAGCGACGCGTTGGCGGCCATCGCGAAGGCCGCGGCGCCATTCGTGAGCCGCGGCGATCGGTCGGGTACCGACACGAAAGAGAAGGAACTCTGGGCCGCGGCGAAGCTCTCGCCGGCGGGGAGCGGCTGGTACCGGTCCGTCGGCCAGGGAATGGGCGAGACGCTCGTCACGGCGAACGAGTTGCTCGCCTACGCGCTCGCCGATCGGGGCACCTGGCTCTCCATGCGGGACAAGCTGCCGGCGCTGCGGCTGCTGCTCGGCGGAAAGACGATCGCCGAGAACCAGGATCCGGCGCTTCGCAATCCATACGGCGTCATGGCCGTCAACCCCGACGTCCACCCGGGCGTCAACTTCGCGCTCGCGACGCGCATGGTGGAGTGGCTGGTGTCGCCGGAGACGCAACGCGCGATCGGGGCATTCGGACTCGAGCGCTTCGGCCAGCCGCTCTTTTACCCGGCCAGTGAGGATCCTCGCACCACCCGGGACGTCACGGTGAACATCGGGCCGGTGAGCCGGACGCTCACGCTCGACGCTCTGCGGGCGCTCCCGCGATCGCGTCTCGCGCGGCACGCCATCGTCGGCGTGAAGATGGGCCCGCTCGGCGTGCACGACTGGGCCGGCGCCTCGCTCGCTGACGTCCTCGTGAAGGCCGATCCGGGGATCACCACACGCGCCCACGCGGGAAGCCGGATCGTCGTGACGAGCAGCGATGGATGGACCGCCACACTTTTCTGGGACGAGATCTTCTCGAACCCGCCACCGGGTTTGCAGATCTACAACACCAAGGGCTGCAACGAGTGTCACGGCGTGCTGGCCGAGGGCACCGCCCCCGCCGCCAAGCGGCCCGCGCCCGCACTGGCGGGAGAGCCATGGACGGTCGACGCGGTCCTGGCGCTTCTTCGCGCGGGAGGTGACCGGCACGCGGGGATGAATGGCTACACCGAGAGCCAGTTGCGCCGCGCGGATCTGCAGGTGATGATCGAGTGGCTCCGGCGTCCGGCTGCCGCCAGCCGGGACGCGTCGCGCCCTGCGCCTGACAGACCAGTGGTGCTGCTGGCCTACGAACGGGACGGGCAGCCGCTCCCCGGACGTGACGGCCTCATCCAGTTGGTGGTCGGCCAGGACGAGTTCGCCGGCCGCTACTCGCACTGGGTGAAGACGATTACCGTGGTGCGGTAGACCTCGCCGTCGAACGTGAACATCAACCCTCTCACCGATCTCGTTCGCCCCGAGCTCATCACCATCGTCGCGCTCACGCTGCGGGTGACGGGAGCGGCGCTGCTCATCGCCTGCCTCGTGGGCGTGCCCGTCGGCGCGATGCTGGGCCTCGTGCGGTTTCGCGGACAGCGTGTCGTCACGCTGGCCATCTACACCGGGATGGGGCTGCCGCCGGTCGTCGTCGGCCTGTTCGTCTACATGCTGCTCTCGCGCGTGGGGCCGCTCGGATCGCTTGGCTGGCTGTTCACGCCGGCGGCCATGGTGGTGGCCCAGACCGTCATTGCGCTCCCGCTGGTCGCAGGCCTCACGATGAGCGCCGTGGCGGGCGTGGACCGTTCGGTGCACGCGCAGGTGTTCGCGCTCGGCGCGTCACCGTGGCAGATTGCGTGGACGGTCGTGCGCGAGGCCCGCGTGGGCGTCACCGCGGCCATCGTCGCCGCGTTCGGCGGGATCATCTCCGAGGTGGGCGCGGTGATGCTCGTCGGTGGAAACGTCGAAGGGCAGACGCGCGTCCTGACCACCGCGATCGTGCTCTACGCCCGGCAGGGCGACTTCGCGATGGCCATGGCACTGGGGGTCGTGCTGATCGCCGTGGCGTTCAGTGCCAATTTCTTCCTGCTGCGCCTGCAGGGCCGGTTGCGCGACTGATGGCAGCCCCCGACGCGCTCTATCGGCTCGAGGCGGTGCGGCACCAGTACGGCGATCGGCTCGTGTTGCAGATCGACGAGCTCGAGATCAAACGCGGCGAGACGTTGTGCGTGATTGGGCCGAGCGGTTCGGGGAAGAGCACGCTGCTCCGCCTGCTGCAGTTCCTCGAGCGGCCGACCGGCGGGCGGATTGTCTACGACGGCTTCCCCGCAGGCGATGGGGTGTCGCTCGAGACCAGGCGACAGGTGACCTGCGTCTTCCAGCGCCCGGTCGTGCTCGACAGGTCCGTGCGGGCAAACCTGACCTACGGCCTGCGCGTGCGCCGCGTGCATCACGATCGACGCGAGGTGGACCGTCTCCTCGAGGCGCTCGGCCTCGACCGCCTGGCCGCGACGCCGGCGCGCACGTTGTCGGGCGGCGAGATCCAGCGGGTCGCGTTCGGCCGCGCCCTGGCATTCAATCCGAAGGCGCTGCTGCTCGACGAACCGACTGCCAACCTCGATCCCCGCAACGTCCGCCTGGTCGAAGACCTGATCCGCGATCGCCAGGCGCAGGGCACCACGATCGTGCTCGCGACGCACCAGATCTTCCAGGCGCGCCGTCTCGCCAATCGCACGGCCCTCCTGCTCGACGGCCAGATCGTGGAGGTTGCCCCGACCGCGATACTGCTCGACGCACCGCGCGATCCCCGCACGCGGGCCTTCCTGAACGGCGACATGATCTACTAGGCTAGGCGACCGTATCACCGAGAACTACAGCGGCCGCTTTGTCATCGCGCCCGCGAAATCAGCGTCGGACGCCGTTCTTGGATTTCCCGGCGACCGACGGCTCGTCGAGGGCCGCGGCTGCGCCCGTGCTGCGCGCGACTCGCAGGTGCGGGAGCTCGCCAGGAGCGCAGTCGCCCCAGCCGTTTCATCGCCCGTTTTGCCAGGTGTGCCGAAGTGCACACTTGCGGAACGGCCGATGCGCGTATGATTAACGGCTCGAGCATTTTCCAGCTTGCGCCGGGCGACGCGGCGAGAGCGGCTGAATGCTCCCGATCCTATTTTGGGCGACGAACTTTCAAGGAGACGGCATGTCGACGATGAATGGCACGATCAAGCGGCTCGTCAGTGAAAAAGGCTTCGGGTTCATCCTGGCCAGCGACGGCAACGAGTATTTCTTCCACAACTCGGCCTGCAGCGAGACCCGGTTCGACGACCTTCAGGAAGGGCAGGCCGTCACGTTCGAACGCGGACAGGGCCCGAAGGGACCGAGAGGCGAGAACGTCAGGGTTGCCTGAGGTGAGCCTGGAATCGGTCAAGCTGTTGTACGTGACGCTGCAGCGGTACGCCGGCTGGCTGGATCGCGGTCGGGCGTCGGTGGCCGTGCGCGTGGAGGTGGCGTCGTTGGGGACTGCGATCGACAGTGGTGGCGAGACGTCGTCGCCGCTGAGCGGGGTCGACACCAGCATTGCGCGCCTTCCGAGCACGGCCATGCGGAAGATGCTGCGCGCGACCGCAGGCGAGATCCGGCGGGCGCTCCAAGACCCGCGCTGACGCGGGCATCCGCCACTCTCGGGCGCGCCCCCCGTCCCGGTCGAGGAGATCTGCCGTGCCGACGGACGCCAGCCGCAGCCGGACCCGCGCCGTCGCCTTCGCGCTGCGCGCCGTGGCTTGGAGTCTGGGTCTGTTCGGTCTTCTGCGCCTGGACTGGGTCGAAGTCCACGGCGTCCTGCCGATCACGCAATTACAGGGGCGACTCGCTTCACGACTGTGCGGGACGCCCGCGCTTCCGATCGAGACCACGCTTGCGTGCAGCGGCGCCGACGCCGTAGCGCTCTGCCTCGGCGTCGTCCTGGCGTACCCGGCGACGTGGCGAATGCGCCTTGCGGGGGCCGGCGGCGGCGTGGCCCTCATCCTCGGCCTCAATACCCTGCGCATCGGCACGCTCGGCCGCGCCGTGGCGTCGCCGGCGTGGTTCGAGACGCTCCACGTCTACCTGTGGCCGGCGGTGCTCACGCTGGCCATCGCCGGCTACGTCTTCGCCTGGATGCGCGCCGCAGACAGGCGGCGCGGCGTCGGGGCGGCGCCCGCTCTGCCGCTTTCGCAGGCGGCGCCGGTGGCTGTCCGTGGGCCGGCGCGCGCCACCCGCCGCTTTGTTATCCTCACCGCGGCGCTGCTCCTCGTCTTTATTGCGGCCTCGCCGATCTACCTCGAGAACGCCCGCGTCCTCGTGGTGGCGGCCTTCATCGCGCGTGCGGCGGCAGCGGCGCTCCGACTGATCGGCGTCGAGGCCAGCGCTGCGGCCAACGTGCTGTGGACGCCCCGGGGCGGCTTCCTGGTCACCCAGGAGTGCATCTCCACGCCGCTCATCCCGGTCTACCTGGCGGCAGTCCTCGCCTATTCGCGCACGTGGCGCCAGCGCGTCCTGGGCCTGGCCGCCACGGCGCCGCTCTTTGTGGGCCTTGGCATTGCCCGGTTGCTGGTGGTGGCCCTTCCGGCGGCGCTCGTCGGGTCGCCCACCTTCCTGGTCCACGCCTTCTACCAGCTGCTGCTGGCCGCAGTGGTGGTGTGCGTCGCCGCCGCCTGGCGTCACGGCGTCGGCGGGACGGCCCTGCGCCGGGCGCTGCTGGCCATGCTCCTGGGGTCCGTTCTCGTTCACTGGCTCGGCCCGCCCTACACACAGGCCGTCGCGTGGGCCGCGCAGTTGCTTGGCAGTGCCGCGCCGATCGTCGCCGCGAGCGCGCCGCTCGACGACCCGCAAGGCGCCATCGCGGCCCTGCCGGCCTTCCAGGTTGGCCTCTACATGGCGCTCATCGTGGCAGCCTTCGGCGCCATTGGCTGGAGGCGCTTCCTGGCCGGCCTCGCACTGCTCGCGCTCACGCAGGTGGCGGCCCTGCCGGTGCTCCACGTCGTCGCCACCCACTCCCATTTCACACTCCATGTACGCGACGTCCGCGCCTGGGCGGTGGTCGGTCCGCTGCTCGCGATCGCGACCGTCGCGAACGTTGACTGGCGGCTCCACAGGGCCACACCCGTCGCGACCGCGTTGGGAGGCGGCGCCCGTGATTG
The DNA here is from genome assembly GCA_003170135.1 of Acidobacteriota bacterium. Taxonomy (GTDB): domain Bacteria; phylum Acidobacteriota; class Vicinamibacteria; order Vicinamibacterales; family Fen-181; genus Fen-181. The sequence continues at coordinate 50,681 of PMZR01000011.1, forward strand.
AAACCCTGCAGCCGTCGCGCGGGACGACGCGATCGCGCGGGGGCGCGCGATGGCGGGAAGTGGCCGCGGTCTCGGCGGTCGCGTTCGTCATCACGCTGGTCATCGCCGCCCCCGTTCTGCGCGCGCCATCCGAGCGGCTCTTCGGCATGGAGATCGTCGGTCGGCACCACGACCCGTTCACCGTGATGGAGCAGTTCGGCCGCCCGATCGCCCTCGGCGCCTACTCGCAGCCGGTCACCGACGTCACCGGCGCGCTGCTCGCGCGGGCGGCGGGCCCGGTGGCCGCGTACAACTGGCTGGTGCTGCTCACCTTTCCCCTGGCCGCCGCCGCCGCGTACGCGCTCGCGCGTCACCTCGGGCTCCAGCCGGCCGGGGCCACCTTTGCGGCGCTCGCCTACGCGTTCTCGCCCTTCCATCTCGCGCATGCCGCCTACCATCCTCAGATCGCGCAGACACAGTGGGTGCCGCTGTACCTGCTCGCGCTGTGGCGGTGTCTCGACGCGGCCTCGCCGTCAGCGATTGGGTTCCTCGTCGCCGCGACGCTGGCCGTGACGCTCTCGAACTTCTACGGCGGCCTGATTGCGGCCGTCATCACTCCGGTCGCGGTGGCCGCGTACTGGCTCGTCACCCGCCGCGAGGGCGCACGATCGATGCGCCGGCTGTGCATCACGGTCGGAAGTCTTGTGGTCATCGCCGTCTCCGGCCTCGCCTACGCGGTGTACGCCGCCCGCGCCGTCGTCGTGAACCGCGCAGCGTTCGCCTTCCCTCGTGCCGACCTGTTCCGCTACAGCGCGAAATGGTGGAGTTACCTGGTTCCGCCCGTCGCGCATCCGCTGCTCGGCGAAGCGGCGCATCGCATCTGGAACGGCGCGGGCGTCCGCGAGGGGCTGCTCGAACAGCAGGTGAGCCTCGGCTGGGGACTCGTCGCGCTCGGGCTCATCGCGTCCGTTGGATGGCTGGTCCGCCACCGACAATCCGCGTCGCTCACGCGCGTGCCGATTCTCGTCATTGTCGCGGTGGCCGCGCTCCTGTGCTCGCTGTCGCCGGAACGGACAATCGGGGCGTTCACGTTCGTCCGGCCTTCCGCGCTTCTGTACCACCTCGTGCCGATGTTCCGGTCCTACGCGCGGTTCGGCGTCGTCGTGCAGCTCATGGCGGCGCTGCTGGCGGGCATCGGCGTGGACTATCTCCGCCGGGCCGGGACCTGGCGCGCGCAGATCGTGTGCGTCGCACTTGTGGCCCTCGCCGCCGGCGAATACCTGGTGTGGCCGCCGGCCCTGTGGCGCGACGTGCTGCCCACGAGCGCGCACCGCTGGATCGCGCGACAGCCCGATCGCGTGCGCGTGCTCGACTGCGTCCCCCGTACGACGGCGTCGGCGTCAGTCGAGTGGCTCACGGGCCAGCGCGTCACGCTGCTGGGCGGTGCCTTCGATGACTGCGGGGAGGCGGATCTTCCCGGGAAGCTGGCGGCCGCCGGGTTCACGCATCTGCTGCTGCGGCGAGGCACCTGGGAGGAACGATGGTTCGCCGAGCGGCCGACGCCCGAAGGCCTGCGGGCGCAGGTCCGCTTCGACGATGCCGACGTGTTCGCGGTCACGGCACCACCGGCCCCGGTTTACACGGCGCACATGAGCGCATTCTCTGCGCGCGAGCACGATGAGCGCCTGACGTGGCGATGGATGGGACCCGATGCGTCCTGGAACATCGTGAACAGCAGCGGTCGGCCGGTTGTCGCCACCGTCGACGTCGAGCTGTCGGCGTTCGGCGGCGTCCGCCGCCTGGATCTGCTGCTCGATCGGCAGGCGGCGCAGATGCTGGTCATCGAGCAACCGCGTCGTCTCTACCGGATCGGCCCGCTCGCCCTGTCCCCTGGCGATCACGAACTGGCGTTTCACCCGATCGACCCGCCGAGGGTCGCGGATGATCTGCTGAAGAACGGCGACCGGCGTCCGCTGTCGTTTGCCGTCGGCACCTGGCGGTGGACGGCGCAGGGAGAGCAGCGGTGACACGGCCATCGGATACGCGCGGTGGCGTTCGGGCCTCGACCGTGCCGTCGGCGTATCGCCGCTTCTGGGCCGACGTGGGCGAGCGCTTCCCCGACCTGGGCGGGGCGGCCTCGACCCGCTACTACTCGGAGAACGAACGCCGTCTGTTCGCCGAGCACTTTCCCCCGCTGCGCGGGCTGCGGGTGTTCAAGAGCGATCTGTGGGACGAGGCCAAGAACACGCGCATCCTCGCCTGGGCCGGCCGGCAGGGCGCCCGCGTCTACGGCATCGACATCTCGGAGCCCACGGTGAGCGAGGCGCGCGCTGCCTTCGATCGCGAGCCGCTGCGCGGCGCGGTGGCCGACGTGCGCGAGCTGCCCTTTCGCGACGCGAGCTTCGACGCCGTCTACTCCATGGGCACCATCGAGCACGTCCGCGACCCCGAGCGCGCGCTCCAGGAACTCGCGCGCGTGCTCAAGCCTGGCGGCCGCGCCATTGTCGGCGTGCCGAACCGTTACGATCCGTTTCTCCGGCCGCTCCTCGCGGCGGCGCTCCAGGCCCTGGGGCTCTACGCGTACGGGTACGAGAAGTCCTTCTCGCGTCGCGCCCTGAGGCAGATGCTCGAACGCGCCGGCCTCGAGGTCGTGGCGGAAACGGCGATCCTCTTCATCCCGGGCTGGCTCAGGATGCTGGACCTCGCCTGCCACGTGCGGTGCCGGCCCCTCTCGGCGCTCACGGGCGCCCTCGTGTGGCCCTTCGTCTTCCTCGACCGACACCTGCCGGCGGTGCGCCGCCACGGGTACCTGCTGGCGACGGTCGCGACGAAGCCCGGACGCGAAGTCCCCTTTCACACCCCGGCTGTGCATAACTGAACAGACGAGCCCAATCCCTCCGGCCTACCATGTTGAAGCCGAGCATGCGATCAGGCTTCTGGTGCGCTTGGCTTCGTCCACGTTCCGCCGGCTGTGGTCATCCTCGTCGTTCTGATGCGGGTCACCCCGGACACGGTTCTTTACGAGGAGGGGTTGATGTTCAGTTCATTTCGTCGTGTATTCGCCATCGGCACGGGTGCGATCGCAATCGCGCTGGTGCTCGCGCCAGTGGCCGCCGCGCAGGTCGGCGGAGCAGACACGTGGCACAACGCCCATCGGCTCGGTGGCTCGGCGGCGTTCTACACGCCACCCTTGAAAACGGCTGACGGTCTGAAGCGGATGGCGGCGAAAAAGGGTCTGGCGGAGGACATCCGGACGATGCTGCGCGAGAGCGGAATTCCCGAAATATCTGACGCCGTGCTGGCAGCGTTCACCGGGGCCGCCTCTTCGGTGAAGGGCGGCTCGTGCAGCGATGCGACGCCAGCCGACGGGGTCATCGTGGACTGCAAGGTCGAGCCGGGATCGACCCTGCTGTGGATGGCCTACCGGCCCAACGCCAGGAAGGGACACCGCGCGCCGGGCCGGCTCGAGAGGGTCCGATGGGCCGGCAACAAGCCGTTCGACGCGTTTCTGTTCCGCGTCACGAACGACTACAAGATCTACACGTTCATCGTGCCGAAGGCGTGCGGCAATCTGTCGCTGATGTCGGTCAAGGAGATCGAGGGCGAGCCGGTCGGCGTCTCGGTCGACCGCGTGTGCGAGCCGTCGGGTACCCTGCGCGAAACGGTGAGGGCGAGCAGCCGGGACCTGGCGCGCGTGCAGCGGGTGAGCGTGGCCATCAACGGTCAACCGGCGGGTGAGATGACCGCGCCGTCCTGGACATTCGCGTCCAACAAGCCTGGCGATTACACGTTCGACGCGACCGATACGAGGGGCCGGCCCTATGTCGTGACGCCGCGAACGGCCCACGTGGACGCGTGCCCTGCGCCGCCGGAACCGCCACGCCCGCCGACCGTCGTCCGGCCGACCTGCAGCATGGCGTTGTCCTCGGCTCGCGTGAAGGGTGGCTGGGAGATTACCGTCAATGCGACGCGCTGCACGACGGGCACGAGCGACGTCGCTCCCGCGGTCACGGTGGAACTGCGTGACGACGCCGGCGTGGTGGTCGGGCAGGCGCTGACGCTCGACCCCAGCCTGACGGGGAAATTCATGGTGCGCAAGCCGGGCACCTATCGCGCGACCGCCACGGTGAGCACGCCGCGGACCGTCGAGTCGGGCGGCAACCGCTACGAGGGCACCGTCACGTGCGACGAGGGTACCACGATCGAGAAACCCGTCGGCCACGCATCGGTCTTCATCGACGCCCTCGGCGGCAAGGATCGCCGCGTGCGCCCGGTCGACGGCCGGACGACGGTCGGCGGCGGTCCTGTCATCGCGAACAGCGGTGCAACGGACTTCGCCCAGTGCTCGCCGCTCATCGGCGTGAAGTTGGGCGTCTCGAAACGGTTCCACAACGACTGGGAGATCGCCGGTGCCGCCGGCGTCGCGTTCAGCCTGGTGAACGACGACAACAAGGTGCGCGAGCACGAAGTGATGGCCGATATCGAGGCGAACAAGTACCTGAACAGCGGGATGTTCCTCGGCACCGGCCTCTCGCTGTGGGACCTGACGCACAGCGACACGTTCACGCCCGCGTGGATGCTGCATTTCGGCGTGCCGCTCGGGAACCACCCGAAGCACCAGGTGTACTTCCTCGTGGAAGGCCGCCTGTTCTTCGATCACATCGACGACGTCCAGAACAACTACCAGTTCTGGGGCGGCGTGCGGGTGCATTTCGGGAAGTAACGCCCGGCGCATCGGCGACGGCCAGGGCCGGCGGTCCGCAAGGGTCGCCGGCTGGCTGGCCGGCGCGTTCACTTTCAGCGGAAGGACCGACGCGTCATGACGATCACATTGCCGGGGCTCATCCTCCTCATCGTCGTCGCGGCCGTCTGCGGCGCCATTGGCAAGGCCATCGCGGGCGGGGTGCGCGGTGGGCTCCTCGTCTCGACAGCGCTCGGGTTCATCGGCGCGCTGGTCGGGCCTTTGCTGGCGGCCCGGCTCAGGCTCCCGGAGCCTCTCGTGGTCCACATCAGCGGGCATCCGTTCCCGATCCTGTGGTCGATCATCGGCGCCGCCCTCTTCGTGGCGATCATCCACCTGGTCTCAGGACGCCTGTGACCGGGGAGATCCGACGCGTCCGTACCGGCGTGGCCGGGTGATCGTCTCGCCGCCAGGCGTGTTCCACCGTGCGGACCATGCCGGGCGAGTAACGCAGATCACACACGGCGAGACCTCACGGTCCCGGCGCCCAAGCCGGCGGACACAGCCGCGAAGTGGAGGCAGAGAAATGGTCAGAGCCCTCATCCTGGCGTGCGTTGTCGCGCTGTCGGCGTGCGTCTCCCCGGTCGCGCCGGTGGCGCCAGGCGCAGCCAGCATGTCCGTCGCGCCGGCCCGCGCTGACGCCCCCGCGCCGACGACGCCCACGGTCACACCGACGCCCACCGCCACACCGACGCCCACCGCCACAGCACCGACGCCCACACAGACGCCGGAGCCCACGCGTCGTTGCCAGGGCACGGTGGATGCCGCCTACTGGTTCGGGAAGGCGCAACTGGTGGGCACGTTCGCGGTGAGCTGGAGCGACGGGCAACTCAGGTTCGGTCAGACGGTCATTCCGATCGTCATTGACGAACCCGGTCGTCTGCTTGCCTTCCAGCCGGACACGACGATCTGGATCGTCTACGACAGCATGTGGTCCTATGCCGGTGTCGCCGGCCAGGCATCCGGGACGCTGGCCTGCTCCGGAGGGCAATCGTAAGCGTCGCGACCCGTCTCAGCCGATGGGTTCCAGCAGCCTGACGAACTGCGCGGCGCCCACTGGCCCGCTGAAATAGTTGCCCTGTCCCTCGCTGCACCGCTGGGTCCGGAGAAACACGAGCTGCTCCTCCGTTTCCAGGCCTTCCGCGATGACTCGATACCCGAGGCTCCTGCCCATGCTGATCACGGCGCAGACGATGGAGGTGCCCATCGGATCGGCGCTGATCTCGTGGACGAACGACTGATCGATCTTGAGCACGTTGATGGGAAACTGGCGCAGGTAGCTCAAGCTCGAGTACCCCGTCCCGAAGTCGTCGATCGCCAGTTGCACCCCCATGTCTTTCAGGGCCTGGAGCGTCACGACGGTGGATTCGGCGTGCCGGACGAGGGAGCTCTCCGTCAGCTCGATCTGGAGGTAGCGGGCATCCAGCCGGTTGTCGGTCAGCACCGCGCGCACGTGTTCCAGAAAGCGCGGGTCCCGGAACTCGGCCGCCGAGATGTTGACGGCCACCGCCATCGGCCGCCGGCCTTCGTCGATCCACGCCCGGGCCTGCCTGCAGGCTTCGCACAGGACCCACTGGCCAATCGGCACGATGAGGCCGCTGTCTTCGGCGACCGGCACGAAGTCGTTCGGGAACACGAGGCCCCGCTCCGGGTGCGCCCAGCGGATCAGCGCCTCGACGCCGGTCATCGCGCCCGTGTCGAGATCGATCGTCGGCTGGTAGTGGAGCACGAACTCGCTCCGGGCGAGGGCGCGGTGCAGGCCCGCTTCAATCGCCTGCCGTTCGACGGCCCGTGCGTTCATGTGCGGCTCGAAGAACTGGTAGGTGTTTCGGCCACCGTCCTTGGCCTGGTACATGGCGGTGTCCGCGCACTTGATCAGCGTCTCCGCATCCGGACCGTCGTCGGGGTAGATGCTGATCCCGATGGTGGCGGTGACATGCAGATGGTGGTCCCCGACGTCGTGCGGCGGGGCGAGCGCGTTGCCGATCTTCTGCGCGCAGGCGTCCGCATCGTCCGCGTGCCCGATCTCCGACAGCAGCACCACGAATTCGTCCCCGCCCTGACGGCTGACCGTGTCCGAGCTCCGGACGCACGTCACCAGGCGTCGTGCCACCGACTGCAGCAGCGTGTCGCCGATCGCATGTCCCAGGCTGTCGTTCACGTGCTTGAACCGATCGAGGTCGAGGAACAGGACGGCAAGGCGCTGGCCGTGTCGGTGGGCCAGGGCAATCGCCTGGGTGAGACGATCGTTCAGCAGCACCCTGTTGGGCAAGTCGGTCAGAAAGTCGTGCTGCGCCAGGTAGACGGCCTGCAGGGACATCGCCCGCGCCTGGCTCACATCCCGGAACACGATCACCGCGCCGATCACCTGGCCGCCCCGATCGTGGATGGGGGAGGCGGAGTCTTCGATGGGCGTCTCGAATCCGTCGCGCCGGATGAGGAGGCAGTTCGGGGTCAAACCGAGGACCCGGTCGAGCTGAATGGCCTGGTCCATGGGGTTGCGCGCGGGTTCGCGCATCGCGGCGTCGATGATCTGGAACACCTCGGCGACCGGCCGCCCCAGCGCCTCCTGGCGCGCCCAGCCCGTCATGCGCTCGGCCACGGGATTGAGATAGGTCACCGTGCCCGAAAGATCGGTGCTGAGCACGGCGTCGCCGATCGAATTGAGCGTGACGTCCGCGCGCTGCTGCTCGAGGAACAACGCCTCATCCGCCGCTTTTCGTTCGATGATCCGCTTGAGGGCCCGCGGCAACGTGTAGCTGTCGAGGCGATCCCGTTGGAGATAGTCCTGCGCTCCGCGCGTGACGGCTTGCGCGGCCACGTCCTCGTCATCCGGCGAGGCGATGACGAGGATCGGGACGTGCGGCGCCGCGCGCCAGACCTGGTCGAACGTCGCGATCCCCTGGCTGTCCGGCAGGCGCAGATCGAGCAGGACCGCGGCGATCCCGGGCTCGCGCAGTCGTTCGAGGCCATCGACCAGCCGTGGCACGCACTCGACGATGAATGCGCCGTCCTGGAGGTCGGCGAGCGCCTTCCGAATCGATCGACCATCCGGGTCGTCGTGCCCGACGACGAGAATGCGCGTCGCGTTCGCAGTCATTGAGGCCCCTCGATGTGCCTTCCAGAGCCTCGCCGCCAGACAAGGCCCCTCTGCCCTGCGGCCACTCTTCTCATGGATGGATTCCGAAGTGTTCCTTCACCTTCGCGACGATCTGCGGATCGGTCAGCTTGTCCGTAGTCTCGATGCCGACCACGAGACGCTCCGACAGCCCCTTGGAGCGGCTCAGACGCTCCTTGAGTTGGAGCTTGGCCTCTCCCGGCCCGAAGATCAGGAGCGCCTCGGGTTGGCCCAGGCGACGGATGACCTCGTCGTAATACCGGTCGAGATGCTGGCCGTGGCGTTCCTCGTACTTCTTCTCGCCCTTGCCTTCCTGTGGGCCGTCCGGGGTCGGGTACCCTGCCCGGCTCGAATATCGGGCGTGCGGTCCGACGTCGGATTCCAGCGTCGTGGCCGTGACGCGGCCCGCCGAAGCGGACACGATGACCGCTTTCTTGTGGTCGATCCAAATGCCTACCTTGTGGTTCATGGCACCTCGTCGGTGGAGTGTGGCAGGAATGTCTGAGAGCGCGCTGCCCCGGATTGAACAGGCGCCCGCCGCCGGCCGGCACGTCCTTTTGGCACGTCGCCGCGTGTCTGCTGGATCATGCCGATCGACGAGACGACCTGGCGAAACGTCGGGTCGTACGTGTCGAACTCATCGCGCGGGGCGACCACGAGCGCGTAGAAGAGCCGGCCGTCGCCGAGAAGCGCCGTCACGATCTCCATCCGTTCCTCCCGGCCGGTCACGTCCGACACGTTCGACATCACCGCCCGCAGGGCCGGGCGATTGGCGAGACGGACGCGGTCGTCATCGGAGAGTCGCCGGAGGTTCGGGTTGTCGCTCGCGAGTAGCGCGATGAGGGCGTCGGTCGCGCTTCGCAGATCGTCGCTGTCTCGAGGGACCAGTCCAATCTCGACCCCGTGCGTGAAGACCGTCTGCCCGCCGGCGTCTCCATATGCGCCCCGCGGGGCAAACACCACCGCGGTGCCATCGGGCAACGCGCGCCAATTGGAAGGCACGCGGACCTGGAAGAGGTTGCGGTCGGTGTGGGTCGTGAAGCGCGCCGATGTCGGTTCGATGCGACCCGGGCGCTCCAGGTCGAGCGCCGGCGTCGCGTCGCGTCGCAGGCTGGTCCCGAGCGCCGCTGCCGTCGTCGGCGCCGGCGCCATCGCGCGCAACCGCGTGCGTGCGCGTTCGAAGGCCGGCGTGTCGCGCACCGGATGTTCCACCCGCAGGGACGCCGCTTCGTGGAGGATGGTCTCGTGGCGACGCTCGTCGGCCCGGCCAATCGCCTGGAGGAGGCCGGCCATGTCGCGAGGGTCGTATCCCGCGCGCGCCATGACGCGCACGCCGAGCGCGTCCGCCTGGCGCTCGTATTCCGGCGCAAATCGGCCTGGCGCCGTTGCCCCGTCGATCGGCTCGTGCTCGGATCGGACGACACCGGTGCTGCAGCCCTCCTCGAGGGTTGCCACCAGCGCCCGGGTGAGCGCGGCGATCGTCAACTCGGTGACCCTGGAGGCTTGCGCCGTCCCGTGGCGCAAGGCGATGTGACCGAGCTCGTGGGCGATCACGCCGGCCAGCTCGCCCGACGAGCGCGCGGACTCGATCACCCCGCGATTGACGAAGATCGGTCCGCCCGGAAGGGCGCGCGCGTTGACCTCGCGCACGTCGATCACCTGGACAAAGTAATGGAATTCGGGGTACTGCAGCTCGGACGGCAGCGCGGCGACCAGCCGGCGCACGACAAACGTCAGATACCGCGTCACCGCTTCGTCGTGGAGCACGGGCAGATGACGCTCCACCCACGCGGCGGCATTGATCCCGATCTCGACGTCGTCTCGCGGGGTGAATCCGTTAGGCGGCCCTGCCGCCGTTTGCGCGACGAGCGGGCCGCGGCACAGCAGGGTGAACAAGGCGGCAAAGGCCACGCAAGCCGATTGTCCGCGCGACATGTGCTGCTCCTCGTGCGATGCTCACGACGTCGGCCGGATCGTGCGGTGAATCACCCCGGAGTCGACCGCCACGCCGATCCGCGACGTCGCCTGGAAGTACAGGTCGTCACCGGCGATCTCGATCATCATGAAGGTGCGATCGGTATCGAATCCCTTCGCCGTGATCGCCGAGGGCGCCAGATCGCCGGGGCGCAACGAGCCGGAGGCCCCTTCCGTGAAGTAGTAGATGCCCTGCTGCGGGCGCACCCGCTCGTACACGTGGTCGTGGCCGGCAAACACGACATCCACGCCGTACTTGACGAACAGGGGTTCGAGCACCTTCCGCAGATCGATGGCCGGACCGTGAAACCTTGCAGAGGAGTACAGCGGATGATGGAAGTAACAGATCTTCCAGTCTCCATTGCCGGCCTCCCGTAGCTGGATCTCGAGCCACGCCGTCTGCTTCGGATCCATGTAGTTGCTGTCCAACACAAAGAAGCGCACGTTGCGCTTCTTGTACGTGTAGTAGTTCGCGCCGTTCATGTTGAAGGGCTTGTAGAACCGCTCGTTTGTTTTGTCGTGGTTCCCCAGCGTGGCGTAGAACGGCACGCCGGCGTCCAGAAGCGGCTTATAGGGCAACGCGAAGTCCTTCTCGAAATCGGACGGCTGGCTGCCCGTGTAGATGTTGTCACCCAGTGTGATGACGAACTCGAACGGGAAGGCCGCGCGCGACTTCACCATTTGCTGCGCGACATCGATCTGGGGCTGCTCGCCCGTGCCCATATCGCCGATCACGGCCAGGCGGACCGAATTCGCCTGGAGCGGAAACGCGAAGTCAGCCGCGCCGCTGGCCGACAGGACCAGCGTGACAACAGCCAACAGAACCAGTGAGAGAACGCCGCGACGTCGCATATGTGTCTCCAGGTCCTATGATGCCGGGGGAAGGATGAGGCGAGCGACATCGACGATCAGACGCGATTTCACGTCAATCAAGATCAGCGTCCGGCCCACGACGCGGTATGCCACCTCGACGGGCAGCGGCGGAAATGCCGCCAGCAGCGCGGGCGAGAGGGCCGTGATCGGCTCGGTGTCCGGGTAAATGCCGTTCACCGCCAGACGCATGCGCGGGTTGGGCGCCCCCGGCTGCATGTACGCGCGCGAGTGGGCCGAGCCGGGGCCCTCGAGTGCGGCACGGCTGGCGCGGCGAAACGCCTCGGAGGCCGCGGGCGTGAACACGTCGCCCGGCTTTGCGTGCGGCCTCGCCTCCCGGATCTTCCTGGCCAGCGCCTGCTGGTGCGCCGTGATCATCTCCGGCAGATCCGTGGATTTCATGGCGGGAAGGCCCGACTCGACCGCCTTTTGCAGCTTGAGGTACCGCTGCACCTGGTCAGAGAACTCCTTGAAGCCCGCCGCATTCGGCGTGGCGCCCTGGCCGGCGAGCATCGGAGTCGCGACGACGCACGACAGGAAGATTGCCAGCAGCCCTGGCCCCCATCCCCGTCGTGTCCTCGACGCCTGCGTTGTGTAGCACGTCATAAGGCCTCGAGCGCGGCAATGCGCGTGCGGATGGTTCTCGTCAGCGTTTCGACGTCGGCGGCGCCGTACCCCGCGGCGCGGAACCCGTCGCGAATCTGGTCGTCCGTCAACATCGACAGCCGGTGCCCCAGCCACTTCGCGTCGGCGCGCGGGATCTGCTTGGTGATCCCTTCCATCTTCGTGCGGTCACGATAGTTGGCGGGCTGGACGGCCCCCAGGAACAGGGGGCGGCTGTGGAGCACGAGGTCAACGACATCCGGAGTGACCTTCGCGATGAACTTCGAGTCCTCGTACGCCTTGGGCACGCCCTTGGATCGCGTCACCACGTTGCCCGTGTTCCCGAACGTGGCGCCGGCGTCGCTGACCAGGTAATGGCGCTCGCCGTCCACCACGTAGATGGAGTTGTTGATCTGCTTCAGGTCCCAGTTGTTCAGGAGCGACATCATCACGCGCAGGCCGTTCAGTTCCCGCTGTCCGAGAAACGGATTGTCGAACCAGTTCCAATCCCCAAGCTTCTTGACCGCGGTCCGCTTCCGTTCCAGGCGGGCGCCGTGGACGATGCCGTCGGAGGAAACGAATTTCTGGCCACGCTTCAATGCCGGCAGCCCCTTCACGGTGAGATCGGCCATGTAATAGTCTTCGTCCGTGAAGTAGCCGGCCGCCCACAGGAACCGCGTCGCTGCCGTTTCCGCCTGCGACTCCTCCCCCAGCTTGACCTTCCACTCGACGCCCCGCTCGTCGGTCACCACGAACTTCGGGCTCGTCTGGGCCAGGTCCTCCTTGACGAACGTGAACGTGCCCGTCGGGTCCGGCGCGTCCGCCTTCCCGCCGGTCCCATACGTCAAGTCCAGGGCCGCCATGTCGCCCGGATCCCGCCAAATCCTCTCCGGCAAATTGGCGGCGTTGACCTTTTTGGCGCTGGTGTCCTTCTTCTGCTTCTGCGCGGTGACGCTGACCGACATGGTTGCCACGGTCAACGTCAGGATGGCGCACAACTTCAACGTGGTTCGTCGCATGCTCACGTCCTCGTCCTCCGGCCCTTTGGCCGGTGGCTCTGGTCGCTATGGTGTCCGGGGGCGCGGTGGCGTAACGATGATCGAGACCAGCGTTCCCGGAGGCAGGTCGAGGAATTCGTCGTGGTCCTGGCCCAGGATCACGCCGCCGACGCCGCCCACGGCTGCGCCAATGGCCGCGCCCTTGCCGCCGCCGGCGAACGCGCCGATGACCGCACCGAGAGCGGCGCCGACGGCGCCGTGTCGAATGGTCGCGTCGGTGCGGCTCTCATCGGGCACGTTGCCCGACGCATCGACCCGCAGGGTCACGCCGCCGGGCGTGCGCACGGTGTCGAGGACCGCGTCGAACTCAGCCGCCTGGCCGTTGCGCAGGCGGATCGCATCGAAGTCGATCTGCATGTCCGCGTTGCGGCCCTGGCCGCGCGGCGAGACCCGGGCAACGACACCGTCGATCTGGGCGCCCTGGTACTCCTCCGGGCTCCGCACGGTCATCGAGAACCGCTCGCCGCTGCGCGACGTGCGCGTGCTGAGCGAGGTGTCCAGCACGGCGACGATCCGCGTGTTGTCCGGCACGGCGAACGGCCTCGGCGGCCGCGGGGCGTAGCCGGGTTCCGGCGCGTAGACATCCCACCGTGGCTGGTCGGCAACCCTCCGGTAGTAACTTTGAACGGTCACGGGCCGCCGGAGATCGTCACTGTCCAGGCGCCGCGTGACGAGCAGGCCGTTGCCGTTGTCCAGCGGCTCGAAGGTCACCAGGAAATCGGTGTTGCGGTTGCCGCTCGTCGAAACCGACAGCCGGTTGCCGATGAACTCGGCGCGCGTCGCCGTCATGCGTCCGCCCGGGCCGGGTTCGTTCTGTGTCCGCCCGTCCGCGTCGAACGTCGCGCGTGGACCGCTCGACGAGCTGATCGTGACGGTCCGCCCGTTGCGATCGATCGCGAGCGTTGTCGGCGGCCGCAGCCGGTTCACGAGGCTCTGATAGGCGCGGTCGCGCTGGGGCTGCCGCAGGTTGCGCGTGGCCAGATCGGCCGCCTGCTGCGCATTGTCGCCCCGCGTCGTCTCGAGATCGTAGGTCCCCGACATCGGGATGACCGCCGGCCCGTCGCGGTATCGCTGCCCCTGCTGCGCAAGGAGGCCCACGCCGCCCGCAATCAGCATGACGAGACCGAGAAGTCCGAGCGTGTATCGTGTCTTTCTCATAGCGATCACCATATCAACCTGAAAATGCGTTTGCGCTGGCCGGGTTCAACCGATACCCACGAAGATGCCTCGTGGGTCCCAGCAAAGCGTTGCGACAGAGCAATCGGCGCCCAGTTGAGATGATAGCCAGCCCCGATCCGACGGGCTGTGCTGTTGTGAACACGCGCGGCCAGGTCACGCCACCGCGGCCACTGTCGGAGGTGCGCCGTTCGCGGCTTCCCCGGCCGTCTGGATTCGGTGCAACTCTGCGTACACGCCGTTTTGGGCCAGCAGTGTTTCGTGCGTGCCCTGTTCGGCCAATTCGCAGTCCTTGACGACGAAGATGACGTCCGCGTGCCGGACCGTGCCGAGACGATGGGCGATAACGACCGACGTTCGACCCTGCATCAGTCTGTCCAGGGCTTCCATGACGGCCCGCTCGGAGACGGCGTCGAGACCGGCTGTCGGTTCGTCGAGAATCAGGATCGGTGTGTCGCGGATGACGGCGCGGGCAATCGCGATGCGCTGGCGCTGACCGCCCGACAGCGTGACACCGCGCTCGCCGACCATCGTGTCGTAGCCCTCGGGCATCGACTCGATGAACTCGTGCGCGTTCGCCAGTTCGGCCGCGCGCCTGATCTCTTTGGGCGGGGCGCCAGGCTTGCCGTACGCGATGTTTTCCCAGATCGTCGCGCGGAAGAGCAGCGTGTCCTGCAGGACGAAACTCATCTGGTCGCGAAGCGACTTCAATTGATATCGCCGAATGTCCGTCCCCTGGATGACGACCTGTCCGGACACCGGATCGTAGAACCGCGGGATCAGGCTCACGATGGTCGTCTTCCCCGCACCTGACGGACCGACAATGGCCGCGACCTGTCCTGCTTCGACCTTGAAACTGACGTCCGTGAGGATCGGTTTGTCGGCCCCGTAGCCGAAGCTGACCTTGTTGAACTCGATCTGACCGGTGAAAGTCGGCGCCCGCCGTGCGCCCGGCACGTCGCGGACGAGGCTTTCGATGTCGAGCACTTCCTGGATGCGCTCGTAACCCACCATCGACTTGGAGACGGTGTCGGCCATCTTCGAGAGATCGCGCATCGGCTTATACATCTTGCCCAGATACAAGAGGAAGACGATGAGCACGCCGGCGCTGATTTGCCCGGCCAGGGCGAGTCGCGCGCCGTATCCCAGCACCAGGCAGGTGCCGACGGCGACGATCACCTCGACGACCGGAGCCAGTTTGGCCTTGAGGCTCCGGGCCTGCAGGCCGGCCTCGACGTTGGCCAGGCTCTCGGTGTCGAATCGGTCCTGTTCGTAGTCTTCCCGCGCAAAGGCCTTGACCACCCGGATCGACGTCAGCACTTCCTCCACGACCGACAGCAGTTCGCCTTCTTTCCGGCGCACTGCCCGCGAGGCTTTCTTGATGCGTCCCGTGTAGCGGTACACCACGACGAAGAGCACGGGCATGACCGACAGCGCGATGAGCGTGAAACGCCAGTTGAGGTAGAACATGACCGCGATCATGCCGACCAGCGTCATCACGTTGACGAGAATGCCGAGCAGCGCGGAGTCGATGAAGTCCTGGATGACTTCGATGTCGCTCGTGACCCGCGTGATCATGTCGCCCGTCCGCGCCTTGTCGTGTTCGGCGAGCGACAGCCGCTGGATATGGTGGTACAGGGTTCGGCGCAGGTCGTGTCCGACCCACTGGCTGACGCTGGTCGTCAGGTATTTCTCGAAGTACGCGCTGACGGCGCCGACAATCGCCACCGCGGCCACGGCGGCCACGGCGAAGTTCAGCACAGCATAGGGGTCGCGGCCGAAGGTGCCGCTGACGAACCGGCCCAGGAGTCCCGGCAGCGGCTTCGACTGCAGGATGTTGTCGACGACGACCTTGATGGGCCACGGCTCGAGGATGGCCGTGAGCGTTTCGCCGAGGACGGCGATGAACGCCAGCGTCAGCCCCTTCCAGTAGGGGCGAATGAGATCGACGATCCTCGGCGCCCGGGGCGAGGATCGAGACTTCGGAGGGGTGTCCGGCTTATCGGGCATGCGTCACCGACGATAGCGGCCGGGAGAGGCGCGACCACCGCGCCGGTCCGGCCAGGCACGCCAGCTTCGTGGACATGCCCCGTGTGTCATTGTGACCGGCGCCGGGCGCCGGGTCGTGAGTCTCTAGCGAAACAGCCGCAGGTTGAGAATCACCGACAACGTGGGGGCCCGCATGGTATACCGTCCGCTCGCGAGTACGCCGTACCGGTAGCGGCCGTAATAGCCGTCTTCGTAACCGCGACGGAAGCCCTCACGGAAGTAGTAGTTGTAGTCGGCCCGCTCGATATAGAAACCGCCATATCCGTAGTTCCCATCCAGATAGGCATACGACGTCCGGTAATTGGACTTCCAGTGATCCTGTCGATCCGCCCGTCCAGCTCCGTAGCCCTGTTCATAGCCGTAGTTCACGGCCCGTCGGAGCACCGTGGCGCCGTACTCGTTGGTCTGGTAGTAGTGGCCACCACGAGAGTACCGGTAGTTGGCCGGCGTGTAGAAGTAGGGATCGCCGCCGTAGTTGTAGCTGCGCGCGTTCTGGATGCTCAGCTGCTGTTCGCGCATGCCAGCGATGTAGAGCAGCTGAAAACTGTACTGCGCCGAACGGTGCTGCTGCTGCAGCAGCACGGCCTGCTGCGGCGCCAGGCGCTGCTGCCGATCCATCTGGACGCCGTACTGCACCACCCGTTGCTGCTGCTGACTGATCAGTTGCTGCTGCTGCTGCTGTGGCAGGCGCTGCATCTGCCGCGGCTGCGCCTGTGCCAGCTGCTGAGGCCTCTGCGCCTGCTGCTGGGGCGCCGGGCGCTGCGGCTGCGGCCTCTGGGCCTGCGCCTGCGGCGCGCGCTGTTGCTGCGGCCTCTGCGCCTGTTGCTGCAGCTGCGGTCGCTGCGGCTGCGCCTGCTGCGCCGGGCGCTGTTGCTGTGGCCTCTGCGCCTGCTGCGCCGGGCGCTGCTGCTGTGGTTTCTGTTGCTGCTGCGGGCGCTGTTGCTGTGGTTTCTGTTGCTGCTGCGGGTGCTGTGACTGGGGTTTCTGCGCCGCCGGCTGCTTCTTCTGCTCCTGCCGCTTTTGGTCCTGCTGCGCGCTGATCGGGACGCTCGTTCCGACCAACGACACGGCGCCGATGACAGCCGCCGCAACGAACATCCGATTCAACGTACTGACGCGCATTACACACCAAACCTTCAGACAACCGATTGTTTCGAGTCGTTGACGACGGCTCAGCGTCCGTGCCTCCCGTGGCGAGTCCTGGACACAACAATTCTAGGAGGACCGGACACGCTCGTCTGTTCACTTGTAGACAGCGTGTTGCGGCGGGTTGGAAGCCTTGCCGGGGTGGGGAATCGCAATCGATGTGAGTGTCGTTGGAAGGATCGGAATGACGAGTGGCGGCCGGAAGGCGTGGCCTTCCGAGCGCCACTCGGGCCTGCAACTACCTGGCTGCGTCCCGTTTCGTCTCGCGGTAACCCCGCTTGACGGCTTCTTCCTCGGTCAACCACTTGCCTGACTTGGTGTTGCCGTACAGCGAGTCGCCCTCCTTGTAATAGATCTTGGTGGCGGTGTTGGCCCAGACCATTCCAGCCTGCGGAGGCTGCCGCGGCGCGCCGGTCACTTTGTGACTGATCTTCCCTGCGGCCGACCCGGTGGCTGACGCGCCCTTCTCGACACCCGTCGCCGCGGCGCCCACGCCTTTTTCGACACCCGTCGCCGCGGCGCCCGCGCCCTTTCCGACACCAGATGCTGCCTTGTTGGCGCCCTTCCCGGTCGTGGCGGCGACCCGCCCCGGCAGACCAACCTTCACGAGCGGCGTGATCCGCTCGATGGTGTCGGCCGGCACGCCGGCCTTTGACAGGTCAGCCACGGATTTGAAAGGCCGATTGGCAATGATCTGTTTCGCCGTGTCGGCGTCGATGCCCGGCAGGCTCTCGAGCGCGGCTTGGCTCGCCGTGTTGAGATCGATCTTCGCGCCGCCAGCCTGGCCGGCCGGCGCCGTCTGCGCCACGCCGACGGACGTGACAGCCAGCAGGAGAACCATGGCCGCTGCCGCCGGCCAGAACACGCGCTTTACGAACGATGAGTTCATCTGCGTTCCTCCATTTCGAGATTACCGTTGCCGCGCAAAGACCATGCGCCCAACTCCGGCAGCGGGAGGCGCGGCCAGCGCCGCCACCTCTTCAATCGTCGCGGTTGCTTCTGCCGCGGGCGCTTGTGGGTGTCGGTCGAGCCTGGCCCCCAGTCGCTCGGCCGCTTCAATCTTTGCGTCAAAGCCCGCGAGATCCAGTCGCTGCGCCTCATTCTTCCAGCCGAGGTTCCCGAGTCGCATCCCGGCGCGGTCCGCGAACCGGCGAGCGTCCTCCAGGTGCCGACGCATATCGCGGAAGTCGGCATCGTAGAGATCCACGCGAGCGGCAAGCAGCGAGGTGCGCGCCTCGAGCAGGTCATTGCGCAACTCGACCGCCAGAAGCGCGCGATCCAGATCCCATCTGCCGCAGGCCGCGCCCCACAACCACCCGCCAACGAGCGTGGCAACGACCGCCACGCCCACGCCGACGCGTTTCGCCATCGTCGTCATCGTGCTGCCCCACGCTTCGCTCACCGCCTCACACGCGACCGGCCAGCAGCAGGATGACCAGGACCAACAACACGAGTCCCAGGCCGCCGCTCGGGTAGTAACCCCAGTTCCGGCTGTGAGGCCAGCTGGGGACCGACCCCATCATCACAAGAAGCAGAACCACGAGCAGAATGATGATCATCGCCTCTCTCCTTCCGAGTGACCGGCCGCGCGACAGCCGCGGCGCCCTCCATGTCATCTGCACGACCGCACGTGTCCTGGCGTCGGGTGCGTACCGCTCGACTCCCTGTGCGCCGGGCGCGACGGCGTCGCACACACGTCGGTCCGGGTAGAACCGGTCAGGGCTGCAGGACGTTGATGTGGTCCACGACCTGCTTGATGCCCTTCGTCTCCCGCGCGAGTCGGACCGCCCGATCGCGCTCGACGCCCGAACCGACGGTGCCCGCCAGGGTCACGATCCCGTCGGTCGTCGACACGTCAACCGTGCGGGCGTGCATGGTGTCGTCGAGCGTCATCTTCGCTTTGATCTTCGCGGTGAGGCTGGCGTCGGACACGAAGTCGCCCACCGTGTGCGCGGCCTTCGCAGCCCGTGCGTCGAGTTGGCCGATGCGCTCCCGCGCGGTGCCCGTGCCGGGCGGTCCTGCCGCAGGCGCGGCGTTTCGCCACGAGCCGGTCATGACCTGGTCGAGGGACCAGTAGCCGAGCAGGTAGGTACCCATCGCGACGATGGCGAGCACGAGGACCACCCGAAACACGCGTCTCATAGGCACCTCAGTCTGCGGTCTCCGATGTCCTGGCGCATCTCGACAACGCAGTCCGCTTGCGGCCGTGCACGTCGTCCTCTGGCCGTTGATGCTCAGTGGACGCAGACAGTGTCGCGTACGCCGACGCGCCGCGATGTCCCGCATTGAACACTCACCGTCGCGTCGCCCCTGCGCGCGTCGGGTCCAAGCTCCGCCATGAGGGGTGCAGTATTGAACAGCACACGGCCGAGCGCGCCGCCTAACATGAGGGTCGCGGTGTCCGGGAGAGAACCCATGGCCAGCTCTTGCGTGGATCGCGATCTGCTCACCGGTTTGAAGCACGAGGCGCAACGCCTCGCCGAGCAACGAGGGCATGTCCTGAGCCCGTTCAGCAGCGCCCGCCACGACCCGCTCCGCCACGTCTCGTTCTGCAGTGCCTGCGGCGGCCTCGTCATCGTCGATGTCGATCCCAGTGAGCAGATCAGCATCCAGCGCATGTACGGATATGCGCTGGAGGCCAACTGCGCTCGCGATTGGCAGTCTCGTGCAGCGCCGGCCGCGTGAGCGTTGCCGCCGCGGACGCGGTCAGCCGATCTGGTCGTAGGTCAGGTGCGCCGCAACTCCAGTGGCGATCGAGAAGTTCAATTACGCCATAAGGCAGCGCGTCGGGGGTCCAGCTGACGGCCAGGCCGGATTGAGCGGGCGCGCTGCTCGCGACGCGCCTCTGGCCGGGCCGCTATCCGAGTACTCTTCGGCCCTGAATGATCCGAACCAGAAGGACGATGACGGCGACAACCAGGAGAACGTGAATGAAGCCCCCCATCGTGTAGGAGCTCACCATTCCGAGCAGCCACAAGACGACGAGAATCACGAGAATCGTTGAGAGCATACCAACCTCCTCCAATCACCAACGCACGCGCGGGGTTGGCGACCTGACCTGCCGAACCTCGATGCCCCACGATGCTAGGCGCCTCGACGCCGCGAGTCTGTTCCGTTTGGCACACCCGATCGGGATGCGACCAGATGGACGCGAGGCGGTCGTGTAGAATCGTGGAAAGAGCCATGATCCTGAGTCCCCTTGCCGGCAAGGTCGCCGACCCGGCGATGCTGGTGAACGTGCCCGCACTCGTCACGGCCTACTACACCGAGGTGCCGGACCCGTCGGTACCCGCGCAACGCGTCGCCTTCGGCACGTCCGGGCATCGCGGCTCGGCACTGAACAAGGCGTTCAACCAGTCGCACATCCTCGCCATTGCCCAGGCGATCTGTCTCTACCGGGCGCAGCACCGCATCGATGGTCCGCTGTTCCTCGGGATGGATACGCACGCGCTGTCTGTCCCGGCCTGCGCGAGCGCCGTCGAAGTGATGGCGGCAAACGGCGTCGCGCTCATGATTGCGGACAGGGACGAATACACGCCGACGCCGGCGGTGTCCCACGCGATTCTCACCTACAACCGCGGGCGCACGACCGGACTCGCGGACGGCGTCGTGATCACTCCCTCCCACAATCCGCCGCACGATGGCGGCTTCAAGTACAACCCTTTGCATGGAGGGCCCGCCGAACCGGCGATCACGCGTTGGATCGAGGCCAAGGCGAACGAGTTGCTCGAAGCCGGCCTTCGGGGGGTGAACCGCATCCCGTACGAGAAGGCCCTGCGCGCTCCGACCACGCACCGCCACGACTACCTCACGGCCTACACGAGCGATCTCGTCAACGCGATCGACATGGACGCCATCCGTGGCGCGGGAATCACGCTGGGCGTGGATCCGCTCGGGGGCGCGGGCGTGCATTACTGGGGGCCGATCGCCGAGCGTTACGGCCTGAATCTCACCGTCGTCAACGAGGCCGTTGATCCGACGTTCCGGTTCATGACGGTCGATTGGGACGGCCAGATNNCAGATTCGCATGGACCCGTCCTCGCCCTACGCGATGCAGCGGTTGATCGATCTGAAGGACCGATTCGCGATCGCGTTTGCGTGTGACACCGACCACGACCGGCACGGCATCGTCACGCGCAGCGCGGGACTGCTTCCGCCGAATCACTATCTGTCGGTCGCCATCTTCTATCTCTTTCAGCATCGGCCGCAGTGGCGACCGGACGCCGCAGTGGGCAAGACGGTGGTGAGCAGCCAGATGATCGACCGCGTCACCTCGAAGGTCGGCCGGCGGCTCTACGAGGTGCCGGTCGGCTTCAAGTGGTTCGTGGACGGCCTGCTCGATGGCGCGCTCGGCTTCGGCGGCGAAGAGAGCGCGGGCGCGTCGTTCCTTCGCCGCGACGGCACCGTCTGGACGACGGACAAGGACGGCATCATCCCGGCATTGCTTGCCGCGGAGATCACCGCGCGCGTGGGTCGCGATCCCGGCGAGATCTATCGCGAGCTGACACGCGAGCTGGGCGACCCTGTCTACGACCGCGTGGAGGCACCCGCCACTCCCGCCGAGAAGTCGCTGCTCGAAGCGCTCTCGCCGCAGCACATCCGGACGACCGACCTGGCCGGCGAACGGATCCAGGCCATCCTCACTTCCGCGCCCGGCGACGGCGCTCCACTCGGTGGGGTGAAAGTGGTGGCCGAGAGCGGATGGTTCGCGGCGCGTCCGTCCGGGACCGAGAACATCTACAAGATCTATGGCGAGAGTTTCCGTGGGCCGGACCACCTGCGCCGCATTCTCGAGGAGGCGCAGGCGATCGTCAGCGACGCGCTGGCCGCCGCGCCTGGTGGACGCGCGGGCGCATCATCCGCGAGCACGAATTCATGACCAGCCCGATGCGCGTGGCCAACCCCGTCTGGAGTCTTCTGCCCACGGACATCGACGGGATCGATGCCCTGGCCGAACTGGCGCTCGACGTGCGCTGGTCGTGGAATCATGCCGCCGACGAGATCTGGCAACACCTCGATCCCGATCTGTGGGATCTCACCCACAATCCGTGGGGCGTGCTCCAGACGGTATCGCGGGATCGGATCCAGCGGGTGCTGGCCGATCCAGCAGTACGCGCGAGGATCGACGAACTGGTGCAGGCCAGGCGGCGCGCGGCGGAAGCCCCCGGGTGGTTTCAGCAGGCGCACCCCGCGTCGGCGGCGATCTCGGTGGCCTACTTCAGCATGGAGTACATGCTGAGCGAAGCGCTGCCGATCTAC
>PMZR01000119.1 GCA_003170135.1 Acidobacteriota bacterium
TCAAGGACCTGTTCGGCGTCGCCTCCACGCGCACCTCGAAGCGGGTCGAACTGGTCGTGCGGCTGGAACGCTGGGAGCCGGGGATGGAATACGAGCGCCTCGGACTCGACGAGGAGACGCATGAGATCGCCGGGCTGCGGATCCCGCTCATCCGGATGCCCGTGGCGCCCGGTCGCAACGTGGCGATCCTGGTGGAAGTGGCCGCCCGCAACCAGCTGCTGNNCCGGCGTGAAGCGCACGGCGCGCGCCGCCATCGAGAACACCCGCGTGGCGGCGAGCCGGTTCATCGTCGTCACCGGGCTGTCGGGATCCGGGAAGTCGCAGGCGATTCGCGCCCTCGAGGATCTCGGCTACTTCTGCGTGGACAACCTGCCGACGACGCTGATCCCCACGCTGGCGGCGTTGTCGCTGCGGGCCGGCGGCGACATGGCGAAGGTGGCGATCGTCGTGGACGTCCGGGAAGGGACCTTCCTGTCGCAGTTTCCGAAAGTGCTGCGGAAACTGCGCGCGATGCGGCGGCTGCGCCCGGCGCTGATCTTCCTCGACGCGACCGACGCCGCGCTGCTGCGTCGTTTCAGCGAGACCCGCCGCCCGCACCCGCTCGCGCACAATCGGCCGGTCATCGAAGGCATCCGCCAGGAACGCGCCCGGCTGTCGGCGATTCGCGAACTCGCCGACCAGATCGTGGATACGTCCCACCTGAACGTCCACGAACTGCGACAGGCGTTCTCGGCCTTCTCGCGCGAGCGGTCGCCCCGCGCGAAGCTCGTGATCACGCTGCTCAGTTTCGGGTACAAGCACGGCATCCCGGTGGAGGCCGACCTGGTCTTCGACGTGCGCTGCCTGCCGAACCCGCACTTCGTGAAGGGGCTGCGCCAGCGGACGGGGCGCGATCGCGCCGTCGTCCAGTTCATGGAGCAGCACCAGAGCACGCACGATTTCCTGAATCGGCTCGTCGACTTCCTGCGGTTTCTCGTGCCGCAGTACGTGGCGGAAGGCAAGAGCTACCTGACGATCGCGATCGGCTGCACGGGCGGTCGCCACCGGTCCGTGATGATGGCCGACGCGGTGCGCCGCTGCCTGGGCAGCGTCGAAGGCGTGCGGATGCGCATCCGGCACCGGGACATCGATGCCGGGGACAGCTAGATGGTGCGTATCAGCAAATCGGGCAGTCGAACGACCGCGCTCCAACGCCGATCTCGCGGGCGCGATGACGGAGCGGCCGGTGTAGTTCTCGCTGATACAGTCCACTAAGAACGCGAGGGAGCGACACATGATCGGCGTGGTGGTGGTGACGCACGGCCAGCTGGCCACCGAACTGGTGAACGCCGCCGAGACGATCGTCGGTGACATTCCGCAGTTCGCGGCCGTCTCGATCGGCTGGCACGACGACGTGGAGGACGCGCGCGAGGAGATGCGGCAGGCCATCCAGCGCGTCCAGGGACCGGAGGGCGTGCTGCTCTTGACCGACATGTTCGGCGGCACGCCGGCCAACGTCGGGCTGACCTTCCTCGAGGCGAACAAGATCGAGGTCATCACCGGCGTGAACCTGCCGATGCTGATCAAGCTCGCGGGCCTGCGCACGTCGTCGGACCTGCTGGCCGTGGCGCGCGAGGTGCGCGACACGGGCCGCAACGCGATCTGGGTGGCCTCCGATCTGATGCGGTCGGAGGCGAAGGGATGACCACGCGCTCGGTCACCATCAGGAACCAGCTCGGCATGCACGCCCGCGCGGCCGCGCGGTTCGTCCACACGGCGTCGACCTTCGCGTCGCAGGTCTGGGTGGCGCGGGGCGACAAGGTGATGGACGGCAAGAGCATCCTGGGCATCCTGCTGCTGGCCGCCGGCCAGGGCGCGTCGCTCACGATTTCGGCCGAGGGCCGCGACGAGCTGGCCGCCATCGACGCGCTGGCCGCGCTGGTCGATTCCGGGTTTGGAGAGCCGCCGTGCAACGGCTGACCGGCATCGGCGTGTCGCCCGGCATCGCCATCGGGCGCGCGGTGTTGCTGAAGCAGAACCCGCTCGTCGTGCGGTTCCCGGTCAAGGCGGCCCGGGTGGACGACGAGGTGGCGCGGCTCGAACGGGCGAAGCGGCTGTCCGAGGCCCAGCTGCGCGGGATCAGAACGCGGATGAACCGCGACGCGAGCGACCTGGGACAGCTCTTCGACGCGCAGATTCTGATGCTGCAGGATCCGATGCTCCTCGCGCGCGCCATCGACGTGGTGCGCCGCGAGCAGGTGAACGCCGAATGGGCGCTGCAGCGCGCGCTCGAGGACGTGCTGGCCATCTTCGCCGAGATCGAGGATCCCTACCTGCGCGAACGCCGCGGCGACGTGGCGGACGTCGTCGGACGCCTCCGCATGAACCTGGGCTACGGCCGCGCGGCCGGCCGTGAGCTGTTCCGCGACGTTGAGGAAGGGTCCGTGCTCATCGCCGACGAGCTCACGCCGTCGATGGCGGCGCAGGTCGACTGGACCAAGTTCGCCGGCTTCGCCAGCGACACGGGAAGCCGCACCTACCATACGGCGATCCTGGCGCGGTCGCTCCATGTGCCGGCGGTCGTCGGCCTGGGCGACGCCAGCGGCCGCGTGCTGCCGGGCAGCATGGTGGTCATCGACGGGGCGGCGGGCGAGCTCCTGATCGATCCGCCGGAGGAGGAGATCGAAGCGACGCGCGCCCGATCCGCGCAGTGGGCCCGCGCGCTTCGATCCTACGAGCACTATCGCTCGATCCCGGCCGTCACGGCCGACGGGCTCGCCATCACGATCCAGGCGAACGTCGAGCTGCCCGACGACCTGCTCTTCGCGCAGGAGTACGGGGCCGATGGCGTCGGGCTCTACCGCTCGGAATTCCTCCTGGCGACGGTTTCCCCCGACGAACTGAGCGAGGACGTCCAGTACGAGGCGTACCGGGCGATGCTGCAGCGCGTGGCGCCGGCGCCGGTCGCGGTGCGGACGTTCGACGTCGACGAGGAACAGCTGGTGTCGTGGCCCCAGGGCCTCGAGCGTGGGCGCGTCGGCAGCGGCGGACGGTCGCGCGGCCCGCTCGGCTTGCGGGCGATCAGGCTCTGCCTCGCGCACCGCGACATGTTCCGCACGCAGCTCTGCGCGCTGCTTCGTGCGGCGCGTCATGGACAGCTGCGCCTGCTCCTTCCATTCGTCTCCGGCATCGAGGAACTGCGGGAGGCGAAGGTCGTGTTGAGGGAGGCCGCCGAGGAATTGGAGCGCCGGGGCGAGACGGTGCCGGTGGTCCCGGTGGGCGTGATGATCGAGATCCCCTCGGCCGCGATCACCACCGACCTGTTCGCGCGTGAAGTGGATTTCCTCAGCATCGGGACCAACGACCTCATTCAGTACTCGCTCGCCGTCGATCGGACCGATGCCCGCGTATCGCGCCTCTACGAGCCGCTCCATCCTGCCGTGTTGCGCACGCTCCGCCACATCGTGCGGGCGGCCGCGCGGGTCGGCACGCCACTGGCCCTGTGCGGCGAAATGGCATCGGACCCGGTCCTGCTGCCGCTGCTCATCGGCCTGGGACTCACCGACTTCAGCATGAGCCCATCCGCCATCCCGGTGGCCAAACAGGTGATCCGGCAGGTGCGCGCGGCGGACATGCGCCGCATCGCCCATCACGTCCTGCGCATGGCCACGATCGCGGAAATCGAACACTACCTGCTGGCCTCGCTGGGCGACATCGTCAGGCAGGCCGGCGACCAGGCGCTGCCGCCCGACGGCGAGCGCGTCAAAGGCACGACGTAGCGTGGCGCGCGCCACGCCATTTCTGGCGCCGCTCCTCGATCAGCCCGGCTCGTGCCGGCTCCGGGACTCGCGATCGGGCGTCATCCTCGCGGACCGGATCGAGCTCGCGGCGGATTCCAGCAGCCGCCGGCGCGGATTGCTGGGCCGCGATCGGCTGGACACCGGCCATGCCCTCGTCATCGTGCCGTGCGGCGCGGTCCACACGTTTTTCATGCGCTTTCCAATCGATGTCCTTTTCGTCCGCCGGGACGGCCGAGTGGTGAAGTGCGCGCATGATGTCAGGCCCTGGCGCCTCGCCGGCACATTCACCGCACAGCTCGTCATTGAACTTCCGGCGGGCATCCTTCGGCAATCGAACACCGGGCCGGGCGATCACCTGGTCTTCGAGCGCATCCCGGCGTCGAACGCCGGAGCTTGACCGGGCCGTCCGCGTCGCGCGTCTGCGTGCGGCCGTCCGTCGGGAACGGTTGAGGGGCTGGCCATTGTTCGCTTGCCGGACAACCGCTATATTGGTCGGGACCGCCTCGAAACGGCACACCCGCGTGCTGGAACGCGCGCTGGAAGGTTGTGGCTCATGGAGAACGACGTGATGAGGGTGGACAAGCCCTGGGGATACGAACTGCGTTGGGCGCAGACGGCGAAGTACGTGGGCAAGGTGATTCACGTCAACGCCGGGCACGCGTTGAGCCTCCAGTACCACAACCAGAAGGAAGAGACGATCCTGCTGTGGGCCGGCCGGCTGCAGTTCGAGATTCAGGAGGGCGACCGGATCGTGAAACGCGATATGCGCCCCGGCGACCGGGCGCACATCCCGCCCAAGACCGTCCATCGCATGTCGGCCATCGACGACTGTGACATCTTCGAGGTGTCGACGCCCGAGATCGATGACGTCGTGCGGCTCGAGGACCGGTACGGCCGGGTGGAGCGGACCTGAGCGACTGGCAGGCGCTGATGCGGGGGTTCGGCCTTCGGCCTTGGGCTTTTGGCGAAAGCCCAAAGCCGAAGGCCGAAAACCGAAGGTCGACCTCAGGACGATTCTGTTGACCGCCGCCAGCGACCATGCTGAACGGTCCGGTTGTGAGCTACGATTGCCGGCGCGATGCAAAAGCTCACGGTCGCCTTCATTTCCCTAGTACTCACGATTCCGTGTTGGGCACAGTTGGAAGAGCCGTCAGCAGCCCCAACGGCCGCTCAACAGAGCCAGGAGTTCCGGCGGCTATTAGAGAGGCTTGCTCCTGAGCCGGCAGGGCCCTGCGAGCCACCCATCAACCGGAACTTGGACGTCGAGCCGATCGAGTCCGCCCTGCTTGAACGTGCGGCCGACATCGTCGTTTCAGAACTCAATCCACCGAAGAATGCCCAGATCCAGCCACGCGAGGTCGCGACCGCGGTCCTGAAGTCCCTCGAGCGGTTGAGCGCAGAAATCAACGCGCGGTGGCCAGACGAGAGCCGATTCCACGCTCAAGTGCTGGATCTGCAGCCCATTCTCGTCGTCAAGCTCGGGATTCGCGCCCATCAAGCGTTCGTGGTTCTCGGCGTTCCGCGTCCCGGCAAGGCGGGACCGAGCAACGGCTGGCAACAAGTTGGTTCAGATCGCGACACGGGCGAGCATGACTGGCCACCATCGTCCTTCGACCTGTACCCATTGAGACGCGGTCCATCTGGACACGCGCGGTTCCTGGTGCGGATTCTTTACTCCGGTTGTGCGGGAAGCTACGGCGTCGCGTACGACGTCCGTGAATGGGACCCCGCGGAGTTTGGAGGTCTGTCTCAGGTCATCAAGCAAGACGGTAGCTTTGGCCTGGAAGACACGCCCGCGGGGGCCAAGCCCTCGGCGAAGTACCCGTTTCCCCAAATCGGAGAGCTTCGAACCGACGGTGCGCGCATTACCTTGCCGTTCTGCTGGTTCTCACCGATCGACACCTGGGACAACCCGAGCATGTGTGCCGTAGACACGTACGACGTCTCGGGCGATCAGGTGAAGTTCATCTCCCGCAGGTTCAACCGACCAGATCTCTTGCCAATTGCGAAAGCAATCGAACATGCACAGCACCGCGAGTACCCTGCGGTCCTTGCCTACTGCGCTTCTGCGGAGGTGGCCCAGAGGTTGATTCGCGACGTCCCTCCGTTTCTATTCGCGGAGGATCTTCGGGTCACCGCGATCTCAGATAGCAAGAAGCGGGTGCAACTGGGATTCCCCAATTCATATCGCTTCGAGGTCGAGAAGCGCGGCGACCGTTGGTTGATCGTCTCGTTCACCCCTGAGTGATCTCCTAACCTGAGAGTCACTGTCGCTCTTCGTCGAACGGGCTGATCTGGCCGAACCGATCCGCTCGGCGCTCCTGAGCGGGGTGCGCAGCGTCGCCGTGTACTCAATACGGAAATCACGCCGGTCGAGACGCTCCTCAACCGGCCGGTTGGACTGGCGCCACCGACTCTTGGACACCCGCGACCTCGACGGGAACAGGAGGGTTGCGCTCAACGGCCCATGCGCGGATCATCTCCCGACTGGCCGCCGTCATCCTCGCGCCGAGAATCACGTGCCGCAACAGTGACGGCTCGAACTTGACGAACGGGTTCTCTCCGTTCGGGAACATGGCCCGAAAAGCATCGGCGCGCGGCAACATAACGATCCGCGCTTCGCGCTCGTCCTTCCACTTCTGGGTTTTCCTGAAGAAGAACATCCCTGTCGGGTCGCCCACGTCCATCTCGATAAGCGCGTCGTCGTAGTCGACCTCTCTGGCGTAGGCGAACAGGCCCTCGTTCACGAACTCGAGGCAATATCCGGTGTGGCGGCCGCCGTACGTTTCCCACATGTGCTTGTCGTCGGCCGCCATGGAGAGCGAGTAGATCCGATTCCGCTCCATCTCGCGCTTGAGCGAATCCTCCATCAACCGCAGCACGCTGACCGCCCCCCGGCCTTCAGAGAACGTCACGATTCGCGCGACCTCATCTGCGAGCCAGGCGGGAGCGGCACCAGGATTTCGCCGGATGAAGTCGTTCACCAGGAACGCAACGATTTCGGCGAGGGGAATCGTACGGAGCGCCGGCCAGCCGTCACGCGGATCGTTCAGTTGAACATGCGAAGGAAAATAGACCTGATGATTGATTAGAATGTCGCGAAGCCATTCCAGATGGTCGGCGTTCGAGTACTTGTAGAAGAACCGACACGTTGGTGTCCGAGGTACAAAAGCACGAGTCTGAGAATCCGCCTGCATCTCGGCCATTTGCAGCATCTGCCGGCAGGAATGCGACCGATGCGGCAGTGTAGCGCAGATCTGTCCGGAAGGCGCTGCTTTACTCGGACGCGACATGCGCGCTGGCCATTGGGCATGTCGGCCATCGACGACTGTGACATCTTTGAGGTGTCGACGCCCGAGATCGATGACGTCGTGCGGCTCGAGGACCGGTACGGCCGGGTGGAGCGGACCTGAGCGACTGGCAGGCGCTGATGCGGGGGGTCGGCCTTCGGCCCTGGGCGTTTGCCGGACGCGAAAGCCCAAAGCCGAAAGCCGAAGACCGACCTAGAACGGGATGTCGTCGTCGGTGATGTCGACCGGCTGCGACGGTGTTTCGACCGCTCCCGTTTCGGTGTGTTCGCGGTCGACCCGCGCGCCGCCGCCGGTCCGCTGGCCGCTTCCGCCGCCGAGCAGGACAATCCGGTCAGCCTTGACCTCGGTGCTGTAGCGCGTCGTCGGCTTGTCGCCCGGCTCGGCCCCTTTCTCTTCCCACTTACGCGTCTGCAGCCGGCCTTCGACGTAGATCTGCTTTCCCTTCGTCAGGTACTCGTTCAGCGATTCCGCTGTCTTTCCCCAGACGATGACGCGGTGCCACTCGGTCTGTTCCTTGCGCTGGCCTTCCTTGTCCTTGTAGACCTCGGTCGTCGCCAGATTCAGGGTCGCCACCGGCGAGCCGCCCGGCGTGTAGCGCAGTTCGGCGTCGCGACCGAGATTGCCGACCAGTATGACGCGGTTCACGCTGCCCATCGATTGGTCCTTTCACTTGTCGTACCGGCCGCCCGGTGCCAGGTTCGCCACGTCCGCGGCGCACCGATGCGCTGCGGACGCTGGCGCGGTTATTCGCGCGGCTCGTCATCACCCTGGATGCGTTGCTTCGCGAGGAGCACGTAATTGTTGTCCGGTGGGTACGTCTTGATCAGGTAATCGTAGTCCTGTTTTGCACGGACCTTGTCACCGGCCGCCTCATAGGTCTGCCCGCGCCGGTAGTACGCTTCGGGCACCTTGTTGCTCGACGGGTAATTGTTGATCACCTTGGTGTAGGCCGCGATCGCTTCGCTGAACTTGCCCGCGAGCCGGTTGCTGTCGCCGATGTAGGTCTGCGCGTCGGGCGCATCGGTCGCCTTCGGATAGGCGGCCAGGTACCGCTCGAAGCCGGCAATCGCGAGGTCCCACTGGCTTGGCGAGGTCGCGCTGCGGTAATCACTGAGCGCCTGCTGGAAGAGCTGCGACGGCAGCACGCCCATCTGCCCGCCGGACGGGGCGGGGAGCGGTTGCGGCGCTCCGGGCGCGGCACCGGCGCCTGTCGGGGGGGCGACGGGGACGCCGCCGCCCGCGGGAGGCGCGCCCGCCGCGGCTCCGGGGGCTGGCGCCTGCAGCAGGCTCTGGTGGATCGCGTCGACATCCTGGGACAGCGATCCGAGCCGCACGTTGTTGTCGTCGGCCTTCTCGCGGACGACGCGCAGATCGCCGGCGATGTTGTCGATGAGCAGCTTCTCGTCGGCAAAGGCCTTGCGGCTCGTCCCGGCCGCGTCGTCGAGCTTGGTGGCCACGGTCTTGAGCGCGTCGAGCATGGCGGCCAGCTGCAGCTGCAACCGTTGTTGCTGCTCCTGGAGCATGCGGATGTCCGCCATCATCTGCTGGTGCTCCTTGTTGGCCGCCACCGCGGGCGGCGCGAGCAGGGCGAGGACGACGAGCGCCAGCGGCACGTGACGAAGAAGTGATCGCGACATGTTCATATCCTGACGTGCTTGTTCACGCGAGGGCAGTGCCAGGGGTCCGCGTCCACCGCCCGGCGCAGTTCTCGACGCGTCTATTTCGCGGTGATGACGAAATGCGCCCGCCGGTTCTTGGCCCACGCCCCATCGGTATGACCCGGGTCGAACGGGAACTCCTTGCCGTAGCTGACGGTGTGCAGTCGGTCGGCCGAAATGCCGAGCGAGACCAGGTAGGTCCGCGCCGCCACCGCGCGCCGCTCGCCGAGGGCGAGATTGTACTCGGCGGTTCCGCGCTCGTCGCAGTGGCCCTCGATCGTCACCGCCCAGGTCGAATGTTGCTTGAGCAGGGCGGCGTCCTCGTTCAGCGCCTGCTGCGCCGCGGCCGAGAGCTCGGCCGCGTCGTACTCGAAGAACGCCGGCTTGAGCAATCCTTCCTTGTTCAATTCATCGAGCGGCCGGGAATCGATCGCGGCTTCGCCGATCGGTTCGGGCGGGACGATCGGCGCCTCGGTGACGGGCTGCGGCGGCGCCGGCGGTGGCGGCACCGGGGCGGCGGCCAGCGGGGGCGGTTCCGGCATCGGCCGGACGACGGGCGACTTCTTCTTGCCGCAGCCGCCAGCCATCAGCGCGATCGTGACCATCAACACCGCGGCAACGCGCGCCGCCGATCGTGTGTGCATGTGTGTGCCTCGAGATATTCGACCTAAGACCAGTGCGATGTGCGAAGTGCGACGTGCGAAGTGCGGTGCCCGGTGCAACGTGCTACGCGCAAGGTGCCGGGTGCTTCGTGCGGTGCGTCGCGGCCGTATCGAGCTTACGCCGCCAGCACCATTATTCCAAGCACCTCGCAACCGCGCCGACTCCCACGACGCACATCGTCGCGCCNNACATCGCACTTCGCACTTCGCACTTCACACTTGATTCTATCAGTCCTCAGTGCGACCAGTTCGGCATGAAGTTGCTGCCGACCCGGGTCAGTTGCCGCAGGTCGCGCCCGTCGCGACCGACCGTATAGAGCTGCGCCCGGCCGCCGCCCCGCGTCGACATGAACACCAGGTGACGGCCGTTCGCCGAATAGGCCGGGCTCTCGTTCGAGCCCTCGCCAAAGGTGATCGGCGTCGCCTGCATCCTCGCCAGGTCCATTACCTTGATGTCGAACCCACCCGGACTGGTGCGCGACGCGTAGGCGATCTCGTTGTACGGCGCCGGCGACCAGGTGGGGCGATCGCAATAGGATTCGCGCGTCACCTGCCGCGGCTCGGTGCCGTCGGCATTCATGATCCAGATCTGCGGCGCCCCCGTCCGGTCCGACGTGAAGGCGATCTGCTCGCCGTTGGGCGACCAGGTCGGCGTCGAATCGATCGCCTGGCTGCGCGTGAGCCGCCGCACGTTCGTCCCGTCGCCGTTCATCACGTAGATCTCGTCGTTGCCGTCGCGGTTCGACACGAAGGCGATCCGGGTGCCATCGGGCGAGTAGGCAGGCAGGAAGTTCTGGCCCGTGCCGTGCGTCGGCTTCTGGAGGATGCCCTGGTAGATGAACGACACGTAGACGTCCGGGAACCCGCGCGCGAACGACGTGTAGGCGAGCGCGCGGCCGTCCGGCGACCAGGTGGGCGAGATGCTCAGCGTCCGGCCGACGGTGATGCGACGCTGGTTCGCGCCGTCGTAGTCGCAGACATACAGTTCCTTCGCCTGGCGTTCTTCGATGGTCCCACCCACGCGCTCGGCGTCGCGGTTCGAGTCGAACGCGATCTTCGACCGCGCCACGCCGTGCAGGTTCCGCTGCTGCAGCAGGATCTCGTCGGCCACCGTGTGCGCGAACAGGCGCGGGTTCACGGGCGTGCCCGGGGCGATCCCCTGCTCGTAGAGCTTCGAAAAGGCGACCTTGCCCGTCGCCACCTGGTACAGCCGCACCTCGACGCGCATCCCGGTGCCGGTCTTCTGCACCGTGCCGATGACGAGCCCGTCGGTGCCCAGCTCGCGCCAGCGATCGAAAGGCACGTCGGTCCCCGATTTCGCCACCGGGATCGATGCGTACGTGTCGCGAGGGATCAGGTCGAACTCCCGCTCGAACCGCAGGTCGTCCCACAGCACCTGCCCGATCGTCTTCGAGGCCGCCACCGTGTCGGCGTCGCTCGTGAGCGGCAGGAAATCGGGCACGGCAAAGTGCGGCGGCGTGCCGGGACCGCCCGTGATCGTCAGGCTGATCTCCGGCGGCTGTTGCTGCGGCGGCGGCGGCGTTTGCTGCGCCTGCTGCGCCTGGAACGCGACAGCCACCCAGCCGGTGAACACGAGGACCACGACAATCAGGATCGGCGTCTTGCGGAGCATGCGAGGTTAGTCCGGTTGCTTCGACTTGTACTCGAAGCGAAGATGAACCGTCAGGTGATCGTTGGCGTATTGCGCGGGCAACGGCGGCAGCCGCGCCGCCAGCACGGCGGCCTGCGCGGCCCGATCGAGCGGCCAGTATCCGCTCGAACGCTCGGCCTCCACGCCGACGACGGTGCCGTCCTTCTGGATCGTGAATTTGACGACCGTGACGCCGGAGACGGACTGCCGGTCATCCCAGTCGCGTTTGATCGACGTGCTGATGATGCCGAGGTATTCGTTGCAGCAGAAATTGTTGACGTCGAGCGAGAGGCCCTCGCCACCCAGCCCGCCCGTGGACAACCCGGTCCCGGCGCCCTCGCCGCCTGTCTGGCCGAACGCCGCTCCCTGGCTGACCTGGGCGCCTCGCGCCGGCGTGCTGCCACGGCCCTCTTCGACGTCGGTGTGTGCCGGCGTCTTCGGCATCGGCTTGCCTTTCGGCACCGGGATCGTCATCTCCGGTGTGCGGGCCGCCGGCGGCCGCACGGCTTCGGGTCTCGTGGCCGGTTCGGTCGTCTGCACCGGCCTGGCAGCCAGCGGGTTCATGCCGCCCGAAATCGGCCCGGGCGGTCCGCCGGCCAGCGTGACGGTCATCACCGGCGACGCGTCATCGGCGGCGCGCCCGTGCCACAACATCGGCGACACGACGAGCGCCAGGGCCCCGACCAGATGAAGCGCCAGCGATGCCGCGAGCATCTTCCTGAGGCCTTCCGGCTCGTGACCCCGCGCGAGCAGCACGCTGGTGACGGGTTCCATCGTAATGACGCTTGCAGTCCGAAGTCCGAGGTCCGAAGTCCGAGGTCGGATTCGGCCGACGAAGTCCGGAGCCCAGTGTTGGATTCTGCTGATGCGTGCCGTCCGGTGTCCGGTGTCGACTTCGGACCTCGGACCCCGGACTTCGGACTCCGGACTTCTCGATCTACCGTTCCCCTGGCAGCTTCGCGATGATGCCGACTTTCTCGACGCCGCCTTCCTTCAGCTTGTCCATCACGTCCAGCAGTTCCTGCATGGTAATGCCGCCGTCGCCGCGCAGGAACACCTGCCGGTCGGGTTTGTCCTGCATCATCTGCCGGACCCTCTCGTTCAGAACGTCGAGGCGGATCGGGTGGTTGTCGATCTGCACCGTGCGATCGCTGCGAAACGACAGCGGGACGGTGACGTAGACGCGCTCTTCGTTGATGGCCTGGCTGCGTCTCGCCGTCGGCAGGTTCACGTCGAAGCCGCGCTGCATCATCGGCGCCGTCACCATGAAGATGATGAGCAGCACGAGCATCACGTCCACCAGCGGGACGACGTTGATCTCGGCAAGCGTGCTGGCGACGCGCCGGGAACGCCGGGACCGTCCGCCGCTTCCGCCGGTGTCGATGGCCTGGACTTTGGGCATGTTTCAGCGACAAACAAACGGTGCGACGTGCCGGAGTGCGTGGTGCGATGTGCTGTGCGACGTGCCACGTGCGATGTGCCAACGTCCGTCTGTGCGCATCGCACCTGCACCAGGCACCGCACCTCGCACGGCGCACTACGCACTCCGCACTACGTAAAATTCCGCTCCGCGATGTTGAGGAACTCGAGCGAGAAGTCGTCCATCTCCGAGGCGAACAGCTTCACACGCTGCGCGAAGTGATTGTAGAAATAGACGGCGGGAATCGCGGCGAACAACCCCGCCGCCGTGGCAATCAACGCTGCCGCGATGCCCGGCGCCACCACGCCCAGGTTGGTCGATCCCATCCGCCCGATCCGGTCGAAGGCCGTCATGATGCCCCACACGGTGCCGAACAACCCGATGAACGGCGTGATGCTGGCCGTCGTCGCCAGGAACGGCACGCGGCGCTCCAGCTTGTTCACCTCGGCGTTCGAGGCCCGCATCAGGGCGCGATCGAGCGCCTGCAGGCTCTTGACAGTAGGACGCGCAACCGCCGCCTGAGGACTGCCGGCCGCGAGCGCACCGGCGGGCTGGGCCGCCGCGCCATGCCGCAACTGGCTGTTCAACTCCGCGTACGCCGCCTGAAACACGCCGACAAGCGGGCTGTGCTCCAGGCTCTTGCACACGGCCTGGACTTCCGAGAACTTGCTGCTGCGGCGGAAGACGTCCAGGAAACGCCCCGACTGGCGTTCGGCCCGCTGAAACGACCAGAGCTTGTAGAGGATGATGGCCCAGGAGGCGATCGAGAACAGGATGAGGATTATGAGGACGACTTGGGCTTCCGGGCCGGATTGCCGCATGAGACCGATGGGCCCGGCCATGCCGGCGTCGGGCCCGGGCGCCCCTTGCAGCTGCAGAAGCGCAAGGCCGAAGCATCCAGGCGTGCGCAAAAGACGTTCCTCCAGAACATTATTGGTGCGCTCCGAAAGCGCATTTGGCCGAAGCGTAGCACGCGCCCGAGAGGGCTGTCAAACGTATGATATGATGGAGTTTCCTGCGAATTCCCGCACGCCGCGCGGGCAAATCAGCGTGCCACATGCTGCGGTTTCTCGCCATCCAGAACCTCGCCGTCATCGATCGCCTCGACCTCGAATTCTCTCCCGGCTTGAACGTGCTCACGGGTGAAACCGGGGCGGGGAAGTCGATCCTCGTCGAAGCCATCGGCCTGCTCGTCGGCGGGCGCGCGTCGCCCGACCTGGTGCGCACCGGTGAGGAATGCGCCACCGTTCAGGCGGTCTTCGAAACGGCGGACGGGAACGAGGTCATCGCCCGCCGTGAGGTGACCGCGCAGGGCCGCAGCCGCGCGTTTCTCGACGGCACCCTGACGACGGCCGGGGGCCTGCGGGAGGCGATCCTGCCGCTGGTGGACCTGCACGGCCAGCACGAGCACCAGGCGCTGCTCGATCCCGACACGCACCTGGACGCCCTCGACACCTACGCTCGACTGACGGGCCGGCGTTTGGCCATCGCCGAGGCGTTCGATGTGATGCGCCGGTTGCGCGACGAACTCGAGCAGGCACGCCGCGACGAGCGCGAGCGCGCCTCACGTCTCGATCTGCTGACCTTTCAACGGCAGGAAATCGAGCGCGCGAATCTGCAACTTGGCGAGGACGAGCAGCTGGCGGCCACAAGACTGGTGCTCGCCAGTGTCGAGAAAGTGCAGCGGCTGTGCGCGGAAGGGTACGGCGCGCTCTACGAGAGCGACGAGGCCGCCCTGCCGGCGCTGGGCCTCGTCTGGAAACGCGTGGCGGAACTGGCCGCCATCGACCCGGCGTTCGCGCCGCACCTGGACGCCCGCGAGGGCATCAAGTCCCAGCTCGAGGACCTCGCGGCGCTCCTCCGGGACTATGCCGCGAACCTGGATGCGTCGCCGGCGCGACTGCAGGAGGTCGAAGACCGCCTGGCGCTTCTCGAGCGGCTGAAGCGGAAGTACGGTCCCACGCTGTCGGACCTGATCGAACGCCGCGACCGGATCGAGACGGAGATCGTCTCGCTCGATCGGGCAGGGGAGCGGATCGCGCAACTGGACGGGCTGCTGGGCGAGGCGACGCAGAAGTACCTGCAGATCGCCCGTGCCGTGTCCGCCGAACGCCGGGAGCTGGCTGACCACCTGTCGCGCGACATCGAGAAGGAACTCCGCCCCCTCGCCATGGAACACACTCGCTTCGAGGTCCGGTTCGAGGAGCCGCTCCAGGAGGCCCGCTGGAGCGAGCGGGGCATCGACGCCGCCGAGTTCTACGTGTCGCCGAACCCTGGCGAAGAAATTAGGGCACTTGCCAGAATCGTCTCGGGCGGCGAACTGTCGCGCATCATGCTCGCCCTCAAGACCCTGGCCTCGACAGACGCTCCCGGCAAGACGCTCGTCTTCGATGAGGTGGATGCCGGCATCGGTGGGCGAGTGGCCGACGCGGTGGGCAGCCGCCTGCAGTCGCTGGCGCGGCGCTTCCAGATCCTGTCCATCACCCACCTGCCGCAGATCGCCGCCCACGCCACCTCTCACTACCGGGTCGCGAAGCTCGTTCGGGATGGCCGCACGGTGACGACGGTCGAGGCACTGGGGCGAGAGCCGCGCGTCCAGGAGCTGGCGCGGATGATCGGCGGGGCCCGCGTGTCGGCCGCGACGATCGTCAGCGCGCGGGAGATGCTCGACGCCCGGGGAGGGGCGAAAGACGAATCGAAGGCGAAAGGCGAAAGGCGAAAGTCCTGAAAACCGGCCCCTTCCGGGACCGAGGCGAAAGGCGAAAGGCGAATCGCCGTTAGAATCAAGGGACGATGGCAAGGAGATTCCTCATCGAGACGTTCGGCTGCCAGATGAACTTCCACGACTCGGAACGTATCGCCGGTTTGCTGGAGCAGGCCGGTTACGAGCCGACGGAAGACGAAGGCGATGCCGACCTGATCGTCATCAATACGTGCAGCGTGCGCGAGCACGCCGTGGACAAGTTGTATTCGCGCCTCGGCGAGCTGCGCAGCCTGGAGAAAGCAGCCGGCCGGGATCCGATCGTCGTGGTGGCCGGTTGCGTTGCGCAGCAGGAAGGCGCGTCGCTCCAGAAGCGGACGCCGATCGTGGATATCGTTGTCGGGACCCAGGCAATCAAGCGCCTGCCGATGCTCGTCGAACAGGCTGCGTCTACCGGCGCGCGCCAGGTGGACGTGAACCCGTACGAGGACGTGTCGTTTCCACTCGGGATTGCCCGGCGCAGCGACCCGGTCAAGGCCTACGTGACCATCATCGAGGGCTGCAACGACTATTGCGCCTTCTGCGTGGTGCCGACGACCCGGGGCCACGAACGGATGCGGCCGAAAGCCGATATCATCGCGGAAGTGCGTGAGGCGGCGCGGACCGGGCGCAGGGAAGTGCAGTTGCTCGGGCAGATCGTCAACCACTACCAGGCGCCAGACGACTCGGCATGCGATTTCGCGGCGCTTCTCGAGTCGGTGCACGATGTCGAGGGAATCGAACGGATCCGTTTCGCCAGTCCGCATCCCCGACACGTCTCGGACCGGCTGATTGCCGCCGTGCGGGACCTGCCGAAGGTCTGCAAGCACCTGCACCTGCCGGTGCAGTCCGGTTCGACGCGGGTCCTTGCCGCCATGAGACGCCGGCACACGCGGGAGGAGTACCTGGACCTGGTCGGCCGCATCCGGGCCGAGGTGCCCGGCATGATGCTCTCGACCGATGTGATCGTGGGGTTTCCCGGGGAGACGACCGAGGACTTCGACCAGACGGTCTCGCTCGTCCAGGC
Organism: Acidobacteriota bacterium; assembly: GCA_003170135.1. Lineage (GTDB taxonomy): Bacteria > Acidobacteriota > Vicinamibacteria > Vicinamibacterales > Fen-181 > Fen-181. Next base: position 16,249 of record PMZR01000119.1, read on the forward strand.
CGTCGGTTACCAGAGCATGTTCTCGTTCAAGTACTCGGAGCGCCCGAACACGCTGGCCGCGAAGCGGATGCCCGACCTTGTCCCGGAGCACGAGAAGTCACGGCGGCTCATCGAGTTGCAGGCGGTCCAGCGGGGGATACAGGCGGGGATTCACCAGGCGATGGTCGGGCAGGCGTTCGCGGTCCTGGCCGATTCGCAGAGCCGACGCCGGGCAACGGAGATGTCCGGCCGGACGAGCGGAAACGTCGTCGTGAACTTTCCCGGAGAAACTCGGTGGCTCGGCTCGGTTTGGCCGATAAGGATCCAGAGAGCCGGACCGAACAGCGTCTGGGGCGAGGCCGAGGGCCGTTGACGCCCGGGCGGCGGGACCCGCGTCGGGCGGCCAGGTATTGTCGGAAATTGAGGTGGGCGATGCAGATCGAGATGACGATCAAGGGGCTGATGGTTGATCCCATCACCAACATGCCGATCATCATCCTTCGCGACAAGGACGGCCAGAAGGTGCTGCCCATCTGGGTCGGCATCTTCGAAGCGAACGCTATCGCCCTGCAGATTGAAAACGTGGCGACGCCCCGGCCGATGACGCACGACCTGCTGAAGAACGTCATCACGGATCTCGAGGCGAGCGTGCAGAAGATTGTCGTCTGCGATCTGAAGGAGAACACGTTCTACGCGCTCATCCACCTGCTCATCAACGGGCAGAGTGTTGCCGTCGATGCGCGGCCGAGCGATGCGATTGCGCTGGCGCTGCGCGCGAAGGCACCGATCTTCGTGGAGGACTCCGTCATCGAGAATGCGCGCAGCCTGGACATGACCGGCGAGAAGGCGGACTCGGATCGCCTCCAGAAATGGCTGGAAAGCCTTGATCCGGAAGAATTTGGCAAGTACAAGATGTAGCTGGCCAGAGCCCGGACCACCGCCCCTGACGAACTCCTGGCGTCGGCGTGACTGCCTCGCGCCTCTTCATTGCTTGACATCGCGCATCAGCCGTTCCTAGAATAGGCGCGCCTTCCCTCTGTTCTGTCATCCGAAGTTCGATGATTGTCGCCATTGCCAACCAGAAGGGCGGAGTGGGTAAGACCACTACCGCGATCAACCTCGGGGCGGCACTGGCCCTCCGGCACAAGCGTACGCTGCTCATCGACCTCGATCCCCAGGGCAATTCGACGATGTCGTTCCTCGACGTGAGGCAACTGGAACGGGGTGTCTACGAGGCGCTGTCGGACCCCTGCTGCCAGTTCGCGGACGTCGTCGTGCCATCGACCGTCGAGAACCTGTCGGTCGCTCCGGCCCGGATCGCGCTGGCGAAGCTCGAGGCCAAGCTGGTGGGCGAACTCGATGCGCACTTCCGGTTGAAGGACAAGCTGGAGGGGGTTCGCGAAAGTTACGACCACATCGTCATCGACTGTCCGCCGACGCTTGGACTGCTGACGGTCAATGCCCTGGTCGCAGCCACGCACCTGCTGGTGCCCATCCAGTCTTCGTACTTCGCGCTCGAGGGGACGGACGATTTGCTCGAGACGGTCGAGAAGGTGCGGACGCGCGCGAACCCCGGGCTGCGGCTGCTCGGCGTGCTCATCACGATGCACGACAAGCGGACCTCGCTCGCGCGCGACATCAAGGGACAGATCCAGACGGTCTTCGGCGCGAAGGTGTTCCGCACGATCATCACCAAGAGCGTCCGCCTCGAAGAGAGCCCGGCTTACAAGGAGTCGATCTTCTCGTTCGCCCCGGAGTCGTCTGGCGCGAGCGAGTATTACCGGTTGTGCGAGGAGGTCATCGACCGTGCCTAGACGCGGCCTGCCCGAAACCGTGCGCATGCGACACGACGAGCATTACGTGGAAGCGCTTGCCGCGTCCGCGGGATCGCCGGTCGGCCGGATGGTGCCGATCGATCTGATCGATCCGAACCCGAACCAGCCGCGCCAGGTCATGGGGGATCTGACCGAGCTGATGGCGTCGATTGCCGAGAAGGGGATCATCGAGCCGCTGGTGGTGCGCCAGCGGGGCGAGCGGTTTCAGATCGTGGCGGGGGAGCGCCGTTACCAGGCCGCCGTGCAGGTTGGCTTGATGGAGCTGCCGGTCATCATCCGCGACGTGGACGACCGCGAGATGCTGGAGGTGGCCCTGGTCGAGAACCTTCAACGGAAGGACCTGACGCCGTTCGAGGAGGCCGAGGCGCTCCACGCGCTCGTGCAACGCTACGGGCACACGCACGAGGACCTGGCACGCCGGCTGGGTAAGTCGCGGACAGCCATCACCGAATCCCTGTCAGTCGCGAAGATGCCGGACGAGGTGAAGGAACTGTGTCGGCTGGCCGACATTTCGTCTAAATCATTGCTTTTAGAGGTAGTTAGGCAGTTAGACACCGCGAAAATGATCGCCCTGGTCGAGAAACTCGGAAGGGGCGGCCTCACGACCCGCGAGCAAGTGCGAAAGCAGGTCGCCAAGCCCAGGGCGGGCCGACCCAAGGCCTATACGTTCAGCTACCGTGCGCCTACCAAAGCCTACGCGCTCAAATTGAGCTTCCGCCGGGGCCAGGTCCAGGCTGACGAAGTCATCGAGGCGCTCGAGGCCATCATCGACGAACTGCGGGCAACGCGGAAGGCGTCTTCGCAGTAGCCTTCAGAATCCTCCGAACGCGCCGACCGCCAGGGCCGCGCAAGCCGACGACCGCGACGTCAGCCAGCCCGTGCAGCGCGCGACACCCAACCAAACGCAGCCTCGCGCCCCGGGACTCCGCATACGAGCCACGACCCGGGACCGCAGGACCGCCACCAAGGGCGTCGGGCCAGCACAAGTCAGTTCAGGCACGAGTCTCGTGCAGGTCGGGAGGGGGGCGCCGAAGGGCTCGGGGCGCCGTCGTTCGTGGCTCCGCAGGGGGGTCCGGCCGTGGAGTCATCGCCTAGTTAACATAAGATACGTTATGCGACTCAGATGGTAAGACCAACAAAACCCCCCTGTGCAAGGTCTGCGGATGCATTTGGGAGGGCGACTGCCCTAGGCGGAATCTGGCATTCTCCGGGAGCCTCAACCCACGCCAGGAGCCAGGAGCCTGTCTTTGGTGCTGCCTATCCCGGCATCGCGGTCGCGATGGGCGCGTACGACGGGTACCGCGCCAGTTCGACGCCGGCGCGAGTCATTGCGACGAAGAACGAAACGGTCTGACCCGCAAGGATGCCGAGCGTCGCACGCGGCACGGCCACCTCGAGCACCGCGTCTGCGGCCGCCCTGGGACTGCCGCCATCGACCGGCGCCCAGAGGCCCGTCGGTTGGCGGCGCAGGAGTCTGGCCGTGACGCCGTCACGGGTGCCGCCGATGGTAACCCGCAAGCCTGCGGGTTCGACAAACGCCAGGTCGATTTCAAGCCCGTCCGACATGGCGCGTTGCATCGGCTCGGCCAGGTCGACCCGCACCACCAGGTCCGCCCCGTCGAAACCAAAGCGAATGTCGCGCACTCGCAGCCCCTCGTCTTCGGACACTTGGCGCATCGTCCCGAACAGTCGCCGCAGGACCGGGTACCCGGCCGGCGCCCATTCGGCCTCGCTTGTGACGCGGCCGTCGATGGTGACGTGGAGGGGCCCGGTCGGCTGCACGATCTCGAGATGCTTCACGCCCGCGGTGATGTTGGTGACGAACAGGTGGTCGGGAACGGCTCGGCCGAGCGTTTCGTAGACACGGCGGACGTGGCTGCGGAACAGGATGTCGAACTCGAGATCCTGGTCCGAGGAGTGGTCGTCTCCATACCACCAGAACCAGTCGCTGCCCTCGGCGATGAACGCGTGCTCCAGCGCCTCCTCGCATGCCTCGGCCGTCGCCGTGCCCCGGGCCTCTTCGATCGTGCGCCGGGCGTCGGCCAGCTGGCTCCAGCCCTTCCGGTCATCCGCATGGCCGATCCAGATGTAGAAATCGCCGCCCGCCCATGATCCGGGCGCGAGGTGCTCGAGGGTAGCCGCCGGACCGGCGGTCGCCTCGGCCATCGTGACCGTCCGGACCTCGGGGTCGTCCGACAGCAGCTGATAGAAGGTGCGAAGGAACGTGCGCCCGTTCGCCTCGAAATGTTCCCAGGCGTTCTCGCCGTCGAGGAACACGCCGATGGTTGCCTCTTCCCCGCCGGTGCGGTCCCGGAAGCGGCGCCCGGCTTCCGCGATCCGGTTGACCAGGTCGCGTGCGGCCGCGACCGGCGGCCAACTGGAGTAGGTGAACCCGATCAGATCCGAGAGGACGTGATCGCGGAACAGGCAGCCGACCTCGCCGCCCCCGACCCGCACGCGGTACGGCCGGTACAGGACCTCGGGCTGCTCGACGTTCCCTGCGCCGTCGCGCGTGAATGACAGGCCGCGGCTGCGACCGAGGATCACCTCGTCGGTCGCCATCCACCGGAATCCGGCCTTCGCGACCAGCGGCACCATCGCTTCCGACACGCTGCCCTCGGGCGGCCACACGCCGACCGGGGCGCCGTGGAAGAACCGCTCGTGACACGTGACGGCACGCGCCAGTTGCTCTTTCGCGTCTTCCGGGTGCCGGAACGGGGGCACCCGCACGTCGGGGTGCATCTCGGTGTAGATGCCGGTGTCGCACAGCAGCGGCAGGATCGGATGGTAAAAGGGCGAAGACGACAGCTCCGCCTGGCCGCGCCCCGCGGCGTCACGGTAGGCCGGGATGACCCGCCGGAGGATTTCGCGTTCGACGTCGGCCAGCACGATCTTGTCGGCCTCGGTGAAGTCGGAGCCCTTTCCGACCAGCATGCGCACCCGCGGGTCCTGGTCGTACAGCAGGTCGATCCACGCCAGCTGCTGCCAGACCTGCAGGTCACGTAGATCGCGCTCGGTGAACCGCCCCGCGGCGCGGCGCCAGCGCTCTTCGCCGGACGGCCCGGGTTCCTCCTCCCGCCGGACCAGGAGCTCCCCGTAGCGGCGATGCGGTTCGATCATGCGGACGCGGGGCGCGTGGAAGAAGTTCGCCACGAGGAACGCCCGGTCGTCCGGCGTCAGCTCGGCGGCGGGCTTCATGGCGAGATCGAAGTAACGATCGCGGCCGCGTCCGGTCGCGAGCCCGTCCAGCTGCACGAGCAGCGAGGGGACCAGGCTGAAGGTCACGCGGACTTTCGGGAACTCGCGCAGGAGCTCCACCATCCCGTAGTAGTCCTTGAGCGCGTGCAGGCGCACCCAGGGCAGCAGCTGTTCGCCGGTGACGGCATCGCCGTAATACGGCTGGTGCATGTGCCAGATGATCGCAAGCCTGGTCATATGACCTTTCAGGGTAAACCACCCGGAGCGTGTCAGGCCACCGTTTCCTTCGGCGGGGCTGCCAGGCGGAGCTGTTTGCGCCGGCGGCCCGCGCAACGTGTGCTATCGTGAAGTCGTCCCGGGTCCGGCCTGTCGCCGGGCCGACTCACGCCCGAAAATCACCACGATGCTTCGGATCGTCGACCGGTACGTCATCCGCGAGGTCATCGCGCCGTTCGCGATCGTGCTCGTCGTGTTCACGTTCATGCTGCTGATGCAGCCCATCATGGACGTGGCCGATCAGCTGATCTCGAAAGGCGTGAGCTGGGGCATCGTCCTGCGCGTGCTGCCAACGCTGCTCCCGCAGGCCCTCGCGCTCACGATCCCGATGGCGCTGCTGGTGGCCCTGCTGATCGCGCTCGGACGGTTGTCCGAGGACCGCGAATGGGTGGCGCTGCAGGCGTGCGGCGTCAGCGTGTACCGCCTGATCAGGCCGGTCGCCGTGCTTGCGCTGCTCGGCTGGGTTGCCACCTCCTACACCATGCTGTACGCCCTGCCCGATGCCAACCAGGCGTACAACGAGATCATCTACCCGGTGCTGTGGTCGCGCGCGGACAGCCAGATCAAGCCGCGGACGTTCTTCCAGGAGTTCCCCGGCAAGGTGCTCTACGTCCGCGATGTCGCCCGTGACGGCTTGTGGACGGACGTCTTCCTCTACGACTCGGGCGCCAACGCGATCTACGTGGCGCGCCACGGCCGGATGCTCGTCGACCGCGCGAGGCGCACGGCGCAGATCGCGCTGGAGGACTCCACGTCGCACAAGGGGCCCGCCGACAAGTACGAGATGAACCGCGTTCCCGGCACCCTGGTGCTCACGCTCGATCCTGAAACGATCTTCCCGCAATCGAAGATCGGGAAAGGCTACAACCAGAAGACGGTTGCGGAGCTGAACGCGGACATCGCGAACCTTCGGGCCCATCACATCCCGGCCGTCGAAGAGCCGATGGCCATCCAGCAGAAGTTCTCCATCCCGGTCGCCTGCCTGGTGTTTGCGGCTATCGGCCTCGGGCTCGGCGTCAGCAGCCGCAAGGACGGCAAGATGGCGAGCTTCGTCCTCGGCATCGGCGTGATCTGCGTCTACTACGTGATCATGTACGGTGGACGGGCGGGTGCGAAGGCGCTCGTCATTCCCGCCTGGTCGGCGATGTGGATCCCCAACGTCATCCTCGGGCCCGCCGGCATCGCGGTGCTCATCTGGCGCAACAAGTTCAGCGAACGCCCGTTCCGGCTGGCCTGGCTGTTACGCCTGCGCCCGAATGGTGTCAACGGACAACAGGCCGCCGCCAGGCCCGCAGCGGTCCTCCAGCGGGGGCTTCTGAGGGTCCGACTGCCGCATCTCCGGCTTCCCCGCCCGCGCATCCTCGACTGGTACATCTCGAAGGTGTACTTGCGCATCCTGGCCCTGGCCTTCGGAGCGCTGCTGCTCATCTTCTACATTTTCGAGTTCATCGATCTGTCCGAGCGGGTGTTCAGAGGAACCGCGAAGCCGGCGATGGTGCTCCTGTATTTCTTCTACAAGACGCCCTACTTCGTGTATTTCATCCTGCCGATCGCGGGCCTCATCGCGGCGCTCGTCTCCTTCGGCCTGCTCACCCGCAACAGCGAACTGGTCGTGATGAAGGCGTGCGGGATCAGCGTGTACCGTGCGGCGGTGCCGCTCCTCGTCTTTGCGCTGCTCTCCGGCAGCACGCTCTTCGTGCTCGAGGAAAACGTCCTCGCGACCACGAATCGCCGGTGGACCACCTACCGGGAGATCTTCAAGGGTGTCTCCAGGCCGAACGCGGACCTGATGAACCGCGGCTGGGTCGTTTCCCGTGACGGCCGGTCCATCTACCACTACGATTCCTTCCACTTCGAGAAGGATCAGGCCGGCACTGTCAGCAAGAGCGAGCTGGACCGGCTGTCTACCTACACGTTTGATCCGACGTCGTGGAGCATGACCGGCCGATCGTTCGCCACCCGGGCGGTCTACTCGCCGGGCCGGTCGGCCGGCCAGGCCACTCCGACGTGGGTCGCGCAGAACGGCTGGGCGCTGCGGTTTCCGGCGAACGCCAGGGCCCCGGCGGCCTACACGGTCTTCAAGCAGCGCGAGACGCCGCTCGAGGCGCCCGACTACTTCGGCACCGAGCAGCCGGACGCGGAGCGGATGAATTACTTCGATCTGAAGCGCTACGTGGCGGAGTTGCGCGCGGGCGGGTTCAACGAGACGAAAGCCTCGGTCGATCTCCAGCGCAAGATCGCGTTTCCGTTCGTGACACTGGTGATGACGCTCATCGCGGTGCCGTTCGCGGTGACGATGGGGCGCCGCGGGGCGATGTACGGCATCGGTCTCGGCGTCGTGCTGGCGATTGCCTACTGGGTGACCAGCCAGGTGTTCGCGGCGTTCGGCGCCGGCGGACTGCTCACGCCCATGCTTGCGGCCTGGGCGCCGAACATCCTCTTCAGCGGAGGGGCCGTGTACCTGCTGCTGACCGTGAGGACATGACCAGGAGCGGCCTCACTTCCCCACTCCCGCCCACCGCACGTCCTCCAACCGCACCCACCCCGATGCTCCCGGTCGAGCGTTCGTCGTGTCGATGACGAACAGCACGTCGGTCACCCTTGACAGATCCGGCTTCCAGCTGCTCGTCGTGCCCACCGGCCGCACGTCGTCGAGGAACACCGCGACGTCCCGCGCGTTCTCATCCAGGTACACGGACCGCTGCCAGCGTTCGCCGCCCGAGGCCGCCGGCGCGCGAAGCTGGACGGACAGCCGCATCGGCCGATCCGCGCGGGCTCGGAACACCAGGCGGTCGTAGCCGCCCACGCGCTCCGCCTTGTGGACGAGCGCGACGTACTGATTTGCCGCGGACCGGGGCGCCAGGGCGTAGTCGAGATCGAGGCCGCTCGTCGGATCGGCCAAGACGAGGGCGCGCGAGTGCGGCTCGCGCTCGATCGCCCACTCGGCCGGTCGCATGGCGATCGGGACAACCTCCGTCGGTTCGACCCGCGGAATCGGCCGGCGCGGATCGAGCAATCCGCCCACGTAGATCGGGTTACTGACGATCCACGGGACGGCCGGGCTGCCGGGCGCCTCGGGCAGGTAGACCTCGACGCGGAACAAGGCGGCGCGTTCTGGCGCGCGGTAGTGCACGCGAGCCGTGCCGGACGCGATCCGCCGGCCGTTCTCGAGGAGCACGACCGTTGCGGTCGGGGCATTCACGCGGGCATCCACATCCACCGGGCCGCCGAGCACAAGGTCGTCGCCGGCGTGCGCCAGGAAAGCGCCGCTGCGCGCAGAGAACTCGAAGGCCGGCGGTGTGGCGATTGCGTCGATCGCGGTGTAGACATGGCCGGCGGCCAGCGCGCCGCGCACGGCCACCGCGTCGGCGTCTGCGCGCCCGGTCAACGGCCGATCGATCTGCGCCCGGATCGCGAAGGTGCGGAAGACCGATTCGTAGGATGGCATCTTCAGCGACGCCCCGTCCTGGTACGGGTCGCCACCGCCGCGCAGCCCGATGCGGGCGTGAGCATCGGCGCCGGCAAGGGCGACCACCCGGCGCTGGCGCGACAGCGCGTCGAATCTGGCCAGGGTGACGTCCGGCCGGCTGAACAACGAGGCGAGCGATTCGGGGCCGCGGAGCAGGTACTCGAGCAACGTGTGCACCAGACGGCCGTTCGATTTGTCGCGCCACTGGCTGTCGGAGTTCAGCCATTCAATCGCGTCGAACGGCGCGGACCATTCCCGCCACCGCAGGGCCGGCTTGGGCGAATCAGGATGCGCTGCGACGCCGAAGCCGCCCAGCCGGGCGACATCCTCCACGACGTCCCGCGGTTCGCCGGCCAGCGGATACGGCGAGGGGCGCATGCCCACCGCCGCGTAGTGCCCGCCGGCCGTGCTGATCTCGACGCCGTCGATACACAGCACGCCGGAGCGGTACGAGGGCGCATCCGGCGGCCGCGTGGCGTCGCCGTGGTCGGTCAGGATGACGAACGCCAGGCCGGCGCGCGCGGCGGCGGCGGCCACGTCGTCAATGGTTCCCGTGCCGTCCGACCGCTGCGTGTGGATGTGGAAGACGCCGGGCACCTCGGCGCCGCCGCTCGTGCCGGGCGTCAACCGGCGCGCGGGAGGCGGCATCGTGGCGAGGGCAAAAAGAAAAACGGCGGCACACAGTGCCGCCGTCAGGATCGCGAGAAATTTGAGGAGTCTCATCCGCGGTTTGCTCGGACTCCGGACCCCGGACTCCGGACTCGTTCGTTACGGTCCTAGATCCCCGCGTCCGCGCGCAGCGCATCGGCCTTGTCGGTGCGCTCCCACGTGAACTCGGGTTCCTGGCGACCGAAGTGCCCGAAGGCCGCCGTCTTCCGGTAGATCGGCCGGCGCAGATCGAGTTCTTCCATGATACCGCGCGGCGTGAGCTTGAAATGCGCGCGGACGAGCTCGGTCAGCCTGGCGTCCGGCACGCGGCCGGTGCCGTCGGTTTCGACCATGACCGAGACCGGGTCGGCCACGCCGATGGCGTACGCGAGCTGGACCAGCGCACGGTCGGCGAAGCCCGCCGCCACGACGTTCTTCGCGACGTAGCGCGCCATGTAGCAGGCCGAGCGATCGACCTTGGTGGGATCCTTGCCGGAGAACGCGCCGCCGCCGTGCGGGGCCGCGCCGCCGTAGGTGTCGACGATGATCTTGCGGCCTGTGACGCCCGCGTCGCCCTGCGGCCCGCCGATGACGAAGCGTCCCGTCGGGTTGATGTAGAACTTCGTGTTGTCGTCCACCATGTCGCGCGGCACCACCGGGTAGATGATCTTCTCGATGATCTCCTCGCGCAGCGTCTTCATGTCCACGAGCGCGCTGTGCTGCGTGGAGATGACCACGGCGTCGATGCGGATCGGCTTCGCGCCGTCGTACTCGATCGTCACCTGGCTCTTGCCGTCCGGCCGCAGGAAGTCGAGCACGCCCTCGCGGCGCGCACACGACAGCGCCTTGCACAACTTGTGCGCCAGCATGATCGGCATCGGCATCAGTTCCGGCGTCTCGGTGCAGGCGTAGCCGAACATCATGCCCTGGTCGCCGGCGCCGCCCGGGTCCACGCCCTGGGCGATGTCGGGCGACTGTTCGTGGATCGAGGACAGAACCGCGCAGGTGTCGCAGTCGAAGCCGTACTTGGCGCGCGTGTAGCCGATCTCCTTGATCGTCTCGCGGACGATCTTCGGGAAATCCACATAGCAGCTGGTCGTGATTTCTCCGGCGATGATGGCGAGGCCCGTCGTGACCAGCGTCTCGCACGCGACGCGCCCGACCGGGTCCTGGGCGAGAATGGCGTCGAGGATAGCGTCCGAGATCTGATCGGCAATCTTATCGGGGTGGCCCTCGGTAACCGATTCCGAGGTGAACAGGTGGCGGCCGTTTCGGCTCATTGCGCAGAGCTCCTTCTTCAAATCAGCATGCCGCGGGTCTTCCCGCACGAGGCAAGACCAGGTTGGGTTGAACGATTGAAGCGGATAGGTGCTGGGCCGGGTGAACCTGGCGTTCGGACCGCCCCAAGATCCCTTAACCCTAGCAGAGCTAGCGCATGCGGTCAAGCGCGTCGTCGCTGCGCGCACGGCCTCGCTCGCGGCACGCCGCGCGGGCGCCTCAGGGCCTGGGATGGAATCGCTCGTAGACGCTGCGCAACCGCGTTTCGAGCACGTGCGTGTAGATCTGGGTCGTGGAGAGATCCGAGTGCCCGAGCATCATCTGGATGGCGCGCAGATCCGCCCCGCGGTCGAGCAGGTGCGTGGCAAACGAGTGGCGCAACACGTGCGGGCTGAGACCGGCCGGGAGGCCGGCCTGGCGGCCGTAGCGTTTCAGGTTCTTCCAGAATCCCACGCGTGACAGCGGGCCGCCGCGCGTGTTGACGAACAACCGCGCGGCGCTCGCCTTCTTCACGAGCAACGGGCGCGCCTCCCGCTGGTAGCGGGCGACCCACGCCGCCGCTTCGTCGCCAATGGGGACGAGCCGCTGTTTGCTGCCCTTGCCGGTACAGACGAGGTACCCGGCATCCAGGTTCACGTCGGCCGCCCGCAGTCCCACCAGTTCCGACACGCGCAGCCCGGTCGCGTACAGCAATTCGATCAGCGCCCGGTCGCGCAGGCCGAGCCGGGTCGTCACATCCGGCTGGGCAATCAGGCGATCCACTTCCTCGAGCGTCAGGCATGTCGGAAGCGCCGGCCAGGATCGGGGCGCGCGCAGGTCGTCGGCCGGGTTGTGCGTGAGCCGCCGGTCGAGGACCAGGAACCGATAGAAGCCGCGGACGCATGCCACCACGCGCGCCACCGACCGCGGCGAACGGCCGCCGGACATCAGGCCGCGCACGAACGCCTCGAGATCCGGTCGTTCGAGCGACGTGACCTCGGCGTGGCGTTCGACGGTAAACTCATCCAGGAGCACCAGGTCGTGCGCGTAGCTCGTCAGCGTATGGTCGGCGACCCGCCGCTCGACCCGAAGGTGGTTCAGATACGCGTCAACGAGATCCATTGGTTCGGCAGCCTACTGCCCTTCCGCCCGTTTGACAACACCTGGTGCGGGCGCTAGCATTGCCGTTTGCCGTCAGCGCCACCATCCCACATGACACTGCAGTCGAAGTGGCAGCAACTGCCGACCGAGGCCATCAACCCGGCGACGCTGGCCATCGACAAGCTTCCGCCGGCCGAGATCGTCGACCTGATGATCAAGGAGGATCGCAAGATCCTCGCGGCCCTCACGCACGAAAAGGAACGCATCGCGATTGGCGTCGAGATGATCGCGCACGGCCTGCGCAAGGGCGGACGCGTGGTCTTCGTCGGCGCCGGCACCAGCGGCCGGCTCGGCGTGCTCGAAGCCGCGGAACTGCCGCCGACCTTCGGGATGGACCCGCACGTCGTCATCGCGATCATGGCCGGCGGCCAGTCGGCGGTGGCGCACGCTCGCGAGGGCGTCGAGGACGACTTCGAGGAAGGCGCGCGCTCGGTCGCCCGGCTGCGGCTCAACGCGAAGGACGTGGTGATCGGCGTCTCGGCCAGCGGGATGACGCCGTTCGTGCGCGGCGGGCTGAGCCGCGCGCGCAAGGCCGGGGCGAAGATCATCTTCGTCACCTGCTATCCGGGGACCGAGCTGCAGACCTACGTCGACCTGACCATTGCGCCTTCGGTCGGCCCGGAGGTGATTGCCGGCTCGACGCGCCTCAAGGCCGGCACCGCGACGAAGATGGTGCTGAACATCCTCACGACCGCCGCGTCGGTGCGCATCGGCAAGACGTACGGCAACCTGATGGTGGACGTGCAGACCACGTCCGAGAAGCTGAAGGACCGGGCGCGGCGCATCGTGACGATCGTCACCGACCTCAGCTACGATGACGCCGACAAGCTGCTGCGCCGTGCGCGGTGGAACGTAAAAGTGGCCATCGTCATGGAGAAGGCGCACGTCGGCTACCAGCGGGCGCTCGCACGGCTCCGCGAGGCGGACGATTTCGTACGGGAGGCCATCGGCGAGGACATCGAACCGCGGGTGCGGGCGCTGCTGAAGAAGGCCGCCAAGGGCTGAAGCCGGGCGCCGGGGACCTGCGGCGCCTCAGCCGCCCGCGTGATCTGTGCGCAGTTTCCTGGCGGCCGCCTGGTCGAGCATCACGTGCACGTCGGGATGCAGCTGCAGGAACGAGGCCGGCGTCCTCGTCGTCAGGGGCCCGTCGACCATCGCCGACACGCACGCCGCCTTCTCCCCGCCCGTGGCCATCAGGACAATCGACCGCGCGTGCAGAATCGTCGCCATGCCCATCGACAGCGCGTGGCGCGGCACGCGTGCGACGTCGCCGCCGAACAGCGCGGCGTTCGCCTGCCTGGTCCCGGGGCGCAGGCGCACGACATGCGTCCTGGCCGCGAGGCGTTCGGCCGGCTCGTTGAAGCCGATGTGCCCGTTGGCGCCGATGCCCAGCACCTGCAGATCGAGCCCGCCCGCCGCGGCGATCGCCGCCTCGTAGCGCTCGCACTCCGCCCGCGGATCCGCCGCCGCGCCGTCCAGGAAGTGGATCCGGCGCCGATCGATGTTGATGTGGCGGAAGAAATGCCGTTCCATGTACTGGCGGTAGCTGCCCGGCTCCCCGGGGCCGACGCCCAGGAACTCGTCCAGGTTGAACGTCGTGGCGTGCGAGAAGTCCGCCCCCGCCGCCCGCGACACGTGCACGAGCCGCCGGTAGAAACCGAGCGGCGTCCGGCCGGTCGGCAGGCCGAGAACGAGCGTCGGCGCCCGGCGCAGGCGTTGGGCGACGTCGTCGGTCAACGCGGCCGCAAGCTGGCCGGCACCGGAGAACACGCTGATGTGCAGCGTCATGGAAGATAGGCGGGCAGAACGAGCGTGCCCTCGGCCTCGGCGGTGGCCAGCCGGACGGCGCCGACCGCCGGCTCGACATCGAGCGTGACCACTGACGCGCGCGGCGCGATTTCCGCCAGCCGTTCCGACAGTCGTTGTGCCAGCCAGGGCACGCCGCGGAAGACGCCGCCCGCGAGGACGTACGAAATGGCGGCCTGCGCCACGCCCAACCGCGCGGTGACGGATCCGGCCGACCGCAACAGCTCCGAGGCCGCGGCCTCGAGGATCTCGCGAGCGACATCGTCGCCCGCGTCGAGCGACTGCTGGACCAGCGCGCTCAGCCCGGCGATTTCCTGTCGGCTCAGGTCGCGATAATAGACGACGTGCACCAGATCGGAAGCGGCGGCGACGCCGAAGTGCGCGAGGATTCGCGGCGTCAGATCCGTCGCCGGTCCGCGGCCGTCGGCTTCGCGCATCACGGCCTTGAGCGCGTTCACGCCGATCCAGTACCCGCTGCCCTCGTCGTCGAGCAGGTGTCCCCAGCCGCTCGAGCGCGCCGCCTGTCCCTGCGCGTTGGAGCCGTACACGATCGCGCCGGTGCCGGACACGATCACGATCCCCGGCGCGCGGTCCACCGCGGCCACCAGCGCGAGGAGCGCGTCGTTGACGACGAGCACGCGACTTCGGTAGCCGAGCCGTCGCATGATGGTCCGGGCGAGGCGGCCGTCTTCGGGCCGATCGACGCCGGCCATGCCGAGGCAGACGGCGTCAGGCGGCTCCTGCGTGCCGCGGCTGGCCTCTTCGATGACCCCGTGCAGGACCTTCTCGACGCGCAACTCGTCGTCCACGGCGAGGTTCGCGCCGGCGCCGCGCGCCTCCGCCAGGATGTGCCCTTCCCCATCAGCCAGCAGGCAGACGGTCTTCGTTGCGCCGGCGTCGATTCCGAGGACGCGCATCGCAGATGAGCATACAACAACTGGTCGCGCATGGCCGTCTCTCGGGCCACGACGTGGCGTTGCGTCGCTTCGTGCGCGCGCCTCTCGAGGGCAGATTGCGTTGACACCCGTCCGCTCGGTTGCTAGAGTCGGGGTCCGCGCTGCCCGCATCATGCGTCCAATCTTGCTTCTTGCCTGTGCAGTTGCCGCCACCTGTGCGCTTGGTGCCGTTCCCGTGGCGCCGTCGGCGGCGCCCACCGGGGAGGTGCGCGCGTTATGGGTCGCGCGCGGCACCCTCACCTCGCCGCTCGCCATCGCGGAGATGGTGCGGGCCGCCCACGCGGCCGGCTTCAACACGCTGTTCGTCCAGGTGCGCGCGCGCGGCGACGCGTACTACACCGGAGGCACCGAGCCGCGGGCGGAGTCGCTCAGCGGGCAGCCGGCGACGTTCGACCCGCTCCAGGTCATCCTGACCGAAGCCGGGCGTGCCGGTCTTTGCGTGCACGCCTGGGTTTGCGTCAACCTCGTCTCGAGCGCCGTTGAGCTGCCTGCATCCCGCACGCACGTGATCTATCGCCATCCGGAGTGGTTGATGGTCCCGCGCGGTGCCGCCGCGGATCTGGATCGGCTCGATCCGCGGTCGCGCTCCTATCTGGCGGCGCTCGCACGGGCCCTGCGCCAGCAATCTGCGGAGGTCGAAGGTTTCTACCTGTCGCCTGTCGATCCCGCGGCGGTTGCCTACCAGGCGCGCGTCGTTGGCGATCTCGTGTCGCGGTACGCGGTAAACGGCGTGCACCTGGACTACGCGCGCTATCCGACCGACGACTTCGATTACAGCGCGGACGCGCTTTCGCTCTTCGCCGCCGATATCCGCAGGCGGCTGTCCGCGACGCAGGCGCACGCGCTGCGGTTGGCCGCCTCCTCCAATCGCTTCGCCTACGTCGATCGCTTTCCGCAGCGCTGGATCGAGTTTCGGCGCGACCGGCTGACCGCGCTCGTCGAGCGCTTGCGCGCCGTGGTCAAGAGCCGCCGGCCGGCGGCCCTGGTGAGCGCCGCGGTTGCGCCCGACGCCGCCGAGGCATCGGGACGGCGGCTGCAGGATTGGCAGGCGTGGGCCGCCAAACGGGCGATCGACGTCGTATGCCCGATGGCCTATGCCTCCGACCCCACGGCGTTTGCGGCGCAGGTTGACGGGGCACGGCGCGCGGCCGGCGGCAGGCCGGTCTGGGCGGGAATCGGGGCGTACCGCCTCTCGTCGACGCAGACGATCGAGAGCATCCGAATCGCCCGACAGCTCGGCGTGGCCGGCGTCATCCTGTTTTCCTACGACAGCCTGCTCGCCTCGTCTGCAGGCGGCGACGCGCTCGCGCAGATCGGCCGCGCGGCGTTCAAGAGTGCGGACGAGTCCGGGCCGAGGAATCCGGGGAGCCCGACGCATGCCGTTCGATGAAGCCCGCGCCGTCGTCATCGACGCGCTGGACCGCCGGGTCTCTCCCGCAGTCGTGGCGGAGGTGGGGCGCGCGGGAACCGTGCTATGGCGCGAAGCGTTCGGACACCTCACGCACGAGCCCGGTGCGCCTGCGGCGCGCCTCGACACCGTGTTCGATCTCGCCTCGCTGACCAAGCCGGTCGCGACGACCACCGTCGTGATGCAGCTGGTCGAGCACGCGACGCTGCACCTGGACGATCCGATCGGCCGGTGGATCCGCGACTGGCGCGGCGACGATCGCGCCTTTGTCACGATCGAAGACGCGCTCAGCCATGCCACCGGCCTTCCCGCCTGGCTGCCGCTCTTTCGTCAGCACGAAGGACGCGACGCGTTCGCCGCGGCGATTGGCGCCACTGCGCTCGAGTACGAGCCCCGACGCGCGTCGGTCTACAGCGACCTCGGGTTCATCCTGCTCGGACTGGTGGCCGAGCAGGCGGCAGGCGCTCCGCTCGATCGGCTGTTCCAGGCCGTCTGCGGGCCGCTCGCCCTTGATGGCCTGGCCTTCACGCCGCCCGACGCCTGGCGTCCCCGCACGGCGCCCACCGGGTACGACGCGTGGCGCGGGCGGTTGCTGGTCGGCGAGGTCCACGACGAGAACGCGGCGGCGCTGGGCGGCGTCGCGGGGCACGCGGGGCTGTTCGGAACGGCTGAGGCTGTCGGGACATTCGCGCGCTGGGTGTTGCGGGCACAAAGCGGCGAGGCCGAAGCCTGCAGGGTGTTCGGGTCGCGCGAGACCGTCGTGCGCTTCACCACGCGGCGCGGTCTTGCCGGCAGCTCGCGCGCCCTTGGGTGGGACACGATGCTGCCGACTTCGTCGTGCGGCACGCGGATGTCCTCATTGGCCTTCGGACACACCGGGTTCACGGGTACGTCGCTGTGGCTCGACCCGGTGCGCGATCTGTATGTGGTGTTGCTGGCTGTGCATCCGTCGCGGGACCGCGAGCCAATGAAGCAGTTGCGACGCGCCTTCCACGACGCGGCCGTCCTCGGCGCCGGATAAGCGCGGCGCCGCACGGCCGTTACTGTCCGCCGCTCCCGCGTCCGCGACCTGGCGGAGGGAATTGCGTCGGGCCGAGGCCGCCCGGACCTGGACCGAACCCGCCGGGCCCGCGGCCGCCTTGGCCAGGCCCCTGCCCGCGGCCGCCCCGGCCGCCAGGCGCGAGCGGGCTTCGGCCCTGCGCCGTGTAGGTGAACAGCCACTCGTTGTAATGGTCGCGGCCGTTATAGAGCTTGATCGACTTGTCCTTGCTCTTGCTGACAACGCCGATCATGCCACCGACGACCGTCTGCGAGGTCCGGGATGTGCCCGCTCCCTGGAACGACGTCTGGCCGAGCGGCGGCGTCGTCGCCGGGTTCGTCACACCGACCTGGCCGGCCTGGGCCGCGCCGGACGGGATGATCTGGAATTCGCCGTCCGGGACCATCGGGTCCTTGTACTTCTTGCGCAGGAACTTCTGCTGCACCAACGCGTCGATGCTTGGCGGATAGCCGCCGGCGTACTTGCGCTGAAACAGTCCGACGGCTCTCGCATACTGGTTGCCGCGGAATATCAGCTCTTCTTCCTTCTCACGCTGTGCCGTCTGGTGCCATACTGGCATCGCGACGGTCAGCAAGACGCTCATGATGGCCAGTCCGACCAGCAGGACCGCCATCGCGTACCCGGCGTCCCCATTCCGGCGACGGGTCGGCCCGGCGAACACGATGTGAGGCGACGCGCGTGTCACCGCTCGAGGCTCCTATGCTGCCAACTGCCATCGGTCCGCGATCGTGGCACTGTCGTTACCTTCCGTTGATCGCCGCGCTGGCCCTTGTCGGCCTTGCCACCGCGTGCCAGAAAAGCGTCGTCGCGCCCGGCCAGTCGAAGATCACGCTGGCGTCCGCGAACTCCGTCATCTCGGTGGACGGGTCGACCACGATCACGGCGACCGTGCTCGATTCGTCGGGCAACGCGGTCCAGGACGCCACGCTGGTAAATTTCGAGACGACGCTCGGCACCATGCAGCCTGCGCAGTCGAGGACCAAGCAGGCTCACGCCACGTCGCTGCTGACCGGCGCCAGGCAGCCGGGAACGGCGTCGGTCATCGCGTTGTCGGGAAACAACACCTCCGACCCGCTCAGCGTGACCATCGTCGGCCCCCTCGGCGTCAGCATCACGGCGCAGCCGACGACGGCCGCCGTCAACGTGAGCGTGTCGTTCACGGTCACCGTGACGCCGGCGACGGGCGGCCCGGGCATCGATCACTTCACCTGGGACTTCGGCGATTCGAAAACCGCCACGACGAGCACCGGCTCGACCAACCATGTCTACGCGACGGCGGGCACGATGGTGGTGAAGGTCACAGCAACCGCCCTCGACGGGAGCTTGCCCGTGGGCCAGATCGAAGTCATCATCACCAGCTCGTAGCGGCGCGCAAGACAAGCCAACCCCGAACGGCCAACGGCCCACTAGAAATCCGAATACTTCGTGCCGTCCAGCGCGGTACCGTCCGATCCACTCTTGACATCGTAGATGCCCGGTTGCGCGGCCGGGTTGGCCGGATCCGTTTCGGACGGCACCGTCTGCCACGTATCGGCGGACCTGGTGAACGGATCCTTGGGGATCTGTCGCAGGTACCCCTCGGTCACCAGCGCGTTCAGGTCTGGCGGGTACTGTCCCTTGTCCGCGTAGTACTGATCGATGCCCTCCCGCATGCGGGTGATGTCTTCGTGGAGGACGGCTTCCTGCGTCAGCGTCACGCCGTGCTTGTACTGCGCGGTCGCGAGCCCGGCAAGGATGGTGATGATCGAGACGACGATGAGCAGCTCGATGAGCGTGAAGCCGCGTGCGGACCGCAGGTGTGGCGTCATGATCTACCAGCCCCTGTACGTCGTCCCGTCGAGCCCCTTCCCTTCGCTCTTCGTGTAGACGTCGTAGACGTTCTGCCCGCCCCAACTCGTGGCGTCTGGCGAATCCTGGTAGGACCGCAGGCCCCAGTCGGGCGTGTGCGTCATCGGATCGATCGGGATGCGCCGGAGGAACTTCAACTTGAGGCCCGACGCGTCGCCCGCCTTGTTCACGCCGTCCACCAGGGTCTGCAGATCCGGCGGATAGCCTTCGCTGCCCAGCTTCACGTCGACTCCCGCGATCTGCCCCGTGTCGACGGCGTCCTTGTACTTGTCGATCGCCGTCCGCACCTCGCGCAGGATGCGGTGCAGTTCCATTTCGCGCTGTCGCTGCATCGTGACCCGCGTCAGCGGGATCGCCGCCGAGGCGAGCAACAGGATGATCACACTCACCATCAGCAGTTCGACGAAGGTGAACCCCGAAGTCGATTGCAGCGACCGTCCGCCCCGTGTGTTTCTCCAGATTCGGATCATTGACTTGTTCAGTCACCGGGCCCGCCCTGCCAGGGTCACGCCCGGTCACAGCTATCGAACCACGATCGTCGCCGGCGCGAACTGCAGCGGAATCGCGGTGCCGGTCGGCCCCGCGGCCACGCCGCTGACGAGCAACGTGGCACTGCCGGCCACCACCGGGTCGAACAGGATCGCCGCCACCGGGCCGCCGCCCGACGCGCCGGTGGCATCGCCGGCTCGCGTGAAGGTGATATCGACGCGGCCGCCCGAAGCATCCACCTGCTGGGTGAACCCGGAGTTCAGGCCTCCCTGCCGCATGAAACTGCTCTCCTGCACGCCCCGCACGCGCAGGACCGCGGGGTTGAACCGGATCGTGAGCGTCAGCGTCGAGATTCCGGGCGCGTTACTAATCATAACCGGCACGGTGTAGGGGCCGCCGCCGACCCGGAAATCCGGGCCGGAAACGCTCACAGCGATAACCGTTCCACCCGGAGCCTGCGCCTGAGCCGGCGGTTGGGCTGGCGCGGCTCCTCCCGCAGGCGACATACCGGGCGCAGGCGCCGCGGTCGGCGGGGGAACCGTCGGAGGCGCCGCGACGGGAGGCGGGAGCGCGCCGGCGGGCGGTGAAACCGTCCCCGGCACCGGCGATGCGTTGGGCGGCGTGACCGGCGCGGGCGCGGTCGGCGGCGCGCCCGGCATCGCCCCGATCGTTCCCGGCACGACCGGGTTCGTCTGCCCGGACGCCGGCGGCTGGTCGCCGCCTGCAGTCGGCGGCGCGGCGATGAGGGCCGGCGGGCCGCTGAGGCCCAGGTTCTGGGCGGTGCCAATGTAAATCGGGCTCACGTCGCGCTGCGTCAGCTCGTGGCTGCGGATGATGTGCGGCGTGAGCAGCATGACGATGTCGGTCTGCGTCAACTGGTTGTTGTTCGACGAGAAGAGCTGCTTGAAGATCGGGAGCCTCAGGAGCCCTGGGAACCCCGTGACGGTACGGCTGTCGCTGGTCTGGAGCAGCCCCGCGAGCAGGTTCGTCTCGCCGTCGCGCAACCGAAGCCGCGTCGAGACTTTGCGCGACCCGAACGACGGCAGGTTCTGGCCCGCGATGTTGATGGAGCCCGCGAACGTGCTGTTCTCGAGTTCCAGCGTCAGGATGATGTCGTTCTCGAACGTCACGCGCGGCTGAATCACGAAATTGAGGCCCACGTCCTTGAGCGTGAACGACGAGATGGGAATCGTGTTGACCCCGCCCGCGCCAGCGGAGCCAAACGTCGTGTTGGGAACCGGGATTTGCGACCCGAGATTGAGCGACAGTTTTTCCCCTTCGCTGCCCCGCAGCTGCGGCTTCGCGACAAGCTTCGTGTCGGTGTCGGTTTCGAGCAGCCTGATGACGGCCGCCGGAATCGACAGGTAGAAGTCGCCCTTGTTCAGGCCGGTGAGCGAGTTGAGGTTGAACAGGTTCGTGTGCGTGACACCCGTCGCGGTGCTCGTCGTGGTCGTGCCCGTGGTGCTCGTTCCCGTCGTCCCCGTCGTGCTGGTGGAGGCGTTGGTCCCCGGCACGACTTCGGGAGAGAACACGAGGTTCGCGGAGTAGTCGTTCAGGTCGAGGCCGTACTGCTTCGCCGTCGTGCGGTTCACTTCGAGAATCTCGACGTCCAGCACCAGCTCGGCGCGCGGCTTGTCATTGGCTTCGATCACCTGTTCGAAGATCTTGGCGACCGGCGCGCTGGCCCGGACGGTGATCGTGTTGGCCGTCTTGTTGACCTGCATCGTCGGCTGATTCGAAGACCCCGGGACCCGAATGACCTGGTTCAGGATGGTCATCAAGTCGGTGGCATCGCTGTGCGAAACGAAGAAGGTCTGGATGACCTGCTCCTCGTACTGCTGCCGCTTCTGCGTCGTATCGGCGATCACCAGGATCGTGTGCGGATCGAGCACCTTGTAGAAGAGGGTGTTCGCCAGCATGAGCTGGTTGAGGCCCTGCTCGAGCGTGACCCCGTGCAGTTCGACGGAATACGGACGGTCCACCTGCGTCTGCGTGTCGCGGTCGCAGGTGATGTTGATTCCCGTCGTCTGGCCGATGAAGTCGAGGATGCTGCGCACGGTCGCGTTGTTGAACTTGATGTCGAGCGGCTGGCGGGAGGCCGGGTTGAGCGTCGGTTCGGGCGACGATTGCCGTGCCTGTTCGCGCATCTGCTCGATGCGCGGCTTGGGCCGCGCCGCTTCGATGCGATCGGCGATCTCCCGGTTCACCTGCTGCACCTTGGCCGACAGTTCACCGTTCAGCGGGTCGTAGTCCGCCGCCCGGCGGTACTCGCGGACCGCCTCGTCCAGATGCCCCCGGGCCTCGGCGATGCGCCCTTTTTCGAGGTGAGCGATGGCGGCATTCTCGAGCGCGCGCTGCAGCGCCACCTTGTACTCGGGGCGGTTCGGCGAGGCCTGGGCAGCGCGCGTGTAGTACGCGACAGCCGTATCCCAGTCGCCCGCCATCGCCGCGTGTTCCGCACGGGACATGGCGCGCCCGGTAGCGCACGCGCTCGCGAGGAGCGCGACCGCCACGAGGGTCGCGAGCGTGGCGGACCCGAAGGTCCGTCCTGACGTCGTTGCTCGAAGAGGTGCCGTCACGCGTCGGCCTCCATCGCGGGGTGCCCGGGCGGATCGCCGCGCGGCGGACCCCGTCACGTCGGGCATTACGAGCCGGTCAGCCTGATGGTCTGTCGGCCGCGCCCATCGACATACGCCATTTCGATCGACTCGACGCCAATCCGCAGGATGCGGTACCGGCCGTCGATGATGTCCCCCTCGCGGCCGTAGAACACGTCCTTGGTCGAGACATCGGTGAGGACCGCGAGTTTCTTGTCGGGGGCCTGGACGATGCCGATGAACTTCACCGGGATCGGCGGTGGCGGCGGCGGTGGCGGCGGCACCACGACTTCCCCGGGAGCCGGGCCGGCCGGCCGGACAGGCATCGGGGGCGGCGGCGGCAGCTTGGGCTGGAACTGGAACAGGTTTCGTCCGGCTGGCTGCTGCGGTTCGGCCTCGCTCCGGTCGGCGGCGAGCGCGTCCAGCCGGACGGTCGGGACGGCATTCGGCGTCGTCGCGCCCTGCGGCCGCAGCGGTGGGCTCGCCGGCCGGGACGCCGTGGGCGAACCGCCCGGAGTGCCGGACGGGCCCCACCACTGGTACGCGGCCAAGGCGCCGAGCCCGACGACGAGCGCCGCCAGGAAGATCACGTAAGACTTACGCATTGCCGCCGGTCCAGAAATAGGTCGAGACACTCAGCGTCAACAGGAGCGCCGAGTTCGGCTCGTCGCGGGAGGACAGAACGACGTTGTCGATGATCAGGAATTCCGGCGCGAGCTCGATCGCGCGGATGAATCGCCGGACGTCCTGGTAGCTGCCGCTGAGCACGAGCGTGAGGTTCAGCTTCGTGAGCGGGCTGTCCTTCTCGGGCGTCTCCGCCGCTGTCTGCCGCTGGTACTGCAGGTTCGACTGGGCCGCCAGCTGCGCGAGCCGCAGGTAGGCGGCCTTGCGCGCGTCGGCGGACGTGGCGGGCAGGACCTGGTGGTAGAACTTCTGCATCTGGGCTTCGGCCACCAGCTTGCCGGTCTGCATCGCGCGCGCGGCAGCCAGGTCGCGTGCCGCCGCGCGCTCCGTCCGTTGCGACGCGAGCACGCGGGCTTCGCCCGAGGCGGCGCGCCGCTGCATCGGGTAGACGACCAGACCGTAGGCCGCCAGGTTGCCCGCAATCGCCACGGCGATGGGCAGCACCGCGGCGCGTTTCTCGACGAGGATGCGACCGAACAGACTCACAGCCAGCCGTCCCTTCAGTTCGACCGCCTCGGGCTGCCAGTGTAGCGGCCGTTGAGCGTGATCTCGCGCAGGCCCTCGGGGGTGACCAACTCCTGCCGCCACGTGACGTCGGCAAACGCGCCACGGGCCTCCAGTTTCTCGGCGAATTCGTTGATGTCCTCGGCGCGGCGGCCCACGACGACGACGTCCACGGACCGGCGGCCCTGCTTGTCGACGCGGGGCGCCACCGAGGTGATGCGCAGGTCGGCAGGCAGCGTCTGCTCGAACTCCGAGAGCAGCTGTGTCCACGAGAAGATGCGCCGGTCGATGAGCTGGTTCGCTTCGGTTGCCGCCGTGGTGAGCGCCTGCATCTGCGCGGGATCGAAGCCGTGGCGGATGCGCTCGGCCGCAAGGCGGGCCCGCTGCGCCTTCCCCTCTGCCAGTGCGGCTTGCCCGTTCAACTGCACGTCCTTCTTCGACAGCCTGAGATCGGTGAACACGTTCAGCGCCGTCACCGCCAGGACGAGGACGCCAGCCACGACGAGCACGACGTGCACGAGGCGCTCGTTGTAGAACGGACGCGTCGAGAGGTTGGTCGACATCATCGTTGCAGCAACCCGATCAGCGGCGAGTACAGGTCGAACAAGGCCTGGTCGATCCCGATGCGGTCGCCGAACTGGACGCCGTCCGGCCGCAGCATCTGCACCTCGCTCCGGAGGCGGTCCGCGAGGTTTCTGCGCAGCCAGTCGCCCGATTCCATGCCGGCATAGGCAGCCGTCGCGCCGACCAGCACGACCCGGGAGAACCCGGTCCCGCCGAGCCGGTCCTCGTAGTACATGGCCGTCTGGTGCACCAATCCGGCGAGGTCGCCCTCGGCGTCTTCGCCGCGGCTCCGATAGAAGAGGAGATCGCCGCCCCGCAGGATCGCCATCGTGGCGTACTGCGAGGTCACGTGTACCAGCAGCCAATCGCCGGTCGGCCGCTCGCGGCCGCCGAGCGCGGCGGTGATCACGTTGAGGCTCGACAGGTCGACCAGGCCGGCCTGCGCGCCCGCGGCTTCACAGGCGCTCTCGTACTCGCGCACGACGTCGCGCCGCGTGACGACCACCACGAACTCGCGCCCGCCGCCGTTCAGGGCCGCGCCCGGACCGTAGGCGATCTGCGCGTCCTCGATGCGGAACGGCGCCGCCTTGCGCACCTGGAAGCGAATCATCTGGTCCAGATCGCTGGCCTGGGCGGGCACGTGCTCGAACCGCAGGAGCGAGACCTTGCCGATCGTGTCGGGAACGGCCAGCGCGACGCGCGTGGGCCGGTGTCCGATCCGGTCGAAGAGGCGCCGCAGCGCGCCGGCCACCGCGGCCGGATCGGCGATGTTCGCGGCGTTCAGCGCCGGAGCGACGGCCCCGGCCGGCAGCGGCTCGGACCCGTGCGCGGTGACGGTGGGCACGCCGCCTCCGCGGGCGACGCGGATGGCCATCACCCGATCGGCGGCAATGCCGACGGCCACCTCGGGGCGCGACATGGCGAAGAAGGAGGGGATGTTCATTCGACGAACGTCACCTTGTTGATTTCCCGCAACGTCGTGATGCCGGCGAACACTTTCTGGACCGCCGATTCGCGCAGAAACGTCATGCCTTCGTCCCGGGCCGCCTTCTTGATCTCGGAGGTCGGCTTCTGCTCGAGGATCATCTCACGGATGCGATCCGACAGATCCAGGAGTTCGCAGATGGCCGTCCGGCCCTTGTAGCCGGTGCCGCCGCACTCGATGCACCCCGCGCCTTCGTAGAACGTGTGCGCCTGCGCCGTCTCGGCGTCCAGGCCCGATTCCTCGAGCAGGGCGCGGCTGGGCGTCATCGGCCGCTTGCAGTGCGGGCAGACGATGCGCGTGAGCCGTTGCGCGAGCACGCAGTTGAGCGCCGAGACGAACTGGTAGGCCTCGACCCCCATGTTCAGGAACCGCCCCAGCACGTCCACGACGTTGTTCGCGTGAACCGTCGTGAACACCAGGTGGCCGGTCAGCGCCGACTGGATCGCGATCTGCGCCGTCTCCGGGTCGCGAATCTCGCCGACCATGATCTTGTCGGGATCGTGGCGCAGGATCGATCGGAGGCCGCGGGCGAAAGTGAGGCCCTTCTTCTCGTTGATGGGAATCTGCGTGATCCCCTTCAGCTGGTACTCGACCGGGTCCTCGATCGTGATGATCTTGTCCTCGGGCGACTTGATCTCGGACAACGCCGCATAGAGCGTGGTCGTCTTGCCGCTCCCGGTCGGCCCGGTGACGAGCACCATCCCGTACGGCTCGGCGATGTACTTGCGGAAGCGCCGCAGCTCCGCCTCGGGAAACCCGAGGATGTCGAGCCGCAGCTCGCTGAACTGCTCGCTGATCGACTCCTTGTCGAGGATGCGGATGACCGCGTCCTCGCCGTGCACGCTCGGCATGATCGAGACGCGGAAGTCGATGGTCTTTCCCGGCAGGCGCAGCTTGAAGCGCCCGTCCTGCGGCACGCGCTTCTCGGCGATGTCGAGCTCGGCCATCACCTTGATGCGCGAAATGATCGAGCTGTGGTGCTGCTTCGCGATGGGGCGCATGGCCGGCTGCAGCACGCCGTCGATCCGGTACTTCACGTAGACGGCATCGTCCTGCGTCTCGATGTGGATGTCGCTCGCCCGCCGCTGGATCGCGGTGAAGATCGTGGAGTCGACCAGCTTGATGATCGGGCTGATGTCGCTCGTCAGCCGCTCGACCGTCAAGCTCTCCTCGCCGTTCTCCTCCTCCTTCAGCAGCTGCATCTGGAAGCTCTCGGTCGCCTCCTCGAGCACCCGCTGCGAGCTCTCGCTCTTCTTCAGGATCGACTCGATCGACGAGCGCGAGCCGACCGTCACGCGGATCGAGGTCGAGAGCAGCACCGCCAGCTCGTCGATCATCGGCAGATCGCTCGGATCCGACACGACGATGACCAGCGATCGGCCGTCGCGCCGGTAGGGCACGAAGCCGTAGCGCAGCATCAGATCGGCGGGGATCGAGCGGAACAATTCGTGATCGATGCGGAACTGGTCGAGGTCGACGAAGTCGAGGCCGTAGCGCTCGGCCAGCCGGCGCGCCTGGGCGAGCTCCGCCAGGCGATCTTCGCTTGGTGGTTCGGCGCCCTCGACGTAGAGCTGCGGGTGCGCGAGGTGTGGATCGACGACGGGGTTCCCAGGTTCCAACGCGGTTCTCCTCAGTGTCTCACTGCCCGACCACGCCCGACAACTGGAACAGCGGCATGTACATTGCGAGCAGCAGGCCCGCGATGACGAGCCCCATGATGATGAGCAGGGCCGGCTCGACGAGCGTGACGAAGCGGCCGAGATCGGTTTCGATCTCCTCGTCGTAGAAATCGGCCAGCGAGTTCAGCATCTCGCCGAGCGCGCCAGTCGACTCCCCCACTTCCGCCATCTTGATCGCGACCGGGGGAAACACCGCCTCGGCGCTCAAGGCCGCGGCGAAGGCCTCCCCTTCGCGTACTTTCTGTCCGACGATCTCGAACTGGTGCCTCATGTAGTGGTTGCCGATCGAGCGCCCCGTGATCTCGATCGCGCTGACGAGCGGGATGCCGCCGCCGAGCAGCGTCGCGAGCGTGCGGGCGAACTGCGCGGTGGCGAACTTCTGCACCGTGGAGCCGACGGCCGGCACGCGGAGCACCAGGCGATCGAACCGCTGCCGCTGCCCCGCCTGCTTCAGCCACGCGGTCAGGCCGGCCGCGCCGAGGGCCAGCGCCGCGACGATGAGCAGGATCTGCTGGCGGATGAACGCCGACACGGCGACGATCGCCCGCGTGATGAACGGCAGCTCCTTGCCGAAGCCGGCGTAGAAGTCCCCGAACTCGGGGATCACTTTCAGCACGATGATGCTGATGACGACGAGCGACAGGGCGACGAGCACGGCCGGGTACACCAGCGCGGCCAGCGCCCGGCGCCGGACGTTGCCGATGATCTTCATGTAGGCCACGTAGCGCCGCAGCACCGTCTCCAGACTGCCGCTCTTCTCTCCGGCCATCAGCGACGCCGTGTAGACGCCCGCGAACAGGTCGCCGTGCGAGGCGAAGGCGTCCGACAGGGCCGTGCCCGCGCTGATCTTCTCGTACACGTCGTCGAGGACCGACTTGAACAGCGGGTTCGTGAGCCGCGAGCGCAGGATGTCGATCGACTGGACGAGCGGCATCCCCGCCTTGAGCAGCGTCGCCAGCTCCTGGTTGAACACCAGGAACTCGCGCGCGGGAATGTGCCGGCGCTGCGGCAGCGAGATCGACAGCGACCCGATGCCGCGCCGCGGCCGGACCGAGAGGATGCACAGCCCCTTGTGCTCGAGCTCGCGCCGCAGATGCGCTTCGTTGTCCGCGGCGTAGACAGACTCGATCACGGCGCCGTCGGGCGTTCCGAGCCTACACCGATACTCCATCGTAACCCGCGAGCAAGACAGGAAGTTACGGGATTCGTAGCCTCAGCGATTATATCAAGGTTCGGCAAAGAGCCCCGGGGTCCGCCGCGCCGGCTTCCGAAGATCCTCGGACCCGGTCTCTGGTGGTTTAGACGCCACGCGCGCGCAAAGGGCTTGTGACGCGAAGCGGCACATCTCGCGCGAGGTCTACTGGAGGCCGGCGAGCTTGCGGACGGCCTGCACGTAGTTGCGCGTCTCGGCGTAGGGAGGGATGCCCCCGAACCTGTCGACTGCCGCCTCGCCCGCGTTGTAGGCGGCCAGCGCGAGCGAGACGTCGACGCCGAATCGATCCAGCAGGAACTTCAGGTACCGGATGCCGCCTTCGATGTTGGCACCCGGATCGTAGGGATCCGCGACCGCGAATCGCCGCGCGGTGCCGGGCATCAGCTGCATGAGACCGATCGCGCCCTTTCGGGACCGCGCCTGGGCGTGATACGCCGACTCCACCTGGATGAGGGCGCGAACCAGCTTCAGGTCGACGCCGTGGCGCGCCGCGGTCCGCTCGATGAGCGCCGCGTACCGCGCCGGCACCGGGAACGTGGCTGCCAGCGCCGACAGGACCGCGGGATCGTCGGGAATCGGGACTTCGTCCGGGCCGATGCGCGCGATGAGCGCGTTGGGGCAGACGATCTCACCACCGCCGCGCAGCAGGAGCAGCGTGGCCTCGCCCTGCTGGCGATGCCCCTGCACCGACATCGTGCGGCCGGAGGCAAAGAAGACGAGTTCGGCCGAAGCGACGCCGGCGGTTGCCAGGGTCGTCGCGACGACCAGAGCGACGAGGTGGACCGCGCGGTGCACCATGCGGTCGATTCTACTGCGGCTCGACAAACGCATGAAAGACGCGAATCCCCAGCTCGCGCGGATCCGGGTTCTTCAGCGCCGGCAACAAGGCCGGGATGAACGTCTTGTCCACGCCAATGCGCACTTCGGTCATTTCCGCCGTGCCCAGCTGCGCGGCCGTCAGCCAGACCTTGCGAAGCATCTGCCCCTTGGGGCTGAACGTGTCGACGACCTGGTCCCCGATCGACACCGTGACCGTCGGCGGATCACCCGGCTCTGACGGGCCGGCCGCGTCCAGGTAGAACAGCACATTGCGTTTCGGATTGCGAAAGGCCAGCGTCGCTTCCTTCTTTGTCCACTGCCATTCCATCGCGGGGTTGTCCGCCGCCACTTCGGTCGGGTGCCAGCCGTCCTTGTAGATCAGGAACACGTTCTCCGTCTGGGGCAGCAGCTCGAACTTCAGCATCTCGTAAGACTGATGTCCCTTGTCGCTGGCCGAGAGCGTCAGGCGCTTCGCCTTCGGGCTGTAGAGGCCGAGTTCGACCGTGGCCGCCCCCACGTACGGATACACGGGCGTGAACATCGTCCGCGTGTACTCGATGGTCTGACCGGGTTTCCACTGGCTGGTCGGCACGGGCGGCTGGTGGTCGTCGGTCCACATCATCTCGCGGGATCCGGCCTCGAGGAAGTGCACGAACACGTAGTAATCCGCGTCGAACTTGCCGGCCCGCGGCGATACGACGAACCGGTACTTCATTTCGAGCGGACTGCCGAGCGGCACCCGGGTGCGATTGAACGACAGGCTGGCCGTCGCCACCGGCGGTTCCGGTGGAGTCTTGTTCGCACAACCGGCCAGCACGAGAAGGACGACAGAGGCGACGAGCAGTCGAATCTTCATTTGGACAGTCCTGAAAGAGTCGGCGGGGCCCTGACGCGCGTCCGTTCGGGTCCGGGCTCGGAGCGGCACCGCCGGCGACGTGTGCCACGCAAGAGGGCAGCGCATCATAACTTACGGGCAGGCAGCACGCAACGAGCCGCCTGGGGCGCAGCACCGGCCTTGGCCACACGTCGCGGAGCCGCTCGTCCGCAGAAGTCCCGGCCGGCGAATGGCTCGATTCAGCAGCCCGGGGCCCCGCCTTTCGGCACGGCGGAGCCCGACCGACCGCGTTTGCGTGGCTATGTGGCCGCCATTGCTGGGCTTATGGTCGAGCTGCCTCCGACAGCGGTTGACCTTGGCGGCCCAGCCATGGTAGTTTTCCGGGTGTCTCACTAGCTGACGCGTGAACCGTCGCTCTTCTACCCGTGAGGACGAGTAGCGAAGAAGCCATTATTTGCTCGCGCGAGAGCGCGAGGACGAGCCGCCGGGTCAACCCGAACGTCCAGCGCTGGTTGAGGCTGGACCCTGAGCGAGGATCTTCGCCGTGGCTGCCGCGGCGCGGATTACTCGTGCGGAGCACCCTATGGTCCCACGAACGTTGCTGCGGACGCTTACGGCCCTGAGCGTCGGTGTGGTCGTCGCCAGCTGCGGCCCCCGGTTGCAGAACCAGCCGCCACGAACGACGCCTGCCCCGATTGCCCAGCCGGCGGCGTCGCCCATCCCGCAGCCAAGCGCGCCCCCCGTGGATACGGTCGCCACTCTTATTGCGACCTCGCAGCATCATTTCGAAGCAGGCCAGCAGGAACTGCAACTCGGCCATCTCGAGCGCGCCAAGCTCGAATTCAACGCCGCCCTCGAGGTCCTGCTCGAGTCCCCGTACGGAGGCCGCTCCGATCCGCGGGTGCGCGAGCACTTCGACAGGCTGGTCGATCGCATCAGCACCTATGAGGTCGCCGTGCTGACCGAGGGCGACGGCTTCGCCGAGAAGAAGTACGAGCCGGCCTCGATCGACGCGCTCCTCGAACTCTCGACGTTCGAAACCCCGAAGCCGTCTCCCGGGCTGCAGGCGACCGTCAAGAGCGACCTGCAGACGACCGAGCACGATATTCCCATTCCGCTGAATGCGCGGGTGCTCGCCTATATCGACCTGTTCCAGGGCCGGCTGCGCGATTGGATCCAGGACGGCCTGCGCCGCGGCGCGCGCTACCTGCCGATGATCCAGAACGTCTTCCGGGCCGAGGGACTGCCGCTCGATCTGGCCTACGTGCCACTCATCGAGAGCGCCTTCAAGCCGAACGCGGTATCGCGCGCGAAGGCGAAGGGCGTGTGGCAGTTCATGCAAGGCACGGCCCTGGCGACCGGCCTGAAGCAGAACTGGTACATCGACGAGCGCTCGGACCCGGAGAAGGCCACGTTCGCGGCGGCCAAGTACCTCAAAACGCTGTGCTCGCTCTTCAAGGGCGACTGGCACCTGGCGCTCGCCTCCTACAACGGCGGTCCTGGCCGTGTGCAGAAGGCGCTCAGCCGCAGCCGGCTCGACGACTTCTGGACCCTGGCGTCCAAACCGAAGCTGCTGCCCCGGGAGACGCGCGAGTACGTGCCGATGATCCTGGCCGCGATGGTCATCGCCCGTAACCCGCTGCAGTACGGCTTCGACATGCCCGCGGCAGCCGACGCCCCGGCGTTCGACAAGGTGAAATTGACCCAGGCGGTCGATCTGCGACGCGTGGCGGAATGGACCGGCACCTCGATTTCGGAGATCCAGGCGCTCAACCCTGAACTGCGGCGCTGGACAACGCCGAGACAGCCCGACCCCGGCTACGAATTGAAAGTGCCGGCGGGCACGTCGGGGGCGCTGCAGGAGAAGCTGGGTCAGGCCGACCCGAACGAACTGGCGACGTTCAAGTGGTACGCGGTCAGACGCGGCGACTCGATTACGACGATCGCGCGCAAGCTGGGCGTCAGCCGGACGGAACTGGCGGCGGCCAACTATCTGTCGGTCACCTCGAGCGTCGCGCCGGGGCAGAAGCTGATCGTCCCGCGCGAATCGACCGTCCTGCTCAATGCGCGCGCGGATCGGCCGGAACCGCCGCCTGCGTCGCGCGCTGTCGTGGCCGGCAACGCGATGCTGGGCGAGGCGCCCAGCGTGCGGCCGACCGACAACGTGAAGTTGATGTATCGCGTGAAATCCGGCGATTCCCTCTCTTCGATCGCCCACGTCTTCAACACGACCGTGCAGTCGCTGAAACTGTGGAACCACCTGCGCACGAGCGCGATCAAGCCTGGCGACCGGTTGACCATCATCACCAGGCGCGGATCGCTCGCGACGACGGGGAACCTGCAGTAAGGCTGTCGGCCGCCGACCGCGGACGCATACAACAGGGCGGCTTCCTCCGGGAGCCGCCCTGTTTCGTCTGCAGTTTTCGCCTCGCCTCGCCTTCCGGCACCGCGCAGATTCTTCAGCGTCATTTCCAGTGACGCCCCCACGGCTACCGTTTTTCCACGGAAACAGGCCACGAGGCGCGACGTCGCGCAGCTTGCACCCGCTGGGGTCATGCTCGCCAGCCTTCGCACCGCTGCGGTGTTCGGCGTCGAGGCCTACACGGTCCACGTTGAAGTCGACGTGTCGTTCGGCATGCCCGTGTTCACGATGGTGGGGCTGCCCGACACCAGCGTCCGGGAAAGCCGCGACCGTGTGCGCTCCGCGATTCGCAACTCGGGGTACGAGTTCCCACCGCACCGCATCACGGTCAACCTCTCCCCTGCCGACGTCCGCAAGGCCGGCGCCTCGTTCGATTTGCCGATTGCGCTCGGAATCCTCGCCGCCAACGGCGTCGTAGGGCGGCGCCTGGTCGATGATCTCGTGTTGCTCGGCGAACTCTCGCTCGACGGCGCGATTCAGCCGGCCCGGGGGGTGCTGCCCATCGCCGCTGCGGCCCGCCGCGACGCCGTCGCGGGGCTGCTGCTCCCGTACGCCAACCTCGAAGAGGCGCGGGCGGTCGGCGGCGTCCGGGTCTACCCGGTGACGTCGCTCGTCGATGCCGTGCGCGTGCTGAACGACCCCAACGCGGCGCCGGCGCAGCCGCAGCCAGCCAGCAGCGCGCCGCCTTCCACCGACGTGCCGGATTTCTGCGAGGTGCGCGGGCAGGCGCTGGTCAGGCGCGCGCTCGAGGTGGCAGCAGCCGGCGGGCACAACCTCCTGATGGTCGGCCCTCCGGGATCGGGCAAGACGATGATGGCGAGGCGCGTGCCGGGCATCCTGCCGCCGCTGGCCTTCGAGGAGGCCCTGGAAGTCACCTCGATCCACTCGGTCGCAGGCACGTTGGCCCCTGGCATCGGGTTGCTTCGGACGAGACCCTTCCGCGCACCCCATCACACGATCTCGGACGTCGCGCTCGTCGGGGGCGGGTCCACCCCGCGGCCAGGCGAAATCAGCCTCGCGCACGGTGGCGTGCTGTTCCTGGACGAGATGCCGGAATTCGACCGGCGGGTCCTCGAGGTCCTGCGACAGCCGCTCGAGGACGGGTTCGTCACGATCGCGCGGGCCAGCCGCACGGCGGTGTTCCCCGCCCGGTTCATGTTGATCGCGGCCATGAATCCCTGTCCATGCGGGTATCTGGGCGACGGCGTCCGACTGTGCCGCTGCACGCCCCTCGACATCCAGCGCTATCGCAATCGGATCTCGGGGCCGCTCCGCGACCGTATCGACCTGATTGTCGATGTGCCGTCATTGCCCGTGACGGACCTGGCCAATCCGCCCGATGCCGAACCCACCGCCCCGATTCGTGAGCGCGTTATGCAGGCGCGTGCGCGGCAGGCTGCGCGCTTCGCCGGGCGGACTATGAGGGTCAACGCGGAGATGCACGGCCGGGCGACCTGGCGCCATGCCAGGCCCGACCAGGGCGGAGCGCGAATCCTCGAGGCGGCCATCCAGCGCCTCAACCTGAGTGCGCGAGGCTACGACCGCGTGCTGAAGGTGGCGCGCACGGTTGCGGATCTCGCCGCGTCCGAGCCCGTCCTGGCCGCGCACATCGCCGAAGCGCTGCAGTACCGGTTGATCGAGTAAATCAGTAGACAGTAGGTGGTAGGCAGTAGACCGTAGAGCAGGATGCGGACGGAGGTGATGGACGCCAAACCGCGGTCGAAGACCTTCGAGGACGTCCTTCTGTGGCAGAAGGCGCGGGTCTGGGTGGCTCGATGACGCGGAATTCGCGTTACTGACCGCCATCCACTGCCCTACCGTCTACGCTACTGTCTACTGTGGACTGTGCCCAACAGATCCCGCATCGCCCTGACGTGCGATCCCGCCCAATAGATGCGCTGGCAGTCCGGGCAGCGATGGAACTCCTCGTAGTGCTCGCGCGTTCGCGGAGGCAGCCGATCGACTATCGCCGCCTTCGCGACGGTCTCGAGCAGCGCGTTGCAGCGAAGACAGCGGCTGAATGGGCGCGCGCGGGTCCCGAGGTCGAAACGAAGGAAGACTTCGGCGAGCTGTCGGCGCGGATCGGTCGCCCTGACCCAACAGCCGTATTTCACGATCGTGCGCTTCAGCAGCACGGTGTCCCGCGTGAGGACCACCCGTCTTTCACGGTTCGAGATCGCCGCCAGCTCGGCATCGTCCCACCTGGTTGAGCAGAGGCAATCGAGCCCGGCCAGCCTGAGGTACGCCGTGAGCCGGCCCAGATGCCCATCGAGAACGAATCGCAACTCGTCCAAATCCGGGGGACGAACCAGCGACGCGGCTCGGACGTCGAGGGCGCGAAATGCCGGGTATACCGCGATGCGATCGTCGGGCTGGAGACGGTAGGAGAAATCGACGGGAATGGCGCCGGCCGTCACCAGATCGATCTCCGGGTGGGGCACGCCGAGGGCCTCGATCGCATCCTTTATCGAAACGCGCCCGCCGAACCGGCACTGGAAAGACACCTGTCGCCGCCGAGGCGCCAGGAAGTCGTTGAGACTGCCGTAGAAACGGAAGGTGGCGACGCTCATTGCAGCCTGGAGGCAGTCTCTCATCAGTCTGGCAACCGCAGCAACGGGCCAGTCCCCTTCCATCTTGCTTTCGCCCGGTCTTCGCCACGCGAGACTTTCTCCTTCCCGCCCGAACAGGTCGTGTGCTAAATTTCGACCTCTGCTGCGGCGGCTGGACAGTTCAGCCGCCTGCCGCGCCAACTCAAGGGGCCCCTCGATCCATTGGCTGATGCAGTGACTCCAAAGCGTTACACGGTCGTCATCGAGAACCAGTCGACGGGCGTCGTCCGTCGTTTCAATATCCGCCTGCGCCCGCTCGTTGCGGGCTTTGCCCTGCTGTTTTCGATGCCCGTTCTCTTCGGCCTCGGTGTCCGTTGGAGCGCGCACGCGGAACTGCAGGCGCTCCGGGACACGGCGAGGACCTCGCAGATCGAGAACGCCAGCTACCGGGAAGCGACCGCGGACCTGACCGGACAAATCACCGCCTTGCAGGAAACCATCACGGAACTGGACAAACGGTCGGTGCTCGATCCCGAACTCGCCAAGGTCATGTCCCGGCTGCCGGCGCGCATCCGCAACCAGGCGGTCGGCGGAACCAACGACGGCACCGCGGTCCGGTCAGCGTTCACGGCGGCGGTCGTCGGTCCGGAAGACACCTTTGGGGTCCTGCGCGATCTGCTCGGCAGCCTCGAGAACCGGCTGCGGTCGGCGCGAAGCGACATCGACAAGCGTTCGGCTCTGGCCAACGCCACGCCGAGCATGTGGCCGACGCACGGCTGGTTGTCCGCGACCTTTGGCGCTCGCGAGGATCCGTTCACCGGCGGCGAGGAGTTCCACACCGGCATCGATTTGTCGGCCGAGAAGGGCCAGGCGGTGGTTGCGACGGCGGCGGGCAACGTCGAATCGGCGTTCTTCAACGGCGCCTACGGGAACATGGTGATCATCGACCACGGGTTCGGCGTGAAGACGCGCTACGCGCACCTGTCGGGCTTCGCGGTGAAGCCGGGCGACCGAGTGGAGCGCAGTGCCGTCGTCGGCTATGTCGGGGCGACGGGCCGGGCGACAGGCCCCCATCTGCACTACGAGGTCCTCGTCAACGGGCAGTTGGTCAACCCGATCCAATTCCTCGGCCCGCGCTGAGGTGTGACGACAATCCCTCAAGCCGATCGTCCCGTGCTGGCCCGTTCCTTGACGCTGGCCTGACGCCCTTCGTACAATCGAAGCAGTCCTCTCACGCGGCGGCCCCCACGCGCGGGCCACTCGAGGCAATCCTCACACATGGTAGGCAATCTCCTCGCGAAGGTCATCGGCACGCAGAACGAGCGCGATCTGAAACGCATGCAGCCGCTCGTCGCCGAAATCAATGCGCGTGAGGCCGCGATCCGGCCGCTTCGCGACGATGAGTTCCGCGCGAAGACGGCCGAATTCCGCCAGCGCCTCCAGAATGGCGGCACGGTCGACGACCTGCTGCCCGACGCGTTCGCGGTGGTGCGCGAAGCGGGCCGGCGCACGCTCAACATGCGCCACTTCGACGTCCAGCTGATCGGGGGCACGGTCCTCCACCGCGGCAAGATCGCGGAGATGAAGACCGGCGAGGGGAAGACGCTCGTCGCGACCTTGCCCGCCTACCTGAACGCGCTGTCGGGCAAGGGCGTGCACGTGGTCACCGTCAACGACTACCTGGCGCGCCGCGACTCGGAGTGGATGGGCCGCATCTACCGGTTCCTGGGGATGACCGTCGGCGTCATCCAGCACGATCTGACCGACGCCGAGCGGCAGGTGGCCTACGGCTGCGACATCACGTACGGGACCAACAACGAGTTCGGGTTCGATTACCTGCGCGACAACATGAAGTTCGAGCTGGCGCACTACGTCCAGCGCGGACACCACTTCGCGATCGTGGACGAGGTGGACAGCATCCTCATCGACGAGGCGCGGACCCCGCTCATCATCTCCGGGCCGGCGGAGGAGTCGACCGACCTCTACTACGAGGTCGATCGGATCATCCCCAAGCTCAAGCCCGGCGCCGTCACGCGCGGCGACACGAAGGCCGAGGAGCGCGAGGCGCTGGAAGCGACCGGCGATTACCTCGTGGACGAGAAGCACAAGACCGTGACGCTGACCGAGAGTGGCATGGCGAAGAGCGAGACCCTGCTCGCGCACCGGATGCAGCCGGGCGGTCTCTACGACCCGGGCAACATGCCGCTGCTCCACCACATCAACCAGGCGCTGCGCGCGCACACGCTGTTCAGGCTCGACGTCGACTACATGATCAAGGACGGGCAGGTCGTCATCGTCGACGAGTTCACCGGCCGGTTGATGCCGGGACGCCGCTGGAGCGACGGCCTCCACCAGGCGGTCGAAGCGAAGGAAAAGGTCAAGATCGAGCGCGAGAACCAGACGCTCGCCACCATCACCTTCCAGAACTACTTCCGCAAGTACAAGAAACTGAGCGGCATGACCGGCACCGCGGAGACCGAGGCCGAGGAGTTTGCCAAGATCTACAACCTCGACGTCGTGGTCATCCCGCCGAACAGGGTCTTGCGCCGCGAGGAGGAGCCGGACACCGTCTACCGGACCGAGAAGGAGAAGTACGAGGCGATCGTCAACGACATCATCGAGAAGCAGCAGGTCGGCCGGCCCGTGCTGGTCGGCACCGTCTCGATCGAGAAGTCGGAGCGGATCGCGGGGATGCTGAAGCGGCGCGGCATCAAGCACGTGGTTCTCAACGCGAAGTTCCACGCCCAGGAGGCCGAGATCGTCGCCCAGGCCGGTCGCAAGGCCACGCTCACCATCGCGACGAACATGGCCGGCCGCGGCACGGACATCCTGCTCGGGGGCAACGCGGAGTTCATGGCGCGCCAGCAGTCCCTGGCCGAGGAAGTCGCCGAGAAGCTGCCGAAGGGCGAAGAGAAGTTCGTGGACGACGACGAGTTCGTCTACTTCTTCCATCTGGACAGTTTCTACCGCGTGCCGCGGGGTCACTGGGATCGGATCTTCACCTACTTCAAGAACCTGACGGAGTCGGAGCACGAGGATGTCGTCGGGGTGAACGGGCTGCACATCATCGGCACCGAGCGCCACGAGGCGCGGCGCATCGACAACCAGCTGCGCGGTCGCGCGGGACGCCAGGGCGACCCCGGCTCGTCGCGGTTCTACCTCTCGCTCGAAGACGACCTGATGCGGATTTTCGGCTCCGATCGGATCGCCGGGCTGATGCAGCGCCTCGGGATGGAAGAGGGCGTGCCGATCGAGCACCGCATGGTGACCAAGGCCATCGAGCGGGCGCAGAAGCAGGTGGAAGGCCAGAACTTCTCCATCCGCAAACACCTGCTCGAATATGACGACGTGATGAACAAGCAGCGCGAGAGCATCTACGCGCTGCGTCGCGAGGTGCTCGAAGGGGCGGTCCACATCGCCGAGGACGAAGTGGTCGGCCTGCGCGAGTACCTGATGAGCCTGGGCGAGGATCTGCTCGACGAGCAGATCGACAAGTACCTGCCCGGCAAGGAGGCCGCCGACTGGGACCTGGAGGCGCTCAAGCGCGACGTGGCGCGGCTGTTCGCGCTGGAACAACCCGAGTTCGACTGCGTGCCGTTCGCGGGCAAGACGGCCGACGAGATTCGCGACGGACTGTGGGAACGGATCAAGGGTCGGTACGAAGCCAAGGAACGGTCGATCGGCGTCGAGTTGATGCGGCGCATCGAGCGCGACATCATGCTGCAGATCGTGGACGTCCAGTGGAAGGACCACCTCTACAGCCTCGATCACCTGAAAGAAGGCATCGGCCTGCGCGGCTACGGGCAGCGCGATCCGCTGGTCGAGTACAAGCGGGAGAGCTACGACCTGTTCCAGGACATGAAGGCGCGCGTCGACGAGGAGATGGTGCGCTACCTGTGGTGGCTGCGCCCGGCCGGCGGCGACGACGACGCGGGTGGCGGCGTCCCGGCGCGGCGGACGCCGCAGCGCCGCCCGGCGCAGATGGTGCTGAACGCGCCGAGCGAGGCCGCCTCCGTATTCGGCTCCGCGCCCCGCGGGGGCGCGACCGCGCAGCGCCAGCCGGCGCGCACCGGCGGTGACGACGTCATCAAGACGATCAAGCACGATCAGCCGAAGGTCGGCCGCAACGATCCATGTCCGTGCGGGAGCGGGAAGAAATACAAGAAATGCCATGGCGCCGACGCGTGACACGGCTCGGGACTAGGGAGTAGGGGTTCCAATGGATTTGAAACCGGCGATGCCTTCCGTCGTGCAGGTGGAAAACGGCCTGACGACCGCGTTGACCTTCGACGACGTCCTGCTCGTGCCGCGGCATTCGAAGGTCCTGCCCCACCAGGTGGACGTCAGTACCCGCTTCACGCGCAACATCCGCCTGAACGTGCCGCTTGTCAGCGCGGCGATGGACACCGTGACCGAGTCGCGGCTGGCGATCGCCATGGCGCAGCACGGCGGGATGGGCGTGATCCACAAGAACCTCTCGGTCGAGGAGCAGGCGTCGGAGGTCGATCGCGTCAAACGGTCCGAGAGCGGGATGATCGTCAACCCGATCACGCTGTCGCCCGACAACCGCATCTACGAGGCGCTGGCCCTGATGCGGAAGTACCGAATCTCGGGTGTCCCGATCACCGAGGATGGAAGCAAGGAAGGCCACCTGGTCGGCATCCTCACCAACCGCGATCTGCGCTTCGAAACCAACGTGGACCGCCCGATCCGCGACGTGATGACCCGCGAGAACCTGGTGACGGTCCCGGTGGGCACGACCCTGGAGCAGGCCAAGCAGATCCTGCACGAACACAAGATCGAGAAGCTGCTCGTGGTCGATCAGCACTACATGCTGAAGGGCCTCCTCACCGTGAAGGACATCCAGAAGCTCATCAAGTACCCGAACGCGTCGAAGGACACGCTCGGACGCCTTCGCGTCGGCGCCGCGGTCGGGGTGGGCAAGGACGCCCTCGAACGGGCGGAAGCGCTGGTGGCCGCCCACGTGGACGTGCTCGTCGTCGACACGGCGCACGGGCACTCGCAGCGCGTCCTCGACATGGTGCAGCAGATGCGGCGGCGCTTTCCGGGCACGGACCTGGTGGCTGGCAACGTGGCCACCGAGGAGGCGACCGAGGATCTCATCCAGCTGGGCGTGGACGCCGTGAAGGTGGGAATCGGCGCCGGATCGATCTGCACGACGCGCGTCATCGCCGGCATCGGTGTGCCGATGATCACCGCGATCGTGGACTGCGCGCGTGCCGGCGCCCGCAACGACGTGCCGGTCATCGCCGACGGGGGGATCCGCTACTCCGGTGACATCACCAAGGCGGTGGCCGTCGGCGCCAGTTCGACGATGATTGGGAGCCTGTTCGCCGGCACCGACGAGAGCCCGGGCGAAATGATTCTGTACCAGGGCCGCAGTTTCAAGGAGTACCGCGGCATGGGATCGATCGGCGCGATGCGCCGGGGCAGCCGCGATCGCTACTTCCAGGACGAATTCGACCTCGAGAACCAGGAGAACGGCGAGACGACCGAGAAACTGGTGCCGGAGGGGATCGAGGGACGCGTGGCGCACAAAGGCAGCGTGGCCGCCATGGTGCACCAGCTCGTGGGCGGCCTGCGCGCCGGCATGGGCTATTGCGGCTGCGCGACGATCCCGCAACTGCACCAGGAGGCGCGGCTCATCCGCATCACGCCCGCCGGCGCCCGCGAGAGCCACGTGCACGACGTGATCATCACGAAGGAAGCGCCGAACTATCGGTCGGAACCGGGATAGCTTCCAGGCTTCGGGCCTTAGGCTTTAGGCCTTGGGGCTTGTCGGCTGACGCCGTCAGGCCGAAGGTCGAAGGCCTAGGGCCCAAGGTCGACGGTAATGTTCCGCACGTCCTCTCCCCTGTCCTCGAAGCGGACCTCGATGGCACCGGCCGGTATCTCCCGCAGTTTCTCAGCCCACTCGATTGCGACGATGGCGTTGCCGGCGGCAAGCTCCTCCAGCCCCAGGTCCTCGACTTCTGCTCCCTGAAGTCGGTACAGATCGACGTGGAAGAGAGACCGTGGCCCTCGATACTCCTGGATGAGCGTGAAGGTGGGACTGCTGACCGCTTCCGGATCGAGGCCGAGGCCGAGGGCCAGGCCCCGCACGAACGTCGTCTTGCCCGCGCCGAGATCGCCGCAAAGCAGGACGACCGTCCCGGGTTGAAGCCGCAACGCGAACCTGCGCGCGAAGGCGACGGTCTCGTCTTCCGATCTGGTGGTGATCGTTTCAGCCATGACGGTCGGGATGACGAGACGTCTCGCGCTACGCCTGCGGCTTGACGACTCGCTTGCGCGCAGACAGTTCGAGCGCGGCGTCACCCAGGTGATCGAGCAGGTCGACCGCGGTCATCGCCACCTCGCCGACATCGGCCTCGGCCAGGTCGCCGGCGAGTCCGTGAAGGTACACGCCGACCTGGCAGGCTGCTTCGGCGTCCATCAGCTGCGCAAGCCACCCGCCAATCGCGCCCGTCAGGACATCGCCGGTTCCGCCGGTGGCCATGCCGGGATTGCCGGTCAGGTTGATGTAGGCGGTGCCTTCCGGCGTCGCGATGATCGTCCGGCTGCCCTTCAGCACCACGTACAGCCGGTGAGTGGTGGCGAAATTCACCGCGCATTCGAGGCGATTCGCCTGCACGTCGGAGGTCGAACTGCCGATGAGCCGGGCCATCTCGCCGGGGTGCGGCGTGATGATGACGGTCTGCCCTTCCCGGCCGACGAGGCGGCCGGGATCCTCGTCGAAGGCGTTCAGGCCGTCCGCGTCGATGATGAGGGGAACGCCGGCGCGCTCGAGCAGCGCCCAGACGAACTCACGCGTCGCGGCGCCCTGCCCGATCCCCGGTCCGACGGCGATGATGTCGCGCTGCATGGCGAGCACCTGCTCGATGGCGCTCGCGTCGACCTGTCCCGCGGCGGTTTCATCGAGGGCTTCGCTCATGTACTCGGGGGCGAGGGCGGCGACGATGGGCTGCACCGATCGCGGCGTCGCGACCGTGACCAGGCCGGCGCCCGAGCGCAGGGCGCCCATGGCCGCCAGGTGCGCCGCGCCACTCTTGCCTCGCGACCCGGCGACGACCAGGACGTGGCCGAAGTCGCCCTTGTGCGCGTCGATGGCCCGCGGCCGGACGTGCTCGCGCAGTGGCTCCGGCGTGATGATCTCGATCCGCGCGCCGTCCACTTCCTCGAGGACTTCCGGCGGGATGCCGATGTCCGCGATGACGAGTTCACCCGCCCGCCTGGCGGCCGGCGGCAGCACCAGCGGCAATTTTGGCGCGGCGAGCGTCACAGTGAGCGACGCCTGCACGCAATCGCCGATGAGCTGGTGCGTATCGGCCGAGATGCCACTGGGCAGGTCGATCGACACGATCGGGATCCCCATCTCGTTGATGTCGGCGACGACGGTCTCGAGCGTGCCGGCGATAGGCGTCCGCAGGCCCGTCCCGAACATCGCGTCCACGATGAGATCGGACGCGGTCACTTCCGACGAGTGGAGCTCCCACTGCTGCTCGTTCGCGACCTCCACGACCGAGAGGCCCAGCCTGCCCAGCACCTCCAGGTTGACACGCGCGTCGCCCTTGATCTCGTCGAGCGACCCGACCACGAACACCGCGACGTCCACGCCCCGGTTGAGAAGCGTGCGGGCGACGACGAAGCCGTCGCCGCCGTTGTTGCCGCGGCCGGCGAGGACCGACACTCGGCGCTCGGCGAGGTCCTCGAAGTGGGCCTCGATGGCGGCCACGACCTGGCGGCCGGCATTCTCCATCAGCACGAGGGAGGGAATGCCAATCTCTTCGATTGTCCGGCGATCCGCCTCGCGCATCTGGCTGGCATTGAGAATTCGCATGCAAAACCCATAGTATACGAGTTACGCTGCGCCGGTCGACCTGCAGTCGCGGGTGTCACCCGCCGACCGCGCGAGAAGGCGGGAGAGCCGAGGAGGCGTGTTCAATGGCAATTGTCGTCTACGTGAACGGACGGATTGGCGGGGAGCAGGACGCGGTCATCTCGGTCCTCGATCACGGCTTCCTGTACGGGGAGGGCGTGTACGAGGTCGTGCGCACGTACGACCGCAGACCATTTCTCTTCGAGCGCCACCTGCAGAGACTCCGGCGGTCGGCACAGATGATCGCGCTGGACGTCCCGTTTTCGGACGCCGATCTCGCCGACAAGGTCCGTGAGACGACCGCCGCGTTCTTCGAGCATCCCGACAACCGTTCGGTCGCCGACGTCTACGTCCGCGTGCTCGTCACCCGCGGTGTCGGCGAGATCAACTACGACCCCTCCTGCTGCGGCCAGCCCTCGCTCGTCATCATCGTCAAGCCGCTCGTCGGCCTGCCGGCCGACGTCTACGAGCACGGCGTCAAGGTCGCCATCGTGTCGATCGTCCGCAATCATCCCTGCTCGATCAATCCCCTGATCAAGTCGAACAACCTGCTGAACAACGCGCTCGCCGCCCAGGAAGCGTACCGGCGCGGCGCCTTCGACGCCGTGCTGCGCAATTACCGCGGCGAGATCGCCGAATGTTCGATTGCGAACCTGTTCGTCGTGAAGGATGGCCACTTGGTGACGCCGCCGCTCGAAGCAGGCTTGCTGTCGGGCATCACGCGCGGGTTCGTGCTGGAGCTGTGCCCGGGAGCAGACGTGCCGGTCGAGCAGAAGGTGCTCCGCGACGCCGATCTCCTCAATGCCGACGAGAGCTTCCTGACCAGTTCGACCCAGGAAATCGTACCGATCGTGCAGGTCGACGACCGCCCGGTCGGCGACGGCCGCCCCGGCCCCGTGACGGCTCGGCTCCTTCACGCGTATCGGCAGCGCGTGCGTGAGATGACGGCGCCCGTCTGATCGCCTGAGGCCGCAAGAAAAGCAAACGGGCCGGAGCGACTGACGTCGTCCCGGCCCGTTGAATCACGCCGACATCCCGAAACCCAAATCCGACCTACGCCGCCGAGATCCCTGGTTTCCACCGCAGGATCGGTTTGCGCGCGGCGGCTGCTTCATCGAAGCGGCTGCGGCGCGTCGTTACCGGCGCCCGCTTGAGCAGATCGGGATCCCGCTCGGCTTCGTCGGCGATCGCGAACATGGCATCGACGAACCGGTCGAGCTCGTCCACGCCCTCGCTTTCGGTCGGCTCCACCATGATGGCGCCGTGCACCACCAGCGGGAAGTAGATCGTCGGGGGATGGAACCCGTAGTCGATGAGTCGTTTCGCGATATCGAGCGTCGTGACGCCGTTGGCGTTCTGCCGGTGATCGGACAGGATGACCTCGTGCATGTTGATGCGGTCGTAGGGCACGTCGTACCGTTCGCGCAACCGCACCCGCGCGTAGTTGGCGTTCAGCACCGCGTTTTCCGCGGTGTCGCGCAACCCGTCCGGACCGAGCGCGCGGATGTAGGCATAGGCTCGCACGATCATCCCGAAATTGCCGTGGAACGCCTTCACCCGTCCGATGGATTTCGGCCGATCAAAATCGAGCCGGAACCGATCCCCCGCCTTGACGACGATGGGCGCCGGCAGGTGCGGATACATCTCGCGCGTGGCCACCACCGGGCCGGATCCCGGGCCGCCGCCGCCATGCGGCGTCGAGAAGGTCTTGTGGAGGTTCAGGTGCATCACGTCCACGCCGAAATCGCCC
Organism: Acidobacteriota bacterium; assembly: GCA_003170135.1. Classification (GTDB taxonomy): domain Bacteria; phylum Acidobacteriota; class Vicinamibacteria; order Vicinamibacterales; family Fen-181; genus Fen-181. The sequence continues at coordinate 60,137 of PMZR01000119.1, forward strand.
GGCCGCGCCTTGCCGATGAGCGCGTTCATGTTCGCGCCGTCGCAGTAGACGAGGCCGCCCCTGGCGTGGACGATCGCCGCCGCCTTGACGATCTCGTCCTCGAACATCCCGAGCGTGTTCGGGTTGGTCAGCATCAGCGCCGCGACGTCCTCGGTCATCGCCTCGGCCAGGGCGTCGGTCGAGAGGTTGCCCGCCGTCCCCGAGCGAATCTCGCGCACGTCATAGCCGCACAGGTGCGCGCTCGACGGGTTGGTGCCATGCGCCGAGTCCGGGATGAGCACCAGCGACCGCGGCTTCCCATCGCGATCCTCGAGGCGCTTGCGGACCATCATCATGCCGGTCAGCTCGCCATGCGCGCCCGCCGCGGGCTGCAGGGTGACCGAGGGCAGGCCGGTCGTCTCGCCCAGCATCTCCTGCAGCGCGTACATGACCTTCAGCGCGCCCTGCACGGCGGATTCCGGCGCCAGCGGGTGCAGCCCCCCGAATCCTCCGAGACGCGCGGCCGTCTCGTTGATCTTGGGGTTGTACTTCATCGTGCACGAGCCGAGCGGGTACATCCCGGTGTCCACCCCGTAGTTCCACGTGGACAGGCGCGTGTAGTGACGCACGAGGTTGTTCTCGCTCACCTCGGGGAAGCCAGCGATTTCGTCGCGGACGAGATCCGCAGGCACCGACCGTTCCACGGTCGTCGAGGGAACGTCCTGGGCCGGAATCGAGTAGCCCCGGCGGCCTTCGTGCGTCTTCTCGAAGATCAATCGATCGCGTTCGTCAGTCATCGTGTCCCTTTGCGGGCGCCCTTCGACACGCTGGAGGGCGTGGTGAGCGCCAGTCGAACCACGGGCCTCAAGGCCCGCGCTACGTTCGTACCGTCGCCGCGCGTTTCGCGATGGCCGACGCCAGGCCGTCGATTTGCCCGGCGCTGTTCATCTCGGTCACGCACACGAGCATCGCGTCGCCCAGTTCCGGGTAATCGGGGCCCAACGGCACGCCGGCCATGAACCCGTCCTGGAACAGACCCTTCTGCATCTCGCCGACGTCAGCGAAGCCCCCGAGCACGAACTCGTTGAAGAATGGCCCGCCGAAATGCGACCGCACGCCCGGAGCGGCCGCCGCGATGGTTCCCAGCGCGTGATGCGCCTTGTCGAAATTGAGTCGCGCCAGCGCCGGCAGGCCCCGCCTGCCATACGCAGCCATGAACATGCTGGCGCACAAGGCCATCAGGCCCGAGTTGGTGCAGATGTTCGACGTCGCCTTCTCGCGGCGGATGTGCTGCTCGCGCGTCGACAATGTCAGCACGAAGCCGGTGCGGCCCTCGGTGTCCTTCGCCATGCCGACCAGCCGGCCGGGCATCTGGCGCAGGCACTTCTCGGAGGCTGCGATCACGCCGCAGTACGGGCCGCCGAAGCTCGGCGGGATGCCGAACGACTGCAGTTCGGCGGCGACGATGTCGATGCCGAACGCACCGGGCGGCTGCAGCAGCCCCAGTGCCACCGGCTCGGTGACCGTCGCGATGGCCAGCGCGCCCGCCTTGTGCGCGGCCTCCACGATCGGCCGTGGATCTTCGATCACGCCGAAGTAGTTTGGATACTGGAAGACCACGGCGGCGGCCCCATCGGCGGCCCGCGCCAGCGCCTGCAGATCCACGGTCCCGTCGGGTGCGTAACCGACCTCGGCAATCGTCACGCCGAGGTTCTGCGTGTAGGTGGCGAGCACCTGCCGGTACTGCGGGTGGACAGTGCGCGCGACGACCACGCGGTCCCGGTGCGTGAGCCGCGTCGCCATCAGGGCCGCTTCGGTCATCGCCGTGCTGCCGTCGTACATCGACGCGTTGGCGATGTCCATCCCCGTCAGCTGGCAGACCATCGTCTGGAACTCGAAGATGGCCTGCAGCGTGCCCTGCGCGATCTCCGGCTGGTACGGCGTGTAGGCCGTGTAGAACTCCGAGCGGAGCAGCATCTGGTCGATGAAGCTCGGCGCGAAGTGCTTGTAGGCGCCGCCCCCGAGGAAGGTCGCGGCCCGCCCGCAATCCGCGTTCTCGCAGGCGAGATCCTGGAGATGCTTCAGGAGGTCCGGCTCGGACATGGCCGGCGCGATCTTCAGGTCCCCGCGCAGCCGCACGTCGGCGGGAACCGGCGCGAACAGATCGTCGATGGACTTGACGCCGATCGCGTCGAGCATCCGGCGCACGTCCTCATCGGTGTTGGGAATGTAACGGTGTGTCACTTGGCCAGCTCTGCGTACTGGGCGGCATCCAGAAGGGTGTTGACTTCGGATGGGTTCGACAGCTTCAGCGTCACCATCCAGCTCTCGTGCGGCGCCGTGTTCACCTGCTCGGGCTTGTCGGCCAGGGCCTTGTTCACCCGCACGACCTCGCCCGACACCGGCGAGAAGATCTCGGACACGGCCTTGACCGACTCGACGGTGCCCAGGACCTGGCCCTGCTTCACCACCTTGCCCGGCTCCGGCAGGTCCAGGTAGACGATATCGCCCAGCTGCTTCTGGGCGTAGTCGGTGATGCCGATACGGCCCTCGCCGCTTGTCACCTGCACCCACTCGTGGTCCTTCGTGTACTTGAAATCTTGGGGATACATATCAACCTCGCGGACGTTTATAGAAGGGCAATGGGACGACGCGGGCGCGCGCGCGGCGGCCGCGGATGTCGATTTCCAACCCGGTTCCCTGCGCGGTCTTCCCCGCCGGCACGTAGGCCATGCCGATCGCCTTTTTCAGGAACGGCGTCTGCGTGCCGCTGGTGACGACGCCGATCTTCCGGCTGTCGTCGTACACGTCGTGGCCGTGGCGCGCGATGGCGCGGTCCACCATCTCGAAGCCGACGAGCCGGCGCGTCGGGCCCGACGCTTTCTGCGCCGCGAGCGCAGTCTTGCCGAGGAACTCGGCCTTGTTCCAGCCGACGATCCACTCGAGGTCCGCGTCGAGCACGGTCGTGGTGTCGTCGATGTCGTTGCCGTAGAGCCGCATCGCGGCTTCCAGGCGCAGCGTGTCGCGCGCACCGAGGCCGGCCGGGATGAGATCGACGTCGCGGCCCGCCGCCATCAGCGCATCCCAGACGCGAACGGCCTGCGCCGGTGCGACGAAGATCTCGTAGCCGTCTTCCCCAGTGTACCCGGTGCGGGAGATCGTCGCCCGCGCGTTGGCCACCTCGCCGTGCGCGAACCAGTAGTACTTGATCGTGTCCAGGTCCACGCTGGTGAGCTGTTGCACGATCTCGCGAGCTGCCGGGCCCTGCACCGCGATGAGCTCATAGCGCGAGCTCGAGTTGACGGCCGAGGCGTCGCCCACGCCCTTGATCTGTTCGACGATGTAGGCGTAGTCCTTGTCGACGTTGGATGCGTTGACGACCATCAGAAAGTGATCGTTGCCGAAGCGGTAGACGAGCATGTCGTCGACGAAGGTGCCTGTGTCCGTCATGAGGCCCGCGTAGTGGGCCTGGCCGACCTTCAGCCGCGCTGCGTCGTTGCTGCTGATGTGCTGAACGGCCGCCAGCGCGTCCCTGCCGGCGACTTCGATCTGCCCCATGTGGCTGACGTCGAACAGGCCGGCGCGGGTGCGCACGGCCATGTGCTCGTTGCTGACCCCGGAGTACTCGACCGGCATGTCCCAGCCCGCGAACGGCACCATGCGGGCGCCGTGGGCGCGATGCCAGGCATTGAGAGCCGTCTTCTTCAACTTTTCCGTGGATGGACTCATCGGAGGCAAGCTGAGAGGGCCAGCGAACAGGTAACGGTACTATGCGGGCGCGGCCGGGGTCAACCCGCCTTCGCGGACCTTTCGCGCTGCGCGCTTCGGCGTGGTGAACCCGTCCTCGCGCGGGCTTCGCGCCGCTTTTGCGGCCGCTCCCAGCCAGATTGCGGCGGCCACGGCCCTGATCGTGGCGCAGGGCTTCAGCCCTGCGAGCCGCATCGCCGCGAGGGGTGTGTCGACCTGATCACGAACCGGGGCCGTGAGGTATGATCGCGCCCAGAACCGAGGGAGGTCAGATGCCGGAAAAAGTGATCGGTGTCCTGGGCGGCATGGGGCCGGAGGCCACGATTGAACTGTTCGCGCAGATTGTCCGCCGCACCCGCGCGACGAAGGACCGCGAGCACCTGCGGGTGCTCATCGACAACAATCCGAAAGTGCCCGACCGCACCGCGGCGATCCTGGGCACGGGCGCCAGTTGCCTGCCCGAGCTCGCCCGCAGCGCCCGCGCCCTCAAGCGCGCCGGCGCCGACTTCATCGTCATTCCGTGCGTGACCGTGCACTACTTCCATGCCGCGCTTCAGAAGCGCACCTCCCTGCCGGTCCTCCACATCGTCGAGGAGACGGTGAAGCGAATCCGGAAGCGGCACGCCGGCGTGCGCCGCATCGGCCTGCTGGCGACGACGGGCACGATTCAGGCGGGCCTCTTCCAGAAGGCGCTCGCCCGGACGAAGGTCGAGCTGCTGACGCCGTCCACGGAGACGCAGACAGATGTCGTGATGAAGGCGATCTACGACATCAAGGCCCGGGGCGCTACTGCCCACGCGCGCAGCCTGGTGCGCCGGGCGGCCGACGAACTGGTCGAACGCGGCGCCGAGGTGGTCATCGCGGGCTGCACGGAGATCCCGCTCGTGTTGAAGGACGGCGACCTGCCGGTGCCCGTCATCGACCCGATCGCGATCCTCGCGGAAGCGGCAATCGACGAGGCGGGCGGCCGGCGGAAGACGGAGTGTCAGGGACGCGGGATACCGCGCCCCTGACAACCAGGCCCGATTGTCCGCTCCCGCGCTCACCCGGTCGTCGTGCCCCGTGCGGAGGCTAGCGCTTCACGCTCGCCCCCGGCGTACCGACGACGGCCCGCCGGAAGAACGACACGATCACGATGCACGCGATGCCGACAAGGACGAGCAGTGTCGTCCCGTGTGCCGGCCCGGGCATTGCGACGAGCGCCAAAGGAGCTATCAGCCCCGTCAGGATGACGCCGAGAACGACGTCGAGAAGTAGCCAGGCAACCTGCATAGGTGACCTCATTCCACACGGAGCGGTACCGCCGAACAACTCAGGAACTGGAACCATGCCGATTCCGCCTGGAGGGTCCAGACGCCGACACACGCAGCCTGGCTGGGAAGATCCCACCAGTAGAAGGTATGGCGGCAGGAGCCGTAATCGTCGGCCGCCTTCACCACCAAAGCCTCGTATTCGGCGTAGCAGTCCTTCTCCGAGTCCTCCCCGAAGGCGACCGTTCGAATCCGAGCCTGGCGCGCGGCGCGCATCCGCTGGCCCAGACGTTCCACGGCAGCAACGTCGCCGTCGAGAAAGCCAAGGATGGCGTCGCTCGACGCCATTGCGGTGCCGGCGGGCGCGCGAAGGGTCGCCGGCTCGAGGCTGTACGCCAGCGACCTGAACAGTCGCAACGCCCGCGACCCGGCCAGCAGCGTCTTCACGCCCAGCCAGTCGTCGTCGGTGACATGCGCCACGTCGACGTGCAGCCGACGGCTGCCTCGTTGCACGTCCACCACGCCGACCGCGATAGTGACGATCACGCGGTCGTTACCCGCCTGCAGCACGACCTGGGACCGGCCATCGGAGAATACGGTCTTCTCCACGTCCAGATCGCCGGCCTTCGACGTCATCCGCATCGCTCCGTCCCGGGTAAGCGAGAAGAAAAACGTCGCGCCCGTCTGCTCGTCGTGGTGCACTTGCACCGATGGCGTGGCCGATGGCCTGGCCATGCTTGTCTTGAACACTCCCACGCACTGCGGCGCGTCGTCGCCGGGCCCCGCCGCCCGGGCCACGCCCATGAACGGATTGCCGACGACCAGGGCAGTGCACACGCCGACCGACCACGCTGCCTTCTTGATCCCGGGCCTCATAAAGCACCTCCACTCGATGCTCCGCGGACCACACAGGTCCGCACGATCGGCGCGCGACCTCCTCGATGCCAGCCTCGCCGACCAGTCCCACCGGAGGCGCCCGGCGTTGCGCGGCTTGACCCCCGCGCGGGTTGACCTCATCACTGTTGCGCGATGGCGGCCCCGGGATGACCCCGGGCCGGTGCGCGCGTTCGACTCGCCTTCTCCTTCGTTTCATCCTGTCCCGACGCCCCCTCCCCGCGCCGCACGTCCGGGCTGCTCAACTCGTCGTCGATCGTCTCGGCCACCCGTGAGGCGGCGAGATCGGTGGCGCTCTCTTCCGGCCATTCAGGCGCGTCGTGACACGACGTGGCCGGTCGGGCCGGCTGATAGCGCAGGTATGCCTGAAGGGTGTGGTAGCTGATGTCCAGCTTGCGACACGCCTGCCGCTTGTTTTGTGCGCAGCGCTCGAGAACCAGGCGCGCGTAGCGGCTACCCCACGCGCGAAGCGTTTCCCCGCGGGTGAGCGACGGCAGGAGAATGTCCACGTACTCGCCACGGATGGCGGGCGGCAGATCGTCGAGGTCGATCGCGTCGTCGTGCGCCAGCGCGACGATGCCCTCGATGGCGCGTTCGAGCTCGCGCACGTTGCCAGGCCAGTCGTACAGCAACAGGGCGTCGGCGGCCCCCGGGGTGAATTCGAGACGGCGAACCGCGCGGTGCCGGCTGAGAAAATAGTTGGCGAGCTCGAGAATGTCCTCGCGCCGGCTGCGCAGCGGCGGCACCCGGATTTCGACGCCGCAGAGGCGGTAGAACAGATCCTGGCGGAACAGGCCGCGCTCGGTGAGTTCCTCGAGGCTGCGATTGGTGGCCACGACGATGCGCGTGTCGACGCGACGCGAGCCGCAGGCACCCACCCGCTCGATGGCCAGATCCTGGATCGCGCGGAGCAGCTTGGCCTGGGCTGACAACGACAGGTCCGACACCTCGTCGAGAAACAGCGTGCCGCCGTCGGCGTGCTCGAACTTGCCGCGGCGTCCGCGCACTCCCGTGGCGGTCCGGTCCTCGATGCCGAACAGTTCAGCCTCCAGCAGCGTTTCGACCAGTGCCGCGCAGTTGATCGCCACGAAGGGACCGGCGGCGCGCCGGCTGAGGTCGTGCACATGGCGCGCGACCAGTTCCTTGCCCGTACCGCTTTCCCCCCCAATCGTCCCCTACGCGCACCTGGGGATTCGCGGTCGACCTCCCTCCCTGCCAGCCGGGGCCGGGCTGGTGGCGCCGCCAGGTCCCAATGCCTCGGGATGTCGCTCAGAAGCTCGCCCGGAGGGCCCGGCGAGGATAACCGGGGGGGGGGTATGGATGATGCGCGGCTTGATCGCATCTCGGAAGGCTGGCGCCGCGTGATTGAGTTGGTCGCCTCCGAGGGGTCGCTCGCGGCGAAGCTAGCGACGCTGTTCGTCGTCGTCGGGCAGATGTCCTATGAAGTCGAAGCGCTCGAGCAGGACGCCCGCGAGGAAGGCCGGCAAGGTGGGTACGCCCTGGGGCATGCGCTGGGGCAGGCCACCGGGTACGGGGAGGGCCTGAAGGCGGCGGCCGACGCTGCGGCTGCCAGCGTGGAGGCGCAGCAGGACACGACCCGGGCGCTGATTCTCGCCACGTCAGGCCAGCAACCGAGTTGAGGAGAGAGCTATTCGAGCTATGAATAGACCGGGCACGCGGGTCTCGACATCAGCACATCGAATCGCGCTCAACGGGCCGTTCACAGTTACGGGCATTGCACATCGTTCCAGGTCGGGAATAGACGATAGGTTTTCGTTCCGCTCACGACGTTTGACGCAACAACAATCGTCGAGGTAATCGCCACGATTTCGTTCGGCCGAATGACTTTGACTGACAGCCCACCCTGCGTACCCATCTGCACATCGGACCCCATCTGCGCATTGTTCGCGTCATAAAACCGCGCCACCACCGCTGTTCCACTTGCGCAACCCGAACCATTGTTTTGAATGGACGCCGAAAAGAGGCAATCGCCAAAGGAGCAAAGACTCCAGCTGCCCTGTCCAGAAAGCTGGAGGCTGGCCGGGAGAATTGTCGGCGCCGGTGGCGTCGGCGTCGATGGTGTCGTCGGAGTTGACGGGCTATTGCTGCTACCGCACGCAAGGGCTCCCAGGATAACCGCACACGCGAACGCCGAGAGCAATCGCTTCATGACGCCTCCACATCGGGGGCCTGTCCGCTCTTGGAGTGTTCGCCGGTGGGCTTGATCGGCGAGTGAGACGGGGCGACGAGTTGCCGGCAGTATAATCCGCAGGCCGTCCCGTGCAAGAGAAATCGCGGGAACCCCGCCCGTGACCGGCAAGGACGGCAAGAGCTACCCGGCCAGCCGGATGTTAATTCTTCGTAACACCCGCAGATAACCCTTGCAACCCATATGGGGGTATGCTAGGGTATATTTATGACGCCCAAAGCCAAGTTCAACCTACTGCTCGAACCGGAGCAGCTTGCCGCGTTGCGCGACATTCAGGCGGTGAGCGGCGCGACCGTCGCCGAACAGATCCGGCGTGCAATCGCCGACTGGATCGCGGCTAGGCATGTCCCGACACAGTCTCCCGAAGCGCTGTATGCGGCGTTGAAGGAGCTCGCGGACGCACCGTGGGGTCCGGAGCCCGGGAAGCAGGAAATCCACCGGAAGGTACGCGCGGCCGAGAGAAGTCTGCGAAAGACCCTGATCAAGGAGCGCGAACTTGCCGCGATCGAGCGGGGCGAGCGAACCGAAAAAGAGATTGGCCGATTCGTCGGGAAGGCGTCACGAACACGGAAGTCTTAAAGAGCGGACCGCCCGCGTGCTAGTCACACGCGAACGGCCCTAACCGTCAACCCGTCCTGCCGGGCCCACGGCTGCCACATTGTAGCAGTCCCGCCCGGCCTCATCACCGGAGGCCGACGACAATGCCGAAAGCGAAGAATTCCGAGACACCCGATCTAGTGGCCATGGGCGAGCAGGTCGCAAACGAGATCATCGGGTCCCTCGCGCACTTCGAGACCTTCGAGTGCGCCGAAGCGGTGGACCTCACGCCAATCGAGAAAGCCGCCGGCGTCGATTACGACCTGGACGATCGCGTGAATGAGTTCGCCCGGACGCTGCCCGAGAACCTGCGGGACCGCTTCAACGAGATCGCACACGAACTCCACGGATGGGGCTACGCACAGGAAAAGGCGGCCTACGCGGTGGGGTTGGCCGTTGGCAAGCGGTTGGCGCGGCTCGAAGGCGGTGCGCGATGACTACCACGAAGCGCACGCCGAAGACGCCGGACCTGCGGACGCTCGCCAACGCCGTGGTCGACAAGCGGTTGGCGTTTCTCAACGGCGATTATCTGGACTTCGTTGACCCGCCCGCCGAGATGCAAGAGACCCCGCTCGCGGAATGGAACGCACTGCTCACGGCCGCTCGCGCCCGGTTCTATCCGGAAGTCACGGAGGAGATGATCGATCGGGTGCGCGAATCTGCCGGCGATGAACTGGCGGCACTCGAAGAGGGGTGTGCGGCCGCAGGGTTCGTCGTGGGGCTCGAATTGGGCCGCCGGCTCGCGGGCGGTGGACGGTGAAGGCCGCCTGTCTCGACTCGATTGACCGGGCGCTTGAGCGCGTGGAGTGGGTCAACGGCCGCTGTCCGTGGTGCGACCGGCGCGAGAAGTACGGGCACGCATCGGATTGCGATCGTGAGGACGCGCGGCTTGCGCTTGCCGGATTGCGCGCGCTCTCTGAGCCGGACGACGACAAGCGGGGTCTGCGATGACCGCCCGCAAGCGCCCGCCGGTGGAGTGGAAAGCCCAAGACACAGGCGGCGGGGCCGGGGGCGCGATGAGCCGGGCGACCTTGCCGGCGGACCTTCAGGGCATGGCCTCGCCCCACGTGGCGCGGCTTGCCGCCGTCGAGCGGTGGATTGCGGACCGGGCGAAGAACCCGATCAGCCTGCACCGGATCATGTTGGAGGACGTGTACGAACTGGCGACCGTCCAGCCGTTCGTGGGCAAGTCGGCCCGATTTGCCACTCCCGGCGAGTGGGCGGCGTACTCGCGCGGGTACTACACCGCGGTCGCACAGAGCCTCGCGGTCATGGAGCTTGCCACGAAGCGGTGGCAGCGGCGGATTCAGGTGCAGCGGAAGCGGCTGAGGGCCGAACGGCAGGCGCTCACAGGGGAGCGTGCGATCACGCCCGGCCCACGGGCGCCACGTTCGCTTGGCAATGCGACAACCCCGGAGGTGTGCGGTGAGTGACACGCAACCGCGGCGCGCGGCCATCTACGCCCGCGTCTCGACCTTCGACCAAGAACCGGAGAACCAGCTTGCGGAACTCCGGCGCTACGTCGAAGCCCGCGGCTGGACGGTCAAGGAGTACACCGACCGCGGCGTGAGCGGGGCGAAGGACCACCGGCCGGCGCTCGACCAACTGGTGGCCGATGCCACGCGCCGCCGGTTCGATGTGCTGGTGTGCTGGCGCCTCGATCGCCTCGGCCGCAACCTGAAGCACCTGATCGGCCTGCTCGATGACCTCCAGGCGCTCGGCGTGCCGTTCATCTCACTGGCCGAAGGCATCGACTGCACAACGCCGGCCGGCAAACTGCAGATGCACATCCTCGGCGCGATCGCCGAATTCGAGCGGGCGCGCATCGCAGAGCGGGTCAAGGCTGGCCTTGCCAGGGCCCGTGCACAGGGGAAGCGGCTCGGCCGGCCTCGAGCCGTGCGCCCGCCCATCGACATTCCGAAAGGGCTGACGGTGCGGGCGGCGGCGGCGCTGTGGGGCTGCTCGAAATCGACGGCCGCAAGGCGGTTGTCGGAGGGTAGAATCCCCGTGGGACAAACGTCCGCGGCGGCGGCCTGATTCGGAGCCGATTCTACAGGGGCCGTCGACAGCGGTTGACGGCCCGGACAATCGGTTGGTTTTGGGACGGCACGCTGCATTGAGGAGGGAACCGCGATGACATCGAGCGATCGGACCGTGAAGGCGTTGCTTCTTGCGATCGCGATCGGTTTATGGCTGCACCTGGTTGGTGACTGGATGCGACCGACGCCGGTTCACGCCCAAGTCGTCGCATTCACCGAATTGGATGCGCTGAAGCAGATCGGCGGTGAGGTAACGTCGATCAAGCGGACCGCGGAATTCATCAGCCGCGACACGGGGGGGATGAAGGCGAGCCTCGATTCGATCGCGCTGTCCGGTATCCTGAACTCAACGAAGCGCAAACAGCCATGAGCAGCAACCGGGGCTCCCACGACTCGGAGCCATCGAGGTAAAATATTCGTTGCCGCCTACCCCGGCCTCATGAACCGGGGGACACCCAGCGTCCCTGGCTGGGGCGGCAACTTACTTTTCAGGGCATCGTGAGGGGCGATGGTGCACGCGGGCTGTTCCTTAGCGGATGGGTTGAGGCGCGCGCTCTCGGGCCGCACGAACGAACGACAATGGGGTGATGATTACGCCCACTGCGCGCCGGAATTGGCTAAAGTCTTCGCCGGCTCACTTACGACTATCGCGCGAGAGGCACCGATCCCGCAGCCAGGACAGGCCAGGGACCTAGTTGATCGGCAAGCTGACATTGCGGACCTACTCCTCCGGCACTCTGCGCGCCTCATGGCGCTCATAGAAAGACACCGAAGCGTTATCCGGAGCGCCGTCCGAAAGCAATATCTCCCACCTGGCTTCCCTCCCCGGGCTGGAACCATCGGCGACTTCATTGACCCGCCTTGGACCGGAGAAGGAGCAATCGAAACTTGCCTGCAACAGGCAGTGGCGCAGCTAAAAACTTGGAGGACCTGCGCCCGCAGAAGCGCGAATGCTCGCCCCGGACGGAAGCGCACACAGCGAACCTCGGTGGCTTCCTGGATCGGATTCCAATTACAGAAGCGCGGTATCCCCCTTACGACGGCAAGAACGGGATACTTCGCTCGAGTGCTGCACGTTGTGTACGAAGCCGCAGGAATCACCAGCGGCCGTGACCTATCACGAGAGGCGCGCGACGGGCTTGAGTTCTTACGCTCTTTCACCGCATATCTAGCCGCACATTCGAACCCCAGAAAACCTAGCCAATAGCACAGCAACCTCCATAGGTTTTTGCGCATCCCGGCCGTAATCTACCCGCAGGTCTGTGCAGAAACTTTTTGCAGGAGGTCGCAATGGGATTCCCGTTGCTGTCCGCGGCGATTCGCAATTCCGGGCTGTCGCAGTGGCAGATCGCGGAACTGATCCAGATCTCCGAGTCTCGACTGTCGCGCATCGTGCGGCGCGGTGTGGCGCGGGACGAGGAGCGCGATGCACTCAGCCGACTATTGGGTGTTGATGAGGCCGAATTATTCGCTCCAGGGCCAGAGGTATCGCTAAACCTCGGTGGGCCCAGGCTGTGCGAGTCCGACGCAGGTTAGTGGAAGGTGATTGCGGAGCCGCCGGCTGGCTGTAGCGGCCCCGCGTTGAGTGACCCGATGACGAGAACTCGACCGACCGAACCTGCCGCGTGCCTACTCCGGGCTCGCTCTACGGCGCGGGCCCATCACCCGCGCTCCCGCCTTATCCTGCGCTCGTTCAACGCCAAAGGCAAGACGGCTGGGAGGCAGCGATGACGCGCCCGGCCCCTGCCCACAGCGCCGCGCTGGCCGCAGGGGATGCCGGCCTCAGCGCGTGGCCGCCACGACAGGACGGTTCGAAGGCACCCGACGCTGGAACGTGGACGCAATGGCAGACCAGGCGCGCCACGCGCGAAGAACTCGCAACGGTCTATCCAAGGCACAGCGGACTGGGCATCTTTTGCGGTGCCCTGACTGACGATCCCGACCCCACGATCGCGGCGCTCCCCGGTGTCGAAGCGATGGACTTCGATTGCCGCCAGACCTACGCCGCGGTGCTCGAGACGGCCGAAGCCGTCGGGTTGGCCTCGCTCATCAAACGAATCGAAAGCGGATACTGCGACGACACCCCGCACGGCGGCGTACGCTGGCTCTATCGATGCCCCGTCGGTGACGGCAGCCTGAAGCTGGCCCAACGGCCGGCCACCGCCGAAGAACTCGCGCGGCACCCCAACGGCAAGATCATCGGGCTCGTTGAAACGCGCGGCAAGGGCGGATATGCCATCGTCGCCCCGAGCAACGGCACGGTGCATCCAACCGGCAAGGCGTACACGCGGCGCTCGGGCCTCTTCTCCACTATCGTCACGATTACGCCGGAAGAGCGCGCGGCGCTGTTCGGCCTGATTCGCACCTTCGACCAGATGCCGGCGCGCGACACACAACCGTTGAGGGCGCCCCCGGTAAGCGGCAACGGAACGCGGCCCGGCGACGACTACAACGCACGCACCACATGGCCCGAGGTGCTCGAGCCGCACGGATGGACGCACGCGTACACGCGGCGTGACGGGGTGACGCTGTGGCGCCGGCCCGGAAAACAGGGACCGGCCATCTCGGCAACCACGAATCACGCGGGCTCGGATCTGCTGTGTGTGTTCTCGACGTCGACGCCTTTCGAAACCATCGACGCGCGCAGCTACGACAGGTTCGCGGCGTACGCCGTGCTCAATCATGGCGGCGACTTCACCGCGGCGGCTCGGGAGTTGAGCGCACGAGGATACGGCCAGCCACGCGCCAACCTCGCGTCAGGGCCACGATCGGGCCCGGGAACGAACAGTGTCATTGCCAGTTGCCCGCGGCCCGGCAGCGCGGCTGCGGCGACCACGCGCACGCTCTCCCTGACGCCCGCCAGTGCGATCCGTGTGCGTCCCGTGCGCTGGCTCTGGCAGGACCGGGTGGCGCTCGGCACGTTCGGATTGATCGCCGGGCGGGAAGGCGTCGGCAAGACCACGTGTTCGTACACCATCGCGGCAGATGTCACGCGCGGCACCCTGCCTGGGGCGTACTTCGAAACCCCTCGCGCGGTCGTCATCGCGGCAACTGAGGACAGTTGGGAGCACACGATCGTGCCCCGGCTCATGGCGGCGAACGCGGACCTTGACCTCGTCTATCGCGTGGACGTGGTGACGAGCGAAGGCGTGGAGACGGCCATTTCGTTGCCGCGCGACCTGCCGGCGCTGGAGCTCCTGATCCGAGAGCATGACGTCGCGCTGGTCATCCTGGACCCGCTCTTGTCGAGGCTCGATAGCGCGCTCGACACGCACAAGGATGCGGAAGTGCGGTTGGCGCTCGAACCGCTCGTCAGCCTCGCGGGTGCTACCGGCGCCTGCGTTCTCGGACTGATTCACTGTAACAAGTCGTCATCGTCGGATGCGCTGACGCTCGTCATGGCGTCCCGCGCGTTCGTGGCGGTTGCACGCGCCGTGCTGTTCGTCATGGTGGACCCGGAAGACGAGGCGCGCCGCCTCCTTGGCCAGCCGAAAAACAACCTGGGGCGGTCGGACCTCTCCTCGCTGATGTTCACGATCGAAGGCGCGCACGTTGCCACGACAGACGAGGGCGAGGTGTGGACCGGTCGACTCGTCTGGGCCGGGCAGACGGACCGCACGATCCGGGATGCGGTTGAGGCGGCCGCCGAGAGTACCGGCGACCGGACCGCCACCAGCGAGGCGGCCGACTGGCTCCACGACTACCTGACCAGTCAGGGCGGCTGCCGGGAGTCGGTTGTGGTCGAGGCAGCGGGCAAGGCCGCAGGTCACAGCCACACCGCACTCGCCGGAGCTCGAAAGCGACTCAGGCTGGCCGTCGATGCCCGCGGGTTCCCTCGGAGAACGTACTGGCGGCTGCCCTCGATTATCGCGTCCGCACCAGTGGTATTGCCCCCTGGGGAGACTCATATGACTGGTACAACTGGTACAACTGCGGCCAATCGAGGGGTTCCAGTTGTACCAGCTGTACCAGTTGTACCAGTTGTACCGGACCCCCCGCGCGCGCGAGAGGAGGACGCCTATGCCCGCCTGTGAGTACGTGACGCTGCGAGGCGGCTTCGTGGTGCCGGCCGACACGCTTCGGCGCGTCTGGGCACTCGAGGAGCGTGGTGTCATCTTCCGGCTCGACGGTGACGGCGTCGTGGTCGGCCCCTCCCGGTTGCTCGACGAGTCCGACACGGCCTTCCTGCGTGAGCACAAGGCCACGTTGATCACCATCCTCGCCGGGGAGACGCACGCATGAGGGCAGCGGTGTCTGATGGTGCGCTCGCGCCGGAAGCGAAACTCCGAACCGGGCTCAGGGTGAAGGGCCGGGCGGTCATGCTTCGTCGCTTGGCGGCGCTTCGGATTGCCGTACATCGGTTCGCGCAGTACCGCGCGGTGACCGACGATGACCGGCGCTGGGCGCAACGGGTTGCGGATGCACTGGACGTGGCGTGCAAAGCGGCATGGGGGCAACGGTGAGCGCGAACCTGACGGACGTGCCGGGAGGCAACGGGAAAGCCAAGAGCAGCACGAGCCTCGTTGCCGGCACCCAGGCGAAGGCAAAGGCGCCTGAGCCCTCCCGCCCCGTGTTGGTCAACAAACTGAAGCCCGGTGAGACGCCCGCAGCCGCTACCGCCGCCCTCGCCGTCGCCGGACTCGCCAGCAACAGCATGGCGATACGGGAATGGTCGGAAATTCCGTTCGGCCCGGGAACGGTGGACGCCACCGAATGTCTGAATGCCGTGGTTGATTCGGCAGAGCGCGTCAACCGTAGCGACCTGGGAGACGCCGAGGCGTTGTTGATGGCCCAAGCGACGACGTTGAACGCGGTATTCACCAACCTGCTCCATCGGTCGCACGAGACGCAGTACCTTCAGCAATTCGAGGTCTACATGCGCCTGGCGCTCAAGGCGCAGAGCCAGTGCCGGGCGACGTGCGAGGCGCTGGCGGTGCTCAAGAATCCGCCGATCTTCGCGAAGAACGCGAACGTCGCGCAGAACCAGCAGATCAACAACAGCAGCGGGCCGCAACAGGTGAACAACGTCCCGGGCGAGTCTTGCGCGCGAGCGAATTGTGGAAGCGGGCAGACCAAACTTTTGGAGGCGCATGGCGAACGGCTGGACAGCGAAACGACGGGCACGGCAGGCGCAGGCCATTTGGCGCTGGCGGCCGTGGGAACACTCGACCGGACCGCGCACGCCGGAAGGCAAAGCGCGCGTGTCGCGGAACGCGTACCGCGGCGGCAAGCGGCAGGAACACCGGGCGTTCGTGAGGGCGCTCAACGCGATGCTCGGCACGCAGGCGCAACAGCTGAGCGACATCGCGAGGTCGTTTGAATGACCGGGTTATTCAATTCGCAGCACGGCGGAAATCAGACAACGGCCGGCTTCCACGTTCGGAAACCAATTTGGACCGGCAGGAATCAAAGCCGCGCGCCGTGGGACAAACGGATGTTTCTAGGCACGCGGGCGGCGCGAGTGGAGAGAGCCAAACGGTGCGCAGCAACAGGCGAAAGTCAATCGGCGTTCTGACGGGTTTCTTGGGACAGTCGCAATCAGCGAGAGAGGTAGAAGCATGAGCCCCGTATTCGAGTACCAGCCTTATCACGCGCCGTACGTGTCCACCATCGCCGACCTGATCCGTGCGCCTGGCGAGGCGCAAGCCCAAGCGGCGCTCGAAAGTGGTCGCGCATGGGCCGGCGCAGCCCAGGGCGTGGGGCAAGCTGTCACTGGCGCGATTCAGCAGGCGACCGATCCGCGCCGGAAGGTCGAGGCGATGCAGCTCGAGGAAGGCCAACTCGGGATCGACAAACAGAAGCGCGACCTGGCCGCGCAGAAGGCGCTCGACGATGCCTTTGCCGGCGCCGTGAAACCGGGCGCCGATGGGCAACCACAGTTCGATGCCCAGGCGCTCGTGTCGCACCTGCCCGGGCATCTCGTGCCGGGCGTCATGCAGTCCATCCAGCAGATCAACGACGCCGCGCTGAAGCTGCAGGAGACCAAGGGCAAGCTCACCCAGCAGAACATCGACTTGGCGGCGGGCCTGCTCAACGGCGTGAAAGCGTCGGGGTATGACTCGGCCAGTTTCCTGCGGGCGATTCGCACCGCGCGGGATACCGGGCTGATGTCACCCGACGAAGCCCTCCAGCACGCGGGAGGCGCGATCGAACAGGGCGATGGGTATATCCGTCAGGTGACGGACAGCTACCTCGCGAAGTCGCAGGAATGGCAGAAGGTCGCGAATGAGACCCTGAGCGCCCAGGCGCGCGCGACACAGGCCAAGACGGGCGCCCAGCGGCTCGAGCTTGAGGCCCCCAAGCTGCAGGCCGAGACGCAGAAGACGGAGGCGGAACTGGCGGGCACCTTGCCGGCGACGCCGACACAGCAGGCCGCGATCACGCAGGGTGCTGCCCGCGTTGCGCAGGGCGCGGAACGCAACGCCATCGCGCGCGACCGCGAGACTCGGGAGCGCACGCAGGGGCAACTCTCGGACGCGCAACGTGGCGTGGCGCTCCGCAACAAGGGCAGTGCGCTGTTCGAAGCTGAGAAGCAATTCCGCAAGGACATCGAACTCATCCCGCGGGGGAAGCGCACGTCAGATGACCAGGCCATCTACGATGACGCGCTCCAGGCGCTCAACAAGCGGAAGCTCGAGGTGGAGAACACCTATCGGGCGCAACTCAGACTCGACCCGCTCGACCAGTTGGGCCCGGAGTGGAACGCCCAGCAACCCGGGGGTGCGGCGACGGCGCCAGCGTCCACTCAGACGCCCGCGGCCATGACCCCGAGCCCAGCGCAGCGGGCGCCCGTGAAGGCTGCCGGCGCGTCGAAGTTCACCGACCCGACCATGCGACAGAAGGCGCGCGACACGCTCACCGCGCACCGCTACGACGCAAGCGATGCGGCGATCGAAGCGTTCCTCGCCAAGCCGACGAACCGGGCACAGTTGGGGTATCGGTAAATGCCGGGACAAGATCCGCAGGGCTTCGACTTCGGCGGCATCTCGAAGGCGCAGGCGCCCGCCGGGGCCGGGTTCGACTTCGAGGGCATCATGCCGGCGTCGAAGGTTCGGCCGACGCTCCAGGCGCGCGGCATCACCGATCCGCAGTCGGTGCGCGTGACGGAACCCCCGGCCGAGGATCTGGTGGACGATCCCATCGGCAAGCTGTTCGTGGCCGGTGCGAAGAAGCTCGCCCCGGTCATCCAGGCGGTCGGCAATTGGATCGCGCCAGCCACGCGCGAGGCCCCGGCGCCGGCTCCCTCGTCCACGGTGCCCGCGCAGACCGCCGGGCGGGTGCTGTCCACTGCGGGCGAGATTGTCAGGGGCGGCGTGGAGTTTCCGGCGCGAGTCGCGGCCGACGTGAGCGGCATCACGCAGGCCGTGCAGACACTTCGCGGGCAGCAACCTACGGGCGTCGTGGCGCCCGGCATCGCGGCGCAGATTCAACAGGGCGCAACCCAGGTCAAGGCGGCGGCGCTGAAGCTCCAGCAGGCGAAGACGCAGACCGAACAGGAGCAGGCCGTCAACGAGTTGATGTTCCGCATCACGGCGCTGCCGGCAGACGTGGCCGGGGTGCCGGTCAGCCAGATCCGCGACGACATCACGAAAGGCGATTACACGCACGCGGCCGGGCTCTCGCTCGGCGTGGCAACGGTCTTCGGCGGGCTGCACGCGCTCAAGGTCGGCGCCAGGCGCGCGCAGGCCGGGCCGCCCGTCGAGGTACGCGCGGAAGCGCAGCGCATCCTGACCGGCGAGCCGCGCGACCTACGCACGGAAGCGGCCCCGCAAGGGACGGCAGCGCCGGCCGGATTCGACTTCGAGGGCATCGCGAAGGCAGGAGGGTCAACCGCCGTCGCCGGGCCGGAGTTCGCGCCGGTCGGCAGTGAACCCGTTGCGGCGCCGAAGTCTGCCGTTGTGCCGAATCCAAACGAGCCGATCGAGCCGATGGCCGATGTCGTCGGCGCCACTCAACGGATGAGAGCCGAGAATCCGCGTCTCGAGCAGGACGCGCAGCAGCTCGCCACGCGGATGCGCGCGGCTGTCTCGCCCGAACCGCCGCGCACCGGGCCGACAGACCAGCCTGCAGCGCCCGTTTACGCGCGGATTGATGCGGGGCAGATTCGGTTGTCGCCGGGCGAGTATCAGTTCAAGGCCAGCGACGTCCGCGGGGAAACCGGCCGGCTACGCGACGTGCAGACGTGGGATCCGCTGCAAGCGCAGACCACTCCCGTCCTGCTCCACGAACGCCTCGACGGAACCCTCTACGTGGCGGACGGGCATCAGCGCGTAAACCTCGCGCAACGCCTCGAAGCGAAGGGCGTCGAAGTGCCTCCGCTCAACGCCGTGGTGCTGCGCGAAGCGGACGGCTGGACCGCGCCAGAGGTGCGACGGACGGCCGCGCTCCTGAACGTGCGCCAAGATTCCGCCTCGCCCATCGACATCGCGAAGTTGCTCCGCGAACGGCCGCTGACTGAAGCGGACCGAGCATCGATCCCCCGCGGCAATGTCTACGGGGAACGGTTCCGGCAGGCCGAGGATCTGGCGAAGCTCGGGGACGCGGCGTTCCAAGCCGTCGTCAATGGCGAAGTCGAGCCCGCCTTCGCGCGGTTCGTGGGCCAGCATCTCACCGACCCGGCGGAGCAGGTGGCCGCGATCCGGGCGCTGCGTGATGCGGACCTGCCGAATGCGTTTCAGGCCGAGCAATTCGTCAAGGCGCTCAAGACGGACGAATTCTCGAAGGCCGTCGAAGGCGACCTGTTTGGTGAGCACGTCGTCGCGGCATCGCTCGCCAAGGAAAAGGCGCAGGTCCTCGATGCGGTTCGCCGACAGCTGGCCTCGCAGAAATCCGCCTTCGGGAATGCGCTGCGAAACGAGTCGCGGTTGCGCGAGGCCGGCAATGTCCTGGCGACGGGCGAGAATGAGCGACTGGCCGGCGAAGCGGGCCGGTTCCAAGGGCTCTTGACCGCCTTCGTTGACAAATCGGGCCACACCCAACAAGCTCTTGCTGAAGCTGCGAGGCGACTACATGCCGGAGAAGCGAAACCCGCCGAAGTCGTTACCGACGTCATCGCGGCCCTCGAGAAAGACTGGCGAGACGCCGGAGGCGTCAGACCAAGCGGCGAAGCACTACGTCCCGCCGGAGTCAGACCGGAAGATCCGGGCGATCGTGGAACTGGTGGACTCGTTCCGCCGCCCAACGCGCCCGCAGTAGCACCCGCCGTCGAGCCATCAGGGATCGCGCCGGCCGCCATCCCTGAGGTGGTGCGGGCCGTACTCCGGAAGGAATTTCCCAACTTCCCTGCCGCGCGCTGGGCGCAAGACGGGACCACGCTCGTGCAACTGCCCGATGAGGGGCAGGCGACGGCGTTCCGTATCAACGTGCACGCCGACCCGCCGACTGTCGAGGCGATCGGTGGTGCGAGTCGGCAGCTTCAAACCTTCCTACAAAAGCGATTCGCGGACATCGTGAAGCGGCACCCGAGCGTTCGGGAAGCCCTTGCCGCGGAACCCGCCGAGCGGCCCGCCGCGCCCGGCGCAGCGTCCTCGATTGTGCGATCCATCCCGGCGCCGGCCGGATGGAAATTGGAGGTCGGGCGCACACGCACGAAGGAGGGGCACACCGCCGAGGCGGAAGTTGATTGGCAGGGCAAGCGGATCGTGTTCTCCGACCAGAAGCACCTCGACAACCCGGAGATCCGCAACCACGAGATCGCGCACGTCCTCATCGAGACGTTGCCTGACGCCAAGCAGAAAGCGCTGTTTGACGATTACATCGCCCTGAAGTCGCAGACCGCGGCCTGGAAGAAGTACGGCGCCGATTGGATCGTCAAGAACCAGTTCCACCGCGAAGAAATCGCAATGGACGCGGGCGACTATTTCACCCATCCGGAGAAGTTGTCGTCTGACCTGCGCGCGTTGTTCGATAAGCACCTCAAGGATGCCATCCCTGCAGAACCTTCGGCCGGTCGAGGCACGCTGCGCGCCGAAGACTTGGCGCAGTACTCGAAAGGCGATCACCAGTCGTCCCTGCCCCTGGGTACCCACATCGACCTGATGCGCGAAGGACACGGCCAGGTTGCAATCAAAGTCCGCACGATTCCGAACGGCGAGGAATGGCGGATCGAGATGGGACACAGGGCCGGCGAGGGCGGGTATGTCTACTCGGAAGGCTGGCGCTACGTGCAGGAACACGCCATTCCGCGCCAGGGCAAGGCCGATGTCCTCGACACGGGCGAAGTGCAACCGCGGCTTCCGGGCGCTGAGGGCGTGCGCGATCAGAACATCCCGACACCGGCCGTCGCCGAAGCGCCGTTCGGTCTGACGGCCGGAGCGGGCGAGGCCACCGAGCAGGCATCTCACGGCGAACTCGAAGCGGCCGGACAGAAGAACCTGTTTGCGTCGATGGGCACCTCGGGGGGCCGCGCACCTCGAGCCCCGGCGCCCGCACCGGAGGCCGCATCGGAACCGCCATTGCGCCCTGCCCCGCCCGAGATGCGCCAGCGGATCGAGGATTGGCTCGCCGGCAAGGGGGGCACCGGCGTGGTGCGGGTCGCACATGACATCGAGAACACGTTCGGCGCGCCGACCATCCAAGGTGCACGGACTGCCGCGAACCTGTTCCGCATGAAGCTCGCGGAACTCGCACAGAAGGGCGTCAGCGCGGAGTACGCGCTACGAGAGGCGCGCAACCGGGCGGCTCGGCTGTCCCGCGAACAGACCCTCGCGCTTGCGGATGCGATTGAGGCCGGCGAACCCGTGTCGAAGGAACTGGAGTCGTGGGTCAAGACGCGCAACGTCCTGTACGACCAGCGCAAGCGTGAACTCGCCCGCCTCGGCATCGACAAGGAGTGGATGGAGAACTACCTGCCGCACGCCTGGGCCGCCGGCTGGAAAGGTGGCCCGACAACCGTTGAAGGCAAGTTCATTCAGGAATGGTTCGGCCGGCGCACGCTGGAGGGCGGCAAGCACTTCCTGAAACAGCGCAAGATCCCGACCATGCGCGAGGGCGTCGAAGCGGGCTTCGAGCCGGCCTCGTGGAACCTCGTGGATCTTGACCTGTTGAAGCTGCGCGAGATGGACAAGTTCATCATGGCGCGGCAACTGCGCGAGGAGATGAAAGCGCAAGGGCTGATTCAGTTCGGGTCGGCGCTCGGTGAACGGCCGGAAGGACTCGTCCAGATTGACGACCCGATCGGGACCGTCCACGCGCCACCGACCATCACGCTGAAAGAGGCATACGACAAGCAACTCATGGAGGGGTTGCAGCAATTCGCGGACAGCCTGGGTATTCCACAGACCCGCAAGGTAAACATCGGCGGGACGCGCTGGGGCTACGCCTCGTCGCTCGAGGGCATGGTCACGAAGTTTGCCGGGCCCGAAACCGTCCTGATGCACGAGATTGGACATTTCATCGACTGGAAGTACGGGCTGAGCAAGGAGTGGATCAAACACCCGTTCTCGAAGGCGGCCAAGACCGATCCGATGCAGGCCGAACTCCGCGCGCTCGCGGATCTGCGTGCGGAGTCGCAGAGTGCCGACATTACGGAGTCGTTCAAGAAGTACATCCGCCGTGGTGAGGAAAAGATTGCGAATCTGGTGCATGCCTACATCTGGAACCCGGAGCGTGCGCGCCAAGTCGCACCGAACGCGTACGCGGCACTCGACGGGCTCGTGAGTCGCCATCCGGAATTGCGGCCGCTGCGAACACTCCAGCACTCGCGTTCGCTTGAGCTCGGCAGCGCCAGCGTCGAACGGCAGTTGCCCGGGCCCGTCCTGCTCGGCCACTACTACGCGAGGCCCGAAGTCGCGCGGCTGTTCAACAACTACCTGCGGCCCGGACTCGCCGGCCGGTCGGCCATCTTCGACGGCTACCGCTGGATCGGCAACAACCTGAATCAGCTGCAACTCGGGTTCTCCGCGTTCCACGCCGGCACGAGTGCGATCAATGCCGTGTCGTCGAAGGTGGCGCTGGCGCTCGAACACCTGGCCGAAGGCCAACCGGGTCCCGCCGCGTTGAAGCTGGCGGAAGCGCCCTTCGCGTGGTTCACGGATGCGATGAAAGGCGCGAAGGCGATCCGCGAATACGAAACCGCGAACGCCGGGGCGCTCGAGTTGTCCGACGTCACGCGCCAGATCATCGAAGGTGGCGGGCGGGTCCGCATGGATTCGATGTACCTCAACGATTCCGTGCGCGCGTTCACGCAGGCGATCCATGACCCGAACGGCCTCCGGAAAGCTGGGGCGCTGTGGCATGTCCTGCCGGCGGCGCTCGAGCTATCAGCCAAGCCCGTGATGCAGTGGTACGTGCCGCGCCTCAAGATCGCAGCCTTCCTCGACCTCGCCGAAAAGGAGATCGGACGGTTGGGGCCGGCGGCCGAACTCGCGGACGTGCGGGACGTGCTCGCGCGGTCGTGGGACAGCATCGACAACCGGTTCGGGCAGTTGGTGTACGACAACCTGTTCTGGCCGCGCGTCGTCAAGGATCTCGGCATGGCGAGCGTGCGGTCGATCGGCTGGAACCTCGGCACGTTCCGCGAACTCGGCGGCGGACTCAAGGACGTGGTTCGCCGGCCGCTCCCGGGCGGGCGCGAGGTGCGGACGATCGGCGGCGAGCCGCGCCTTGATCCGCTCGTCAGTCACCGCACGGCGTTCTTCGCCGGCATGACGTTCACGGTCGGCCTGCTCGGGGCGCTGTACCAGGTCGCGCATACCGGCGAGTGGCCGGGCGAGCTGCGGGATTACTTCTTCCCGAAGACCGGGCGCAAGACCCCACAGGGCGACGATGAGCGCGTGTCGCTGCCCTCGTACATGAAAGACGTGTACGCGTTCGGCCGGGCGCCCATCACCACGCTCAGCCACAAGGCGCACCCGGAGATCGGGCTCCTGCTGGACACCTGGCGCAACGAGGACTACTACGGCAACGAGATCCGCAACGCGGACGATCCGTGGGTGCAGCAGGCCAGGCAGTACTTCGATTACCTCACCAAGCAAGCCGTGCCCATCAGCGTGCGGAACCTCTTACAGCGCCGGCAAACAGGGGGCACGCTGGGCGGTCAGGCCGAGAGCGTGGTGGGCATCAGCCCGGCACCCGCGTTGCTGACGCGGTCGGCGGCCGAAGAAAAGATCCGCGACTACCTGGGACCGATGCACCGGAGTTTCGAGCAAGCGGCCGTCGCGGACCAGCGCCGGGAGTACCGGCAGGGCTTGCAGCAGGGCGGCGACATCGGCGCGGAGCAAATGGCCGGGGCTCGGGCAACGGGCTTGCTGACGCCGCAATCGGTCAAGCGCATGCAGCAGGAGCGGCACTTCACAGGCCTCGATTTCGGGTTCCCGCGCCTGACGCTTGACCAGGCATTCCACGTCTACGACGTGATGACGCCGGCCGAACGGTGGCGGTTCAAGAGCCGGCTCGAGATGAAATACCGGGCCGCGCATCTCCCGCCGGCTGAACGGACCGAGATGCACGAACGCCTCGATCGCGCGCGGGCGTTGCCGGCGTCCCCGAAGGAACCGGCGGGCGGTGGGCAATGACCGCGTCATGCGTGGCCAGGCGAGCGACAGTTGACCAGACGATGCTCCAGGCGCTCAACCAGGCGCGGCGTGCGGGCTACCTCGTGACGCGCTGCCCACACTGCGGCGGGCCGCTTGTCCACTCCAAGCAGCGCCAGGGCGGCGCGCGGTGTTTCCGTTGCCGCGCGAGGGTTGACGAGAACATCCGCGGCGGGTTCAGGCGGTGTGGGTTCTGCGGGGGCTCGCTGGCCGGGTTGCCGTTGCAGGCCTCGCTCTGCCGCCGCTGTGCGGCGGTGCCGGCCAAGCAACGCAAACGGCGGCTTCTCAGGCGCGCGGAGGCGTCCGAGGGTCATAGTGGCGGGGCGGGCATTTTCGCATCAGAAACACCCTGATTCTATTGACGATTTTTGGGGGACTTCGGACGGTCCGGGATCCGATGATGCAACCAGTAGCCACGATCGACCGGCGGGGACCGGCGGCAACCGAGCGGGGGGCCAACCTACCGCCCGAACTGCGCGAGTTCATCGACCGGGCCGTGGTGCCGGCGCTGCTCGAGCGATTCCTGGCGGAAATGAGGCAGGACGGCCCTCAAGATCTTTATTTGCATCGAGAAACCGATTGGACGGGTCTAGAATGCGCCGCATGGCAGAAAAACCGGTAGTCGCTCACATTGCGTACGACGGCGACGCGCTCCGGGACGGCAGCATGGACGTGCGCGATCTCGCGCCTGCGCTGCTGGCGTTGGGAGACCTGTTGCAAGGCGCAAATCGCGTGCTGAACGGCGACAAGGCGACATTGGCGGTGAGGGTTCAGTCCGATTTCAAGAGCGGTTCGTTCGACGTTGACCTGATGCTGCTCCAGAGCATCGTCATGCAGGCAATGTCGTTCCTCGGCAGTGACACCATCAAGACGGCCAAGGAGATCGCCGCGTATGTGGGGCTGACCCCGGGTGCCGAGGTGAACTTGCTTGGCTTCCTTAAATGGCTCAAGGGGGCCAAGCCACAATCGACGACAACTCTGCAGAACGGCAACTTGGAAATCAGCGTGGTTGGAGACAACAACCGGGTGACCGTCAAGGTTGTGCAACCCCAGGTGTACCAGATTGCCAGCGATCCGGTCTGCCGCGCGTCCGCAGAGCAGGTTGTAAAGCCGCTCTTGGTCGAGGGCATTGACACGTTCGAGACGCGGCGCGGGAAACAGGTGATTGAGGAGGTGACGAAGGATGACTTGCGGTCGTTCGAGTTGCCAGCACCACCGACCCAAGAACTTGAACCGATTCCACCCCAAACGCAGCTCGTTGAGATCGTGAAGCCGTCGTTTGATGAAGGTCTAACTTGGACGTTTTCAGATGGCAGTGGCGGCAGGTTCGACGCCGTAATGAAGGATCCGGCGTTTATTGCGCGAGTAAAGAGCGGCGAAGACTTCCGGATTGGCGATCTGTTGAAGGTAACGATCGCAACGCATCAGTCGCTCACTACAACCGGTCTTAGAACTCGGAAAGACGTCGTCGAGGTTGTTGAAGAACTGAAGGTGCCACGGCAAGCGCAGCTGTTGCCAGCTCCCAAGTTCAGACCGCTCGCCCTGCCCGGAGAACCGCAACCAACCAAGGCCACCCGAGGGCGCCGCCCCAAGAAGGGGGACTAAGCGGAACCCCCCACAATGCGAGTCTCCATCTACGCGCGGTATTCGACGGACCTTCAGCGCGAAACCTCGTTGGAGGATCAGATTGCCGTCGCCCGGCGGTACGCGCGCGAGCATGGCTGGCACGTCGTTGAGGAGTGCATCTTCACGGATGCGGGGATCTCGGGCGGGTCGGTGGACGGGCGGCACGGGCTCCAGGCGCTCCTCGTCGCGGCGGGTCGGGATCCACGCCCGTTCGACGTGCTACTGGTCGATGACAGTTCACGCATCGCGCGAGACCTGGCTGACGCCATCCGCGTGATGCAGCAGCTTCGATTCTTCGGCGTGCGCGTCCTCTACCTGTCGCAAGGGATTGATAGCGACCATGAGCAGGCCGAGTCACTGATCGCCATGCACGGGTTGATCGACTCGCTGTACTTGCGGGAGTTGGCGAAGAAGACGAAGCGCGGCCTCGCCGGACAGCTGGAGCGGGGGTTCTCGACCGGGGGCCGCATCTACGGGTATCGGACGGTGGCGGTCGTTGATCCGAGCGGGCGCTGTGATCCGAACGGCCAGCCGGCGCTGCTGGGCAAGCGGTTGGAGGTTGACCCGGCCGAGGCGCTGATCGTCGTCCGCATCTTCACGCAGTACGCGGAGGGGTGCGGGGTTCCGACCATCCTGCGGCGCCTGAACCAGAACGGCGTGGCCGCGCCGCGGGGGCAACGGCTGTGGGCGCCGAACGCGGTTCGCCGCATGCTCGGGAACGAGCGGTATCGCGGGGTGCAGATTTGGGGTCAGCGAACCTGGCAACGGGTGCCCACGACCAATCGCAAGGTCGCGCGAGCGGTGCCGCGTGCTGACTGGTGCGTGAAGGAACAGCCGCACCTGCGGATCGTGTCTGAGGATTTGTGGCAACGGGTGCAGGACCGACGGGCGTACGTCAAACGGGCTTTTGGAATTCAGACGAAGCCGGGCGGGACGCTAGTTCGCGGTCGGAGCGCGGTGTTGCACTCCCCGCACCTGTTCGGCGGGTTGATGACGTGTGCGGTCTGCGGTGGGCCGGTGGCGATCGTCTCGGGTGGCAAGGGGTCGCCGCGGTACGGGTGCGCGCGAGCTCACCGCGTCGGACCAGAGGCGTGCACAAACGGGCTGACGATCCGGGCGAAGGTGGCCGATCCGATTCTGCTCTCCGGCTTGCGGGCGGCCTTGCTGGAACCTGACACCCTGCGGTACGTGACCGATGCGCTCGGGGCGGCGTTGAATCGAGTGCTGAACGAACGGCCCAGACTCCGGGTCGAGGCGCAGGCCAAGCGGGACACGGCGAGTCGCCGGCTGGCGAATCTGGTTCGGGCGGTGGCCGAGGGCGGGGCGATGCCGACGCTCCTCGAAGCGATTGCCCGGCATGAAACCGACGTGCGGGCGGCCGATGACGAACTGGCGTCCCTGCTCCAACCCGTCGAGGACCGCATGGTCGTCATGCCGGCGTGGGTCCGGCAGCAGTTGAGCGACCTGGCGGCGTTGCTGTCGCAGGCGCCAGAACGCACGAAGACGGAACTCCTGCGCCTGAATGTCCACGTTGCGCTTGAGCCCGCCTCAGAGGGCGGCCGGGCTTTCCTGCGGGCCAACGGGACAGGCGACCTTGCCAGCCTCACACTTCCCCACTCATTGCCGAGTGCGCTTAGGGGCCTATCGGACCCTCGATGAGTACCGTGAAGTCCGTCGCCGCCACCCGCGCGATGCGCTCCCTCAATGCGTGCATCGCGGCACCCGACCCGATGAGCGGAACGGCGGCATCGGGACGCGAACCGCCGCCGGCCAGTGCTGGCCGGGGGCGCCCACGCGACAGGTGCTCTATCTCAACGACCAGCGCACCAATTGCGGCCAGCGCTTCGAGCATCTGGCGATCCCACGGGCCCAGGACATGACCTGGCTCGATTCGCGCGTCCAGGCTGACCGCTCGAGAACCGTCGCTCGTCGCCACGGGCAAGGTCAGTACCTCACCTGCCGCCGCGCACCAGGAGGTGGGTCTTGCCTCGCGCAACTCCGCCCATCGCAGTGGGAGCAGCTGGCGGGCACCCCGCTCGAACACCTTTCGAAGGGCATACGGGTCGGGCTCCTCCTGCAGGGTACGAGTCAGGGTGGTCAGTAGCCCCGCCCACGCGTTGCGCCGGTCCTTGCCGCGGACCCATGACCGAGCCGCGACACCCGAAACGGGCGATGCCGGTCCCTGGTTCATGGCCATTCCTCTGAATGCACGTGATCCGGTCACCCTCCGTGCTACGAAAGCCGTGCCAGACGATGGCGCGAGGGAATTTGGCGCGTTCTCGGGTCAGGGCCGACGAGCGACGGGGCGCGGTCGGGTAGCAACTACTCGAGCTCTCCGGATTCCCGGTTCATTGCGCGGGAATCGGCTACCCGTTCATGGCCTGGTCCGACGCGCGATCACCCCGGTTCCCCTCGCCGTCGTCGGGGACGGGAAACGACTGATCGAAGGCGAGGCCGGCGCGGTACCGGACGCCGCTCGAATGATCGAGCGCTGAGACGAAGCAGCGAAGGACCGTGCCCCGGATGGTGTGATGGCAACCGACGCCGACCAGGTGCAGCACGATCGATGCGCCAGGCACCAGTCGAGCCGCGCCCTCGACCAGCGCCCCGCCTTTCGAGAGGTCGAGGAGTTTCACGTCGCGCCCGGGCCGGAGGCGCGCGGCCACCAGCCAGGCGCACTGATCGGATGTCTTGCGCGGCCACGACCGCCGTTCGCCGAACGCTTTCGCACTCATTGCGACACCCACTTGGCCGTGCGAAAGTCGAAACGGAGTACGCGGATGCGCCCCGTCACACCAAGCACCCGCACGGCCAACTGTTGCTTGCCTCGTCCACGGATGTAGAAGGTGCCCGAGGTTGCGGACCCGCCCGGACTGAACGACAGCAGGTCGCTGCGGCCGAAGCGGACCGGATCGCTGCCTGCCTCCAGAGTGCCGGCATCGTCGATCGCCGTTACGCCGTCGACGATGCCGAACGCAACGCCGGGAAACTTCTCGTCCAGCCGCTCGGGACAGCCAATCGGCCGGTCGATGTTGCGACTGATGTCCGGTGTGCGCACGCCGTTGCGGTTGCCGTCGACATAGAAGGTATAGGTATAGGCCGACGGCTGTCCTTCGATGCGCAGGGCCACGTACACGGACCGCTTGACCGCCTCCATGCGCGCGAGGTTGAGCCTGCCTGCCAGGTAATGCGCCGCGCCCTGCGTTCTGGACGCGTCGAGCGACGACAGCATGAGAGGGACGGCGATGCCCGCCAGGACGACCAGCAATCCGCTCACGAACAACGTCTCGAGCAATGAGAAGCCGCCGGCGAGCACCGGAATCGCGCCGCGACGGCCAGACAGCCGCGCCCTCCCTTCGACACGTGATCTCGCCGGGTCGGGCACCATGTCGCATGATGCCTGCGGAGGGGCGGCTGGCTGGCGCGTCACGGGCTACTGTCCGTTCGACGTCGGTTTGGTCGGCCCGACCGCGAGCCGGTTCTTCATCTTCAGGAAGGCCTTCTCGCCGATGCCCTTGACGTTCATCACGTCCTCGATCTTCCTGAACTGTCCGTTCTTCTGGCGGTACTCGATGATCCGCGCCGCGACCTTCGCGCCGACGCCGGGCAGCGAGTCGAGCTGCTCCGCGGTCGCCGTGTTCAGGTTGACCACCGCGGTAGAGGCCGCGGCGGTGCTCTTGGCTGGCTGCGGCTTCTGGGCCTCGACCCATGTCTGCGCGCCGACCAGGAGGGCCATGAGAACGATGGTGCAAGCTGCGAGACGATGCATGCGCGGACTCCTCTCTTGAAACGCGGGGACCACCCCGCGGCGCGCTTCGCGCGCTTGGTTGGGTTGTTGAAACGGGCCGCTGTTGCTCGGCAGGTCGAGACAGGTGACAGGGCTGCCCGGCGTCAGGGCCGGGCCGGAGCAGGCCCGCCGCCTGTCCCGCCGCCTGGCGGGCCGAGATTGAAGTCCCACCGGCATTCGCCGCACCGGGCTTCTACCACGGAGCGCCAGCGTCGGCCTGCGCTGACGCGTCGAGGAGGTCGGCTCCACGCGTGGCGTGTGGTCTACGCGCACGAGCAACAAACAAGAACGCGGCCGGGATCGGCGTGGCGCGCGCAGCCGGGGAAGTTGCAGAGCAGATGCGTGTTACGCGGGTAGCGGCACCCCACCGTGGCGCGCATGGGCGCGGTGCGCCAGGAGTTGTCGACTCGAGTTGCCGTGTCCGGACGACCGATCGGATGGCAGGCCGGCGTTTCGATGGCGAAACGAGGAATCCCGGCCGATCGTGGATCGGTCAACCGGCGTTGCAGCCGAGCGGCGTGTCGTCACTACGTCTCGCCGAGCGCCGGCCACCGGGGGAGCAGGCCGCCAGAGCGACGCGAGCTCCGCCCTCGTTCGCGGTCAGCAGGTGGCAGGGCGCAGTTGCCTGAGCGCGGTCGGGCGCGAGGGCGCCAAGGGTATGATGGGGACGGAGCCGCCCATGAACGACCAGCCGTCCGATCCCGATCTCGT
Source organism: Acidobacteriota bacterium (assembly GCA_003170135.1). Classification (GTDB taxonomy): domain Bacteria; phylum Acidobacteriota; class Vicinamibacteria; order Vicinamibacterales; family Fen-181; genus Fen-181. Next base: position 90,508 of record PMZR01000119.1, read on the forward strand.
CGCCCGCGACCTGAACGCGCTGGTCGCGGAGCCGGCGCGCAGGCCCGCCTTCGGCACCGATGTCGCGCGCCTGGAAGCGTGGCTGGCGCTCGTCGCGCCCAATCGCGCCAGCGATCTGCTGCTGGTCGCTGGCGCGCCGCCTTGCATCCGCGTGGACAGCCTGGTCCGGACGCTCGAGGGCGAAGGGCCGCTCGACGGTCTCGACATCGAGGAAGCCGTGCTGCCGGCGCTGCCGCCGCACGCCCGCCGTCGATACGAGGAGACGCACATCACCGACGCCGCGCTGAAGTTCCCGGGCCTGGGGCGCTTCCGCGTCAACCTGCACCACGAACGGGGCCGCGCCGCCGCTGCCATCCGCGCGCTGCCCGCCGCGGTACCGCGCCTCGACAGCCTCAACCTGCCGCCGGGCGTCGAGCTCCTCAGCCGCATCCCGCACGGCCTGGTCCTCATCGGCGGCCCTACCGGCTCCGGCAAGACGACGACGCTCGCCGCGCTGGTCGAGGAGATCAACCGGCGCGACCGGCGCCACATCCTGACCATCGAAGATCCGATCGAGTACGAGCACGTTCACCTGCGCAGCCTGGTCGAGCAGGTGGAGATCGGCATCGACGCGCCCGACTTCCCCACCGCGCTGCGCGCCGCCGTCCGCCAGGCGCCCGACGTCATCGTCGTCGGCGAGATGCGCGATCCCGAGACGATGCAGATGGCGCTGGCGGCGGCCGAGACGGGACACCTGGTGCTGTCGACGGTGCATACGACCGATGTCAGCTCCGCGGTCTCGCGCATCGCGGACGGCTTTCCGCTGGAGCGCCAGAACACGGTGCGGCAGGAACTGGCGATGGGCCTGGCGGCCGTGCTGACGCAGACGCTCATCCCGCGCATCGGCGGCGGGCGCGTGCCGGCGGCGGAGTTGCTCGTCGTGGGTTACGGCGCGCGCCAGCACATTCGCAAGAACGCGCTGCAGCACCTGCACCAGGAGATCACGATCACGCGCAAGGCTGGATCGTTCACGATCGAGGAGTCGCTTGTCACGCTCGTCAGGAACGGCTGGATCGAGCGCAACGAGGCGATGCTGCGGGCGGGCCACGTGGCGGAGTTCGAGAGCGCGCTGGCCGCGGCGGGACTCTAGCGCGTCTCGATGGCCTTCAGCAACTCGTCGGCGCGGATCGGTTTCGAGACGTAGCCGTCCATGCCCGCAGCGAGGCAACGCTCGCGATCGCTTTCGAGCGCGTGCGCGGTCATCGCGATGATGCGCATGTGGCCGCCCCTGGTCTTCTCCGTCTCCCGGATGACGGCGGTGGCCTCGAAGCCGTCCACCACCGGCATCTCGACGTCCATCAAGACGAGGTCGAACGCGGCGGTCGCCAACCTGTCCAGCGCCTCGCGCCCGTTGGTGACGCTCTCCACCGCGTGCCCGCGCTTCTCGAGCACGCTCATCACAATCCTGCGGTTCACGAGGTTATCGTCGGCCAACAGCACCCGGAGTTTCGCCGTGCGCTCGGGCAACGGTTCGCGCGCAACCGGCACGGGGGGCGGTTCGACTCCGCGCGGCCGGGCCCCGAGCGTCCCAACGAGCGCCTCGAGCAACTCCGAGTGTCCCACCGGCTTCACCAGGTAGGCCGCCACGCCCAGGGCGCGGCAGCGGGCGGCGTCGCCGCGCTGGCCGGCGGAACTGAGCATCATGATCGTCGCCGTCGAACAGCGCGGATCGGCCTTCATGCGTTCGACGAGCGTGAACCCGTCCATCTCGGGCATCATCGCGTCGACCAGCACGACGGCAAACGGCCGGCCGGCACCGGCGGCCTCGCCCAGCGAAGCCAGCGCGGCGCGAGCATCCGCCGCGAGCGTCGGCACCATGCCCCAGCTCGCCGTTTGCTCGTCGAGGATTCGGCGGTTCGTGCCGTTGTCGTCGACGATGAGGACCGGTACGCCTCGCAGCGCCGCGGCGCCGAGAGGGGTTTCAACGCGGGCGTCGGGAGCGACCCCGAAGTGCGCGGTGAAGTGAAACGTGCTGCCACGCCCCTCCACGCTCTCGACCCACAGGCGCCCGCCGAACATCTCCGCCAGCCGCCGTGAGATGGTCAACCCCAGGCCGGTGCCGCCGTAGCGCCGGGCGGTCGAGCCGTCGGCCTGCGTGAACGCACCGAAGATGGCGCTCTGCCGGTCGGCAGGAATGCCGATGCCGGTATCCGTCACGCCCACGTGCAATACGACGCCGTCTGCTGTTTCGGACTGCCGCTCCACCTCGACGGTCACCTCGCCGCGCTCGGTGAACTTCACGGCGTTGCCGACCAGGTTGACGATGATCTGGCGCAGGCGGCCGGGATCGCCGACGAGCACCTGCGGCACGTCCGGCCGCACGCGGTGATTCAGTTGCAGCCCTTTCTCGTGCGCGCGCAGCGCCAGCACTTTCACCGTCGCTTCCAGGCGGCCGCGCAGATCGAATTCCACCGCTTCGAAATCGAGCTTGCCCGCCTCCATCTTCGAGAAATCCAGGATGTCGTTGATGACGGTCAGCAGCGAGTCCGCGCAGCTCTTGGCCATGCCCAGGTATTCGCGCTGCTCGGCGGTCAGCTCGGTGTCGAGCGCGAGATCGGTCATCCCCATCATGCCAGCGATCGGCGTCCGCAGTTCATGGCTCATGTTCGCCAGGAACTCGCTGCGCACGCGGCTGGCCGCCTCGGCCTCTTCCTTCGCCATCACCAGTTCGTCTTCCGCCTGCTTGCGCACCGTGACGTCCTCGGCGATGCCCACCGTACGGTTGACGAAGTGTCCCGACGCGTCGAAGATGGGGAACACACGGGCAAAGATGTGGCGAACCGAGCCGTCCGGGCGCCGGATGCGATACGCAACGTGGCCTGCAAGTCCGCGGGCGCAGCCGGCCAGCATCTGCTCCAGGGCGGCGCGTCCTCGGGGTGCACGCTCTCCTTCCAGGCATACGGGGAGGCGTAGGCCTCTTCGCGCGGCCGGCCCCACACTTTCTCGTATGTCGGGCTCAGGTACGTCATCCGGAGCGGGTTCTCGGTGACGACGAAGAACACCTCGTCGATGTTCTCGGCCAGCTCGCGGAAGCGCTCCTCGCTCTCACGCAGCGCGCGTTCCGCCTCCTTCCGTTTCGACATGTCCCAGCAGGTTCCTTCGATGACGGCCGGGCGCCCCTGGTCGTCCTCGATCAGGCACACGTTCACGACGGCCCAGACGGGCGTTCCGTCGGCGCGCCTGAGCCTGACCTCGAGGTTCTCGACAGTCTTCTCCTGGAACAGCCGGCCGAACTCCCGCGCGCCCTCTTCCGGATCGAAGAACACGTGCCGAGGTCCCAGGGCGCGGAACTCGTCCACGGATCGATAACCGAAAATCCGGAGCAGCGCCGGGTTGCAGTCGAGCATGGTGCTGTCCGGCGCCAGCCGGAACACGCCGGCGAGATTGCGTTCGAACAGCAGCCGATACTGCTGCTCTGATTTTCGCGGCGCGTCCTCGGCTCGCTTGCGCTTGCTGATGTCGACGGATACGCCGATGATGCACGGCTGGCCGTCAATGACCAGGCGGTTCAATGTGATGAGACAGTGCCTCAGGCGGCCTGCGGCGGTCATCAGCGCGGCCTCCTCTTCGCTGCTGCCTTGTTCGAACGCCAGCCGGACCGCACGCTCCATCGCGGGTCGGCTCTCGGGCGCCACCGTGTCCAGGGGAGTCATTCCAGCCAGTTGCGCGGGGGAGTAGCCGGAGGCCTGTTCGAACATCGGGCTCCACCGCAGGAGTCGTCCGGACTGGTCGAAGATGCAAAAGGGTACCGGGAGATTCCGGAGGATCGACTCCAGGGAATCACTACCGGCGCCGGACGCCGGGTCGGACGGACGAGTTCCCAAAGCGGTGCGCGCGCCGCCTTCAGGTGTCTGCCCCGACTGCGAGGGAATCTTGGTCAAGTCGGCTCCTGCAGCCCGGCCGTCCAGCCGCACCTCGGGTGCATTCCGCTTGCAGAATGGCCGGATCAACCCCGAAGCTGGCGGGTCGCCGGCCAACGTACATCGTCGGGAACCCCCGGGCTGAGAACTATGAGGTGGGCATGCGGTGATGTCAAGAACCGGCGGCTACGAAGCGGCCGGTGCGCGCTCGGAGGACTGATGCCAGTCGAGCGTTCGCTTCAGCCCCTCCTCGAACGACACGATGGGCTCGTAGCCGAGCAGCCGGTGCGCCTTCGAGATGTCCGCCTGCGAGTGCTTGACGTCACCGGCCCGCGCCTCGGCGTAAATCGGATCCCCCGCACCTCCGGTCAGCGCCTTCAGCGTCGCGAACAGGTCATTGAGCGAGATGCGTCCGCCGGTGGCGACGTTGATGGTCTCGCCGGCGACCCGCGGCGCGTGGCATGCGCGCAGCACGCCGTCCACGACGTTGGCGACGTAGGTGAAATCACGCGTCTGCTCGCCGTCGCCGAAAATCGTCGGCGAACGACCCTCCACGAGCGCGCTGATGAAGAGCGAGATGACGCCCGAGTAGGGAGACGACGGGTCCTGGCGTGGCCCGAACACGTTGAAATAGCGGATGGTCACCGTTTCGAAGCCGTACAGCCGCGTGAACATGCGGCCGTACTGCTCGCCCACGAGCTTCTGCAGCGCGTAGGGCGAGAGCGGCGAGGTGGCCATGTCCTCGTGCTTGGGCAGCGTCGGGGTGTCCCCGTAGGCGGACGAGGAGCCGGCATAGACGAGGCGCTTCACGCCCGCGTCGCGCGCGGCCACCAGGACGCTCAGCGTTGCGTCGATGTTGGACCGGTTGGACGTGATCGGATCCTGGACCGACCGAGGCACCGACGGGATGGCCGCCTGGTGCAGGACGTAGTCCACACCAGCGACCGCGCGGCGCGCCACGTCGACGTCCGCCAGGTCGCCTTCGACCAGTTCCGCGCCCGGCGCGGCCGCCAGGTTCTGCCGCTTGCCGGTGCTCAGGTTGTCCACCACGCGCACGCGGTCGCCGCGCCGCGTGAGTTCGGCCGCCAGATGCGATCCGATGAAGCCTGCGCCGCCGGTCACGAGGTAGATGGACATGGGATGAATGTGCTGAGTGCTATGTGCTACGTGCTGAGTGCTGGTGCTACGTGCTGGGTGCTATGTGCTGAGTGTTGGTGCCACGTGCTGAGTGCGCGCCAGTGTCGGCTCTCCCACGCGCACAGCACCAAGCACCCTGTGAGAAGTGGCCGCAGTGGAGCCGTAAGCCGAATCCTGTTTCCGCCATCGCCCCACGCCCTCGCGAACTCTCGCTCGCGCGACGCGAACCGACAACGGACGACGACCATTCCTCTAGTCCCGTCATCACTGACGGAATCCAGCGACCGACCCGGAGGCTTCGGACGGGCCGTCCTCAAACGCCTCCCTATTTGGTCTTGCTCCATGCGGGGTTTTGCCTGCCACCGACCTTACGGCCGGCGCGGTGCGCTCTTACCGCACCTTTTCACCCTTACTCGCCTACGCCCTCCGGGCTACGGCGCAGCAAGCCTCGATGGCTTGCCGCACCGCGCTTCGAGCAGCAGACCACGAAGGCCTGCCACGACGAAGCGCCGAAGGCGCGAAGTCGGGCGGTATATTTTCTGTGCCACTTTCCTTCAGGTTGCCCTGACCGGGTGTTACCCGGCGCATTGCCCTGCGGAGTTCGGACTTTCCTCTCCCTGGGGGCGGACGAGCGCCCGTAAGCGCCCGCTCGCCGGCCAGGCAGCGGTCGTCTGGCTCACTGCGGCCGAACGGTTGTCAAAGAACTCTACTGATCGGTCTCCTGCCGGATGTTGTACTGCTCCAGCTTCTTGTACAGGTTACTACGCGGCGTGCCGATCGCCTCGGCCGTCTTCGAGATGTTCCAGGCGTTCTCCCGCAATTTCTGCACCAGGAACGAGCGTTCGGCGGTTTCCTTGAACTCGCGCAGCGTCCCCGGCGCTTCACCGCCCTCGCCATCGTCGGTCGCCACCACCGTCCGCGTCTCGCTGCGCAGCGGTTCGGGCAGATCGTGAACGTCGACGGTGTCGCCGGAGGTCATGATGATCACCCGCTCGATGGTGTTGCGCAGCTCGCGGATGTTGCCCTTCCACCGGTAGTGCTGCAGCGCGTCGATGGCCGACGGCGTGAACCGTTTCGGCCGGAAGTTGTTCTCGCGCGCGAACAGGTCCGCGAAGTGCCGTGCCAGCAGCGGGATGTCCTCGGCGCGATCCCGCAGCGGCGGCACGGAAATCGGGATGACACTGAGCCTGAAGAACAGGTCCTCGCGAAACGTTCCCCGCTCGATTTCCCGTTCGAGATCCTTGTTGGTAGCGGCAATCACGCGCACATCCACCTTCAGGGTCCGCGCCGAGCCGACGCGCTCGACCTCGCCTTCCTGCAGCACGCGCAGTACCTTGGCCTGCGTCTTCAGGCTCATGTCACCGATCTCGTCCAGGAAGATGGTCCCGCGGTCCGCCTGCTCGAACTTGCCGATCTGCTTCTCGGTCGCGCCCGTGAACGATCCTTTTTCGTGGCCGAACAGCTCCGACTCGATGAGATCGTCGGGAATCGCGGCGCAGTTCACCTGGACGAACCGCTCGCGCCGCCGCAGGCTGTTGGCGTGGATCATGCGCGCCACCAGCTCCTTGCCTACGCCGCTCTCGCCCTGAATGAGGACGGTGGCGTTGGTGGGCGCCGCGCGCCGCACGGCGTCGACGATCTGCTTGAGCGACGGGCTCGCGCCCACCATCTCGTGGCGCACTTCCACGGCGCGCCGCAGCGATCGGTTCTCGTCGCGCAGGCGGCTCTGATCGAGCGCATTGCGAATGGTCAGCAGCACGCGGTCGCTCGCCAGCGGCTTCTCGATGAAGTCGAAGGCCCCGAGCTTGGTCGCCTCGACGGCGGTGCTCACGGTGCCGTGCCCGGAGATCATGACGACGGGCAGCTGTTCGGAGATCGCCTTGATGCGCCCCAGGACGTCGAGCCCGTCCATGCCCGGCATCTTGATGTCGAGAAACACCATGTCGGGCCCGTCGCGTTCGACGGCGGCGATCGCGTCCTGCCCGCCGTGGGCGCCCAGGAACTCGTAGCCTTCGTACTCCAGGATCATCCGCATCGAGTCGCGGATCGCCGCCTCATCGTCGACAACGAGAATGCGAGATTTCATAGGGTGCACGGGGCGGGGGGCGTCGATCAGTGCAAAGCCGCAGCGGTGGCCCGTAGCCGGCAGTCAGCAGGCGCTGGCATCGCCACCGCCCGTCATCGGCGCCCTACAGTCTGCTCACTACTGCCTACTGCCTACTGTCTACTTCTACTGTCCTTCCACCTGGATCGTGGCCAACTGGTGACGGCCGCCGCTCGGCACGTAGAGATAGAACGTCAGCGGATCTCCCGGGCGCGTGGCGCCGGTGAGCCGCCGGTAGTCCTCGACCGACGAGACACGCGCGCGGTTGATCTCCATGACGACCGAGCCGCGTTCGATCTCCCCGTCGTAGGCCGGGCTGAGAAGTTCCACCTGCGTGATCAGCACGCCCGAGATCTTGCGCGGAATTCCGAGCCGGCCAATCGTGTCCTTGTCGAGCTCGCGAACGGTGAGGCCGATGGGCACCGGCTGCGTGCGCGCGCCGCCGTCGCGCTGGCTGGAGGGCACCACGTCGTCGCCACTCGGTTTGGTCGGTCGTTCCGCCAGCTTCACGGCGATCGTCTGCGGGTGGCCGTCACGCAACAGCCGCAGCCGTGCGATGCTGCCGGGCTCCTTGGCCGACACCGTGCGAATCAGGTCATCATCGGTTTCGACTTTCCGGTCGTCCACGCCCTGGATGACGTCGTAGGTGCGGATGCCTGCCCGGTCGCCGGGCGACCCCTCAGTCACGTCCTCGACCAGCGCGCCTTCGACGTGCCCCAGCTTCAACGACCGTTCGAGATCCGGGTCGAGCTCCTTCAGCTTCACACCCATGTACCCGCGCGAGACGTGGCCGCGCGCCTTCAGCTGCGGCAGCACCGCGGTCGCCTGGTTGATGGGCACCGCGAAGCCGATGCTGGTGGCCCGCGAGCTGATCGCGGCGTTGATGCCGATGACCTCGCCTCGCGCGTTGATCAAGGGCCCGCCGCTGTTGCCGAAGTTGATCGCGGCGTCGGTCTGGATGTACTCGTCGAGCGCCGGGTCCCAGAGCTTCCGTCCGACATAGCTGACGACGCCCACCGTCACGCTGTGCTCGTAGGCCAGGGGATTGCCGATGGCGCAGACCCATTCGCCGACGCGCAGGCTCGAGGAATCCCCGAGCGGTGCGGCCGGCAGCGGCGTAGGGGATTCCACTTTGATCAGCGCGATATCGGTGTCCGGATCCGTGCCGATGATCCGCGCGTGCAGGCTTCGGCCGTCGGACAGCTTCACGGTGAGGCGCTCGGCGCCCTCCACGACGTGGTTGTTGGTCAGGATCAGACCCGCGCTGTCGATGATGAACCCGCTGCCGGCTCCGCGGCGGGGCGGGTCTCTCTGCTGGTCGCGCGGTGTCCCGCGGTCGGGGCTCTTGAACGGATCGAGCGGAGGGTGCCAGGCGGGCAGGTGGTGCCGCCCTCGCGATGTCGCGTCGATATTCACGACCGCGGCGTTCACCCGGCCCACTACGTCCGCGAAATTGACGACGCCCAGGGCCGGTACCGGCCCGCGACGGGCGGCGGCGGCGGTCTCCGTGGTTGAGGCGGATGCCATGGGCGCCGGCGTCAGCGGCCCACCGACCACGAGGCCGAGGAAGAAGGCGAGGGTGGCGGTGAGCGCCAGCGTGATCAACGTGAAACGGCGGTTCATGACCTTCTTCCCCATTATAGTTGCCGGACCCGGCCACGTGCCCGCCCTTCTCTGCAGAATCCTTGCCTGATCGAATGGTCCAGTTTTCCGCGGGTGAATCGCGTCCGGCCGGGCCCGCCGGCGCCAAGACCCTCAGCAAGAGGTAAAGGCGTCAAGGAAGGCGACAGAAGCCGATTCCAGCTCTGTCGTATACAATACCTGCCTCAGTGTGCCCTCCCGTTTCTCCCACGCGGTCTCCGGAGGTCTCTTCCTTGTTTGCACATTCATGGCGTGGTCTTCCTGTCTTCAAGGTTTCCGGAATGAAATCGATCCATTCCTCCTGTTCGGTCCCGGCCATCGCGATCCTGGTCGCGCTTGCCGGCATCGGAGGTTGCAGCAACGCGAACGGGCCCGGCGGCGCGGGTGGCCGCGGCCGGGGCGGTGGCCCGGTGGTGTCGGTCAAGACGACGACCGTGCAGCGCATGGCGATCCAGCGGCAGGTAGATCTGGCCGGTACGCTGCTCTCGCCGGACCAGGCGAAGGTGAGCTCCGAGGCCGCCGGAGTCGTTCGCAGCGTCCTGGTTGAAATCGGCAGCCGGGTGCGCGTGGGCGACCCGCTCGTGAAGCTCGAGCCGCGGGAACTGGCGCTGGCCCTGGCGCGCGCCGAAAGCGCGCTGCGGCAGACACGCGCCCAGCTCGGTATGCACGGGCCCCTCGACGCCAACGACACCCCTCCGCCCGACGAGGAAATCGCCTCCGTCAAGAACGCGGTCGCCACCCTCAACGATGCCCGCGCCAATGCAGACCGGTCGAAGGCGCTCAATGCGCGTGGCTTGCTGTCGCCGATGGATCTGCAGACGGCCGACACCAACCTCAAGGTCGCCGAGGCGGCCTACCAGGCGTCGATCGATTCGATCCGCAGCCAGAAGGCCTTGCTGCAGGACCGTCGCGCGTCGTACGACCTCGCCGTGAAGAAGCTCGAGGACGCCGTGGTGCGGGCGCCCATTGCCGGCTTCATCTCGGAACGACTCGTCCAGGTGGGCGAGTACATCGTCGCGCAGACGCCCGTCGCGACGATCGTGCAGATGACCCCGCTCAAGCTGCGCACCGGCGTGCAGGAACGTCATGCGGGCGTCGTGCAGCCGGACCAGGCTGTCGAGTTCCGGGTGGAATCGTTCGGCGACACCGTGTTCCACGGCAAGATCGCCTACGTCAGCCCGGCTCTCGACCAGACGATGCGCACCTTCACCGTGGAAGCGCTGGTGGACAACAGCGACTACCGGCTGAAGCCCGGGTTCTTCGCCAAGGGCGTCATCCTCACGCGCCGAGACGAGGCGGTCGCGGCCGTTCCGGAGAACGCCGTCTCGACGCTGGCAGGCGTCTCATCGGTCTACATCATTCGCGACGGCAAGATCACCCAGCAACCGGTCACCCTGGGAGTGCGGCAGGGCAACCTCTGGGAAGTCGTGGACGGCCTCAAGGGCGACGAGACGCTGGCCGCAAACCGGCTGAACGAGCTGGCGACCGGCGCCAACGTGCGGACGGAGAACGGATCTGAAGGCGGCGGCCGACGCGGCGGCGGGCGGCGCGGATCGGGCGGCGGCGGGCGTGGTCAGGGCGCCCAGGCCGGGCCGCAGGGAGGCGGGGAATGAAACTCGCCGATGTCAGCGTCAAGCGCCCCGTCTTCGCCGTCATGATGAGCGCGGCGCTTCTGGTCATGGGCTGGTTCTCGTACCGCCAGCTCGGCCTGGACCTCATGCCCAAGACCGACTACCCGACGGTCACGGTCAGCGCCAATCTCCCCGGTTCGAGCGCCGAGGAGATGGAGACATCGATCACGCGGCCGATCGAAGCCGCGGTGAACACCATCAACGGCATCGACGAGCTGCGCTGCAGTTCCAGCCAGGGATCGTCGCGGTGCACCATCAGCTTCGTCCTCGAACGCGAGATCGAGGCGGCCACCCAGGACGTGCGCGACAAGGTGGGCGGTGTCCAGCGGCAGTTCCCGCGCGACACCGAACCGCCGGTCATCAACAAGATGGACCCCGACGCGTCGCCGATCATCACGCTCGTGGTGTCGGGCCGGCGGACGCCGAAGGAGGTCAGCCTCATCGCCGACAAGCAGATCAAGCAGGTCCTCGAGACCGTGCAGGACGTCGGCGAGGTGGCCTTCCAGGGCGATCGGCACCGCGAGATCGACGTCCTGCTGGACCCGAATCGGCTGAACGCCTACGGGCTGACGACGGCGCTGGTGAGCAGCGCGGTCGCCGCGCAGAACGTCGAAATTCCCGGCGGCAGCTTCACGGCCGGCTCGTCGGACATCGCGATGCGCACGATGGGGCGCCTGCGGGACGTGCGGGACTTCGACAAGATCGTCCTGGCGTACAACACCGGCTCGGTCGTGCGGCTCGAGGACGTCGCGCGCACGGTGGACACGACCGAGGAAGTGCGCAGCCTGACGACCCTGGACGGCGAGAACGCGCTGTCCCTGTCGATCCGCAAGCAGTCGGGCACGAACACCGTCACGGTGGTGGACCGCGTCCTCGAGCGCCTGGCTCGCATCCAGGCCACGCTGCCCTCCGACATCAAGGTGATGCCGATCCGCGACCAGTCGCGCTTCATCCGCAAGTCGTTCGAGGAAATCCAGCTGCACTTGATCCTCGGCGGCTTCCTCGCGGCGCTGGTGGTGCTGTTCTTCATCCGCAACCTGCGCGTCACGCTGATCGCCGGCCTGGCGATCCCGACCTCCATCATCGGCACGTTCACCGTGATGAAGGCGCTCGGCTTCACGCTGAACAACATGACGATGCTCTCGCTCTCGCTCGCGACCGGCATCGTCATCGACGACGCGATCGTCGTGCTGGAGAACATCTTCAGGTATATCGAGGAGAAGGGGGCGTCGCCGGTCGAGGCGGCCATGAAAGCCACCGGCGAGATCGGGCTCGCGGTCATGGCGACCACGCTCTCGCTGGTCGTCATCTTCGTGCCCGTCGCCTTCATGACCGGCCAGGTCGGGCGCTACTTCTACAGCTTCGGCATCTCGTCGGCGACGGCCATCATGCTGTCGATGTTCGTCTCCTTCACGCTGACGCCGGCACTGTGCGCCTGGTGGCTGCGGCCGCAGGACGCGAAGGCGGGCCATGCGAAGACGAAGCAGCGGGGCTTCTACGCCTGGATCGATCGGCAGTACGGCTACATGCTCGAATGGTCGCTCGCGCACCGTGCCGTGATGCTCGGCATCGCGGGCGCGACCGTCGTCTCCGCCGTCTTCCTCTTCCCGTATGTCGGCAAGGAACTGGTGCCCGACGACGACCAGAGCGAGTTCAGCATCAACCTGCGGCTGCCGCGGGGGACGAGCTACCAGCGCACGCTCGAGTACATGACGCCGATTGAGGTTGATCTTCGGAAGACGCTCGGGGCCGACTGCGCTTCGGTCATGACCTCCATCAGCCCGGCCAGCGGCAACTGGTACATCCAGCTCGCGGCGCTGGAAGACCGCCACGGCGCGGACCACTCGCAGGCGACGTTGATGGCCAAGGCGCGGCGGGCGCTGACCAAGTACCGCAACGCGCGCATCAGCGTGTCCGGCGGCACGGACATCTCGGGAGCGTCCAGCGCCGGCGGTCGTGGCGGCGGCGGCAGCACCAACCGGCTCAGCATCATCCTGCAGGGGCCCGACATCGAAGAACTGCAGAAGCTGGCCTATGCCGGTACCGACATGAAGGGCAGCATCCAGGCGCCGGGCGAGGGCTCGCTGCTCGCCAAGATCCGCGAGATCGACGGCGTCACGGACTCCGACTCGAGCTTCGAGCCGACGCAGCCGGAGCTGCGCATCACGATCGATCGCCAGCGCGCCACGGACATGGGCGTGCCCCTCGACGCCGTCTCTTCCAGCCTGCGCACCTTCGTCGGCGGCGAGGAGGTCTCCAAGTACAAGGACGGCGACGAGCAGTACACGGTCCTGCTGAGGCTTGACGAGCAGTTCCGCAACGATCCGAAGACCATGGGCGACCTGTTCGTGCAGGCCAGCAGTGGCAAGATGGTGCGGGTGAGCGACGTGGCGAACCTGACGATGGGCAACGCGCCAGCCTCAATCGACCGCTACAACCGGATGCGGCAGATCTCGGTGAACGCCAACCTCGATCGCCAGAAGGTGACGCTCGGCGACGCCCTCAGCGCGGCGCGGGAGAAGGTGGGCGAGCTGGATCTGAAGGCGGGGTACCAGGTGATCTTCGGCGGCAGCGCCAAGACGTTGAGCGAAGCGTCGAGCGACTTCCTCATCGCGATCATCCTGTCGATCGCGTTCATCTACATGGTGCTCGCGTCGCAGTTCAACAGCTTCATCCACCCGCTGACGATCATGACGGCGCTGCCCCTCAGCCTGCCAGCCGGCCTGCTGGCGCTGATGGCCTTCGGCATGACCATCAACGTGTACAGCGCCATCGGCCTGATGATGCTGTTTGGTATCGTCAAGAAGAACTCGATCCTGCAGGTGGACTACACGAACACGCTGCGGGCGGAAGGCCTCGACAGGCACACGGCGATGATCCAGGCGAACCACGTCCGGCTGCGGCCGATCCTCATGACGACGATCTCGATCATCGCCGGGATGATGCCGATTGCGTTCGGGCGCGGCGCGGGAGCCGGATCGCGGGCGTCGATGGCGGTCACGATCATCGGCGGGCAGATCCTCTGCCTGCTGCTCACGCTGCTCATCACGCCGGTCGTCTACTCGTACTTCGACGGCCTGCGCGCCTGGAGGCCGAGCGACCTGCTCAACCCGCTGCTGAAGCTGGTCCGGCCGGCGGCTGCCAGGACGGCGGTGCCCGGGTACAGCGCGGCGCCGGAGGCGGAGGTTTAGTAGACAGTAGGTAGGAGACAGTAGACAGTAGAATCAGACGGCAGGAGGGCCGGGCGGCCACAACCGCTCGGCCCTTATTTCTGTTCCTCGGCCAGCACTCGCCGGTACGTCTCGAACGTCTCCCTGTCGAACGCGACGAATGTCACCTGATCGATGGCGTCCCCGTGTGTGCTCAGGAACGCCGTCACCTCGCGAACCGCGATGCGTGTCGCACGCTCGAGGGGAAACCGGTAGACGCCCGTGCTGATGGCGGGAAACGCAATCGTGCGCAGGCCGTGCTCGAGGGCAAGCGCCAGCGACGTTCGGTAGCAGGAGGCGAGCAAGTCCGCTTCGCCACGGGTTCCGCCGCCCCACACGGGCCCGACCGTGTGCACGACGTGGCGCGCGGGCAACCCGAACCCGGGCGTGATCCTCGCCTCCCCTGTCGGGCACCCACCGATTCTCTCGCACGCCTGCAGCAGTTGCGGCCCCGCCGCCCGATGGATCGCGCCGTCCACTCCCCCGCCGCCACGTAACGATGTATTCGCGGCGTTGACAATCGCGTCCACGTCGAACGTGGTGATGTCGCCCTGGACAACGGAGACGTTGCGCATGGGGTTCATGCCGGCGCCTTGTACGGCAGACCTCGAGGTCCGCCCTGCGCAGTCGGCTCAGCGATCCCGCGAGAGGACGTAGTCGGGCAGGGCGAGCAGCGCGTCGCGCTCGGCCGACGGGGGAAACGCGTCGAGGGGCTTCCGGGCCCGGTCGGCGAAGCTCTCCGCCTTGCACACGGCGTAGTCGATCGCCCCCTGCTCGACCAGCTCCTTCGACAGCTGCTGCCACTGTTCGGCCGACATCGCGCGTTCGCGCACGATCTCGCGGACGACATCCGCGATGCCGTTCTTGGACCGGCCCAGCAGATAGAGGATCGGCAGCGTCACCTTTCCCTCGCGCAGGTCGCTGGCGACCGGTTTCCCGAGTACGTGCTGGTCGCCCGTCAGATCCAGCACGTCATCCACCAACTGGAAGGCAATGCCGAGGTTGAAGCCGTATTCGCGCAGGGCGGCCCGCTGCTCCGGCGAGGCGTCGCCGAGCATGCCGCCGATCTCCGCGCAGCCGCCGAACAGGTAGGCGGTCTTGCGACGGATGATCTCCAGGTGCTCCTCCTCGGAGATGTCGACGTCGCCGTTCTTGGTGAGCTGGTAGAGCTCCCCCTCGATCATCCGCAGCGTGACGTCGCACAAGAGCCGGATGACGTGCAGCATGTCCAGCGTGAGCGCGAGCGCCATCGACTTGATGTACAGGTAGTCGCCCAGCAGCACCGTGACGTCGTTGCCCCAGCGGGAATGTACGGCCATCTGGCCCCGCCGCCAGTCCGACCCGTCGATCATGTCGTCGTGGACGAGCGTTGCCGTGTGGATGAACTCAACCACGGAGGCATACAGCACAGCGCGATCGCCCGTGTAGCCGCACAGCCGGGCCGCCATCAGCAGCACGGCCGGCCGCACGCGCTTCCCGCCGCTCTGCTGGATGTAGCGACCGATCTGGGGAATCAGCTCGACGTGTGACTCGACGTGGCGGGCGAACTCGCGCTCCACGCGAACGAGATCGTCGCGAACGGGGTCGAACAGCTGCGACAGAGCCGGGGAGGTTTTCTGCACGTGTGTCTGTTGAAGGCCCGATGATCACACCATACTTGCGCTCGAGGTGTCAACGCAACGCGCGCGCAATCGCGTGTCATTCTTCGTTCCGCACAGGCGCCGTGCGGTTGGAACTGCGAGCCTCACGCGCCGAACAGCTCGGCGAAATTCCGCGCAACGGCTGCGGCAAGCTCGTCGAGCGGTACGCCCTTCGTACGCGCGATCGTACGGGCGACTTCAACGACGTGCGCCGGCTCGTTGCGCGTGCCCCGGAACGGGACGGGCGCGAGGTAGGGGCAATCGGTTTCGACGAGCAGGCGGTCGAGCGGCACGCCGTTGGCCACCTCGCGCAACGCGTGGGCGTTCGCGAAGGTCACAATACCGGCGAATGACACGTAGAGGCCCGAGTCGAGCGCCCATCGCGCAAGCTCGGGCGATCCCGTGAAGCAGTGCAAGACCCCGGCGATCGGTTTCCGGCCGGCCTCTTCGAGGATCGCGATCGTGTCGGCCTCAGCCTCCCGCGTGTGTACGACCATCGGAAGGTGCATCTCGCCTGCCAACGCAACCTGCGCCCGGAAGACGTCGCGCTGGACGTCCCGCGGCGAGAGGTCGTAGTGATAGTCGAGGCCGATCTCGCCGAGCGCCCTGGTGCCGGAGGTCGTCTGCAGCGCAACGCGCAGGTCGGATATCGCCTGGTCGAGCCGCCCCGCGAAGCGGCCTGCCTGGTGCGGATGGATACCGAGCGCGAAATGGATCGACGGCCAGAGGGCGGCGACCCGGGGCGCGCGCGCCAGCTCGTCGGCCTCGTCCAGGGCCAGCACGCACAGCGCCGCCAACAGTCCGGCGCCCCGCGCGCGGGCCACGACCTGGTCGAGATCCGCGGCAAACGCCTCATCGGCGAGATGGCAATGAGAATCGATCAATGGTCGACCAACGACTACTATCGAACGCGCGTGCCCGGCGGCAGCGCCTGGTCCAGGCCGAGCAGCACGGGAAGGCCGCCTTCCGGGCTGGCGGCGAGGACCATGCCGTTGGACTCGATGCCCATCAACTTCGCCGGCTTCAGGTTGGCGACGACGACGATCGTGCGGCCCACGAGCGCTTCGGGCGCGTATGCCTCGGCAATGCCCGCCACGATCGTGCGCTCCTCGGTGCCGACGTCAATCAGCATCTTCACCAGCTTCCTCGACTTCGGCACGCGCTCGGCAGCGACCACCCTCGCGACACGCAACTCGATCTTCATGAAGTCGTCAATCGACACGCGCTGGTCGGCAGGCGCCGGCACCGGGGTGGTCGCAACGATGGTTTCGGTTGCCTGTGGCGTCGTGGACTCTTCGTTTGCCGGACTGGCCGCGGGCGCCTCGGGCGGCGGGCCCATGGGGTCTGAAATCATGACTGGCTTCTCCGTGTCGCGCGGGCCGGGTGCCGGCGCTTCGAGTTCCGCAGATGTCGCGTCCACGCGCGGCCACAGCGGGTCCGCCTTCATCACGTCCCGTTCGCGGCCGGTTGACCAGCGCGTGTCCGCGTCGAAACGCAGGTCGGCGGAAGCCCGACGTTCACCCACGCGCGCGAGGATCTCGGCGGCCGACTTCGGCATGATGGGGAGCAGCAGCACACCGGCGACCCGCACCGCCTCGACCACGTCCGCCAGCACCTGGTCGAGTCGGTCCTTCCCGTCCGCGTGGCGCGCGAGCGTCCATGGCTCCGTTTCGGCGATGTACTCGTTGGTTGCGTCCACCAGGTCGAACACCGCGGCCGCTCCCACGTGCAGCATGTAGGCGTCCATCGCGCCGCGGTAGCGCCCGGTGACCTGTTCGCTCACCACGGGGAGCCGCGAACCGGTGGCGGGCATCGCCTTCACGCGCCCGCCGCGGTACTTGTCCACCATCACCGCCACGCGGTTCACCAGGTTCCCGAGGTTGTTCGCCAAATCGACGTTGTAGCGTTCCTCGAACCGCTCCCACGAGAAATCGCCGTCCTGGCCGTACGGGATCTCTTTCACCAGGTACAGCCGCAGCGGATCGGGGCCGAAGCGCTGGGCCGCCTGCAACGGATCCACCGCGGTGCCGAGCGACTTGCTCAGTTTCTGCCCCTTGAAGTGCACGAACCCGTGTCCGAACACCTGGTGCGGCAGCGACACGCCGGCGCTCATCAGCATCGCGGGCCAGACCACGCAGTGGAACCGCGTGATGTCCTTGCCGATGACGTGCAGGTTCGCGGGCCACCACCGCTCGAAGAGGCCCTGGTCGGTGCCGTAGCCGACGGC
Organism: Acidobacteriota bacterium; assembly: GCA_003170135.1. Lineage (GTDB taxonomy): Bacteria > Acidobacteriota > Vicinamibacteria > Vicinamibacterales > Fen-181 > Fen-181. The sequence goes on from PMZR01000119.1 coordinate 107,996, forward strand.
CGAGACGTAGTTGATGAGCGCGTCGAACCAGACGTAGACCACGCTTGTGGGATCGTCGGGCAGCGGGATCCCCCAGCTTTGATCCGCGCGGCTGATCGAGATGTCCTCGAGGCCGCCTTCGAGCAGCCGCAGGATTTCATTGCGACGGACCTCGGGCTCCACGAACTCCGGGTGTTCGCGCAGGTGATCGAGCAGCGGCTGCCGGTACTTCGACAGGCGGAAGAAATGGTTCTTCTCCCGGATCCACTCGGGCGAGGTCCGGTGGACCGGGCAGAGGCCATCCACCAGGTCCTTTTCCGGCTTGAACGCCTCGCACCCGACGCAGTAATAGCCCTCGTAGAACCCCTCGTAGAGGTCGCCCGCGGCTGCGATCCGCGCGACCATCTGCGTCACGCCGGCGCGATGTCGCCCTTCGGACGTCCTGATGAAATCGTCGAACGACACCTCCAGGCGGCCCCACACGTCGCGGAACTCGTGTTCCATCCGGTCGCAGTAGGCGAGCGGTTCGAGCCCGAGTTCGCGGGCGCGCCGATACACGTTCTGCGAGTGTTCGTCGTTGCCCATCAGGAAGTGCGTTGGCGTGCCCGTCAGGCGCTTGTAACGCGCGATGACGTCCGCCGTGATCTTCTCGTAGGCCGTCCCGAGGTGCGGCCGGCTGTTCACGTAGTCGATGGCCGTGGTGAGGAAGAAACGTGGTGGCATGGCGGACGCGGGTGGCTGTCAGTGATCAGTGCTGGGTGCTAAGTGCTATGTGCAGAGTGCAACGTGCAGAGCGCAACGTGCAGGGTGCCATGTGCGGAGTGCTGTGTGCCGCCCAAGGGGGCGGCACGGTGCACCCGGCAGCTTGGGCACCTTGCACGTTGCACCATGCGCTCAGCGCTTTCCGTCAAGGTACGCCTTCATCGCCATGGCCTGGACATCCTTGATGGCGACCTGTCGCTCGTGCGCCACGCGCGCGCAATCGTCGAACTCAGGCGCCGCGTTGACCACACCCCCGCCCCGGCGCGCGATCTTCATCCGGATCGGGCCGAACGGGGTGTCTACCACGACCAGATCGCGGTCGAGCCGTTCGCGGTCCACCTCCTGATAGCGTAGCCCAAGTGTCGTGGTTTCGCGAAACAGGATCGCGGCAAGCCGTTCGCGGTCCGCGTTGTGGCCGATGACGGTCACGAGCGTGGCCGGCCGGGACTTTTTCATCTGGATGGGGGTGTAGTACACGTCGAGCGCGCCCGCGGCCAGCAACTGCTCCATCAGGGCTCCGAAGATCTGCGGGTTCATGTCGTCGATCTCGCATTCGACGACAAGGACCCGTTCGATCGGCCCCGGCGCATCCGCGTCGCCGAGGATCGCCCGCAGCACGTTGGCCTGGCCGGCCGGATCGCGATCGCCGGCGCCATATCCGATCTTCTCCATGCGCATGGCGGGCAGCGGGCCGAACGCCTGCGCATAGGCGGTCACGAGCAACGCCCCGGTCGGCGTCACCATCTCCATCTCGGGGCCCGCCGAGAACACCGGCACCCCCTCGAGCAGTCTCGCGGTGGCCGGAGCCGGCACCGGCAGGATCCCGTGCGCCGTCCGCACGGTGCCACGCCCCACGTTGAGCGGCGACGCGACGATCCGGTCGGCCGCCAGCCACTCGAAGGCGAACACGGCGCCCACAATGTCCACAATCGAGTCGATGGCGCTGACCTCGTGCAATTGAACGCGCTCGACCGGCACCTGGTGGATGGCCGCTTCGACCTCGGCGAGCCGACGAAACAGCGCAACCGCGCGCGTCCGGCCGGCTTGCGACAGCGCCGAACGCTCGATGAGTTCGGTGATCTCGCCAAGCGTGCGATGGCCATGAGGATGGGGTGCCGGATGCGCGGGGCCCTCGTGCCCATGTTCCGCGACTCGCAGCTTGGCCGCGCCGATTCCACCCCGAATGACCCGTTCCACGTCGATGTCATAGCCACCGAGTGTCAGGCTGCCCAGGGCACGACGCAGGTCCGCGAGCGGCAGGCCGAGGTCGGCGAGCGCGCCGAGGATCATGTCTCCCGACGCGCCCGAGAAGCAGTCCAGGTACAGGATCTTCATACAAGTCCCGGACGCGTGTGACCAGCGCCTGGCTATCGGGCCAGGCGACCGAGTTCACGCAGGCTGCAGAACTGTCCGTCGCCGAGAATCAGATGGTCCAGCACTTCGATGCCGATCAACCGCCCCGCCTCTACCAGCCGATCGGTCAACGTCACGTCTTCCGGGCTCGGGGACGGATCGCCGGACGGGTGATTGTGGAACACGACAATCGCCGCGGCACCGGCGGTGGCCGCCTCCCGAAACACGTCCCGGGGCAGCACGACCGCGCCGTCGAGCGCGCCCAGGCTGACGACCGTGGTGCGCAGCACCCGGTGCTTGCTGTCGAGCATCACCATGCCGAACTGCTCGATCGGTCGGCCGCCATAGATCGGCAGGAGGTACTCGGCGACCTCCCGTGGCGACCGCAGCTGGACACGCGACGGCGGCCGCCGGATCAACGCCCGCCGCCCCAGTTCGAGCGCCGCCAGCACCTGGGCGGCGCGCGCCGCACCCAGGCCCTTCATGCGCCGCAGGGCGTGGTGGCTTGCGCGGCAGACCCCGTGCAGGCCACCGGTCTGCTCCAGCACCGCATTGGCAATGGCCAGCGTGCTCATCGCGCGGACACCGCCGCCGATGACGATCGCCAGCAACTCGTTGTCGCCGAGCGACGCGGCGCCCAATGCCATCAGTTTCTCACGTGGGCGGTCGTGCTGGTCCAGTCCTTTCACAGCAGCCGCTCCACGTGCGGCAGGATGCGACCCGCCGGGCCGCGCAGCACGATGTCGGCAGCAGCGGTCAACGGCGTGGCATCCACGTTCACTTCCACGATCGTCGCGTGTGCGCGGTCCACGAGCGATGGAAACGCCGCCACCGGATAGACCAGCGCCGACGTTCCCACCACCAGCAGCACATCGCAGGCGCGGACCGCGGCCGCCGCGCGATCGAGGGCCGTCTGGTCGAGCAATTCGCCGAACCACACGATGTCGGGGCGCAACAGGGCTCCGCACGGGCAGCGCGGCAGGGCGTCTTTGGGCGCCTCGCCGCGCTGGTCGAACAGGCGGTGCGGCTCGGCGGTGCAGCGGGCCCGCCAGATGTTGCCGTGGAGTTCGACGAGGTTCCGGCTGCCCGCTTCCAGGTGCAGCCCGTCCACGTTCTGCGTCAGCAGCGTGAAGGCGGCGAAGCGCTGCTCGAGGCGCGCGAGCGCGACATGTCCCCCATTGGGCCGGGCAGCCGCAATCCGGCTCCGCCGCCACCGGTACCAGTCCCAGACGAGCGCCGGGTCGCGGGCAAAGGCCTCGGGTGTCGCGAGATCCTCAGCGCGGAAGGTCCGCCACAGGCCGCCGGTCCCGCGAAACGTTGGCACGCCGCTCTCGGCGGAGATCCCGGCGCCGGTGATGGCGGCAACGGCACGGGCGTCCCGGAGGGCGCCGACCGCGCGCGCGATTGCGTCGGAACCGCTGACGTCCATCGATCGTTTCCCGGTGTGCGACGCGATCGGGCCGCGAGAGACTCATGGCCGATTGCTGCCCGGCTGGGGCTCCCGTATACTCTACCCGATGCGCTTCATTTCCGCGGCCCTGTTGCTCTGCTGCTCGCTCGCGTGCGCCGCCTGTACGAGTCCGCCCGACAAAGAAATGAACCAGGCGCGCGCGGCGATTGAGGCGGCGCGCGCCGCCGGTGCCGACGCGTACGCTCCCGAGGAATACAAATCGGCCGTCGCCGCCCTCAAGCACTCGGAAGACTCGGTCGAGCAGCGCGACTACCGCCAGGCGCTCGCCTACGCGCTCGACAGCCGCGAGCAGGCGCAGGCCGCCGTGCGTACGGCAGCCAGCGAGAAGGCGGCCGCGCGCAGCCAGTCGGAGGCCGAATTGCGCGACCTGCAGGGACTGCTCGCGCAGGCCCAGACCAGGCTGAGGGGGGCGCAGGGCCCGCGCGCACGCCGACGCATCCTGCAGACGCAGCAGCGCACCGTCGACACCGCAGACGCCGCCGTGCAAAAAGCGCGCGCAGCCATGGCGCGCCAGGACTACCTCGGAGCCCGCGACGCCATGCGTGGCGTGCGTGACCAGTTGCAGGCCGTGATCCGCCAGATCGTCCCGTTTACCGAACCATCGGCTCCCAAGCACCGGCGGTAGTCCCGCACCGGTCTCTGCGTGGCCGCATCCAAAACTGCGCACGGTTTCGATCGCGCGGTACGCGCAACTTGCGCGGTGTGTCCGCCGGTCGCAAAGGCCGCCGGTGCGCCGACCGGGAGCGCTGGGCCAGACTGCAGCTTCCGAGCGATCAATTCAGCCGCAGATGTTCGCCGATTTCCGCAGATGCGGACACCAGGACTTCAACGCGACGGCCGTCGAAGTCCTCGCCGCCCACGTAGGCGCCGACGCTGCGGCGTGCCCCTCAGCCTGAAGGCGAGGCCCGTCATCGGCGTGAATCTGCGTGAATCTGCGGCCAGGTACGCGGCCCGCCTGGGATTCAGGTGAGCAGCCAGCGGCCGGCCACGGTGATCTCCGCCCAGCCCGTCAGGTACAGCCCGTCGTCGCGCCACTCGACGCGCTGGGAGCCGCCGGGCGAGATCACGTGTGCGTCGCGCGACGTGCCGCCGTAGGATGTCGCCGCAACGGCCGCGGCACAGGCGCCGGTGCCCGAGGCCTGGGTCGGTCCGACCCCGCGCTCCCAGATGCGGATGCGCACGTGGTCGGGCGGTTCGATCTGGGCGAACTCGACGTTGGTCCCTTCGGGAAAGGCCGGATGGTGCTCGAGGGCCGGGCCAAGGCGCCTGAACCGCGCCTCGTCCAGCGGACCGAAGACGACGCACTGGGGATTGCCCACCGAGAGCGCCACGACCGTCACGCGCTCGTCCAGCACGTCGAGCGTGACCTGTCTGACCGACGCCGGCTGCCCCATGGCGGCTCGGAAGACGAGGCGCTCGCCTTCCTGCCCTTCGAGCGTCAGCCGCTTCTCGCCCGAGTCGGTGCCGATGACGATCCCGTGCGCGCGCAGGTGCGGCTGCCGCTCGGCGACAATGGCCGCCAGGCAGCGGACGCCGTTGCCCGACACCTCCGCGCGGCTGCCATCCGCGTTGCGCAGGCGCATCGACGCGCCCTCGGGGGTCATCTGGTACACGATCAGGCCGTCGGCGCCGACCCCGATGTGCCGGTCGCACAGCCGGCGCGCGAGCGTGACGACGTCGAGATCGCCGACGCGGTCGCGTGCGATGAACAGGAAATCGTTGCCGTAGGCGTGTGCCTTGATGAAGTCGAGCATGATGTCACGTCCGCAGATCGAATGTGGAACGTCGAATATGGAATCACTGGACCTTGAACGCGTTGAAGATGTAGGTCACGCCGAGCGCGAAGCCGATGCCCGGGTCCCGCTCGGTCAGGCCGAACAGCGCGGCCGCGTCGAACCGCGCCGCCCCGCGCGTGTAGCGGCCGCCCACGCGCATCGTCGCCCGGCTTTCGGTGCCCGGCAGCGCGACGGGACGCGTGTTCGCCCGGCCGTTGATCTCGCCGACCAGTTCGACCTGGCTGGTCATCGCGCGCGCGAGCGAGAACCCGTAGGCAAAAACGTCGTTCTGGCGATTGCCATCGGTCGGATCGGCGAGAATCCCCGCCCCGACGTTCCCCACGAACCGCATCGATTGCACGGTCTTGCCGACGAGCGCGCTCGCGTAGAAATCAAACGTGTCGGTGCCGAGGCCGCTCTCGTTGCTAGCGTTCGGCAGGCGGGTGGCGAACCGCAGGCCGATCGCCGGGTGCGACGCGTTCTCGGCAACCAGCCGGATCTTGGTCGCAAAGACGATGTCCTCCACGTCGGTGGTGGTGTTGCCCGACACCTGGACCAAAGACGCCAGGGGCGCAGGCAGGCGGTCGGCGATCGACAGGCGGTTGTGCAGTCCTCCGGTCAACTGCACTTCGGCGATGGAGCTGATGCCCACCATGACCCCGATGAGGGGCGCGCGTAGCAGGTCGCCCTTCAGGCCCGAGACCGGGAAGAGGATGTCGGTCCCATAGTCCATGCCGCCCTCGACGAGAACCCGCCCGGCCCCGATTGTCTCGGGATCCTGCGTGACCAGTGGCCGCTGCTGGCCGCGGGCGGTCGCCGCAGGCAGGAGCAATGCGGCGAGGACGATCGCGATCGACTGACGTGTCATCATGCTCAAATCCGTCAAAATGTGCGTTGGCTGTCCAGCAGGATCGTCACGGGGCCGTCGTTGACGAGTTCGACGCGCATGTGCGCCTGGAACGCCCCCGTTTCCACGCGCAATCCCTGTTCGCGCAGCACGCGCACGACGTCTTCGTAGAGCTGCCGAGCGAAGGGCGGCGGTGCCGCCTTGTCGAACGAAGGGCGCCGGCCCTTCCGGACGTCGCCGTGCAGCGTGAACTGCGACACCACGAGCAGCGCGCCGCCGACGTCGACGACCGAGCGGTTCATCTTGCCCTGGTCGTCCTCGAAGATCCGCACGTCGCGCAGCTTGCCGGCGATGTAGTGGACGTCGTCCGGACCGTCGTCGGCCGCAACGCTCAGCAGGACCAGCAGGCCGCCTTCGATTTGGCCGACCACCTGCTCGCCGACCGTGACGCTGGCCCGGTTCACACGCTGGATGACGGCTCGCATCTCACGATCCCGACCCGAGGCGATCGGTTCCCGGTACGGACGCCGGCCCCACGTCCCGGTCGGCGGGACCGTCCGGCCGCTGCAGCCAGCGCGCGTCGAGCAGATGCGTCGCCGACAGGTTGCCGACCGCGCGGAGCATCGAGTTCTTGATGCCTGGCGTCTCGCGTTCCAGGTCGAGCAGGAGCCGCTTGATGCGCTGGCGTTTCAGGCTGAGGTCGCCACAGGCCGAACAGCAGCAGCTGACCACCGGCAGCCCGCTCTCCTTCGCGTAGCCGGCCGCTTCGTTTTCGTGCACGTAGACCAGCGGCCGGACGACCACGTGCCGGCCGTTGTCCGAGACGAGCCGCGCCGGCATCGCCTTGAGCGTGCCTTCGTAGAACAGGTTCAGCAGCAGCGTTTCGATGATGTCGTCGGCGTGGTGGCCGAGCGCGATCTTGGTGGCGCCGATTTCGTCCGCGATCCGGTACAGCACCCCGCGGCGCAGGCGCCCGCACAGCGAGCACGGCGTGTCTTCCGGCTCGAGCAGATCGTCCATGGTTTCGCCAATACGCGTGTGCTCGATCCGGCAGGCCCAGCCGCGCGCCTCGCAGGTACGCGCGATGAGGTCGTGGTTGAAGCCCGCGTAGCCGGAGTCGACCGTAACGGCGATGAGCGAGAACTCGATACTGGCGTGCTGGCGCAGCACGTCGAGAATCTGCAGCAGCGCCCAGCTGTCCTTGCCACCCGACACGCCAACCATGATGCGATCGCCGTGCTCGACGAGACCGAACTCGACGACGGCTTTCGTGGTCTTGCGCGCGATGCGCGCTTCCAGGCGCGAACGGTAGGCCATGTGATTGCTGGATCCCGAACCTGCAGGGCGGCGCGCGGGGTGCCCGCCTGCCGCCGCCTTACGTGATGAGCAGCCTGTCCACCGCGGCGGGCCAGGTCATCGTGGCGCTCTTCGCCAGCGCCCCGGCCCCCAACCGCTCGGCCAGGCCGCGGTCGTCCATGACGCGCGCGATCGCCACCGCGACGCGTTCGGGCCGTGGCTCGGAGATCAGGCCGGTGACCCCGACTTCGACCAGTTCGGTGGGCCCGCCGCTGTCGGTGCACGTGATCACCGACTTGCCGGCCGAGAACGCCTCGATGGTCACGAACCCGTAGTCCTCGTCGCGGGGCAGAAAACAGACCGCACGACACCGCGCGAGGTGATCGAGCAGTTGCGTCGAATCGACCGGGCCGACCAGCGTCACCCGGCTCTCGAGGCCCAGGTGGCGCACCAGCCGCAGCAGCCGGCCGCCTTCCTCGCCGTCCCCGGCAATCACGCACCGCACGCCGCGGGCCTCGGGCAGCGCGAGCGCCTCAATCAGCAGATCCATCCGCTTCAGCGGCGTCAACCGTGACACCGCGAAGAGGTAATCGCCGTACCCGTCGCAGCGGTAGGGCCGTTGCGGCGCCGGCGGGTGCAGGACCTCGGACGGCACGCCGCCGAACCGCTGCAGGCGATCCTGGACCGTCTTCGACAGGGCGACGACTCGCCGGACGTTGCGCGTGAGCAGGTAGCGGTCGACCCGATGCAGCAGGGCCCGGCGCACGCGCTCTTTCGCACGCGCCGCCGCAGGCAGCGTCGCAAAGAAGGTCGGCCACAGGTCGTAATACTCGCGCATGCGGTGGTTCAGCCAGCACACGTGCGCGGGATGGCGCACGGCGTAGCTCGGGTACCGCAGGCTGATCACCTGGTCGGTGGCGCGCCCGTCCTGATCGACGCTGACATCGGTGAGCCAGGTGGCGAGGTAGGCGCGCGCCTGCCGGCCGAGCCGATGGGATGGCGTGATCACGAGGCCCGCTTGGTGGCCCGCGCACCGCAGCGCGGTCACAAGCGATCTCGCCATCACGAGGTGTCCGCCCTCGCCGAACGGCGGGCTCGACGTCACCACCGCGATCCGACTCACGCGACGCCCTTCATGAAAGAGCCGAATGAAGCGCGACCGATTCAAGCTCAGGAGGCCGACCGACGACCGACCCGGCGATTGTAGGAGACCCCCCGGCAAAGGTCAACGCGCACGTGCGCCCGCTGCCCCGGAAGTGGACAGCCCCGATCCGGGCGTGGTACTGTAGGCAGCTTCTGACGCGTCGGCGTACCCTGCCCGACTTTACCGTGGAACCATGACCAAGGCATCCCCCCCTGCGCGGCTTCGCCATGCGCTGGTGCTGCTCGCGAAAACTGTCGTCAGCGTCGGGCTGCTGGCCTGGCTGTTTCGGAGCGTGGATCTCGGCCACCTCTGGGCGTATGTGACCAAGGCCTCGCCCGCGTGGCTCGCCATGGCGCTGGTGCTCTACCTGGTGCAGCTGCTCGCCAGCGCCTGGCGGTGGGGGTTGTTGCTCGACGCTCAGGGTGTCCACGTGGCCCGGCGCAGGCTCGTCGGTTCGTACCTGGTCGCCTATTTCTTCAACAACTTCCTGCCGAGCAACATCGGCGGCGACGTGGTCCGTATCCGCGACACCGCGGCACAGGCGGGATCGCGGACGCTGGCGACGACCGTCATCCTGTTCGATCGCACGATCGGCGTCATGGCGCTGGTCCTCATCGCGGCCACCGGTGCGACCCTCATCTCGAACGAACCGCGCCTGCTGCCATGGTCCTGGCTTCCGCCGCTGCGGTGGCTGCTCTGGCCCGCACTCGTCGCCGGCGTGTCCGCTTTTGCAATTGCGCTGCGGCTGCCTGGCGCGGTGGCGATGTTGCTGCGGCCGCTCCGCGTCCTTCACGCCGAATGGGTGGGACAACGGATCGCGCGAATCGTGGAGGCGCTCGGGCGGTTCCGCGAACGTCCCGAAGCGCTCGTCGCCTGCTTCCTGGGCGCCGTCCTCGTGCAGGGCGTGATGGTCATCTTCTACCTGGCGATTGCCTGCAGCATGGGCATCCCGGTGCGCGGCTGGCAGCTTGCCGTGATCGTGCCGCTCTCGTTCGTCGTGCAGATGCTGCCCATCTCGGTGAACGGGTTCGGCGTGCGGGAAGCGACCTTCACGGTCTACTTCCAGCACATCGGCCTGCCGCGGGAGTCCGCCCTGGTCGTGTCCTTCATGGGCGCCGCCCTGATGATGCTGTTCTCGCTGTCCGGCGCCGTCGCCTACGTCGCCCGTGGCTCGCGCCGGGTCGAGGGCCCGGAACCCGCGCGAACCGAGGCGCTCGGATAGCGCGCGGCCAGGACCCACGGTCAATCAGCCACAGATTTACGCAGATTCACACAGATTTCCGGGCTGTCACCGGCGCGGCGTCCGCACGCGCGTGTATGCGAGAATCGGTGGACATCTGCGGCACAATTCGCGCGCATCCGCGCCGGCGCCTACGGCTTGCCAGCAGTCGGCGAGCCGGATTCGTCACTGCCGCGCGCGCCTCTCCGCGCCCAGATCACATAGGCGATCCCGCCCAGCAGGACGACCCCGGCCATGGCGATTGTCGCGGGCCTGGCGTTGCTCTGCAGGTACTGGCCCGCCAGGTCACCGTACCAGACGGCCAGGATCGCGATCCCGAAGTAGCGCACGCCTCGGCCAACGCCGATGGCCAGCGCGAACGTCCTGAGCCGGACGCGCGCCACGCCGGCGAGCAGCACGAATATCTTGAAGGGCGCGGGCGGCGGCAGCAGCGCAGGCACCAGAACAGCCAGCAGCCCATACCGCCGGAACATGGCCATGCCCCGTTCCACCCGCCCCGCATTGAACCGCCTGCGCAGGAACGCCTCGCCCCCCTTGAGCCCGGCCAGGTAGACCAGCAGACAGCCGGCAAGCGATCCCAGCGTGGACATCAGCGCGTAGTAAACGAGCCGATCCTTGTGCTGCAGCACGAACGACACGACCAGGATGTCGATGACTTCGGGCAGCGAGAGAAACGACGAATCGAGGAAGGCCAGGGCGAAGAGGCCCGGGCCGCCGAAGGTGCCCAGCCACCTGCCGAGTGACAGGAGATGATTCATGCGGAGAGTACGGTACAGTTGATCATAACGCCGTGCTTGCCGGGAAACCCAAGATCATACCTTACATGCGCACCCGCCCGCCGCTCGACCGATCCTCGTCGCCTGCCACGCGCGTGCTCTTCCTTCGAACGATCGGCTTCACCGCGCTCCTCATCGGATGCCGAGCCGCCTGGCTGTACCACGCCGCGGGGCTCACGCTCAGTCACTACGACGCCAGAGCTCACCTGGTCGTCGCCCGTCGCGTGATCGACAACCTGACGCCGGGCTGGCGCCAACTGGGCGCCATCTGGCTGCCGCTGCCCCACCTGATCAACGTGCTGCCGGTCCAGATCGACGCGTTCTACAGGACGGGCGCATTTGCGGTGGCGGTTTCGGTCGTCGCCTTCGCAATCACCGCGTGGGGACTCGCGCGGATCGCCGCTCGCGCAACCGGTTCACCGACGGCCGCGGTGGCGGCAGCCGCGGTCTTCGCCCTCAATCCGGCCGTGCTGTACCTGCAATCCACCCCGATGACCGAGGCGTTGCTCATCTGCCTGCTGGTCCTTGCGATCGCGTTCACCTACGACTGGCTGGAGGACACCACGGTCCGCAACACGCGGCGCGCGGGATGCGCCATCGCCGCCGCGTGCCTGACGCGTTACGAAGCGTGGCCGGTGACGGGTGCGCTGCTCGCGGTCGCCATCCTCGTGTTGTGGCGGCGAGGCATGACGCCCGGCAAGGCGATGAGGCAGGTGTGGCGACTGGCGGCGTATCCCGCGATTGGCGTCGCGGCATTCCTGCTCGAGAGCCATTTGACCATCGGCAGATGGTTCGTCACGGGGGGCTTCTTCGTCCCCGACAACATCGACACCGGCAATCCGGTCCACGCGGTCGCGTCCATCTGGTGGGGCGCACACGTCGTCGGCGGACACGCAGTCGAGTGGGCCGCAACCGCCGGCGCGATCGCGTGCATCGCCGCTGCCTGGCGCGATCGCCGGCGCAGCGCCCTGCTGGCGCCACTGGCTCTGCTGGCCGTTGGCGCGCTGCCGGCCTATGCGTTCTTCAACGGGCATCCCTTCCGCATCCGCTACATGACGCCGCTCGTGCCGGCGCTCGCCGTCTTCGCGGGCCTTGGTGTCGGCCTGCTTCGCGGCTGGCCCCGCCGCGCCGCCGCCGTGCTGCTCATCGGGCTGGCCCTGGTCGAGACACCGCCATTCGACCTGCGTAGCCCGATGGTGCTCGAGGCGCAATGGGACACTGGCAACAGCGCTGCCCGCAGGGAGGTGACGCGGTACCTCGCCGGTCACTATGACGGCCGGACGATCATGGCCAGCATGGGATCGCTTGCGCACTACATGCAGGAGTTGTCACGGGCGGGCCTCGCGCTGAGAGACTTCCTTCACGAGGGCAATGGCGACATCTGGCTGGCCGCACTCGCGGATCCGCGACCGCACGTCGGCTGGATTCTCATCGAGGAACAGGCTGCTGGTGGAGATCGACTCGCGCGGATCGTGCGGCGGGAACCGCGTTTCCTGGACGGATTCGAGCGCGTGGCCGAGGGAGGTGGGGTGGCGCTCTACCGGGCGAGTGGCGCTGGTCGCGAGTGGGGCCGGTAGAGCAGATAAGGTCAGTGACGTGCACAGCGCGGTTCTGGCGAACGAGCGATCAGCCAGCAGCCACCCTACTTCCCTTACCTGCCCTCCCGGCCCCCAATCCTCCGCTATCCACCAAACCGCACGACGAACGTCGCCTGGTAGGTGATTCCGCCGAGATCGATTGTCGACGCCAGGGGCGCAAATGCGCTGCTCACGTCGCCGTGCGCCCTCTGGTAGCGAATCTCACCGCCAACTGCGTACTTGCCGAGCGGCACGCGTGCACCGGCCACCACCAAGGGACCGATGTTCGTGCCGCTTGCAACATAGCTCGCAGCGAAAACGCTCTGGTCGCCGGCGACGAACTGCCCCGTCTCGCTATACCGCCAGATGAAGACGCCCAGCCCGGCGCCGATGTAGGGCTCGACGACGTTCTGACGGCCGAGCGGCAGGAACCGGACCGTGGCCGTGATCGGGATGACACGCAGCCGCAAGGCCTGGGTGATCTCCGAGCCGTCGAGGTTTACGAAATTCGCGGAAACGCTTGATACGTTGCGGCTGTAATACCCAACGCCAGCGCTGCCTTCCAAGAAGTCGCCGACGCCGATGAGCCATTCCCCACCGAAGGTGACGTTGTTGAACCCCTTCTTCAGGCACGATGCTGCACTGCCGCCGTTATTGATGCAACCAGCCCCGTTGCTTTGAACAGGATAGTCAAGGCGGTCTATGTTGCCCCCCAGGAGCAGCTCCTGCGCCGCGATGTCCGTACTCGGGCGCCCGTCGAGACCGCGCACAGAGAAGTAGCCGATGTTGAAACTGACGGCCTGCGACTGGGCGTACGCGGGCGCCGCAAAGGCCGCACCGAACAACACGACGGCAACCAGGGCGACAGAGAATTTGCGAAGCATACGGGCTCCTTGGAAGGAGTTGATAAATGAGGATCCGGCCGGCGCCAGGAACCGCTCGTCACTGCCGGGGAGCATGAAGAATGCCATGCCTCGGCCGCAAATCGCGGCTGTATTTTGGGGTCCGCCGGCCCGGTGTCCCAGTTTGGGGTCACTCCCTGTCCGGGTTCGTGTCCTCTCCCGGTCGGCCCAAGGGAGGCGCGAATCCGGACGAAAATGAGCGCGGGCCGCTCCTAGCCGGCACCCGGGCCTGCGCGAAATCGCTCCACGGTCCCGAGCATCTCTGCATGAATCCGGCCGTTGGAGGCGAGGAGGCTTGCTCGCCGGACATCGAACGGGCCGCCGTCGATCGCGGTAATCCGCCCACCAGCCTCTTGCACAATCAAGGCCCCGGCGGCGACGTCCCACGGCTTGAGTTGCTCCTCCCAGAACCCATCCATGCGGCCGGCGGCGACATAGCAGAGGTCGAGCGCCGCGGACCCGAGGCGACGCACCGCCTGCGCGCGCTCGATGAACGCGCCGAACAGGCCGACCACCGGCGCCGCCGTCTCGTGAACGTCGTACGGGAACCCCGTGACGAGCAAGGCATCGACCAGCGTTGGCGCCTGCGAGACGCGCAGTGGCTGCCCGTTCAAGAACGCGCCGCCGCCGCGCTCGGCCGTGAACAGTTCGCGGCGCCAGGGGTCGTACACCGCACCAATTTCCAGCCGGCCGTCGATCTCCAGGCCGAGCGACGAACAGAAAATCGGCAGGCCGTGCGCGTAGTTGGTCGTCCCGTCCAGCGGATCGAAGATCCAGCAGTGTCGGGCCGGGACGCGGCCGCTGGGTGCGCCGAACTCCTCGGCCAGGACGTCGTGGTCGGGGAACCTGTCGGCCACCATCGCGCGGAATGCCCGCTCGACCGCGAGATCGACTTCGGTGACGAGGTCGATCCGGCCCTTCTTGGAGACTTCGATGGCTCCGCCGAAGCGGGCCATCTGCAGATCGCCCGCGGCGACGACCGCCTGGATTGCGGTGGCGAGGAGTATCGGGTCGTGAGGCATGGAGGTCTTCGAGAGGTCCGACAGTCGGGAGTCGATAGTTGATAGTTGATGGTCACCCGGTGGATCTCAACGATGAACTATCGACGCATCGTCCCGTTCGGGCAGCTTCTTCACCATGCGCACTTCCATCCCGCCTTCCGGCAGCCGCCGCAGCGAAACGTCGTCCATGAAGTTGCGCATGAAGAAGATCCCGCGCCCGCTCGATTTCAGCAGGTTCTCCGGCGCGAGCGGATTGAGCAACACCGACGGGTCGAACCCGGCGCCCTGGTCGCGCACGGAGACGACAAGCTCTGTCGGGTGCGACGCGAACTCCACGAACACCGACTTGCGGGCGTCGCTGCGGTTGCCGTGCTTGATCGCGTTGATCACCGATTCACGGATGGCGACACTGATCCAATGCAAGTGCTCCTCGTCCAGGCCCGCCAGCCGGCCGAACGCATCGCTCACGATTTGCACCAGGTCCAGCATCTCGAACGCACTGCTGAACTCCAGGCGGATTGTCTGTCCGTTGTTCGCCATCCCGATCGCCGCGTTCCCGGGGCAGGATTGGTCGGCCGTGCGTCCCATAATATAAGCGAAACTGCCCTTCAACCACGAATACGGCAATTGGCGGGCCGGGGTTCATTTCAGGGGGACCGGGCAGCCCGTGATGAACGTCCAGCGTCAGCACCGAGACCAGCCAGGCGCCCGCCCGCCACGGCGGGCCGACAGGAAATATCGGGCTTTCACCGCGGGCTGCTAGGCGCGGGGCCGAGATGTTATAGTCCCTACGTGTCCGCCGCTGACCGCGTCACGATCCAGCCGGCCCGGCGGGTGACCGGCCGAGTCACCCCGCCCGGGGACAAGTCCATTTCCCATCGTTATGCGATGCTCGCCGCGCTCGCCGACGGGCCATCGGTCATCGAGCGGTACGCGCCCGGTGCCGACTGCCAGGCGACGCTCGCGTGCCTGGGCGGCCTGGGCGTCGCGATCGCCGAGCGCGCGGAGCCGTCGGGAGCACCCGCCGTCCGCGTGATGGGTCGCGGGCTGCGGGGCCTCGCCCCTGCCGAGGCCGCTCTCGACGCGCGGAATGCCGGCACGACACTGCGGCTGCTGTCCGGGATCGTGGCCGCCCATCGCTTCGTGACGACGCTGACCGGCGACGCGTCGTTGTGCCGCCGGCCGATGGCGCGCGTCATCGACCCGCTGACCCGCATGGGCGCGCGCATCGACGCGCGCGACGGCTGTCCGCCGCTGACGATCACGGGAGCGGATCTGCGGGCGATCGCCTACACGACCAAGGTGCCCAGCGCGCAGGTCAAGAGCGCGATCCTGCTGGCCGGCCTCCAGGCGGTCGGCACGACCAGCGTCACCGAGCCGGCGTCCACCCGCAATCACACGGAACTCGCGCTGGCGGCCTTCGGCGCGGACGTGGCGACCGAGGGAACCACGGTCACGGTGCGCGGCATGCAGCCGCTCCGTGGCGCGGCCCTGCGCGTTCCCGGCGATCCCTCGTCCGCGGCGTTCTGGGCGGTCGCGGCCGCCGGCCTGCCGGGATCCGACATCGAGATCGCCGACGTCGGCCTCAATCCAACGCGCATCGCGTTTCTGGAGGTGCTGCGCCGGGCGGGTGCCCAGGTGGAGGCCACCATCGCCGGCCACACCGGCGGCGAAGCGTTCGGCACGCTTCGGGTGCGTTGCAAAGACCTGCGCCCAATCGTGCTCGATGGCTCCGACATCCCCGCGCTCATCGACGAGTTGCCCGCGCTTGCGGCGCTCGCCACCTTCGGCGGCCAGATCGACGTGCGCGGCGCTTCCGAGCTGCGGGTCAAGGAGAGCGACAGGATCAGCTGTCTCGTCTCGGGGCTGCGAGGGCTCGGCGCGGATGTCGAGGAGCGGCCCGACGGTTTCGTCGTGCGCGGGCGGCGGCGCCTGGCGGGTGGCACGGCCGATGCGGCCGGGGATCATCGGCTCGCAATGTCGTTCGCGATTGCGGCGCTCGGCGCGCGCGGACCATGCACCGTGACCGGCGCCGCTTCCGTCGCCGTGTCCTACCCGGGCTTCTTCGACGTGCTTCGGACCATCGTGGACGAGTAGAAGCGCGACAGCGGGACGACCGTGCGCAAGGACAAGATCTACCTGGTGGGATTCATGTCGTCGGGCAAGACGACCGCGGCGCGCAGCCTGGGCCAGCGCCTGGGGTGGCGTACCGAGGACATCGACGAGCGGATCGAGGCGCTCGAGCGCATGACCGTCGCCGAGATCTTCGCGAGCCGGGGCGAGCCGTACTTTCGGGCCGCCGAGCGCGACGTGCTGCGGGCGCTGCTGGCACCACGCAACCTGGTGGTTGCGACCGGCGGCGGCACGTTCGTGGATCCGGAGAATCGGGCGGTGATCAACGACGACGGCGTCTCGGTCTGGATCGACGTGCCGTTCGAAGAGGTGCTCGGCCGACTGCCCGCCGACGGCCGGCGCCCGCTGGCGTCGAACCGGACCGAGATGGAAGCGCTCTACGCCGCGCGACGTGCCGCCTATCAGCAGGCGCACTTGCGCCTGGATGGGGCGCGCGCCCCGGTCGAGGAAGTGGTCGAGCGCGTGCTCGATTGGCTGGGCTACTGATCAGTGCTGGGTGCTACGTGCTGAGTGCTACGTGCCGAGTGCTACGTGCGCGTGCCCTGCTGAGTGCATGCACCCGGCGCCGAGCACGTCGCACCGAGCACATAGCACATAGCACGCGTGGCACCGAGCACATAGCACCCAGCACTACTTGTGCGGCTTATCCCAATGCGCTACCTCATCCTCAGCGATATTCACGCGAATCTCGACGCGTTGCAGGCAGTGCTGCACGAGGCCGACCGGCTCACCTACGACCGGGTGCTCGTGCTCGGGGACCTGGTCGGCTACGGCGCCCAGCCCAACGAAGTCATCGACGAGATCCGCGCCCTCGATCCGCTCGCCATCATCCGCGGCAACCACGACAAGGTCGCGGCAGGCATCGAAGGGGCCGACGGGTTCAATCCGATTGCCCAGCAGGCGGCCGAGTGGACCTACAAGACGTTGACCCCGGAGAATCGTCTGTACCTGTCCACGCGGCCGCTGGGGCCGATCTTCGTGGACGGGGACACCGAGATCTGCCACGGCTCGCCCGGCGACGAAGATGCGTATATCACCAGTGAGCTGGCCGCGCTGCGCGCGTTGAAGCAGTCGGAGCGGCCCGTCTGTTTCTACGGCCACACGCACGTGCCCGTCGCCTTCCGCCTTACCGACACGGGGTTCGAGGTGGTCGCGGGCCGGTCGAATGGCGAACGGCAAGTGACGATCGAGCGGGGCATGCAGTACCTGATCAACCCCGGCTCGGTCGGGCAGCCGCGCGACGGGGATCCGCGCGCGGCGTTTGCGCTGTTTGAACGCGACCCGCGCGTCGTGACGCTCTACCGCACGCCGTATCCCGTCGAGCGCGCGCAGGAGCGGATCGTCGAGGCGGGTCTTCCCGAAACGCTCGCGCGGCGCCTGGCGCTCGGGCGGTAGGGAACGAACACATGGTCAGTGAAGGCCGCCCTTCGACACGCAGGGCGGTGAGTCTGTCGAACCGCATTGTCCCACCGTGTCCCACGTTCGCCCCCCTGAGGTGCCCATGTCTCGACGTCCATCTGAAGTTCCCGAATGTTGGCCCCGGCTCCTGTCCCTCGTCTTCGCCGGCATCGCCGGCGCGGCGCTTCTCGCCACCCTGCCCCTCCACGCGCAGGCCGGGCCAGATCGATGCCTGGTGCCCGCGTCGATTCGGGACGCGATCCTGAACGAGACGTCGGGCGAAGAAGCGTACCAGCACGTGCAGATGCTCGCGGTGAACCGCGACCGCCAGCCCGATGAGTACCGGAACGAGTTCTTCGAGACGACCTACCTTCGCACCATGGCGAAACAATACGGCCTGTCCGACGTGCAGGTGGACTTCTTTCCCACGCGCGATGTCTGGGACGCCGAAGAGGGCGACCTGTGGCTCATCCAGCCGACGATGAAGAAGATCGCCAGCCTGACGATGGTGCCGACGGCGGTGGCCCAGGGCAGCACGACGGCCGACGTGGAGGCCGAGGTCGTCTACGTCGGTCAGGGCCGTGAGGCGGACTACGCGGGCAAGGACGTGAAAGGCAAGATCGTGCTCGGCAGCGGAGGCGTTGGCGGCGTCTTCACGAGTGGCGTCGTCCAGCGGGGCGCCGCCGGCGCTCTGGGCACGGGCAGCACCGGCGTCACCGCGAATTCGGCCGGCTACACGCTCGACCAGCTGGGATGGTCCACCGTGCCCGCGACCGCGGAGCATCCCGGGTTCGGATTCGTCCTGTCGCTGCGCCAGTTCTACGAGATCCGCGACTACCTCGAACGAGGGCAGAAAGTCGTGATGCGCGCGCACCTGCGGACGAGCACCTACCCGGGCAAGATGAACGTGATCTCGGCGTCGATTCCCGGCAGCGACCCGGCCGCCGGCGAGTTCATCGCCGTCGCCCACGCGTACGAAACGATCGCAACGCCTGGCGCGAACGACAACTGCACGGGCGTGGCCACGATCCTCGAGGTGGGCCGGACGCTCGCGCGCCTGATCAAGACCGGGGTGCTGCCCCAGCCGAAACGCACGATCCGCTTCGCGTGGGGGCCGGAGATCTCGGGCACGACGGCCTACATGTTCAAGCACCCCGAGCTGCAGGACAAGCTGATCGCCGCGCTCAACTTCGACATGACCGGTGCGGACCTGGCGGTCACAGGCGGGTACCTGCGGATGAAGATGACGCCGGATTCACGTCCAAGCTACCTGAACGACTTGATCGCCAGCCTGCTTCAGTTCGTCGATCAGACCGAGATCCGGACGCAGCAGGGCACGAACCAGCCGTTCGGTTATCGCCTGACGCCGGTCGCCACGATCACCTCCGGCAGCGACCACTCGGTGTTCAACAACGGCGGCATCCCGGCGATGCAGTTCAATCACTGGCCGGACAACTTCTACCACAGCAGTCACGACCGCATCATCAACGTCGATCCGACCGAGCTGAAACGCAGCAGCTTCATGGCCGCCGCCGCGTTCTACTACATGGCGACCGCCGGCGCGCCGCAGGCGCGCGACTTGGCTTGGGACGCCGCCGCGAACGGCGAGAAGTGGATTGCGGAGGTGACGCGGCAATCGGTGCGGCTGCTCGGCAACGACGCGACGAAACTGCCCGAGCAGTACAAAGCCGCGCAGAACAAGGTGACCTGGGCGTGCAATCGCGCCAGGGGCGGCGTCGAATCAGTTCTGGCGCTGGCGAAAGATGCGGATGTCGCAGCGACCGTGAAGACGCTGGTCGGCACGCTGGAGGCGACGCGCGACCTGAACGCCCGGATGCTCGAGAACGCATACAAGGAGCGCTGCGCCACCCTCGGCGTCAAGCCGGCGCCAATCGCGTTGACCGACAAGGAGCTCGAGTACTCGCTGATGGTGCCGCGGCGCCTGTTCAAGGTCTACTCCGCGGAAGCGCAGAAGCGCCAGGCGCAGGGGCCCGGGCAGGGACAGGCACCGGCCCAGGGCCAGCGCGGGGCGCCACCGCAGCGGCCGGCCGCCGCGGCGGCTGCGGCGCCAACCGAGCCCGTCGAGGGGCAGCCACCCGCACCAGCACAGGGACAGCGAGGCGGCGGCCGGGGCGGCCGGAATCAAGGCTTGCCGGGACTGGCGTCGAATGAGGTGGCGAACTTCATCGACGGCTCGCGCAGCATCCTCGACATCTACAACGCCGTGCGCGCGGAGTGCGGCAACCTCGTTACGGGCAGCAACGACGTGAAGTTCGCCTACATTCTCGCGACCGATGCGCCGGACGTCGATCTGGAAGCCGTCGCGACGTCGCTACAGAACATGGAGAAGGCGGGCACGATCGAGATCACGAAGAAGCCGGCGCCGACGCCGGCGAAGAAGGGGACGAAGAAGTAGTCGGCAGTGGATAGTCGGCAGTGGATAGTGGGTAGTGAATAGTGGGTAGTGGGCAGCGCGCCTGTCACTATCCACTACCCACTATCGCTTACCCCCGTCGCGCTCTTCTCTGCTCGGTCTCTTCGCGGCGCCGCAGTTCGGCCGCGAACGCGTCGCGCGCGGCGCGCGAACCGAGAATCCATCCGATGACGACCCCGAGCATGATGATCGTCGGGATGTAGATGAAGTGACCGGCACCCATCGTCCGCCTCACGCCTTCCGCTCGACCCGCCTGCGCAGGTCGGTGATCTCGCGCTGCACGGCGCCCATCCGCCGCCACAGCGACCAGACATAGACGAGCAACGCCACCCAGACGAAGCCGTAGGCGCCCATCACGAGCGGGGCCGCCGGCATCTTCTCCTGCGGCGGCAAGTCCTTCACCGGCACGAACTCACCCTGGCCACCCTGCGGTTGGGCCGCCGTCTGCCCCAGGCCTCCCGCAAAGGCCGCTCCGGCCGCGGCGACGCCCACGCCGAGCGCCAGCACGAACACCACCAGTGCCGTTGCGATCCATTGCCTTCGCATCGCTTCATTCCTCTTCGAGATCCAGATAGGCCCGCTCGAGTTCCGCACGCGCCCGACCAAGCAAGGTCCTGATGGTCACCAGCGCGAGGTACAGGATGACAAACGCGCCCACCGAGAACCAGAACGGCAGTCGCATGCCGGAGGCGAGTGTCATCACCACCGTTGTCTTCGGGTGCATCGTCCGCCAGAGATTCACCGACACGTAGACGAAGGGCACGTTGGCCATGCCGAACAGCGCCATCGCCGCGGCCAGTTTCTCCGACCCGGGGCCGCCGTACTTCCGGACCAGAAGATAGGCGACGAAGATCAGCTCGAGCAGCAGCGACGACGTCAGCCGCGCATCCCACTCCCACCAGACGCCCCACGCCTTGCGGGCCCACATCGGGCCGGTGACGAGCACGATCAGGCCGAACACGACCGTCAGTTCGCCCGCGGCGGCGGCCAGGTAGTCGGCCGATCGCCGGTTGCCGAACAGGTACGCGGCGCTGGCGAGACCGCACACGAACGCCGACACGAACATCACCATCGCCGAGGGCACGTGGAAGTAGAAGATCTTCTGCACCAGACCCATGGTCGACTCGTAGGGCGCCTGCTCGATGAGCACGGGGGCGACGGCAAACATCGCGATGGCGACGAACAGCAACGGGGAGAGCAAGCGTTTCATGATGCGTCAGTCCGTCATCAGCGGTTCGAACGTCCACAACGACAAGGTCACGAACACGATGTCGAAGAACACGAGCAGCGCCAGCCACATGCGCGCCGTCTCGATATCGGGCGTCGATTGCAACAGCGCCGACGTCCCTCGCACGCCGGCGATGATCACCGGGACCGTGATCGGGTACAGCAGGACCGGCAGCATCACGTCGCGGCTGCGCGCCCGGACGAGCATGGCCGCGAACAGTGTGCCGACCGCGGCGAACCCGATGGTCCCGGCCACGAGCAGGGCGACCATCCAGAGCACCGCGCGCTCGAAGGCCGCCTGGAACAGCAGGCCGACCAGCGGCACCAGCACGAGTTCGACGACGAACAGCAAGGCGACGATGCCCAGGAGCTTGCCGACGTAGATGGCCGGCCGATCCGCCGGTGCGAGCAGCAGCGCGCGCAGCGTCTCGGCGTGCCGCTCGCGCTCGAACGTGCGGCCCAGCGCCAGCGTGCCGGCGAACGCGATCGCGATCCAGAGGATCCCGGCGGCCGCGTCCTCGAGAGGACGGCCCTCGCGGACGAGCGCGAACGCGAACACGAGCACGCACGCCACGGCGAAGAACGCCGTCGTATAGAGGATCTCCCGGCTCCTGACTTCCACGGTCAGGTCCTTGCGCATGACGAGCCAGGCGATCTTGAAGAACACGATCAGTTCAGTAGACAGGAGACAGCAGGCAGTAGACAGTAGCGCACCAGGCACCGGACAGCAGGTAGCAGGCAGCAGCCGGCTCGATCACTCGCATCACCGCTCCACCTTTTACTACTGTCTACTGTCTCCTGCCTACTGTCTACTAGTTATCTGATCATCGCGCCACGAGCGCCCGATAGCGCTCGCGCAGCGGTCCCTGGGACTCGTCCACGGTGAGCAGCCGGCCCTCGCGCAGGACGGCTGCACGGTCCAGCAGTCCTTCGGCCACATCCAGGTCGTGCGTCGCGAGCACCACGATACGACCGTTGGCCCGCAGTTCCTTCAGCCGTGCGACCAGGGCGGCGGCCGAGGCGTCGTCGAGGCCGGTGAACGGCTCGTCGAGCAGCAGAAGCCGGGGATCGTGCAACAGCGCCCGCTCGAGCGCCAGGCGCTGGCGCATGCCGCGCGAGAAGGACGTGACGAGATCGTCGGCCCGTTCCAGCAGCCCCGCTCGCTCCAGCGCGTGCTGCACACAGCTGCGGACGTCAGACACGCCATACAGGCGCGCGAAGAAATCGAGGTTCTCGCGGGCAGTCAATTCGGGGTAGAGGTGCAGATCGTGGGCGAGCAACCCGAGCCGTGCCCGCAGCCTGGGGCCCGCTTCGAGCGCCCGGTGCACGCCGTAGCGGACCTCGCCGGCCGACGGTGTGATGAGCGTGGCCAGGACCGACAGGAGCGTGGATTTTCCGGCGCCGTTCGGACCGAGCAGGCCGAGGACTTCGTGCCGGCGGCACACCAGCGACACGTGTGAGAGGGCGCGGCGGCGGCCGTAGTACCTGGAGACGTCGCGAATGTCGACCTCGTCGAAGTCGAAGCTCACGCGGTCAGCCCTCGGCCACCACCCGCAGGCGGCGCCAGCCTGGCGGTTCCCGGTCCCGCGCCGTCCAGTTCCCCGTAAATCCGCTCGAGCGTGAGCATCAACTCGGCACGACGCCCGACGTGGCCGTCTGCATTCAGGGTGCCTGCCCGCTTTGCCCGTTCGAGCTTCAGCAGGTCGGCGAACAGCCGATCGCGCCGGCCCTCGAGCTCGTGGCGCCGCGCGTGGGCGCCGTTCTGCGCGCGGCCCAGCGCCGTCCATGCCCCACCGCCCAGGATCGCCAGGGCGATGACGAGCGAGATCGTGCGCGGCCACGTCTCGTGATGCGGCAGGCCGGCGAGCTCAATCGTCAGCGGCTGTCCTGCCGCAACCGACGGGCCGGTACCCATGACGTAGACCTTCCCGTCGGCGGCCGGGACCTGCTGCTGTTGGGCGAGTTGCGCCGATTTCAGTTCGAGGTTGCCGACCTTCTGCGCCGCCACGGCCACCGCGTCGAGAGCGGCGGGAAACGCCTGCACCAGCGTACGCGACGCGGCATCGGACGGCAGCGCGTACCCGACCTGCATGGTGGTTCGTCCGGGGCCGAACGGCCCGGCGATCGAGACACGCCGGCCACTCAGGTGGGCCTGAGGCGACGAGCCTTCGAGCAGGCTTGCGCCCATGGCGTCCGCCGGAAGATCGAAGACGAGCGGCGAGGCGGGATTGACGGGTGCGGCGCCCCTGTTGATGACATCCAACAGGTAGAACACCGACAGCGCGTCATCGTCGAACTCGATCGCGATGCGCGAATCGCCGCCGAAGGTGACCGTGCCGGACACGGCCGCGGCGGTAGGCACTCCGGCGGCCGACGGCCCGGTCCCGGACGCGGCCAGCAACAGCCGTATGCCGCCCTTCCCGGCCATCGTGAACGGCTGCGATTCGATCCGCTCTCCGTCCACCGTGGCAATCGCCTGCGCGTTCGCGCCGGGCGACACGCCCGTGAACTGCGCCCGCCCTGTTTCGTCTGTCTGCGCCGTCCGGCTCGTGCCGGCCACGACGAGTTCGACGGTCTGTTTCGGCAGGACGTTCGAGATCTCGCCGCGCACGACCCGCACCGAGACGGTGCCGTCGGGCAGATCGCCCATCGGCATCGCAATACCGGACATCATGCGGGCATCGGGCATCCCGGTCGGTTGCCCGCCCCTGGCGCCCGGCATGGCCGGCTGCGCCTGCGCCGGAGTGGAACCACCCAAGAGCAGCGCCATGCACGCGGCAACGCCCAGAGCGCTCACCGAAATACGAGAGTCACACATTCAGAGAACCTGCCAGCTTCGTCCCACACTGCTTGCAGAATTTCGCGTCCGCGTCGTTCACCGCACCGCAGGCGCACGACAGCGGGTCCCGCGCCTCGTCAAACGACTCCGACGCGGCAAACGTCGATGCGGCAAAGTCGGGCGCCGGCCGTCCCGGTGGCGCCGCGGGTGCCGGCCGAGCGGCCTGCCCGCCGGTGTCGGATCGCGCGGACGGTCCGCGCGCCCCGAGCCGCGCGTCCAGCTCGCGCTCGATGAGCTCGCGGTACCCGGCGCTGCCCGCATCCAACTGCCGGATCAGGCGCACGGCTCGCGCCCGCAGCCGCCCGGTCATCTCTTCGCAGTCGCTCTCCGACACCTTGCCCATCGCACGATCGAATTCGAGCTCCTTGATGGCGCGCAAAACGATCGTCTTCTCGCGCTCGAGCGCCGCGCGCGTCCGGCCGCCGACCATCTCCGGCTCGATCGAGGAGACGCCCGAGGCCAGCGGCCACAGCATCCGATACGTGGCCAGCGCCACCACGCCCGTCGCCAGGATGGCGAGCACGACGAAGATGATGTTGGCCGGGCGTGTGCCGTGCGTGATGAGGGCACCGGCCGTCGCGGCCGCGACGGTCCCCAGAATGAGGACGTGCGCGGGCTGAATACCAGGGGCGCCCGGGGCCGCTGTTGCGGCGGGCGTCGCGGCGCGTTCCGCATCGGCGACGCGTCTCTGGCCATTCGGACCGGGGCCGGACGGTCTTCCGCCCTTCGGGCCGGCGGCCGGCGTCCGCTTCGATCTAGTCGAGGTTTCGGAGCTCATCATCCAATCGTGCCTGCATCTCAGGGTCATTGACGGCCGCGTTGTCCTCGGCCGACGCCGGTGCCGTCGCGTTGTCATCCGCCGGATGGCGTGACCACCGGACCGCCGCGAAGCCGATCCCGGCGGCGCTCGCACCGCCGATCACGTACGGCAGCAGCCAGGCCAGCCGATTGAAGCCCTTGTTGATGGGCTCGGCCAGCGGCTCCTCGCTGCCGTATTTCGCGATGTAATACTGGATGACCTGTTCGCGCGTCTTGCCGGCGCGCACCAGGCCGGAGATCTCTTCCCGCATCGCCTCGGCGGTGCTGCAGGTGCACTCCCCCACCAATTGCCGGCCGCACGTGCCGCACATGCAGATGATCGATCGGAACAGATCCTTCTCGAGCGCCGTGCGCGGCACGACCGGCTTGTACTGCCCTTCGACGTGTTGTGCCTGGGCGATGGCCGGGAACAGCAGCATCAGCAGCAGGACCATCGTCGTCGTCGCGGCGCCTGCCGGCACTTTGAGCGTGGCAAAGCTGAACGTGGTCTCCGGCAGAAGCGCAATCAGCGTCCCCATCGCGAGGATGCCGAAGCCGACCCAGATCCAGTCCACCAACGGGTTGATCACGATCTGGAAACTGGCCGACTGATCCTTCAGGTCGAACCCGGGCATCACGAGATACAAGTCTTCGGTGACCGACCGGCTGATCGCGACGTGGCTCGTCGGCTCCTCCTCGTGCTTGCGGAAGAACCACTTGCCCGGCTTCATCGTGCCGAGCGGCTTGCCGTCGTAACTGACGCTCACCTGCGCCGTCACCATCTGCTTCGATCCGTCATCGGTGACCTGGATGCCGTCGTGCCGGATCACGTAATGACCGACCTTGGTCTGCTGGCCGGGGCTGAGCGCCACCTGCTGGTCGACCTTGAAGCCGGCGCCGGCGAAGCCGAGGAACATCAGCACGATGCCGAGGTGCACGATGTAGCCGCCGTAGCGGCGCTTCGACCGGGACACGAGGCCGATGGTCGCCGTCAGGTAGTCGGTGCCCGTCGCCTGCCGCCGCACCCGCGCGCCGCGCGCGATCTCCTGGATGAGGGTGGCGACGACGAAAGCCGAGAATGCGAAACAGAGGCCCGACGCCCAGACGCGCACGCCCGCCAGGTAGACACCCGCTCCCGTCAGGAGGCCGACCGTGACCGGCCAGATGAACTGATCCCGCAGGTTCGCGAACGTGGACTTGCGCCACGCGAGCAGCGGACCGATGCCCGTGAGCAGGAGCAGCACCAGCCCGATCGGCAGCATCCACTTGTTGAAGAACGGCGGGCCGACGGTGAGGCGTTCGCCGCGGATCGCCTCGCTCAAGGTCGGGAACATCGTGGCGAACAGCACGAACAGCGCGGCGAAGAGCAGTATCCAGTTGTTCACCAGGAACGCCGCTTCGCGCGAGATCCACGAATCCAGCTCGTGACGCGCCCTGAGCAGCGGCATCCGGCGGATCACGAAGCCGAAGCTGACGATGAGGATGGCGGCCATGAACAGCGTGAACAGGAACGCGAGTTGCTTGTCCTCGCCGAACGCGTGTACGGACGACACCACCCCCGAGCGCGTCATGAAGGTGCCGAAGATCGTCAGGAAGAACGTCGTGATGACCAGCGTGACGTTCCAGCCACGCAGCATGCCCCGGCGTTCCTGCACCATCACCGAGTGGATGAACGCGGTGGCCGTCAGCCACGGCAGCAGGCCGGCGTTCTCAACCGGGTCCCAGCCCCAGTAGCCGCCCCATCCGAGCACTTCGTACGCCCAGATCATCCCCAGCGTCAGGCCGAACGACAGGAACAGCCAGCTGAACATCGTCCAGCGGCGCACGGCCCGCAGCCACGCGTCGTCCAGGTTCCCCGTGATGAGCGCCGCCATGCCGAACGCGTACGGGATGGTCATGCCCACGAAGCCGATGTAGAGCGCCGGCGGGTGAATCACCATGTAGGCGTTCTGCAGCAGCGGATTCAGGCCACGCCCGTCGGGGGGCGCGC
Source organism: Acidobacteriota bacterium (assembly GCA_003170135.1). Taxonomy (GTDB): domain Bacteria; phylum Acidobacteriota; class Vicinamibacteria; order Vicinamibacterales; family Fen-181; genus Fen-181. The sequence continues at coordinate 134,938 of PMZR01000119.1, forward strand.
TCACCAGGTATGTCTCGAACGGGTTCTTGTGGACGACCATCAAAAACAAGAAGAACATCTCGACAATCGAGATGACGGCCACCACGTAGGGAATCAGCTCCCGGTGCCGGTCCCGGTTCACGTAGATGGCGATCGAGGCGAAGACCGACAGCAGGAACACCCAGAACATGATCGAGCCGTCCAGCCCGCCCCAGTACGAGGTCAGCTTGTAGACGAACGGCTGCACCGAGTCCGAGTAATGCTGGACGTACCTGATCGTGTAGTTGTCGGTGACGAAGGCGTGAATCATCACCACCGAGGCCAGGGCGAGCAGCGCCGCCACGAGATAGGACGCACCGATGCCGCTCTCGATCAGCCGGCGCGAGCCGCGGCGCGCGCCGGCGACCGACGCCGCGGCCGCGTAGCTGCCGACCACGAAGCTGGCCAGAAGAAGGAACGTGCCTAGGGAAGCCATCGATGCTCTTCAGCCCGAACGACGGGACGAGCGGTCCAGACCGCTTTCCCGCGGGGGCAAAATCGATTCAAGCTGGGCAGTGTGAGCGGGTTGAGGCGCAAGTCTCCACCCGGTTTTGCGGGTCACTCGCCGTTCCGGATGCAACTCCGGGCAGTTCGCCTTGGAACGCGCTGAGGCCGGACGTCGGCCGTCGACGATCTGCTAACTCCCGGACGCTGCGCTCTTGTTCGGCTCGTACTTGGAGGGGCACTTCGCCATCACGCCATTCGGCTCCACGTGAAACCCGTCCGCCTGGAGGCGCCCCTTCAGCACGACTTCCGAGTCGTCCTTGAACGTATCCGGGACGATGCCCGTATAACGGGCCCGGACGCTCTGGCCCTTGTTCTGAATCTCGAACACGTATTCGAGCGAATCACGTTTGCGCAGGATCGAATCGCGCACCACGAACCCGTGCAACTGGAGGGCTTTCCCCTGCCATTGTGCGGGATTCGTCATGACTTCGTCGACGTGCTTGTAATACTCGGTTCCCTCGCTCAGCGTGGACCACAACAGGCCGCCGAGCGCGAGCCCCAGTACCAGCGCGGTGACGCCGATCTTCACGGTCTTCTGTGCCATAGCGCCTTTCAGAGGATGATTCAGAGTATCGTCACCCGGCCGATCGGGTCAACTATTTGAGTCCAATACACCGCGGTCGTGGCTGAGCGACTCGACTGCCACGAACTGCTGCAAGAGGCGGTACGCCGCCGCCACCGGCAACCCGACCACGTTCGAATAAGATCCGTTGATGCTCTCGACGAAGCGCGACGCGAGCCCCTGGACGGCGTAGGCGCCGGCCTTGTCGTATGGCTCGCCCGAAGCGACGTACCAGGTGATTTCCTCAGGCGAAAGCTGCAAGAACCGGACCCTGGTGCGCGCCACCTCGCGCGCTTCGCGCCGATCGAGACAAATCGCGACACCCGTCAGGACGTCGTGCGTCCGGCCGGACAGCATCCGCAGCGTTTGGACCGCCTCCGCTGCGTCGACTGGCTTCCCCAGAATACGCTCGTCCACCACCACGGCCGTATCCGCGCCAAGCACGAGTGTGCCGGGATTCCGGCGGGCGACTTCACGGGCCTTCGCCAGCGCCAGACGGGACACGTAATCAACCGGCGATTCGCCGCCCAGGACGCGTTCATCGATCTCGACGGGCATGACCTCGAATGGCAGCCCGGCCGCAGCCAGCAGGTCGGCCCGTCGAGGTGAGGCGGACGCAAGGATGAGGCGCACGGAGGCAATGATACACTCTGCCTTCGCATGGAGCCTCTGCAGCAGACCATTCCCGCCGTGCTGGCTCGACTGTTGCGCGACGCGCCGCTCTCGCCCGAGAAAGTCACCTTTGCGTGGCGCGCAGCCGTGGGAGCCGCGATTGCGCGGGTCTCCGCCGTGCGCCTGTCGGACGACGGCATCGTCTGGGTGCAGTGCGAGGACGACCATTGGCGCCGCGAGATCCGGCGCTCGGCGACGGTGATCAAGGAGCGGCTCGTCGCGCTGCTTGGCGTCGAAGTCGTCAAACAGGTCAAGGTGCCGGGGGCCAGCCCGAAACGAAGATCAGGCCGGTAGCGCGGCCCGTCCGAACCCGGCGTTCACAGTGGAGAAGCGCAGATGGACATCGCGAAGATCGGGACTGTCGGCGTCGTGGGCGCCGGGACCATGGGCAACGGCATTGCGCAGGTGTTCGCGCAGGCAGGACTGGCCGTCCGCGTGCACGACGTGGCAGACGGCGCGCTCGAACGGGCGCGCCGTGCGATCGATCGCAGCCTGGCGAAGCTCGTCGAGAAGGGCAAACTGCAAGCGGCCGATCGTGACGCGGTCCTGGGCCGCCTGACGTTTGCGACCGACCTGGACGCCCTGAAAGACAGCGACTACCTCGTCGAGGCGATTGCCGAAGACGCGGAGGTGAAGCGCGCGCTGTTCCGCCACCTCGATCGACTGCTTCGGCCCGAGGTGATCATCGCATCGAACACCTCGTCCATCTCGATCACGTTGCTCGGCGCATGCACGTCGCGGCCGGATCGCGTGCTCGGCATGCACTTCATGAACCCGGTCCCGCTCATGACGCTGGTGGAACTCATCCGCGGCCAGGCGACCTCGGCCGAATCGATGGCGGCGGCGACCGAACTCGCTCGCAAGCTGGGCAAAACGCCCGTGGAGGCATCCGACTATCCGGGGTTCATCGCCAATCGGATCCTGATGCCGATGATCAACGAAGCGATCTACGCGCTGATGGAAGGCGTCGGGTCGGCCGAAGCCATCGACACCGTGATGAAGCTCGGGATGAACCACCCGATGGGACCGCTGACGCTGGCCGACTTCATCGGCCTCGACGTGTGTTTGGCGATCCTCGAGGTGTTGCACGACGGGCTCGGCGATCCGAAGTACCGGCCGTGCCCACTGCTGCGGCGGCTGGTGGCGGCGGGACAACTCGGGCGGAAGACCGGCCAGGGCTTTTACGCGTATTGACCGCGCGCACCAGCACCTCGGGTTCGGCTATGCGGTACCGGTCCAGGCGCAGCTTCAACGCCCAGGCGAACGGCAGTGCCAGGATCAACAGCTCGCGGGCGATCGCCTTCGCGTTCGCCACAAGTAGCGCCGGCACGGGAAAGCGGGGGTACGGCCTCAACTCGAGAAACAGGTTCAGCCCCGAGCGATAGCCATGCGTGGTCATCGGCCACAGGGCCATGATGCCGCCGGCCGCCGAGTCGTCGCGCCCGAGCCAGTCGAGCAGCAGGTGCGACCCGTACGCCGCCGCGCAAATCGTGGCTATTTTGACGACGGGCACGCGCAGGCGCCATCCGATGAGGGCCGACAACGCCCAGACGATCGCCACGGCGCCGAGGCTGTGGGAGTAGGTGCGGTGCGTGTGGAAGAAGTTGTCGAAGTCGGGTGAGACGGCCAGGACCGCGCAGGCTACCGTCAGCGGCGACAGGCAGGCGAGCCACCGATCTAACGACCGGCGGGCCCGCGACGGCGGGGATCGGCGCTCCCCCGCTGATGGGGACTGGCGGTCCGACACCGATGCGGAATGGCGATCCCAGAGTTCTGCGATCCACGCGGTCATCGCGCCGGCCATCGCGTGGCCGAGGGGGCTCGGCATACTCCTCGGGCTAGCAAAGTGCGATCCGCCCCCAACTCGCTACTTCAAGATCTTGATCCCCACCACCCGTGGCAGCCACCGGCTGCCGTATTCGAGGGTCACCTCATAGCGTGGAAGGCGACGCAGAGGTGCGGGCAGAGGCAGTTGCCCGACGTCCTTCCCCACCGCCGCGACGATGGTCCCCTGCATGTCCTGCGGCACGTAGACCTGGCTCGGATCGATCCAGAGAACCTGTCCCTGCACCCGTGCCGGTCGGTTCGCGTTGGCGCGAACAACGGTCGGACGCACCGTGCCCGCGGTAATCAGGTACCGATGCCGGTCCGTGTATCTGGCCCGCAGCAGGCGCGGATCGGTGCCGGCATCGATCGGTCTGAGACGTGGAGCGAACTCCGCCGGCGCCTTGTCCACGGCCCGCCCGCCCATCGAGGATTGGGGTGGCTGCGGCGCGTCCGCCTGCCCGCTCACGGGGATGCCGCCCGGGTCATAGTCGAACACCACGTAGGCGCTCCGAGGCAGGACCCGCGGAGTCGAGTAGTCATCGGGCGCGTCGGCGGCGTCGGGCGACGTCGAGCAGTCGAACCCGAGCGAGGCGAGCTTCGCCCGATCGAACCAGGGCATCACGGTATTGCGGTCCCACTGGAGCGTCAGCGTCATGCCCGTGGTGTCGGTCCCCAGGTTCGTCACGCGCAGCTCCCGCTCGGTCAGCTGCAACGTGGCATCCGGCGCACCGCTGTTGCCCACGACGAGGTAAAGCGCCGCGGTGTTGGCCAGCAGGACAACGGCGATCATCCTCCAGAGCGGAAATTTCAGCATGCCATCACCCGCCCGCGCAGGCGGTGCAGCACCGCCAGCAATCCGATCGCGACGCCGGCGATCAGCAGGAAGAACAGGTATCGCGGCATCCAATCCCAGCACCAGTTGAACAACTTCAGGCAGAGGAACAGCACCAGGAACACGCCACCGACGTTCATCGTTTCCGGCCACTGGCGCCGGATGGCGATCCAGACCACCCCGCACCCGAGGACGAAGCCGACCACGTCGTACATGCGGCGCGCGGCCGTCGGCGACAGCGGCAGGTAACTCATCGCGCCCCACTGGCACAGGAAGAAGATCGGCAGCAGCACCGCGATCCAGCCGACAAGACGGTACACGTAGCTGAAATCCTCCTCGCCGCGCCGCGCGTGCACGACACCGGCAAAGAGCGCGAGCGCCCCCGCGATCATCACGTTCTCCGGCCGCATGATCGCCGCAGGCCAGTAAGCGCCCCTCAGCGCCGTCAGGGTCGCGCCGATCCAGATGCCGGCGCAGATGATGCCGACGAGCAGCATCAGCTGCAGCCGGTAGCCATAGGCCAGCAGGAAGGCGAACACGCCCCACGCGAGAAAGGCGCCCGGCGATGCCGGCAGGTTGAAGATGCTGCCGAGCATGCCGAGGTCGAGGACGAAGCTCGCAAAGGCGACCAGCGCGACGAGCGACGCGAAGTACAGGGTCTTCTCACGCCGCGCCGCCACTTCGACGCCAAGACCGGCCACGATCGGCGCGGCGACGAGCAGCGCGATTTGCACCGGCACCGACAGCAGTCCCCAGAAACGGTAGAAGAAGAGGAACACCGCGGCGCTGAGCGCGACAGCGCCCAGCAGCGACGCCACGCGCATGCCGAGCGACATCTGCTTCTCGGTGTCGCTGCGATCGACATCGAAGCGCCGGGCGAGCACGGCGAGCAGTTCGTCGTGATGGCGCCGGATGGCGTCGGCGCGATCGGAGGGAAGCGCGAGGACGCCTTCCTCTTCCAGCCGCGCGAGCTCGGCGCGAAACGCCCGCACCTCGTCCACCCGCTTCTGGGCCTGTTCGCGCGTCGCGGGCGCACCGCGGTCAGCCGTCGCTTTCATGCCGGATATCCTAAACCGGCGTGAAGCCGGCAATTGGACTTTCTGCGGCGCCGCTTCGGGCTTCAGGTGGCAGATTCGGCCCGGTTCGGCCGGCCGCCGGCCGATGGGCGAAAGTCTGATGGCCAGCTAAGTTATTGAAATCACAAGGCAAACAGGTTGTCGCTGGCGCGATCTTCGCTTGACTTTGGGGACGGCACGCCACTAGAATGCAAGTCCGCGTGTCGTCCTCGGCCGGCGCCGTCGCCGAGCACTTGGCACCGGCGCTTAGCACCAAGCACTCAGCACTTAGCAGCACCACCCACAGGAGCCATCCATGCCGTCCGACGATCGGAACGAACGCTCGAAAGCCCTGGACGTGGCCGTCAGCCAGATCGAGAAGCAGTTCGGCAAGGGGTCGATCATGCGCCTCGGTCAAAAGGGCGCCATCGCCCCGGTCGATTTCATCCCCACCGGCGCCATCAGCCTCGACTACGCCCTCGGCATCGGCGGCGTGCCTCGCGGGCGCGTGGTCGAGATCTACGGGCCGGAGGCATCGGGCAAGACGACGCTGGCCCTGCAGGTGATCGCGCAAGCCCAGAAACTCGGCGGGATGGCGGCCTTCGTGGACGCGGAACATGCTCTGGACGCGACCTACGCGAGAAAGCTGGGCGTCGATCTCGACAACCTGCTGGTCTCACAGCCGGACAACGGCGAGCAGGCGCTCGAGATCGTCGAGGTGCTCGTGCGGTCCGGCGGCGTGGACGTTGTCGTCGTCGACTCGGTGGCGGCGCTCGTGCCCAAGGCCGAAATCGAGGGCGAGATGGGCGAGGCGCAGATGGGACTGCAGGCCCGGCTGATGTCCCAGGCCCTGCGCAAGCTCACCGGCGTTGTCTCGAAGTCGCGCACGTGCCTGGTGTTCATCAACCAGCTGCGCGAGAAGATCGGCGTCATGTTCGGCAACCCGGAAACGACGACCGGTGGCCGGGCGCTGAAGTTCTACGCGTCGGTGCGCATGGACATCCGCCGCATCGCAAGCATCAAGGACGGCGACCAGGTGATTGGCGGACGCACGCGCGTCAAGGTGGTGAAGAACAAGGTGGCGTCGCCATTCCGGGAGGCCGAGTTCGACATCATCTACGGCGAGGGCATCTCGAAGGAAGGCGACCTGCTCGACCTGGCGGTCGAACGGAAGATCGTCGAGAAGAGCGGCACCTGGTTCGCCTACAACGGCGAACGGCTCGGCCAGGGCCGCGAGAACGCCAAGCAGTTCATGCGCGACAACGCGGAGATGACCCGGAGCATCGAGGAGCGCGTCCGCAAGGACCTCGGCTTGTTGCGGGACGCCCCCGAAGCGGTGTGACCGAGGACGTTCACAGTCGACAGTCAACCGTTAACCGTCGACCGCCCCGTCAAAATGTCTCACCCACTCGACGCCGTGATGCTCGCGCTCAGTACCGTCGGACGGGCCGGCATTGTCTGGGCGGCCATCGCGGTCGTCGGCCTCGCGCTTCGCCGTGTCAGGCCGATGGCTGCCTGGCAAGTGCTGCTGGCCCTGCTGCTGGCCCTGCTGGTCGGCGGAGGCATTCTGAAGCCGCTGATACACAGCCCCAGGCCATACACGGTTGATCCGCACGCGCGTGTCATCGGCGCGCGGCCCGGCGACTACTCGTTTCCGTCCGGCCACGCGGCGACGTCGTTCGCCGCGGCGGTGGCGCTGGCGCGCGCCTGGCCGGGCGGCCGCGTCGCGTGGTTCGTGCTCGCCGCCCTCATCGCCCTGTCGCGCGTGTATCTCGGCGTGCACTTCCCAATCGACGTGGCTGGCGGCATCCTCATCGGTCTCGCCTGCGGCTACTTCGTCGTCAGCCGGACGAAGTGGTCCCGGCCGCCGGCCTGAGCGACCCGCTCTCCCGGCTCACCCACCGGTTCTGAGGCGCCGCGCTACATCCGCAGGCGCAGGTCCACCCGCACGGCCGCTTCCTTGTCGACCTCGACGACCTGCTTCGCGCTCTTGAAGCCCTCTGCCGACGCCGACACGACGTAGCGTCCCAGGGGGATGCGGTCGAACGTGAAGCGGCCGGCGGTATCCGTCCTCACGCTCCGGCGCGCCGGTCCCGACAACCTCACGCTGGCATCCGCGAGGATCGCACCGTGGTCGTCGGTCACCTGGCCCGCCACCGTGGCAGGACCGGCCGGCCCGCTGTTATGCGACGCCAACGGCAGGCTCGCGCAGCCCGACGCGAAGGTCACCAGGGCGGCGCACATCAGCATCAGCACGACGAGGCGATGTGGCGTGCGAGTGGAAGAGCGTTGCAGCGGGACGTTCATGCGACCTCCTTACCTGTGAGGCGGCCGGACGTGTCCGGCGTGATGCGGTCGATCCGTTCGTGTCAGGGGGCTGGCGGCCGGGAAGAGACCACTTTATATATCACATCATCTCCGGATGCGATCTCAGCCGGATCTCCCCGCCGGGTCTGGACAGAAACGGGCGACTGAGGCAAGCTCGACAGTGCCGGCGCTGCGGGAAAGGGGGACATGATGTCGAAGATCGCCGCCTTCCGCATTCCGCTCGTTCTGGCGCTCGCCGCCGCCCTGGCCGGCGCCTGCGGCGAGGCTTCGCGCCTGCGGGCCCGCTGCGTTGGAGGCAACGTCGCGGTCTGCATCCAGTTGGGAGACATGTACGCGACGGGCACCCGGGTGCCTCGCGACATGGGCCGGGCCGCCGAGATGTACCAACAGGCCTGTGACCATGGCGCCATGGAGGTGTGCAACACGCTCGGCGAGATCTACGAACGAAGCCAGGGCCTCGAAGGTGGCGTGGTGCGCGCCGAAGAGCTCTTCCGGCTTGCCTGCGGCGGCGGCAGTGCGCCCGGGTGCCTGAATCTCGGCCTCGCGCTCGCGGCGCAGGACGACAAGAAGGGCGCGGCGGCGCTGTTCGAGCGCGCCTGCACCGCAGGCTGGACGCCGGGCTGCCATCACCTGGCGCTCGCCCTGGACCACGGGGATGGCGTGCTGCCGGATCTGAAGCGGGCCGTGGCGCTCTACGACGAGGCGTGCGCCAACAAGTTCGTCGATTCCTGCCTCGCCGCCGGCGCCCTGTTCGTCGCCGGCGACCGCGTGGACCGCGACCTTGGGCGCGCCGGCCGTTATTATGGCACCGCGTTGAAGCTCTTTGACGAGAGCTGCCAGGCCGGTCACGACCACGATTGCCAGGAGCGCAACACGCTGCGCACGCGCGTCGCGATCGTCATGGCGTCGGCGCAGTGAGCACGCCCGCCATCCGTGATGGACACGCAACGAGGCATCGCGCGAGCGCGTTTTCCGTTGCGGGCAACTTGCCAGCCGGCCCGCCGGCCGTGCTATATTGAGGGTTCTTCTGCGCGCCCGCCTGTGTGGCCAGGTAGCTCAGTTGGTAGAGCACTCGGCTGAAAACCGGGGTGTCCCCAGTTCAACTCTGGGCCTGGCCACCAACCTTCGCTCACTTCCACGGGAACCGAGCTACGGTTGGCAAGCCAACCTTCCAGCGATGCGTACGCCAAATCAGTTGGCAAGCCAACCTTCGCGCGACGCGTACGCCAAATCAGTTGGCAAGCCAACCTTCCAGCGAGGTGTGCGCGCGATCCGGCGAAGGTTGTCCACCGTAGCCCGTTGAGCGCAGAGGCTGCAGGGCGAAGGTGGACGTCCCGGCGCCCGCGCGGCTCGGTGCCCGAGTATCGTACGTGGCACGGCGGCGCTGCGGGACGTTGGCAGCGGCGCCGGTCAGCGCGACGTTACGCCGAGGGAGGCAACGCGCGGCGCCGCAGGCGGCCGCCAACGAACTGGCCGGTGAAGAATGCGCCGATGAGCACGGGAAAGGTGATGAGGTGCCAGCCAAGGCCCGAGAGCAGCCGCACCGCAATCACCAGCGGCACGGGCGCGTGGACCGCCACGATCCATCGAGCTGAAAATTTCGCGACGCCCGCACGCCAGAACCCGAACGGCAGGTTCAGCGCCACGACGATCGCGGCGGCAATGAAGAGGCGGAACATGTGCGGGGTATTGTCGCACAGGCTGAGAGTTGGTAGTGGATAGTGGGTAGTGGGTAGTGGGTAGTGGATGGTCCGTCGTTGGTAGTCGACGGGTGCGCCGGTCTGCCGCGCCAATCTGTGCTACCTTTCGGGCGGCATGACCGCCCACATTCCACATTCCATATTCCACATTCCCCTCCCGACATGAGATCCAGCGCAGAGGTCGTGATCATCGGCGGCGGGTGCATGGGCGCGAGCGTCGCGTACCACCTCGCCCGCCGGGATGTCACCGACGTCGTCCTTCTCGAGCGCGAACCGCTGCTCGCGACCGCATCGACGGGACGCAACGCGGGCGGCGTGCGTCACCAGTTCTCGCACGAAGCCAACGTGCGCCTGTCCATCGAGTCGATTCGCCTGTTCGAACGCTTCGAGCAAACCGTCGGCTCCGCGATCGATTTCCACCAGGACGGGTATCTGTTCCTGCTCTCAACTGACAAGAGCGTCGCGGAATTTCGCGCCGCCGTCGCCATGCAGCGACGGCTGGGCGTGGAGGTTGACTGGCTCGAGCCCGGCCAGGCGCGCGAGATCGCGCCAGGGCTCGACACCGATGGAGTAATCGCAGCGACGTTTTGCGCGCGCGACGGCATCGCCGATCCGAACGGCGTGACGATGGGATTCGCGCGGGCGGCGCAGGCGGCAGGCATCGAGATTTGCCGCGACACCGAAGCCACAGGCATCGTCGTCGCCGGCGACCGCGTCGCCGGAGTACGGACGACGCGCGGCCGCATCGACACACCCGTCGTCGTCGATGCGGCCGGAGCGTGGGCGGGCGGAGTGGCGGCACTCGCCAACATCGAGGTGCCCATTCGTCCCCTTCGCCGCCACATCTTCATCGCGCAGCCGCCGGGCAAGGACGGCTGGGTGCGGCCATCGGGCCGTGGCGGAATGGATGCGACCGCGCCGGACACGCGCGTTCTCGTGATCGACTTCGAGACGACGTTTTATTTCCACCGGGAAGGCGCAAACCTGCTGTTCGGCATGGGCGATCCGAACGAAGCGTTCGGCTTCGACACGACCGTGCGGTGGGATCTGCTGGGCGAAGTGGTGGAGGTGGCGGTGAGGCGGTTGCCGATCCTGGCGGAGAGCGCCGTCTCACACGCGTGGGCGGGACTGTACGAGATGACGCCGGACGCGATGCCGATCATCGGGCCGGCCGCCGCCCGGCCCGGGCTGTTCGTCATTGCCGGCTTCAGCGGCCACGGCTTCCAGCACTCCCCTGCCGCCGGCCGCGTGCTCGCGGACCTCATCGTCGGCGCCGATCCGCAGTTCGATCTGACGCCGTTTGCGCCAGAGCGCTTCGGGCGTGAATCCGGATCCGGCGAGCGCCACTTCGTCTGAGAACCTTGAGAGCGCGGCGCCAGAGCCCGGCGTTCGAAGCCGACTATCGACTCCGGACATCGGACATCGGACTTCTTGATCGATTACCGCACCGACGCCACTCTCACGTACAGCCACAGGCGATGGCCGCTGAACATCTGGTCGAGGTTGATGCCGGATGTCCCAGCCGGCGCGGCCGCATCTGCGGCATCCGGCGCGGAGACTGCGCCGCCGAGCATCCCGACAGGGCGGGGCAGGATGAGGGCCGCGGTTTCTCCCATCGCCGCCCGGAACTCGACGCGGCCTTCACCCCGGCTTTGCGCCCCTTCCCACGACGTGCGACGCACCGCGTTGACGATCGCACCCAGCAGGCCGTCTTCCGCCAACGCGACCTGCAGCGTTCCCGTGACATCCACCGCGACCGGTTGCTGGCCGCCTCCGCTGCCTTCAGGCGGCAGAAAATCCAGCGGTTGGACTTTGAACGTCAGGGCCTGCCCGGTCATGCCCTGGATGCTCTTGTGCGTGGATCGGGTTTGCCCTGTTGAAGTCTCGTCCACCATCCAGACTTCAGCCGCCACGTGGCGCACGATCTGGGGTATCACGGGCTGCGCCGAGATCCGAACGAGCAGGCTGGCGCACGAGGAGGATGGATCCTCCTGGTTCTCCACGAAGTCGAGAACGTGCGAATCCGCCGGGCCCAGCGTGATCGTCCTGACCTCGTCGCGCTCGACGACGGGCTGCCCATCAACGTTTCGGAATCGCACCCAGTGAATCTGCACCGTCGTGCGATCGGCAGACACGCCGACCAACTTCATTTCAACCCGCCACATCAGGACGTGGTCGATGTCGCTTGGGGAGTCGAGCCGCTTGGCCATGCACACATTGTTTGGCCGGACATCATCACCAGCGCGGAACAGGCGCGCGGCCGTCTCTCCGACCGCCAGTGAGCTCACATCCTCAAAGCGCGGGCGACCGGTAATTCCATTCCTGTGCGTCCCCAGCGCTTCGAGTTTCACCTGCGCGCCAGGGCTCGCAACGGGCGATGACGCCTGCTTTACGGTCGCAGGCCTGGCTTCCACCACGGATAGGGCGCTGCGCACGAACGCCCCTGCCACGATCGCAGCGGGAAGCAAGCCGACCAGGACGACCAATCGCAAACGAAGCACGGCGGGAAGGTGCATCCTTGATCTCATGATGGCAGTCCTCATCTCACCGACTTGCCGGGGTGTCGAGCCAAGCGTCGAACCGCAACTGAAGGTCCGGCTCGGGAAGCGCCCGTCTGCCTTGCGGCGGCTCATTCGACCGCGGTGCCCTAGCGGGCGGACGCAATGGCTCGCCAGGCGCGCGGCTGGCCTGCATTACCGGACGCTCGGGCGCCGGCTGCTGCCGGTCCATGAGCGCGCGAATCCCGAATCCGCCCAGCGCCGCGGCCAGCGCAAGCGACGCGGCCAGCGACATACGCGTCGTTTGCGAGCGAGGCCGGTACCGTTCGTCGCCACGTTCCAGCGTCTCGCGCATCGATTCGCAGAACTCCTCGGTCGGATGGCTCGTATCCGCCTGGACGGCGGTTCGCAGGCGGGCGAACTCCACGAGGAGCTCGGCAGCGCCCGGCTCCCGCAGGGCGGTCGCCAGCAGATCCGGCTCCACGGGTTCGCCGTCGAAGAACGCCGAGAGCATTTCGCGATGATTCGAGCTCATGGTCTAGCCATCCCCGTTTCGTCGTTTGTTCTCGTCCGCGGATAACCGGGGGCCCAGGAGCGTTTTCAGATGGCCCCGGGCCTGGTACAGCCGCGACCGGACGGTTTCCACCTTGGTGTCGCAGATCGCAGCGAGTTCCGCGTAGCTCAGGCCCGCCACTTCCCTGAGCAGAAACAGCTCCCGTTCCTCTTTCGGCAGAAGGTTGAGAGCCTCGGACAGGCCGAACGCGAGGAGCTGCATCGGCCCCACGCTGGGTTCTTCTGCATCTGAGAGCGCGACGAGGCGGGTCGCCGGATGGGTGCGCCCGTAGTCGAGCACGAGATTGTGCGCCACCCGGAATACCCAGCCCCCTTCGCGCCCAGGCTTCAGCGCCTTGAGCTTGTGCAGAACCTTCAGGAAGAGTTCCTGGACGAGGTCCTGGGCGATGTCAGGGCTGCCGGTCGCGCGCAGGAAGTACCGGTACGCCGGAACGTGGTAACGCTCGAAGAGGTCGGCTGCCCTGGTTTCCATGGTTTCTCGCCGCTATTTACAAGAACGATCCAGGACGGGAAAAGTGTGGCGGATCTGAAAATAAATATTCTGTGAAATCCCGCCACACTTTTGGCCTCCTGGTTCGTTTATATACAAATAGAGGCCGATCCACGCCCCTCTGGCCAAAATTCTCTGCAATTCTCTACGAGGTGCGCTTGTGAAATGGCGTTACGCGGTTGCTGCGCTCGTCGTCGTGCTCGCGTTGGTGGGAGTTCGTGGAGCCATGGGGGTCCCCCAGCCCGTTTCTCCGTCCCAGGTCTATGTCGGCCACGTGGACATGGCCACCGGGCTGGACGGCCGGCTGCTCGTCCTGATTGACCTCGACACGCCCGGTCAGCCCGGCGACGGGTTGGTGGAACAGGCGTTCCGCCTCCAGGGGGCGCCGGCCCTCACCTACTCGGGCCCCGCGACGGTCACCTACATCAAGAACCGGGTCACCCTCGAGGTCCGTCCAGGAGCCGGTTGGGTATTCACGGTCAAAGGGTGGCCGATGTCGCCGCCTGATCAGACGTTGACGGCGTCCCAGGTGCAAGGCATCACCCACTTGTGGGGCAACGACTACCACCAGTCCCCAGCCACGCTCTTCTCGACGCTATCAGCCCGAACGTGCTCGTCCGGCACCACCCAGACCTTTGGCGCTCTGGCATCTCCGTCAAGTGATGATGGCTGCAAGAATTGCTCAACGGGTGGCCCCGGAGTCTCTGGCTGCTCATCGAGCTGTTCGGCCGGATCGAGTTGTTCCGCGGATTGCGACGACGAATCGTACGCGTGCTGCAGCTGCGGCGGCTGCGGCTGCTGCTCGAAACGGGAAGCCGACGGCGCCGCCCACGACTGAGGAAACACCATGGCGATCCAGTTCTCCTTCACGTCCGAGGCGGTCATGACGGAACCGTCCGTCGAGATCCTTCTCGTTCAGCGCGACCAGGCGCAAGTGGAACGCACGCTCGATGTGCTCGACACCCATCATTCCGCCGACCGGGTCCACGTCGTCCGGGATGGAGATGAGGCCCTCGAGTTCCTGTTCTGCTCGGGTGCGTACGCCAGCCGCGCGCCGGTCAATCCCCGCCTGGTGCTCGTCGACCTGGACGTCGCGTATCGGGACGATCTCGAGGTGCTGAGGCGGATCAATCAGGATCCGCGCACCTCGCAGATCCCCGTGACGATTCTGGCGCCCTCCGCCAGCGACCGGCTTGCCGCCATGCGCGTGCTCCAGACCTACGACATGCAGGTGCCGGTCGTCGTGATTGGCGGGATGACGCTCCGGAAGGCGGCCGACGCCTTCGGTCTCGATGGCGATGGCGACGACCAGGTGGATTCCAGTGTCCAAAGCGCTGGCAGTGTCATCGGGCCGTCCGGCGCGAAGGAGGCTCTGACCGCGCCTCCAGTCAACCTCGACACTCTGTGTCACGAACCCGAGATCGAGTCGCTTGCGCGGCTCGCCCGCGGCATCGCCCACGAGTTCAACAACCTGTTCTCGGTCATCGTGGCTTCGACCGACCTGGTGCTCCGCGACATGGATTTCGACGATCCGCGGCGCGACGGCGCAGAAGCGATCTTCAAGTCCATCGCTTGCGCCAGCAAGCTGACTCGCCAGCTGCTGACGTTCCACGCCGACGCCACTCGGGCAGGCGCCGCCACCTCGGCGGATCGCCACGTGGCGAAGCGAAATGGCAAAGGGACGATCAGGCCGGCGTGAACCGCGTGGAGAAAGTCTCGCCAAGGCGCGGCGGGACCTACAAGGCGTGAAGCAGCGACGCCGTCTCGTGCTGCGGCTCGCGCTGGACCGCCGCGGGCCGCAGCACGTGCTCGAGGGCGATGACGACGAGCGGGTCGAACTGGCTGTCCGCGCTGTCTCTCAATTCGGCAATGGCGCGCGCCGGCACCATCGCCCGGGAGTATGCGCGCGCATGCGTCAGCACGTCGAAGGCGTCGGCGACCGAGATGATGCGGCTGCCGAGCGGGATGGCGTGTCCCCGCAGGCCGCGTGGATAGCCGCTGCCGTCCAGCCATTCGTGTGAGGCGCGGATGAGAACCGCCGCCCGGCCCAGCACCGGGATCGCCCCGACCAGGCCGACACCGGCGGGCACGTGCAGCCGCACCGTCTGGCGCTCGGCCTCGGTCAGTGAACCAGGTTTGCGAAGGATGTGGGCATCGATCGCGATCTTGCCGATGTCGTGCAGGAGCGCCGCCTCGGTGATCGTCGCGACGCCGTGAGACGGCAGATCGAACGCTTTCGCGATTCTGCGGGCCAGTTGGCAGACGCGCAGCGCGTGCCCGGCGCTCCCCGGATTGTGAGCGTCGACGGTCCTCAGCAGCCCGCAGATGACCGGCCCTTCATGGCGCGGCAGATCGAATTGGACGGCCACGCGGCGCATGCGTCGCGTATGTGCCGCCGCAGCGCCGTGGAATGCAGAGGAAACTCCCGTTCGGTGAATCGTGGAAAGCGCAAACTCCGACAGCATAATCCTCCGCGACGGGTGGCCCTGCGCGTAGCGAACGGCAGTACAGACGCGGGACAAACGTCGAAATTTTAGCACAACCTCCGCCGTATCTGTATTACAATCCAGTCGCGTCGAATCGCCCCGCAAGGACGTATCATGGACAACGGCGATCGGGAGAGCGCCGCGACCGTGTCGGCGGGTGACGCGGGCGGCACGAGTCGCGACGACAACACCGGGCACGCGACCGCGGCGCCGGCGGCACCCCGCGAGGCGCCCGCCACCATGCGGCGGCCGCGCCGGGAATCGAACCGGCCCTGGGCATCGCGAAGGGCCGATGGCCCGTCGTGGGCAGACGACGTCGAACCGTTCTAGCATCCCTTCACCTCTTGCCGAGGCCGTCGCCGCAGGTTCCGCCTTCAGCTGACCCCACCCTGGTCCAGTCGGGAACGATGAACATCGTCGCTGGCGAGTCACGATTCGGCCTCAACCGCACGTTTGCGGCCCTCAGGCACCCGAACTACCGACTGTGGTTCGTCGGGCAGATGGTGTCGCTGTTCGGCACCTGGATGCAGACGACGGCCCAGGGCTTCCTGATCTTCGAACTGACCCGTTCGCCCGCCTATCTCGGCTACGTCGGGTTTGCGGCCGGTGTGCCGGCCTGGCTGTTCATGCTGCTTGGCGGCGTGGTGAGCGACCGGATGCCGCGGCGAACGGTGCTCGTCGTGACGCAGACCTCGATGATGGCGCTGGCCTTCGTGCTGGCCGGCCTGACGTTTGCGCACATGGTGCGGCCGTGGCACATCCTCGTCCTGGCGTCGCTGCTCGGCCTCGCCAATGCGTTCGACGCCCCCGCGCGCCAGTCGTTCGTGTTGGAGATGATCGATCGCAGCGACCTCACCAATGCCATCGCCCTCAACGCGACGATGTTCAATACGGCGACGGCCATAGGCCCGGCGGCGGCGGGCCTGACCTATGCGTCGTTCGGGCCCGCATGGTGCTTCACGCTCAACGGCCTGTCGTTCACCGCCGTGATCGCGGCGCTGCTGCTGATGCGCCTGCCACCCGTGCCCGCGCGCACCCGGACGGCCTCCGCCCTCGCGGATTTGCGCGAGGCCCTCGCCTACCTGGCGTCGCAGCCCGTCATCTTTGTACTCATCGGCCTGGTGGGCGCCATGAGCCTGTTCGGCGTCTCGTTCGTGGCGCTGATGCCGGCCTGGGCCGTGACGATCCTGCACGGCGACGCCACGACCAACGGCGTGCTGCTCTCGGCCCGCGGCGCCGGCGCGCTCGCCGGCGCGCTCTTCATTGCCTCGCTCGGCCGGTTCACGTTCAAGGGCCGCCTGCTGACCGCCGGCCTGTTTGCCTTTCCGGCGCTCCTCTTCGTCTTCGCCTTCCTGCGATGGCTGCCGCTCTCGCTCGTGATGCTCGCCGGCATCGGCGCCGGCGCGATCCTCGTGATGAATCTGTGTAACGCCCTGGTGCAGACGCTCGTGCCCGACGCGCTGCGCGGGCGCGTCATGGGCGTCTACACGCTGACGTTCTTCGGGATGATGCCGCTCGGCGCGCTGTGGATCGGAATGGTCGCGCAGTACGCGGGCGCACCCAAGGCCGTCGGTATCGCTGCCATTGCCTCGCTGACGGTCGCCGGGCTCGTGTGGTTGAAAGTGCCCGCGATCCGCCGGCTGCCCTGACCCCGGAGCGGGCCGACCCGGCGTTCCCCACACCACCCGTTGCGAGCTGCTCGCCCGCGACCCGCGCGCGCCGGCCCGTACGGTGTGCGCGAACCGCGCACGCCGTGCGCGGGCGCACGGACCCGGCTCCCCCGCCTGCTCCCGCCAATCGGCCGACGCGGTCCAATTACGCAGGCCGGCGAGGCGCAAACACGCGTTTGTGCCTCGCCGCCCGGCCGGAACTGCTCTTGCACCACGGCCAGTTGTCCGCCGATTCCCGGCGACGCGAAAAGGCGCCATGAAATCGATGTGCATCCTGCAGCAGGTGGTCGCCATGGAACGCCGCCTGCCGTCGGAGCGGATCCTGTGGGACGAGATCCGCGACGAGGTGACAGCCTACTTCGAGCAGTCGCAAGTCTCGCCCTGGAGCATCGAAGATGATGTCTACGGCGCCCAGGGCCTGGCGCTGAACTTCTTCTTCCCGCTGCGCGGCGACCGGCGCGGCCTCTCGCGGCTGCTGGGCCTGCTCTGCGGCCGCCATCTGACGGTCGACGCCTTCGAACTCACCTGCCGGGGGCGCACGGCAACCCACAGCCCGGTGGTCGACGTGGTCGTGCGCATGGGCGACAGCCACGCCGAACAGTCGGTGCTGCTCGTCAAGTGCATGCCGCCGCTGCGCGACGGCGCCGCACGCGCCACCGGCGGCGACGACCGCCCCGCGGCTCCACCGGCCGCGCCATCCGCGGACGAGCCCGTGTGCGACGTTCGCGTGCCGGAACTGGCGCGCGGCCAGCGCCTCGCCGAGCACCTGGAGCGCCGCGGCACGGCCGAGCGCGTGGCGCTTGCCGTCGTGTACGACAACCGCGACGTGTCGCTCGCCGATCTGTGCACCTTCTGGCGTGGCACGCGCGCGGTCGACGACCGTTTCCACGCGTGGACCTACCAGCAGCTGCTGGCGATGGCCGGTTCGATGATGGCGGACGTGCCGGGCTGGCGCGCTTTCCTGTCGCACCGCTACGGCATCACGGCGATCGGCGCGGTCCGCCCGCACGCCGCCGCGTCCACCGGGGTCTCGGACCAGTGCCGGTCGGCATAGAGGCGGGCCCCGCAGTCGGCGTCGAGGCCCCAGCCGAATCGTATGACGCACGCACAGGTCGTTCTGTGCCATGGAGTAGAGCCAGGATGCAACGTGGAGCTTCGGCCTTCGAGGAGTTGCTCATCGACGAGCGGGCACTCAATCGTCACGACCTCGGTCACGCCCAGCAGCACGCCGAGCGTCACGACATCGGTCTGGCCGACGCGCTCGTCGCCCTCGGCCTGATGTCCGAGGAGCGGGCCTACGACGTCCTCGCGCGCGCGACGGGCCTGCCGCTGGTCACGCTCGAGGAGGTCGCGGCCAGCGGGCTCGCCTTGCGGCTGATCCCCGAGCGGGTCGCGCGCCGGCACCTGGTCGTGCCGATGCAGGTGGACAACCGCACGTTGAAGTACGCGACGTGCCGCCCGTTCGACATCGAAGCCGAGCGTGACGTGGCGTTCGCGTCCGGCCGGCGCGTGACCGCTGTCCTCGCCCTGCGCACCGCCGTGCTCGCCGCGCTCGATCGCCTGTATCCGAAGCTGGGCGATCTCGAACGCCTGGCCGATCGCCTCCGAGCCGGCGAAGTGGTCGTGGGGCCCTTCGACCTCGCGGGAGCCGACGCGAAGAGCGGGTCACCCGTCATCGATTTCTGCAATCGCCTGATTGCCCGCGCCGTCGATGTCGGCGCGAGCGACATCCACATCGACTTCACGAGCGGCGGCGCGAACGTCCGCTACCGGATTTGCGGCGTGCTCGAGCCGGTGCTGACCCTGCCGGCCAGCGCGACGCACCCGGTGCGCAATCGCTTCAAGATCATGGCGTCTGCCGATATCGCCGTGCACAACCGCCCGCAGGACGGCGCGTTCCGGCTCGCGGTCGACGGCCGGCCCATCGACGTCCGCCTCTCCTCGCTGCCGACGATCGACGGCGAGAAGCTGGTCATGCGCGTCATTGACGCCCAGAGCACGCCCAAGAAGCTCGTTGATCTCGGGTACGACCCGGACACGCTCGCCCGGCTGATGCGGTGCCTCGCGCGGCCGGACGGCCTCATGCTGGCCACCGGCCCGACCGGCTCGGGCAAGACCACGGCGCTCTACGCCGCCCTCGATCATCTGCGGACGGCCGCGACCAACATCGTCAGCGTCGAGGATCCGGTCGAGCGCACCGTGCCGGGCGTCGCGCAGATCCCGGTCAACGCGCGCGCCGGGAACACCTTCGCCGCCATTCTCAAGTCCCTGCTCCGCCAGGACCCGAACATCATCATGGTCGGCGAGGTGCGCGACGCCGAGGTCGCACAGATCGTCGGCCAGGCGGCCTACACGGGGCACCTCGTCCTGACATCGGTCCATACCATCGATGCCGCGACGGCCGTCACGCGGCTCATGAACCTCGGCCTCGAGCCGTTCAAGATCGCCGAGAGCCTGTCAGGCATTCTGGCGCAACGACTCGTCCGCTCCCTCTGCCCCCACTGCCGGGACCTGAACGACGAGGTCGAGGCGCGCCGGCTCGGGCAACTGCACCACATGGCCGCGATTCCCGCGTCGGCAGGTCCCGGCTGCGAGCGGTGCAAGCAGACGGGCTACGCGGGGCGGGTGCCGATCGTCGAACTGCTCACCCCGTCCGAGAGCCTGCGCGCGACGATCGCGCAGGACGCCACGGCCCACGAGATTCGCATGGCCATGCAGGCCGCGGGCATCCCGACCATGCGGCAGCGCGCGCTCGAACTGGTGGCGGCAGGGGTCACCTCGATCGAGGAGATCGATCGCGTGCTCTCGGGCGACGACGCCCAGACCGCCGGGCCGCGATCGCAGCGCCGCGTGCTCGTCGTGGACGACGACGCGATCACCCGGATGCTGGTCAAGCTGCTGCTCGAGCGCGAGCAGTACGAGGTGCTCGAAGCGATCCACGGCCGCCACGCGGTCGAGGTCGCCGCCCGCGAGCACCCGGACCTGCTTCTGATCGATCTCAACATGCCCGAGATGGATGGCTACCAGGCGATCGCCCGCATGCGACGCGAGCTCTCGCTCACCACCATGCCCATCATCGTGCTGACATCCGAGGACGGCCCGGGCGTGGAACGCCGGGTCCTCGATCTGGGCGCCGACGACTACATCATCAAGCCATTCGACGCCGGCGTCCTGCTCGCGCGCGTGCAGGCGGTCTTCCGGCGCAATGGCGCGGTGGCGGATTCGGCCGCGGCATAAGCAACGACGCGCGCAGGACGGGTTGCGCGGATGGAAGGTGCCGGCATGCGTGTGGTGATAGCCGAAGACGATCCCCTCTCGCGCCGGATCCTGGAGGCGACACTGGAAGGCCGCGGCTACGACGTCGTGGTCACGTCGGACGGCCTGCAGGCGTGGAACGTCATCCGCCGGCACGACGGCCCGGCGCTGGCGGTGCTGGACTGGATGATGCCGCGCATGGACGGCGTCGAAATCTGCCGGCGCCTCAGGGCGTCGCCGGCCAGCAATTCGCTCTACATCATCCTGCTGACCTCCCGGACCAGCCGCGAGGATGTCGTGGCCGGCCTCGATGCGGGAGCCGACGACTACATCGCCAAGCCGTTCGATCCAGACGAGCTGCGCGCCCGACTGCGCGTCGGCGCGCGCGTGCTGGACCTGCAGGTGAGCCTTGCCGAGCGCGTGCGCGAACTCGAGGAAGCGCTCGCGCAGGTCAGCCAGCTGCGCGCCTTGCTCCCGATCTGCGCCTACTGCAAGAAGATCCGCAACGACCGCGACTACTGGGAGCAGATCGAGACCTACGTCATGAAACACTCCGGCGCCCGCTTCTCCCACGGGATCTGCCCCGAGTGCTTCACGAAATACGCCGAACCGGAGCTGGAGCGCGCGGCCCACGACGTCACGCACGCGCTTGAACCCAAGCGGCGGTCGTCTCGATGAATCCGTATCGTGGGGACACCAACGTGCGCGCTCGAACGGTCGTGACTCACCGTTCGTTCCATCTGCCCGTGTGGGCGGCGGTCGCACTGTCCCTGATGGCCGCCCCATCCGCCGAGCCGCAAACCAGCATCGAACCGGCGCTCAAGGCAGCGTTCGTCTACAACATCGCCCGGTTTGCCGAATGGCCCGCCGGCGTGCTGCCTGTCGCGGCGCCGCTCCGGCTGTGCGTGGCGAACGACGCGGTCGCCACCGAGCTCGAACGCATGGTCGGCACGGCCACCATCGGCGCCCACCGCATCGTCATCGCGCGCGTGGGCGAGGGCTTCGCGGCGCAGGGCTGCCACGTGTTGTACGCCGGTGGCCTGGACTCCGCCCGGGCGCGCCAGCTCATCTCCGCGTTGAAAGACGCGCCGGTCCTCTCGATCAGCGACTTCGACGGATTCGCCACGCTCGGCGGCATTGCGCAGGTCTTCATCGAGAACGGGAAGATTCGATTCGCCATCAACGTGGACTCGGTCCATCACGCGCGGCTGCGCGTCAGCTCGCGGCTGCTGGGACTGGCCACCATCGTCAAGGATGCTCGCGATGCTCGTTAGTGTCAGCAGGGCGTTCCGCCGGTTGTCCCTTGCCCGCAAGCTGACCGCGATCAGCCTCGTCACGAGCGCGGCGTCGCTCCTGGTTGCCGGCGTGGTCCTTGTCGGTTACGACCTGTCCGACGCGCGGGCCGGCCTGGTCACCGACGTGGACTCCATGGCGCAGGCGCTCGGCGCCAACAGCAAGGCGGCGCTGGCGTTCGGCGACGCGGACGCGGCCCTGGAAACCGTGCGCGTCGCCGCGATGGACCAGCACCTCGTGTCGGCGGCCATCCTGCTGCGCGACGGCACGCCGCTGGCCCGCTACGATCGCGACCTCACCGGCGGCGCCGCGCCGGCCTCGCCCGGTATGGCCGCGGCGGCGCGCCAGGGGAAGCAGCCGTGGCACGCCTTCGTGAATGGCCACCTGCGCCTGGCACGCCCGATCGTGCTCGACGGCGACCCGGTGGGAACGGTGTACCTCGAGGCGGACTTGGGCGAAATCCGGGCGCGCGAAGTCCGTTACGCCGGCATCGTGTGCGCGACGCTGTGCTTTGCCTTCTGGCTGTCGCTGGCCCTCTCGACCCGCTTGCAGCGCGTCATCTCGACGCCGCTGCTGCACCTGACCGAGATCACCCGCGCCGTCACGCGCGAGCGCCGGTACGACGTGCGGGCCGAGCCGGGCGGGGCGGACGAGATCGGGGAACTCGTGGCGGGGTTCAACGACATGCTGTCCGAGATCCAGCAGCGCGATCTGAAGCTCCTCGACCACCAGCAGGCGCTCGAGGCCACCGTGGAGACGCGCACCGCCGACCTGCGCGCCGCCAACGAGCAGTTGATCGTCGCGCGCGACCAGGCGATGGAAGCGAGCCGCGCGAAGAGCGAGTTCCTGGCGAACATGAGCCACGAGATCCGGACGCCGATGAACGGCATCATCGGCATGACCGAACTCGTGCTCGACACGCCACTCACGACCGACCAGCGCGAGTCGCTCGACGTCGTCAAGACGTCGGCCGGGTCCCTGCTCTCGATCCTCAACGACATCCTGGACTTCTCGAAGATCGAGTCGCGCAAGCTGGAGATCGAATCCATTCTCTTCTCGCTCACCGAAGTCGTGAACGACACGCTCAAGGGCTTCGCTCTTCCCGCCCGCCAGAAAGGGCTCGATCTCGTGCTCGACATCGGGCCCGACGTGCCGGTCGGGCTCGTCGGCGACCCGATGCGCCTGCACCAGGTGCTCGGTAACCTGATCGGCAACGCGATCAAGTTCACGGCGCGGGGCCGCGTGGCCCTCGAGATCCACCAGGAGAGCCGCCACGACCGTCGCTCGACGCTGCACTTCATCGTCCGCGACACGGGCATGGGCATCCCACTCGACAAACAGGTCACGATCTTCGAACCGTTCAGCCAGGCAGACGGCTCCACGACCCGACGATTCGGCGGGACCGGCCTGGGCCTCGCGATCTCCGCGACGCTGGTGGATCTCATGGGCGGGCGTATCTGGGTCGAAAGCGAACCGGGTGGCGGCAGTGCGTTCCACGTGACCGCGACGTTCCCGGTGGCCGAGGTGCCCTCCGCTGCACGGGAGCGGCCGACCGGCAGCCGGGCGCTTTCCGGATCCCGCCTGGGGATCCTGCTGGTCGAAGACAACACCGTCAACGAACGCGTCGCGGTGGGCCTGCTGACGCGACGCGGCCACGAGGTGGCCGTGGCGCGCAACGGCATCGAGGCGCTCGCCGCACTCGACGCACGCGCGTTCGACCTCGTGCTGATGGACTTGCAGATGCCGGGCATGGGCGGATTGGAAGCCACAGCCGCTATCCGCGTCCGCGAACATGGCACCGGCGCGCGCGTGCGGATCGTGGCGATGACCGCGCATGCGATGAAAGGCGATCGCGAGCGGTGCCTCGCCGCCGGGATGGACGACTACCTGGCCAAGCCATTCGAACCACAGGCGCTGTTCGACGTGGTCGAACGCACCACGTCGGGCACAGCCGCCAGCGGCGTTGCACCGCGCCACGGGCCAATCGACACCGCGGATCTGCTGCGGCGGCTCGGCGGCGACGAGAATCTGATGCGTGAGGTGATCGCGCTCTTCACGGTCGAGCTTCCCGGCCGCCTGGCGGCCGTTCACGCCGCCGCCGACCAGCGTGACGCCGAGCAGCTCCGCATGGCCGCGCACGCACTCAAAGGCATGGCGGGAAACCTCTCGGCATCCGAAGTGGTGGAGGCCGCCGCCGCGCTGGAGACCATCGGGCGCACGGCGGCGCTCGGGCAACTGCCAGCGGCCCGTGGGCGCCTCGACGCGGCGGTACGCCGCCTGACGCCGGCACTGGCCGCCGCGGAACGAGACGGTCGGAGCGACGCGATGCCCCTGCCCAACGCGGCCACGTCGTAAGGTAGCCGCCCGTCTGCGTCCCCTCGCTCTTCGCCCGCGGCATTGCGCATTGCCCATTGCCGTGTGGCGCACCATGTCATAAAATTAGCGCGCTTGCCCTGACTTGGTGACCCGGTTCCCGCGAGGTCCAGGCGACGCCGGTGCCTGCCGAATCCCCCGCCCAACCGGACGTGCCCAGCGGCTCGCCAACCTCTTTCCCTGCTCCTGCTCCGGTCGGTCGTCACGCCCTGGCTTCGCGTCGCGGTGCCCTGGCCGTGCTCGGGGCTAATCGCAGAGGTGCCACGATGAGAACCACTGTCGTGCTCGTGGACGACCACGCCATCGTGCGGGACGGACTTCGCGCCGTGCTCGAAGCCCAGGGACTCGACGTGGTCGGGGAAGCCGACAACGGCATCGACGCGATCCGCATCGTGCAGCAGCTGCACCCCGACGTGGCGCTGGTGGACGTGACGATGCCGGGCATGAACGGCATCGAGCTGACCCGGGAGATCTGCGAGCGCGCGCCCGCCACGCGAGTCATCATCCTCTCGATGCACTGCGGCTCCGAATACGTGTCCCGGGCGCTCGAGGCCGGCGCGGCCGGCTACCTTTTGAAGGAGTGCGCGGCGCGCGAGGTGGCCGATGCCATCGCCGCGGTCCGCAACGGCCGTCGATACCTGAGCCGGCAGGCGGCCGATCTGCTGGTCGAGGACTACGGCCGGCCCCGCAATGCGGAGCGGCAGGCGCTCGAGAGCTTGAGCCTGCGCGAACGGGAAGTGTTGCAGCTGGTGGTCGAGGGCCGGACGAGCGCCGACATCGCCGACCTGCTGTGCCTGTCGCCCAAGACGATCGATACCTACCGCAGCCGGCTGATGGCGAAGCTCGGCCTGGCCAATATTCCCGACCTGGTGAAGTTCGCCATCCGGCACGGCCTGGCGACCCTCGACTGATCAAGATTTCCCTACGCCAGTTGTCCTGATAGTCCGACAGTTACTAACCCCTTTCTTTACCGACACTAATGGCAGGGCTCGATTGCGTGCGCCGGGCGGTATTGGCCGGTGCCGGCCGGCCTGGGAACGCTACCGGCGCCGGGAGCCAGGGGGTGCGAATTTGCGGTCGACCGTGCTCGTTGTCGAAGACCACGATGCGCTACGCCGTTCGCTTCACGAGTGGATCCAGGCAATCTTCCCCGATTGCTCGGTCGTCGAGGCGCGATCTGGTGAAGAGGCGGTGGTGAATGCCCCCCTGTTCCTGCCGGCGATTATCCTGATGGACGTCGGCCTTCCGGGGATGAGCGGCATCGAAGCCACGCGCCGTCTCAGGGCGCTGCTGCCGACTGCCCGGATCGTCATGCTCACGATCCTCGAATCCGACGCGTATCGGACCGAGGCGGCCGCCGCCGGCGCGTGCGCGTTCGTGACCAAGCGTCACATGCAGAGCGAGCTGCTGCCCGTCCTCGGCGCCCTTGCTCGAGCCGTTCAGTGTGCCGACGCCCGCTTCGGAGCGGAAGTCTGCATGAGCGATTCCGCCACTTCCTCGCCGTTCCACTTCACCCTGCCGGTCGCGGCCCACGCCGCCGCCGCCGAGGTCCGCTGATGCCGGCCGGGACGCCGCTGCGCGCCCTCATCCTCGAAGATCGAAACGACGACGTGGAACTCGTGCTCCACTTGCTGCGTCGCGAAGGCTTTTGCGTGGATCACCAGGTCGTCCAGACCGCATCCGCGTATGCCGCGGCGCTCGACTCCCACCTGGATATCATCATCGCCGACTACTCGCTGCCGCAGTTCACCGCCCTTGACGCGCTTGAAATGCTGCGGGAACGTGGGCTCGATGTGCCGTTCATCATCGTGACCGGCGCCGTCGGCGAGGAACCCGCGGTCGAGTGCGTGAGGCGGGGCGCGGCCGACTACCTGCTGAAGGACCGCCTGGCGCGGCTCGGCGACGCCGTGCGGCGGACCCTCAACGAACGCCGACTCCGCGAAGAGCAACGACGCACGGCGGCCGCGCTGCTCGAAAGCGAAACCCGCTTCCGGCGGTTCGCCGAGAATGCCCAGGACATCATCTTCCGCTACCGGACGTCCGACCCGCCGGGCTTCGAGTACCTCAGCCCTGTCGTTCTCCACCTGACTGGCTACTCGCCCGACGACTTCTACAATGACGCGTCGCTCATCGATCGCGTGGTTCATCCCGACGACAAGGCGGTGTTCCACCGCGGGTCCATCGAGACGTCGCTGTCCGCGGTACGCATCCGACGACGGGACGGCACGATGCTCTGGTTCGAAGTCCGAGCGGTCGAGGCGTTCAACGTCGAGAACCGGAAAGTGGCGGTCGAGGGCATTGCACGCGACGTCACCGAGCGCATGCGAGCCGAACAGATGCAGCGCGCGAGCCAGCAGTGGCTGACGGCGATCTTCGAGGCCTCGCGCGACGGCATCGTCGTCGAAGCCGACGAACGCGTCGTGTTCGCCAACAGCGCGTTCGCGCAGATGCACGGCTACGGATCCGCGCAGGAGCTACTCGGCCTGCCGATGTCGGCCGTGGAGGTGCCCGGTGAGGCGCACAGCATCTCGCATCTGATTGGCCGGCACCTTGCCGGCGATCCGGTCCCCTACGACTACCAGTTTCGGGGGCTTCGGAAAGATGGGACGTTCTTGGAGCTGGAAGCGTCGATATCGACCGCCGCAATCAGCGGGAAGACCTACATCATTGCCGTTGTCCACGATGTCTCGGGACGCAATCGGCTGGAGAAGCAGTTCCAGCAGGCCCAGAAGATGGAAGCCGTCGGCCGCCTGGCCGGCGGCATCGCGCACGACTTCAACAACCTGCTGACGGCCATTCTCGGCTACACCGACCTGGTGCGACATCGACTCGCCACCAATAGCGAGTCGGCGAGGGACCTCGCAGAGGTGTTGCGAGCGGCAGAGAGCGCGACAGAACTCATCCGCCGGCTCCTCGCCTTCAGCCGGAAGCAGGTCCTGCAGCCCATCCGCCTCGACGTGAACGCGGTTCTGCGCGGCATCCAGAACATGGTGGCGCACATGATCCGTGAGGACGTCGAGCTGACGCTGGACCTGGCTCCGCAGCTCCACGCGATCGTCGCCGACCCGTCGCGGATCGAACAGATAGCGATGAACCTTCTGGTCAACGCGCGCGATGCGATGCCCACGGGCGGCCGCATCACCGTTGCGACGACGGATGTGATTGTCGATGAAGCGCATCCGGCCGGCATGGTGCCAAACGGCTCCTACGTGGCGCTGGCGATCAGCGACACCGGGGAAGGGATGGCCCCGGACGTGAAGGCGCACCTGTTCGAGCCGTTCTTCACCACCAAGGAACAGGGCAAGGGAACCGGCCTTGGCCTCGCGACGGTGTACGGCATCGTCAAGCAGAGCGGCGGCTGGATCCTGGTGGAGAGTGAAGTGCAGCAGGGGGCGCGATTCACGCTCTACTTCCCCGCCGTCGCCGAGCCGGCGCAAGACTGGCACCGGCCCGCACCCTCGACGCCAGCCAACGGTGGCGGCGACGAGACCATCCTGGTAGTCGAGGACGAAGACCTGGTCCGCCAGTTCGCGCGCCGTGTGCTCGAACACGCGGGCTACCGGGTCATCGAAGCCATCGACGGCGAGGAGGCTCTGGCGCTGTTACAGGCCCGACACGAAGAGGTCGATCTCGTCCTGACCGACGTCATGATGCCGAAAATGAGCGGGCGCGCGCTCGTGCACCAGATCGCCGCCTTTCAACCAGACGCGCGCGTGATTTACATGTCCGGGTACACCGGGGAGACGATCGAGAAAGAATGGTTCGATTCCAGATGGCCGCTCCTGACCAAACCGTTCACCGCCGCCGGATTGGCGTCGGCAGTCCGGGCGGCGCTCGAACCGCCGGTGGCGGCGTTCCAGGAGACCGAGCCAGATGCGCCGCGCACCTGAGGGGCGGTCGATGACGACGCGCAAACGGGGACCGGACGCGACGGGTGCGCCCGCGCAGCGCGTGTCGCCCCCACGACCGGAGTCCGACGGGCCGGCGGGCCGGGAGATGGAGTGCGCGGCACCGGACCCGGAAGCGCTGGCGGGCGTGGCGGCCGAGCTCGCCCACGAGTTCAACAACCTGTTCGCCGGAGTACTCGGATACATCGAGCTGCTGCTCGACGAGTTCGCAACCGGAGATCCACGCCGGCAGGACATCGAGGCAATCCGGCGCTCGATCGAGCGCGCGGTCGCGCTCACCAGCCGCCTGCACGCGGTCGCGTCGCGCCGTGACGGTCCCCGATCCGCTTAGCGGCAACCTGGACACATATGACCAACACAAAACCGCGCGTGCTCATCGCGGACGATGAACGGTCGATCGTGGACATCGTGGCGAGGTTCGCTGAAAAGGAGGGCTTCGACGCGGTCCGTTGCAACGGCGGCCGCGAGGCCTTCGACTGCCTGCACGACAACCACGCCGACCTCGCGCTGGTCGACCTGCGGATGCCGGAGATCAACGGCATGGAAGTCCTGGACACGATCCGTCGCGTGGACCCCGGGTGCCGCGTCGTCCTCATGACGGGATATGCCGGCATCGACAGCGCGATCGAGGCGATCAAGCAGGGCGCGATCGACTACCTGACCAAGCCGCTCGATTTCGAGCGGCTGCGTCGCCTGCTCCGATCCGTGCACGAGGAACGGAACCGGCGCCGCAGCCTCATGCGGGTCGATTCCGACATGGCCAAGCGCGTCGAATACCGCGGCATGATCGGTCGCAGCGCGCCGATGCAGGCCCTGTTCAGCCTGATCGAGCGGCTGGCGCCACACGTCCGCACCGCCCTCATCATCGGCGAGACCGGCACCGGCAAGGAACTGGTGGCGCAGGCGCTGCACCAGGCCGGTCCGAGGAAGAACCACCGCTTCGTCGCGGTGAACTGCTCCGCGGTGGTCGAGGCGCTCTTCGAAAGCGAGCTGTTCGGCCACGTGCGCGGCGCGTTCACCGGGGCCGTCGAGAGCAAGGCCGGGCTGTTCGAACACGCCGATGGCGGCACGCTGTTCCTGGACGAGGTGGGCGACCTGCCGCTGTCGATGCAGGCCAAGCTGCTGCGCGTGCTGGAAAGCGGCGACGTGCAGCGGATCGGGGCGCTCGACGCGCGCCACGTCGACGTCCAGGTGTTTGCGGCCACCAACCGCGACCTGGCGGCCGACCTCCAGGCCGGCCGCTTTCGCGCCGACCTGTTCTACCGGCTCGACCTCGTCGAGCTCCGCCTTCCACCGCTGCGCGATCGGCGCGAGGACATTCCGTCGCTGGTGGCGGCGTTCGTCGCCGAATTCGGGCGGCGGTTTGGCAAGCGCATCCATGGTCTGGCCCCCGAGGCCGAGCGCCAGCTCGTGGCGGCCCCGTGGACGGGCAACGTCAGGCAATTGCGGAACACCGTCGAACGCGCGTGCATGCTCACCGACGGCGAGTTCCTGACCGAGCGGGAACTGGTACCGGCCGCGGGGGCATATCAAGCGTCCGTGGATGCTCCCCTGCCTGCGGCCACGGCCACGGGCATGACTGAGCCGGCGCCGGCGACGGACTCGCTGTTCGCCATCGAACGCGAGCACGTCATGCGCGTGTTGCAGCGGACGCGAGGCAACAAGCAGGCGGCCGCCCGCGAGTTGCAGATCAGCCGGCGGGCCCTCTACCGGCTGCTCGAACGCCATCACCTCGAGGATCTCATCAGCCGGCGTGTGGTGGAAAGCGTGTCGTGAGGGACGCGCAGGCGGGGCTTCGGCCTTTCGACTGGCGCGCGTCAGGCTGACACGCGCAGCAACGCCGCACCTTCAACGGCTCCGGCACGGGCCGGAGTCCGATGCGCCGCGCCGGCAATCACGTGAGAGCCGTTCGCCTGAAGGCCGGCCCGGATCCGGGCCGTCCAGTTGCTCTCCGGCCGATCGAGCCGGCGCGGGCGGCCGATGGCAAAGAACTCCTGCACGAGGTCCTCGTTGCGCCAGCCCCGGGCACTCTCACTCAACAGTATTGCGCACGCCTCGTCCCGCGTCACCGCCCGCCGGTAAGGCCGCGGCGTGGTCAGCGCGTCGTAGATGTCGACGATCGAGAGGACCTGCGCGAGCAATGGAATCTCGTCGCGCATCAGTCCGTCCGGATAGCCGGTGCCATCGAGGCGTTCATGGTGGTGGCGGACGATGGGATGAACCCGCCGCAGCGAGCGCAGCCCCTCGCACAGCCGCGCGCCGACGATCGGGTGCTGTTTCATCACCGTCATCTCGTCGTCGGACAGCGGGCCAGGCTTGAGCAGCACGCTGTCGGGGATGCTGATCTTGCCCAGGTCATGCAGGAACCCGCCCAAATGCAGCGCCTCGATGTCTTCCTCGGACAGATGGAGGCTTTCCCCCAGCGCGGCTGCGTAGTTGGCCAGCCGCTGGCAATGCCCCTTGGTGTACGGATCGCGGATCTCGATGGCCATCGCGAGACTCACCATCACCGATTCCGCGGACTCCAGGTCGTCGGTGGCCCGCTTCAGGCGGACCAGCGACTGCACCCGGGCCATCAGTTCCTGCCAATCCGGCGGCTTGGCGAGGAAGTCGTCGGCGCCCACCTCGATTCCCCGCATCCGGTCTTCGCGGCTCGTGAGGCCCGTCACGAGAACCACCGGCACCAGCCGGGTGCGAGGGTTGCGCTTGATCTGCCGGCAGATCTCGAATCCGTCGAGGCCCGGCATCATCACGTCGAGCAGGACCACGTCCGGCTGGTTCTCGCCAATTGAGGCGAGCGCCTGCGCGCCATCGACGGCCGTCGACACGTGGTAGCCCCGCGCCGTCAGGAGGCGTGTGACGGCGGCGGAGAACTCCAGACCATCGTCGACGACCAGGATCTCACCGGCATCGTCTGATTTCCTCATCCGCACACTCCTCCCTATCCAGGGGTTCTGGCGTGCAACGACGCTGCCAGGCGGGGCTCGTCCCCGCCGCAATGTTCCGGCCGGTCGCCCGGCCGATGGGCGCACAGACTGCGCCCGTCGCGCGCACCGGCGCACAGTCTCCGACGACAACACGGGCGGAATCCCCATGAGTTTGCGAGCCCGTGGACCGGCACGGGTCGTGCCTCCAGCATCCGCAGGCATGCGCTTCTGTGCGCCAACAAAAGGGAGAACGACCGCATGCGACTCATCGTCCGTCGCGATGCTCCGCTCGCCGCCGCACTCATTTGTGCGGCGCTCGTCGTCTTTCAGCAGTCGATTCGCTCGCTGCTCACCACGGCGCGGCAGATCGAAGGCAGCTACAACCTCGATCTCCTGCCCGGCCTGGTGATTCTGATGGTGATGTACGCCTTTCACCAGTATGGCAAGTACGAGGAGACGAAGCGGCTGGCCGCCGCGACCGCGACCGAGACCGTGCAACTGCGCCAGCGCGCCCACGAGCTCGAGCAGTTGAGCCGCTGCGGGCAGGTGCTGGGCCGGGCGCTGTCGCTCGACGCCCTGCGCGTGGCCGTCTGGCGGTACATTCCCGAACTGCTTCCGCAGGCCGAGGCATGGCTGCTTCTCTCGCGCGACGGCCACTTCGAGGTGCTCGCGGACACGCGGCCCGAGTCCGAGCCCTGGTGGGAACACCATCTCGACGAGGTCGCGCGCGCCGCCGACGAGAATGTCAACGCCGGGGCGGCCGTGTTCGCGTGCGACACCTGGTGGTGCTACCCGCTCGTGGCGCAGGACGGCGTGGTCGGTCTGCTTGGCGTCGCCGCAGCGGGCTCGCAGATGCCCGCCGGCCTGCACCGTCTGATCGAAGCCCTGGGTTCGCTGCTGGCCATTGCCATTCGCAACATCCAGCTGTTCGCGCAGGTCAAGAACGAGAGCATTCACGATCCGCTCACCGCGTGCGTGCGGCGGGCGCCGGCCGCGGAGATGCTGGCGAGCGAACTGCGTCGCGCGCGCCGGTTCCGCTCCGCCGTGTCGGCGATCATGTTCGACCTGGATGGCTTCAAACACATCAACGACCAGTACGGCCACCAGTGCGGCGATCGGATCCTGGCCGAGGTGGGGCGCCTGCTGAACCGACAGCTGCGCAGCAGCGACATCAAGTGCCGTTACGGAGGCGACGAATTCCTGCTCGTCCTGCCCGAGACGCAGGCGGAGGGCGCGCGGCAGGTGGCCGAGAGTCTGCAAACCGCCATCTGCGCGCTCGTCGTGCCGTGGCGCGGCGAGCAGCTCCACGTGACGGCCAGCATCGGCGTTGTGACCGGCGACGGCGAACTCGAGGCCGAGGACCTGATCGGGC
This sequence comes from Acidobacteriota bacterium, assembly GCA_003170135.1. GTDB lineage: Bacteria > Acidobacteriota > Vicinamibacteria > Vicinamibacterales > Fen-181 > Fen-181. The sequence goes on from PMZR01000119.1 coordinate 167,284, forward strand.
GCGCCGACCGCGCGCTCTATGCGGCGAAACGGGCCGGGCGCAACTGCGTGTGCGGCGATGACTCCGACGGCGCCTCCGTCAGCCACACGCCGGGAACGCTCGACCACCGGGGCGCACTGGGACCGATCGCCGAAGCCAGCAGAAGATGCGCGTAGCGCGGCGCGCCCGATGGGTATACCCTTGGCAGTCCGGCCAATCCTGTCGCGGGTTCTGACGCGACTTCCCGGCCGGTGAGGTATGCCCGTGTCAGTGACTGCGCCGTGGATCAACGAGATCCTCGAGGGGTCGCGCGATGCGATCTTCCTCGTCGATGGTGACACCGCGCTGGTCCACGTCAACCAGGCCGCCTGCGACCTGACCGGCTACACGCGGACCGAGCTCCAGTCCATGCGGATCCCCGACCTCCACGACGAAGCGGATCTCGCCGCGTTCCGTGCGCACTTCTCCTCCATCTTCGACGGGACGGCGGCCACAACCGAGGCGCTCCTCAAGCGCAAGGACGGCACGAAAGTCCCGGTCGAGTTCAGCAACCGCTGCGTCGAGATCGACGGCTGGAGATTCCTGCACACCGTGGCCCGGGACATCACCGAGCGCAAACGCGGCCAGCAGGCGCTCGAGGAGAGTGAGCGCCGCTACCGGCTGCTGTTCGAGACCATGGCGCAGGGCGTGGTCTACCTGGCGGCGGATGGCAGCATCGTCGCCGCCAACCCGGCGGCATTGAAGGTCCTCGGCGTCACGCTCGATCAGATCCACGGTCGTACATCGGTGGACCCGCGCTGGCAGAGCATTCACGAAGACGGCTCGGACCTTCCCGGTGATGCGCACCCCTCGATGCAGGCGCTGCGTACCGGCAGACCCGCCCGTGGGATCATGGGCATTTTCAACCCCGTCCAGGATCGCCGCCGCTGGCTTGATGTGAGCGCGGTCCCGCAGTTCCAGGAGGGCGACGCCTCCGTCTGGCAGGTCTACACGACGTTCGACGACATCACCGAACGCGTCGAGGCCGAACACGCCTTGCGCGACGCCCACGAGCTGCTCGGATCGCTGCTCGAATTCGCGCCCGTGCCGATCTGCGTCATCACGCGCGACCATCGGATGCGTCTTGTCAATCGCGCCTGGGAGACCGTTACAGGCCGATCCGCCGAACAGTCCGTGGGCCGCTCGCTCGACGATCTCTTTCCAGCCGAGACCAGCCGCGCGTTCAAGGTCCTCAACGAGGCGGTCTTCTCCACCGCGGCGGCGGGAACGGCCGAAGAAAGTCTGGACACCCCCGACGGGCGCCGGCACTTCCACACCGTCAAGTTCCCCTTGCGCAACGCCCGCGGCGAGGTCGACTCGCTGGGGGGCATCTCGGTCGACGTCACCAGCCTCAGGGCCGCCGAAGACAAGGCCAGGCACGACGCGGCCCTCGTGCGGGCGCTGGCCTCGCGACTGGCGGAGGCCAAGACCGTCGAGCGCGGACGCCTGGCCCTCGACCTGCACGATCGGGTCGGCCAGAGCCTGACGGCGCTCGGTATCAATTTCAGCCTGCTGCGCATGCAGATTGCCGACGCGATGCCTGACGCCGCCTGGCGACTGGACTTCCTCCAGTCCCTCATCGAAGACACGATGGCGTGCGTGCGTGACGTGATGGCCGATCTGCGGCCACCGATGCTGGACGACTACGGGCCGATGAGCGCCTTGCGCGCGTGGGTGAAGCACCTGCCCTCGCTGGCCCCAGTGGAAATCTCGATCGTGGGCGACGACCCGAAGCCTCCGCTGCCCACGCCACTCGCCAACGCGCTGTTTCGGATCGCGCAGGAAGCGCTCAACAACGTGGTGCGGCACTCGGACGCGGCACGAGCGACGGTGTCGCTCGAAGCGGATGCAACGTCGGCTCGCCTCGTCATTGTCGACGACGGCCGTGGATTCGACCCGCCGGCGGCGGGCGCGTTCGCCGAGGAGCCGCTCTGGGGCCTGCTCAGCATGAGCGAGCGAGCCCGGGCCGTGGGCGGCCGGCTCGCGGTCGAGTCCCAGCCCGGACGCGGCACGCGGATCGTCGTCGACGTCGTCCTCTGACCCCACCAAGAAGCGGCTTACGGTTCGAGGCTTATGGCCCAGGGCCAGACCTGGCTCAGGGAATCGCCATTGCAGAGCGCTGGCCGGCGCGTCCGCGTAGGAGTTCGTGGTGGGAGGACTGGGCTCGGCCAGGGATGGGCCACTGGCCGAGCGAACATGCGGATTTGTGATAGGAGTCACTGGCTGCAGGAGTTCGAGATGGCCTCTGACTCCTCGGGGCGACCCCGCATGGCGACCAGCAACGCTCCGTATGGAAGCAGGGACCGTGCCACCCGACCAGGCTGGACCATGAAGCGCTGTTCGGGCGCACCCGCCACACGAAAGTGCGCCCAGAACACGCGATCGACTCTGCGGGCGAGGCGTTGCCAGCGCGGCGGCGGGATGGGGTTCGGAGTCGTCGCCTGGCGCCGAGTAGGACTTCGATACAACTTGTGGGTGCCGCGAGACTGATCGCATGACACAACTGGAATGCGTCATCCTTATCGGCCTGCAAGCCTCAGGAAAAACCTCGTTCTACCGCGAGCGCTTCGCGTCCACCCACGAACACATCAGCAAGGACAGCTTCCCCACCGCCAGAAATCGGGCGACCCGCCAGGCGGCCCTCATCGACGCGGCGCTGGCGCGGGGCCGGCCGGTCGTTCTGGACAACACAAACCCGACGCCGGCAGATCGCGTTGGGCCGATCCGCCTGGCGCACACGCGCGGCGCCCGCGTGGTCGCCTACTATTTTGATTCCACCCGGCAGGCTTCGCTTGCCAGGAACCGCAGGCGCCAGGGCAAGGCGCGCGTGCCGGACGTGGCGATTCTCACCACGGCAAGCCGTCTCGTCCCACCGGCGCGCGCTGAAGGGTTCGACGAGATCTTCCGCGTGCGGCTGACCGACGAGGGCACGTTTGCGGTCTCCCCGTGCGCAGAAACCGTTGGCGAATAATGGGCCCGGCTCACATATTGGCGGTGCTATACTCGGCGCGATTTCTACCGCCGCACGCGCGGCAGGAGACGCGCCATGACGATTTCGCGTCGGGCCTTTGTCGGAACCCTCGCCTGGGGGAGCGCTGCCGTCCTTTCCGGGACCGCGGTCTCCGGGCGTGGCCGGGAAGCGATGGCGAGCACGTGGTGGGCAGAGGAGGCGGCCGGGCAGTTGACGCCGGTCGATGGCATTCGCCTCGATTCCAACGAGAATCCGAACGGCCCCGCGCCGGCCGCGCTCGACGCGATCCGCGCGGCATTCGGTGAGGCCTCGCGTTATCCGCGCAATCCCGCTTCTCAACTCACGGCAGCCCTTGCCCGCCTGCACGGCGTCAAGGAGGAGAACATCGTCGTCGGGGCCGGATCGGGCGAAATCCTGCGGATGTCGGTGTACGGCTTCACGTCGCCCACCAGGCCGCTCGTCCAGGGTCTGCCGACCTTCGAGGATCCCGGCAAGTACGCCGAGTTGATTGGCACGCCGGTGCGCGCCATTCCCGTCGACGCCCAGTTGCGGCTCGATCTGAAGGGCATGGCCTCGCAGGTGGAAGGCGCCGGCCTCGTCTTCTTGTGCAATCCCAACAACCCCACCGCGACGGTCCACCCCGCCAGCGCCGTGGCAGACTTCATCGCGCGCGTCAACACGGTGTCGCCGACGACGGTCGTCCTTGTAGACGAGGCCTACCATCATTTCGTCGCGGACCCCGGCTACCAGTCGGCGATCCCGCTGGCGATGGACAATCCCCGCGTCATCGTGTGCCGCACGTTCTCCAAGATCTACGGCATGGCGGGGCTTCGGATTGGGTACGCCATCGGGCAGGCCGAACCGATGAAGGCGTTGCGCAGGCATCGCCTGGGGAACAGCGTGAACGTGCTGGGCGCGGCCGCCGCCCTCGCCAGCCTGCCCCTCACGGCTCACGTTGAGCGCGAGAAGCAACGCAACCATGACACGCGCGAATTCACGCGCAAGGCGTTTGCGTCTTGGGGCTACCAGGTGGGGCCATCCGAGGCGAACTTCGTGATGGTGAACGTGCGTCGTGACGCGGCGGAGTTCCAGAAAGCGTGCCGCGCCAGCGGCATCCTCGTCGGCCGCGTGTTCCCGCCGCTGACGACGCATGCGCGCATCTCGATCGGCACGGATGCCGAAATGCAGCAGGCGGTCGGCGTCTTCCGGAAAGTGCTCGGCGTCAGCACCGCCTAGCGCGACGCCGGCGTCTTCAGGACGGGCGTCCAGCCGTTGACGAACCGCGAACCGAGCACCAGGACGAGCGCCCGGTCGTAGCTGGCGATCCCCTCGCCGACGCGGTTGGCTTTCAGATATCGATCGTACACACGCCAGCTGACTTCCTGCAGCACCGGCTGGATGCGCCGGGCGCGCTCGGCCACCGCCAGCAAATCGGCCCGCGGACCGGCGGCCAGCGCGCGGACGAGCGGCACGCGATCCTCACGAGGCAGCGCGCCAACGGCTTCTGAGTACAGATACAACCAGCCGCTGTAGGCTGCCGGCGCGGCGCCGTTCACGCAGGTCACCCATCCGACAAAGTTCGCCTCGGCCTCGTCGGCGTAGCCCGACAGGTGCGCCCATTCGTGGGCGAGGACGAACGGGCGCTCGAAGGGCAGCAGGTCCCGATCGACCAGCACCTCGAGGAAGAACGGGTCGGTCATGCCCGATACACCGGCCCGCTCGAAGTAGTAACTGAGCAGCGACCACTTCGGCGCGCCGGCGCGCGGATGGGTCCCCGGCGCCAGCCAGGTCTGCGTCGCGCGAAATGTGCGTTCCATCGACGGTCGCATCTGTTCCCAGGCAGGGAACCCTTCGCGATGCGCGCGATCGTGCACGTCGTTCAACTGGCCGACGATGGTCCGGGCCAGGCGCAGCAGAGCGTCGTGATTGGCCGCGTCCTGGTTGAGATCGAGCCGTTGTGCCAGCGGTTGACGTTCGTAGTTCAGCCCCCAGGCGCCCCAGAACACCAGGTAGACGGCAGCGCCGGCGGCGACGAGGCTCAGCCCGAATCGGCCGATCTCCCGCACCACGCGCCCGCGCCACGGCCGCGCGCACACCTGAACAGTGGCCACCACGAGAGATACGATCGCCACGACGAGCAGCACATCGAGGAGTGCGAACGGCACCTGGTTCGAGACGCCCGTCACGACGGGCTGCAACCGCGCGTACACGCCGCGCGAATACCAGCGCTCGACCCATGCCGCGGGCACGCGAACCGAATATGCCAGCACCGCGAGCGCGATGAGGATGGCGCGACCGGCCATGTAGTGTCCGTCCCCTGCCTGGTCAGTGTATCCCAGCCGCACGTGGCCTCGCGGCGTTTGTCGGTTCGGCGCGGCGTGTGTAAGAGGCTCGGTGACGAGCGGCAGGGCCGGGTTTGCGACCACGGCAACCGCTGACCCGAGCGCGAGACCGCGCCCGGCGACAGTATCGTTTTACGATACAATCAGATCAAAGCATGGCCGCCAGACTGACCCTTTCCGATTACCGGGCGCTCGCCGAGTTCAGGTTCCAGATCAGGCGCTTCCTGGGATTCAGCGAGCGCGCCGCGCGGGCCTCCGGCCTCGACCCGCGCCAGCACCAGCTGCTCCTCGCACTGAAGGGGCTTCCGGACCGGACCGAGCCGACCATCGGCGAGCTGGCGCGTCGGCTGCAGGTCGAGCATCACAGCGCGGTCGAGATGGTCGACCGGCTGGAGCGGCGGCGCCTCGTCTCGCGCCTGCGCGATGAGACGGACAAGCGCCGCGTGCTCGTGCGGCTCACCACGCGCGGCGACGCCCTGCTTGGCGCGCTTTCGTTGTCGCATCGCCAGGAACTTTGCGCGGCCGCGCCGGCGCTCGTCCAGGTGCTCAACGGAGTGATTGACGGCCGGCGCGGGCCGGCGAAGCCGCGCGCCGACCGGCTCCACCGCGGACGAGTGTCCGCCCTCGCTTCGAAGTGACGCGCGAAGCCGCCAGCATCGGTTTCCCGTTGTCGGCGGATCGCGCGACCTTGTTCGCGTGCTCACGCGTCACGACGTGAACCAGATGGTGCGCGCAGAGCCGCACGAGGCCCGTCGCGCCTGACGCTCCCGGGACGGAAACGGCGCGTGGCATAAGGCGTAGCTTGTCCCGGCCGCACGCCTCTGTTAAAGTAAATGGAGCGGTGTTCTTCCTGCCGGCCTGCGTGTGACGGGCGATTCGTCCTCCGTCACCCGCGCCCCACTTCAGCGAGCCAGCTTGCAGACGCTCGAGCGCCGCCCGCTTTGCATGTACGACGCCGCCCAACAGAAGAGGTATTGTGTGACCAAGCGAATGTTGCTTCTCGTGCTGCTGGTTTTCGGCGTCGCCTGCCAGAAGAGCCCCGCCGCCCAGACTCCCGCACCGGCGAAACCGGACACGGCCGCCCAGGCCGGAGCGTCGCTGCAGGGTCAGCCCGCCGCTCCCGCGGTGAAGCCCGTGCCGGCCGAACTGCCGGTCACGATCGCGCGGGTGAACGGCGACGCCATCAACAAGGACGAATTCGAGCGCGCGGTGAAGAACCTCGAGGGGCGCGCCGGCCAGCCGGTGCCGGCCGAGAAACGCGCCGAAGTGTATCGCGGCCTGCTCGATCAGATGATCGCCTACAAGCTGCTGCTGCAGAAATCGAAAACGATGAAGGTGGTCGTGCCTGACAGCGACCTCGACGGCCGCATCAAGCAGCTCCAGGGTCAGTTTCCCAACGAGCAGGCCTTCACCAAGGCGCTGGCCGATCAACACGTGAGCGTCCAGCAGCTCAAGGACGACCAGCGGCAGCAGATGATCGTCGCCAAGGTGATCGACACCGAGGTGAACTCGAAGGTGAACGTCGCACCCAAGGACGTCGACGACTTCTACGCCAAGAACCCCGACAAGTTCCAGGAACCGGAGAGCATGCACGCCGCGCACATCCTCATCCGGCTCCCACAGGGCGCCGACGCCGCCGCCAAGGCGTCAGCCAAGGCCGAGGCCGACGCGATCCTCAAGCAGATCCGGGGCGGCTCCGATTTCGCGACGGTGGCCAAGACGAAGTCGCAGGACCCGGGAAGCGCGCAGAACGGCGGGGACCTCGGTTTCTTCGCAAAGGGTCAGATGGTGCCGGCATTCGAGGAGGCCGCCGTCAAGCTGAAGCCCGGCGAGGTGAGCCCGGTCGTCGAGTCGTCGTTCGGCTTCCACATCATCAAGATGGTGGAGCGCCGCCCGGCGCGCACGGTGCCGCTCGAGGAAGCGCGACAGAAGATCACCGACTTCCTCAAGGAACAGCAGGCGAACGCGAAGACCGTCGCCTTCATCGACCAGCTGAAGGCGAAGAGCAAGATCGAGATCTATATCTGATCGTCCGTTGACCGTTCACCGTTGACCGTTCACCGTTCACCGCCGTTGACAGTTCACCGTTGCGCCGGGGCCGTGACGGTTGACTGTCAACTGTTGACTGTCGCGTCCGCCCCCGGTCATTCCACCCAGTCCTTCCACTTGTAGTACACGCCGGCCAGCGGCAGGAACCACGGACGGCCGTGGTACAGCGGGATCGGGTCGAACCGCAGGTCGTGGAACGGCGTGTCCGCCTGCTTCCCCAGCAGGCATTCGCCCACCCGCATCCCCAGGTACGTGGCCAGCGCCACGCCGTGCCCGCCGTAGCCGATCGCATAGTGCATCCCGTCCACCAGTCCCGCGTGCGGCACTCTGTCGCGCGTCATGTCCACGTTCCCGCTCCAGGCGTACTCGATACGGGTTCCGCGCAGTTGCGGGAACACCGAGAGCAGCCGTTCCTGAAGGATCGCCGCCAGCCGGCGGGTACTCGCTGGCGTCGACGGGATGATCTGGGCGCGAACGCCGAAGACGAGGCGGTTGTCCCGCGCCAGCCGAAACTGGCAGGAGTCGTACCTGGAGTCGAAGACGAGGCGGCGCCGCGGGATGATCGCGGCCGCCACCGTGTCGCCGAGCGGCTCGGTGGCGATTGCGAACGACCCCATCGGGACCACGCGCCGCTGCAGCGCAGGCAAGACGCTGTCGGTGTAGCCATTGGTGCAGGCGATGACGTCGCGCGCGACGATCGCCTTTCCGCCCGCGATCACCCGGAACCCGACGCCCTGCCGGGTGACACGCGTGACCGGCGTCGTTTCGTGGAGGCGCGCCCCGGCCCCAATCGCCGCGCGCGCGAGGCCATGCAGGTACTTGACCGGGTGCAGAGCGACGCTCTGCGGATCGACGAGGACCCCGTGGTAGCACCCCGCGCCGAGTTCGGTGTCCTGCAGGGCCCGCGGGACCAGGGTCACGTGGTGATTGAACTCGCGCGCCAGCAGTTCCTGTTCGGTCTTGAAGCGCTCGAAATGCGCGGCCTTCGCCGCGGCCTCGNNGTATCAACCCGGCCAGGACGTGGCCGCCGTTACGCGCGCTGGCACCCTCGCCGAACGCCCGCGTGTCGAAGATCGCAACCGATGCCCCGGCGCCCGCCACAATCCGCGCCGCCGACAACCCCGTGTACCCGGCGCCGATGACGACGACGTCAACGCGGTCGGGCAAAGGCGCCGTGGTGGCCGTCCACGGCGGCGCGCTGTCAATCCAACACGGCTGCTCTCGCATGGTGCTCCATTGTACGGCGGGCGGCGGCGCGTGGTTCCCCACCGACCCACGCCGCGCCGATCCAGAAACGACGGGCCTTGTGCAATACTGGTGCACCGTATCCTCCACTTCCCGTCCTGATTCCTAATCTCGCGAACAGGAGACGCGATGCGACGAGGCACCATTTTGTGGATTCTTGCGCTCGCGGTCACGCTGACCGCCGCGGCC